>NZ_CAJMZH010000016.1:0-225829 GCF_905220285.1 Paraburkholderia sp. J94 | reverse complement strand
ACACGACAGGTTTAGCGTAAAGATCCGGTCGAGAATGGCGTGTGCTTCATCAGCGCTCACGGCGAGAAAGCCATTCTGAACATCATAGCCATGTACGTGGACCAGCCAGCCACCTAAGGCAACGGCGACGCGTTTGAGTATCAAGGCCGCCACCACGGCGACCATCGGCACTATCCAGAGCGAAGAGCGCAGATGGCTAATCAGACTGTAACGACGATTCCAGGCCATTTCCCCTCCTTCGTGAGGTCGCATCCCGCATCGACTCTTCGGCGCGACGCGCATCCCCCTCACGCCGGACCGAACTCGCGTGCACTGAAATTTGGCACCTGCAATCGATTCGGTGTCCGGGGCAGTTTGCATTCGCTGCCCATCGGGAATTGCACGTTACTGAACCCGCGAGTGTTGTCTCCAACTAGAACTAGACTCAACGATGCGCCTGCGCTGGTTGATTCAAATCAACCAGCGTCTGGAGATCAAGTCACAGAAGGGGCACTTGATTGCCACCTTGTTGCGCTGACCGCGAAGACTTGACCTATGTCAAGCGAAATAGCCGCCCCGACGCCTAGCGTTTCATGCATGCCATGTACGGCGGTCGGTGTCACGAACGCAGACGGCAACGACAACGGATTTGGTGCCCATCGCGCCTGATTTATCTGACTAGATCGGCACCCCAAACGGCGTCGTAGCCAGCAAACGACGCACGCCCGGCAGGTCGTCAGGCGGATGTCCGTCCTCAACGACCTCGTATCTTCAGAGGAGTGACTTCAATGTATCGGCCATCGATCTGGATTACCCCGCCCTTGCTGGTTCACGGAACCGATGTGTGGTTCTCAGCGTACGGATTCGGGTGGGGATACCGAGCCTTCGCGATTTCGCTTGAATCCGTACGCACCTCGCTCGGTGCAGCAGACTCATCGGACGAGCAATTCCGCCTGGCCTTCCAACTGGGCACGCAGACGCTTTTGCGTGCAATCCGGGAGCACAATTTTCAGCCTTACGCAGGGGAGCGCATCTGGCTAGCCCTCGAACCGTCGATTCGTCCAACGTCGAACGGACACTGCGAAACATCGACGCTTGCCGAAAGCGATGAAGCCAGCACTGTAGAGGCGTTACGGCCAACACTCGTTTCCTCCGGGTGACCCACGGCAAAGCTCGTCTGGGGGACCAGGCGAGCGCCTCCTGAGCGCGAATACGCGTGGCAAGCCGAGCCACCTGGGTGCCCTCCAGCATGTGTTCCAACGCCATAAGGAGCAGTCTCTATGGAATTCGTATTATTGGCCGCCATCTTTCTTGCGTCGACGGGATTGCTTGTAAGTGCAACCGTGGCACCGACGACGCCAGCCACGACGGCCCCCCTCACGGTTCCCGGCCCCAAGGTGGACCGCATGGCTGCGCCGCAGTCAGGTCCCGATCTGCCCGGTCGCCCAGGCGCATCTCCGGCTGGGAATTCCGAACGCAGCGATAACCCGACTCACGGAGTGCAATATGGGTCTCCTTGATTGGCTGTCACAGCCGAAGCGGTCGCCCCATCCGCATTCGGACAGTATGCGCCTCGCCGAAATGATCGACCGCACCATCGCGATCAACCCACGCCTGAAACACGCGCGGCGCCACAACGAACGTCTGGCTGACGCAGTCGGCGTGGCGCTCGCCTACATCGACGAACTGATCGGCTCGTTGCCGCCAGCACATGAGGCGAATTCGGCAACGTGGTCAACCGATCCGTTAATCAGGGCATTTTTCGCGACACCAGACGATCTGGCAAAAATGTTCAGCCGCTCGCAAGCCCTGCGTGATTACTTCGATCGAAACCCGTCCATGTCGCACGCCTATGCGACCCTCGGCATGGCGATGACAGAGCGTCACGTCCTCGGCGTTGCACTCGAGGGAGAGCTTGTCCGCCATGACGTTCCTCAGACTCAGATCTGCTTCAGCGACCACCGCATCATTATCTGCGCTCAGACGGAGATCGAACTGCATGACGCGATTGCCCGCCGGCTGGTAGACCAACTGGCACTTGAAGGACTATCGCGACTGGCTGCCGACCGCCGCGACCTCCTTGCAAGAGGACGTGAACTGCTTGAGGCGCGTGTCGCTTTGCTGGAGCGCCAGGGCACAGGGGTTCGCTCGGTGCTCGGTGAGCGCCCGGACGACGATGCCGACGAACTGGCCAGGTTACAGATCCAGATTGACGAAAACGCCCGCAGCCTGGCTTCCCTTCGCGTTCCGACTGAAGCGATCGAGTTCGAACTGGACCGGGTCTGCCATGTCTGCGCTCATCCAGCAGACGCTTTGTACATCGAAGCTCGCCGCATCCGTCTGGACCTCCTGAATGTGGTCAGGGAGGACGAGACTCAGGCGAGCCGCGAGATCGAATTTCGGGTCGCTCGCATTCCCGGCGATCCGCCCCGAACGCGTGCCTTCACGCTGGTCCGCTACCCGCGATCGGAATTGCTGCCCGGCGGATTGCATATCGATGCCGCCATGCGGGCCCTGTAGTGCCCCAGTAGCGACAGATTGCGCGCCATCGGGCGAAGCGCAAAGCGCGCTTGCGCCCGACACTGCGCCGACGGGGCCGAACAGCGAGCCAACACGTCTTCCGCACCTATTCGCGAGGCGATAGCACGAGCAATAGCGGAACGGTCGTCAAGCGCAGAGTCCGTTCGGCGACGCTGCCAAGCAGCCAGCGGGCCAGGCCGCGTCGTCCGTGCGTTCCGAGGAGTACGAGCTGCGACTTCGAGCGCACGGCATCACGCTCGATCGCATGTGGTACGTCATCGAACGAACTGCTTGTCTTAATAAGCGCGGTTTCCACCGCCCGTTCACTTTGTCGGCCATACACGGCAAGTTCATCGACTGCCGCCTTGAGGGCGACCCGGCCGATCTCTGTCAGGGTGTCTTCGAGCTGCCTTTCAAAAGGCCCGGTTCCCGCGGCGAGCAGGCGGTCGACGACGTAGACGATGCGCCAATTGGAACGTGGCGCGACGAGACCAGCGCCTGCACGCAGCGCACACAGGGACGCATCACTGCCGTCCGTCGCGAAAAGAACCCGCGAAGGCGGACCATCCGTGGCGCCTTTGTATTCGGGCGGGACGATCAGGACCGGTGCATGGAGCAGTCGGGCCAGCGGCGCAGAGACCTCGCCCTCCACCCAACGCAACAAGCCCTGATGATGGCGGGTTCCCAAAACTACGAGATCGGGTGACCATTGCGAAATCGCATTGCTGAGTGCGTCTACAAGATGACCGCCCACTTTGCAAAGGTCGATGAGTTGGCCCTCTATTTTTGCGTCGCATCCCTGCAGTTTGGCTTGTGCGGCCTGGATCGCGGCATCCGCATCACGCAGCAATTCGAGCCGCGCCCCCTGAAGCTGCACACCCGCCCATCCGCCGAGAGGCACGAGCGTGTGCGGGTTTTCTGCCACGGACACCACGCGCACGGTTACGCCGCCATGAACGAGCGGCTTTAGATACTTGAGCGCCGCAGACGACGCCGGTGTCGAATCCACCGCGACCAGAATCCTCGTGAATGACATAAATAACTTCGTGCCGGATTGCTGGTTCATTTCGCACCTCACGATCAACGCAGGACGTCGAGTTGCATGCTCCCGCGGATCCGCCGCCAGCAATTGACACAGATCAATTCAGACAGAGCCTGGTTCCCTTGCACCCACTCCAGCAGCCGAAATCCCATTTCATATTATCGAATTTGCGCCGTCCTTTTGTGATACCGTCGATCGGCGGCTTGAATCGCTCGTCGTACTTCACCATGAAAAACACCCAAAAAATTGGATCAATGTCCAACTCTTGGGGTGCGGTTCAAGCCGGGTTGGCATTTTTGTTTGTCGGGCGGAATCTTGCCCGGATTCAGGCCGTTGTGCTCGTCAATATACGCGTCGCGCCGGGCCCAGGCGACTCGCCAGATGCCGCGACCGCCGTCTAATCCGCGAGTTGTCCTCGTGCAAGCGTTTCGAGCGCCGACATGTCCCGCGCAATCACCTCTCCCAGATAGGTGCGCAAGAACTCCACCCAGGTTCGGGTCTTCGCATCGACGAACTTGCGAGAGGGATAAAGCGCATACACATTGACCCGTTGCAAGATGTGTTGCGGCAGCACGCGCACGAGCGCGCCACTGCGCAGCCCTTCGATCGCGGCATAGACGGGCAGCATGCCGATACCCATACCCTCTCTAATCGCGACGGCCAGCGACTCAGCGATATTCACCTGCACCGGCCCGTCGACATGCATCGCAACGGCGCCTTCCGGTCCTTCGAGCGTCCACTCGTGCGCGGGAGCCGTGGGCGTCTTCAGGATCAGGCAGTCGTGACGCGCAAGATCAGCCGGCGTTCGCGGCGCGCCGTTCGCTTGAATGTATTCGGGCGACGCGCACAGAATGCTGCACGACACGCCCAGCCGGTGCGAAACGAGATCGGAATTCGGCAACGAGCTCGCGATCACCAGCGACACGTCGCTGCTGCCCCCATACAGATCGGGCATACGCTGCGAGAGCGTGAGTTCGACCGTGACGTCGGGATGCCGTGCGCGATACTGTGAAATCGCTGGCAGCACATAGTGCTGCCCGATGCTCGCGAAACTATGCATACGCAGCGCGCCCGCTGGACGCTCGTGTGCACAGCTGGCTTCCTCTTCGGCGCCATCGACGTCGGTAAGAATCTGCTTGCAGCGCTGCAGATAACGCTCGCCGGCCGTCGTGAGTGCGAGACGGCGCGTCGTGCGATTGAGCAAGCGGGTGCGCAGATGCGCCTCAAGCTCCGAGACCGCGCGCGACATCGCTCCCGTGGTCGAATCGAGCGATTGGGCAGCTGCAGTGAAACTGCCCGCCTCGACCACGCGGACAAACACCCGCATATTTTGTAGCGTATCCATCAGACCTTCAGTCGTTATCTTGTTTCGCGAATGACCAGCGAGCGCGCGCGGGTCACATCGCCTGATCCGCGAACAGGCTGCAGCGCTCACGATCAGGCGCGTGGCCGGTGGAGCGCTGCTTCGTAAGACGAATCACGCGTGCCGAACTTCAGCCGAGAGGCAGTTTAATGAAAATTCGGCGATGCATATCGTGATTTAATGTCATAAAATCCAGTCGTATTTTTCATGCGTAACAAGACTGATATGTCGATAGATATCCGCGCGCTGCGCTATTTTGTCGAAACCGTTCAACTGGGCAGCTTCACGCAGGCTGCCGCCGCGGTGTTTGTCACCCAGTCGACAATCAGCAAGATGGTGAAGCAACTGGAAGACGAAGTCGGCCAACCGCTGTTGATCCGTGATGGAAGGCAAGTTCAGCTCACCGACATGGGGCGTGTGGTGTACGAACGTGGGTTGCAGGCGCTTTCCGTCATTCAACAGTTGCAGTTGGAAGTCGCCGATGTCGCACAGCTCTCTCGCGGTCAACTCTCCGTGGGTATGCCGCCAATGGGGAATCTGTTTTTCCCAGGCGCCGTCAGGACCTTTCAGCAACGTTACCCGAAGCTCGAATTGCATCTCGCCGAACACGGTGGACAATTGCTCGAGCAGAAGGTCATATCGGGAGAGCTGGAAGTCGGCGCCACAGTACTTTTACCCGGAAGCAATCCAGAAGGTCTTGCAAGCCGCGTGATCGCACGCCATTCGATCTGGGCGGTGGGTCCGCGTGAAGCCTCATGGCATGGACGCCGGACCGTGCGGCTTGCCGCGCTCAAAGCCGAGCCGCTTATCCTGCTCGACGAGGGTTTTGCATTGACCCGCCGCGTTCTTGCAGCCTTCCGCGAGGCCGGTATCGAACCGCACGTCGTGGCAAGGAGTGGACATTGGGACTTTCTCGCTGCCATGGCGGCAGCGGGTCTCGGCACTACCTTCCTGCCCGAGCCCTTCCTCGCACACCTCGACGCCGGCAATCTTGCGGTCGCGCGAGTGACGGAGCCGTCGCTGGACTGGACGCTGTCGCACATCTGGTCCGCGGATCGGTATATGTCGCACGCAGCGCGTGCGTGGCTGGACATCTGTCACGAAGTGTTGGGCAAACAAACGCGCGTCGGCGCGCCTTAAGTTCCGCATGCCAGGTATCGACGCGACTGATTGAACTGCGAGGCAATTCGATCGGAGCATAAAGCGCGTTACCTTACTCAACCCACGCGAAAGACCGAAATCGCCGTCTCGAGTTGCCCGGCCTGTACCTTGAGCGATAGCGCCGCCGCGGACGCCTGCTCCACGAGCGCCGCGTTCTGTTGGGTCACACGGTCCATTTCGGAGACAGCCTGATTCACCTGCTCGATATCTTTCGATTGGGCGTCCGAGGCAACGGCAATTTCGTCCATCAAATGGCTGACACGCTTAACCGAAGCCTGAATTTCCTGCATCGCCAAAATCGCGCGATCCGCCTGTTTCGCTCCTGCTCCGACCCGATTCAACGAATCGGTAATGAGGTCCTTGATTTCGCGCGACGCCGTTGCGCTGCGTTGCGCGAGCGAACGCACTTCGCTGGCGACAACGGCGAAGCCTCGCCCTTGCTCACCGGCCCTGGCGGCCTCCACGGCTGCATTCAGAGAAAGAATATTGGTCTGGAAAGCAATGCCCTCAATCGCACCAATGATCTCCGCGATTTTTCCCGACGAATCGGATAAGCCACGCATAGTCCGCACCACGGCCTGCGTCGCCTCATTACCCTGATCGGTGAGCCGCGCAGTGTTTCTCACCACTTCACTTGCCTGTTTCGCATTCTCGGCGTTCAGGCGCACAGTCGCCGTCAACTCATCCATGGATGCAGCGGTTTGCTCCAGCGATGCCGCCTGCTCTTCCGTGCGTTGCGAAAGATCCACGTTGCCTTCGGAAATTTCATGACTGGCCGTTTCGATCAGGCGCGAACCATCCTGAACGACGCCGATTGTCCGAATGAGCTTGCCTTGCATAGCCTTCAGCCCTTCCAGTAATCGCCCCATCTCATCGCGCGAATGGATTTCGACTTCTGCAGTGAGGTCGCCGTTTGCGATGGCGCTAAAGTGATCGAGCGCTCGATCCAGCGGACCGCCTATTGCGCGCTGTAGCGATCGCCACGCAAGAATCGCGGCCGCCAGGGCAATCGCGATACCCACGATGGCAATTGCCAAAAACCAGCGAAAACGCGTCTGAGCGGCATCAAACAATTCCCGTGCGGTCGTGACCTGAGTCCCGCCGAGTGAGTCCATGCCGTCGGACACATCGATAAACAGGGAAGGCGGCAAGTGTTTCCAGACGTCGGCAATCCTCGCCGCGTCATGAGTTTCGATCGCCGCGAACATCAGGTCCAGCCCGTTTGTGACGAGCAAGCCGAACTTCTCGTTGACGTCGTGCGCTTGACGCGCCTCGTCGGCGCTGGAAAACGGCAACGCGCGGTAACTGTCCCACGCATTCCTTGCGGCAGTCAGCAGGTTACGGGCGGTCAGCGTCTCCTGCAGCACGTCAGGGCTCGTCGGATCGAGTGCGATGCGATACAACCACAGACGTGCCCTGGACAGTGCAACGTTCGCCTGCCCCAAGGCCTCGGAAGAGGCCAGTCGGTTCGCGTACAACTCCTTTACATCGTTATTGCTTACGAACACGCCGCCGACACCCATCAGGCCGCCAATGACGAGCAAAACTGCGAGAAAGGCCATCGCCATCGCGAGGCGGGCACGAATGCTGACATCCTGAGGCATAGAGGTCGCTACCTGGGGCTAGAGGTTTTTAATGTCCCGCCATGATTTCCCCGCTACGCAGGAGAATCTGCATGGCATGTTTTGGTCACCTGCCCTGCTAACGGCGAGAATTCCCCAACCATTAGTGGCTAATCCAGAAAGGACATTTATTGAACTTCACATTGCCGCCAGCCCGATAAGCTGATAAACAACAGGATATTGTCAGACGAAAAAGCGGACGCAGAATTATTGTTTAAACGGCGAATCCGCAGATCGCATCCACCAATCCTCTGAGCCGCCCGTCGATGATGCATGACCAAAGGCGAGGTACATGCAAGCGCGGGCATTCGCCCTCGATCGACAGATCAGCCGGTACCTCCCCATGATTCCGGCGGCACCGTCACTCGATTTCGAGCAGGTCGACGACTGCCCGCACACCTGACGTCGCTTTGGCCGCCCCGTACACGAGCCTGCGTTCGGCGTTCGACGCAACTTTGCCTGTGAGGATGGCCGTGCCGTCGTCAATCTCGATCCCGATATGTTTCGCTTCACGATCGCCGTGACGCTGTATCGCGTCGCGAATGCCGACAGCGATATCCTCCGCCGAGGCCTCGCCCCGGACGCGAATTGTGTCGGTGACGCCCGTGACGCCGAGCAGATGCGCAATTGCGTTTTTCGCGGCGTGACTCTGATAGCCCCAATCGCACTCTCCCACCAGCGTGACCCAGCCCTTCTCGACCTGCGCCTGAACCATCTGATTGTTCAAACCGACGCTCCACTCCAGAATCGAGCGCACCGTGTTTGCGATGTCCTCGTCGCTGCGCACGTCATGGCGCGCAAGACGCACCTCCATTTCGACGACGATTCCGCGCACACCCGCGACCCTGGCCGCAGCCCGCTCCGCAGCGAGTTTCTGCGCGAAGCTGGTTGTATGGCCCGACAAGGTGACGACGCCGTTCGACACACCCACCCCGATCTCCGCAGGGTTGATCGACTTGTCCCAAGCGAATTCAGCTTCGACGTCGCGCTTCAGTTCGATATCGGATTTCATTGCCTCTCACTCCTGATCTAAACGCTGATAAAACTGCCTGATCACCATCGAAAAATCGGCTGCGATGCGGCCGATACGGACGATTCGTCCAACTGGTCTGCATTTGCATTTATGCTCTAGCGTCATGCCACTTGCAGATTGCCGACCAGATCTCCTGCGCGCTCTCGCAAAAGCAGAATAGCGCGAGGTCGTCGCGCGCGATCATGCCTTCGTCCGCCATCATGTCGAAGTCGACAAGGCTGCGCCAATACGCTTCGCTAACCAGAACGACCGGAATCGGATCGATTTTTTTCGTTTGCAGAAGCGTCAGGACTTCGAATAATTCGTCACAGGTTCCATAGCCGCCGGGAAAGAACACCGCCGCTTTTGCCCTTTCGAGCAGATGGAGTTTGCGAATGGCGAAGTAGTGAAATCGGAAGCACAATTCGGGCGTCAGATACGCGTTCGGAAGCTGATCGTATGGCAGCGCGATATTCATGCCGACGGTAGGAGAATGGCTCTCAAACGCGCCACGATTGGCAGCCTCCATGATGCCGGGGCCGCCGCCCGTCACGATCGTGAGCCTCGGAAGCCGTGGGCTTCCTTGCGATGCGCCGACCAGCCGCCCGAACTCGCGCGCGATTTCGTAATAAACGCTGTGGCGCACTTTTGCATCCGCCGCACAAACCGCGCGTTGGCGCTGCGCGTCGGACGGCTTGGCCTTGAGCCTCGCGCGCACCTCTGCAAGCCGACGGCGCGCGCGAGCGGGCGCATCAATGCGCGTGCTCCCATAAACCACAACCGTGTCGCGAATACCGATCTGCTGCAACTTCTCCGCGGCTTTCCAGTAGTCGAGCTGCAAACGCACGCCACACATTTCCGGGCGGCGCAGGAAGGCGCCGTCCTCGTCGGCCTGAACATAGGTCGGGCTCTCGACGAGGCGGCGCACGCGCGCCGGCAAAGCCCGGCGCGCCTTTCGCGTGGGCGGCCGTTCCGGTTTGATGGACGTGTTCACGCGAGCACCGAAGCGAAGTGTCCGCGAACGAACTCGCGCACGCGCGCGAAGTCGGCCTGCGCGTCCGCAGGGGGCAACGCCGGGCCAACTTCATCGAAATGGAGATGGCCGACGACGTCGAACCCGACCGCGCCGAATACGTGCACGTCCTGGAGCAACTGCATCGTCTGCCAGCGACCGTCGTCGGTGAGCGAAGCCAGCGGCGCGCCGGAGACCGTCACCATCGCCGCCCGCCGCCCGCCGAGCAAGCCGCGCACTTCGCCCTGCTCCACCGTGTACGCAAAGCCGCGGCTGAAGACGCGGTCGATATAGCCCTTCATCATCGCGGGCATCGCCATCCACCAGAGCGGGTAGATGACGGTCAGAACAGCCGCTTCGAGCACATCCTCCTGAGCGGCCAGTACGTCGACCATTCGAATGTGCGCGTTCCTCCCGTCGATCAGTTCCTCCGCGGGTAGCACGGGATCGAACCCCATGCGGTACAGATCATGAACGCGCACGTCATGCCCCAGGCGGACCAGTTCGCCAACATACATCCGCGTCAAGCTCATGGTGAGGCTGTCCTCGACCGGATGCGCGGCCACGATCAGGTGTTGCATGACTTTGGCTCCTTTCACATTGGGCAAGCGCGACAAGGTCGCTGCACACACAGATTCATCGTGCGCCGCGCCGCCGACCTCGAATTGACACATATCAAGGATGCGATAAGCACGCAGGACGTGTCGATGCCTGCGGCGTACCTCGCCGGCTCACCGTAAGGAGGGCCGCAACGCGCACTCCTCGCGCGCTGCCCTGATTGACCTGAATCAATGGTGCACCCGCTCCGCGCGCCGAGACTGAAACGGCAAACGGATGCCATGACACGCGTACTCGCTCAAGGCATCACGCATTTGCACTGCGCCGCCATCGGCGGCATGGCCGTATATCCCGTGTGCGTTGACGAGCCATTCGGGGCGCGCCGCGTGCACCGACCCGGTTCGACCGGCTCGCCAGCGACTGGAGCAATGTCATGACCTCTATTCAAAGCATCGAGTACGAACCCGCGCCGCAGTTGCCGCCCGCTCGCGCGAGCGGCGAGGCGCCTGTCTTCATCGACCTTCCGCGCCCCCGGCACGACTTCGGTGCGCCGCTCATGAGCGCGCTTGCACGTCGCAGAAGCACGCGCGAGTACGCGGACTCGCCCATTGCGCTGGACACGCTCGGCGAACTGCTTTGGGCTGCGAACGGCATCAATCGCACCGAAACCGATGGCCATACCGCACCGTCGGCTCAGGCCTGCAACGAGATCGACATCTATGTCGCCTTACCTCACGGCGTGTATCGCTACGAGCCCGAATTCGACCGGCTGGTGCTCAAGCATGCCGTCGACGCGCGCAACATGACGGGCTACCAGGACTTCGTGGGCAAGGCGCCGCTCGATCTCGTCTACGTGCTGCGCGGCTCGCAAGTGCTATCGACACCGCGTCGGCAGCGCGAACTGTTCGCGGGCATCGCCGCTGGCGCGATTTGCCAGAACGTCTCGCTCTATTGCGCCTCCGAGGGGCTCGCTACCGTGGTGCGCGGCTGGATCAACCATCGGCTGCTCGCCGATGTGCTCAGGCTGAATGAGGACGAGTTGCCGATCCTCGCGCAGACCGTTGGCAAACCGGCAGCGTGATCGGCTCCCGGCGTGTTCAGGGAAAGAAGGAGTTGGCAATGGCTACGCGCGTCGATCTGACCGGCGTCCAGGAGGTCTATCGCCTCTGCTATGTTTGCGCGCCTTGGGCGTACTTCACACGCGCACCGCTAGAGCAGCAATGGGGTGACAACTGGGAAAAGTCGCCTTACACATCCGAGGCCGGATTGCCCTACGGCGGCGAACGCGACCAGATTCTCAAGATCGCCTTCGACGGTCCGCTGCTCACGCCGGAAACCGGCGCACATGCGCACCCCTTCAGCGTGCAGGAGATCAATAGCCGACGCGCGCCGTGGCTGCGGACCAACAGCTACTTCGGCGGTCCGCCCGTGCATGTCATGGCGGGCGCGACGCTCCAGCGCTTCACTGAGCTGGTCGGCCTCGCGGGTGGCGCCGTCTACGCGCCGGTCGGCTGGGGGCAGTTGCCGGCGCTCGCACGCAAGACGGTGACGAACTGGTGAAAGGACTGCGCGCCCTCTTCGAGAGACAATGCCGACAAATGCGCGAGAGCGGCGTGCGTGACCTTCACGAGCCAGTGAGCCGGCGAGCACCGCACGCTCATAAAAGCCCCCGCACGAGCAGCACCGGGCAGTCTGCCACGCGCACGAACGCCTCTGCCACGCTGCCGAGGAAAGCGCGACTCACGCCGCGGCGGCCATGCGTGCCGAGTACGACAAGTTGCGCGTCTATGCGCGTTGCACATCGGTTCAGGCACACCGCCACGCCGTCGGTGACGCCTTCCAGTTCCAGCAACATTGTCTCGCACGTCACACCGGCCGCCACAGCCTTGGATCGCGCGACGTCCAGCAGCCGCTTCGCTTCCTCCCGATATGCGTCGATGAGGTCCGGCGGGACATAGGTCAGCCCCATACCAAGCGGCGCGATCACATCGATGACATGCGCCACATAGAGTTTCGCCCCGGCCAGTTGTGCAAAGCGAAGCGCTTCCTCGAGCGCTTGCAGCGAGGTCTCGCTGCCGTCGAACGCCATCATGATTTTCTCGTACATGGCCTGCCTCCTCACCCGGGGTACCCGGTGCCGCACCGCGTTGCCTGACGCCAATCTTCGGGTTCACCGGAGCCACGCGGTTGATTTGCATCAACAGACAAGCGCGGCCACGACACAGCGATAGTTTGACCTGCATCAGACGTCTATCCCACTTGCGAGCGATCCTTGGCTAACCAGCCTGCCGATCGACGGTGCGAGGAGAAGTCCATGAAACGCATCCATGAAATTACGCTTGCCGTCGCACTGATGACGGCGATGACAGCAATGACGTCTGGTGCGAGTTTTGGCGCCGCGGACATCGCGGCTTCCGATACGACCACCGTGGCGACGCGGTCCATGCAGAACGGCATTGCCTATATCACCGGCGGCGTCGGAATCGACGAAGCCGATGCGCTTCGCAGCGTGGCGCGTCAGTACAGCCTGCGACTCACGTTTTTGACGGAGGGCGGCCAGTTCCTCTCGGACGTCGATGTCGAGATCGTCGTGCCTTCGGGCGCGTCGGTCTTCAGGACGCGCACGCTCGGTCCGTATCTCTACGTGGCGCTACCGCCCGGACGCTATCAGGTGGCCGCCTACGCGGCGGGGACGAAACAGGTGCGCGTCGTGGTCGTGAACAAGCGTCAGGGCACGAACGCGCAGTTCGTATTTGTCCCGGCCGTGCGCAACGCCGTAGCCCCCTGTTGTCAGACGCCGTCCACGATCAGATGACGCCTTTTCACGCCCTTTTCGCCTCGCTACGCACCGAACACGTTTAGCACGCATTGCGCAGCCCCCCCCGCCCTACGATGGCTGCTGCACGATCACCACGCCGTAACAACGCGATATGTTGCCCATCAATGACGAGTACATGCCGTTTGCCGTCGCGCTGGGTGTGGGTCTGCTGGTGGGCGCGGAACGCGAGCGACGCAAGGGAGAAGGCGTGGCCCGTGCCGCTGCCGGCATCCGCACCTTCACCATCACGGCGTTGCTCGGTACGATCGCCATGCGTGTCGGCGGCACGATACTGGCCGCCACGCTGGTTCTCTCGCTGACCGCGCTGGCCACTGCCGCCTACCTGCGGCCTCACGACGATCCGGGGTTGACCACCGAAGCGGCGCTGATCGCCACACTGCTGCTGGGCGCGCTGGCCGTCATCGACGCGCCACTCGCCGCCGCGCTGGGCGTGGCACTCACGATCGTGCTCGCGGCGCGCGCGCCGTTGCACCGCTTCGTCGTGGCGCGTCTCAATCACAAAGAGGTGGTCGATCTGCTGATGCTGGCCGCGTCCGCATTGATCATCCTGCCGATGCTCCCCGACCGTCCCGTCGACCCGCTCGGTGCGATCAATCTTCAGACAGTCTGGCGCTTCGCCGTTCTCGTCATGGCGATCAGCGCCCTTGGTCACCTGGCACAGCTGATGTTTGGCGCGCGTGTCGGCTTGCCGTTCGCGGGCCTGCTGGGCGGCTTCGTTTCCAGCATTGCGACCATCACGACGATGGGTCGCCGTGCCGCGCTTTCGCAAGCCGATTGTCCGCAGTTCGCCGCCGCCGCCGCGCTCTCCTCGGTCGCGACGCCAGTGCAACTGGCGCTGATCGTCGGCGTCGTTCATGAGCCGCTGCTGCGCCAGCTTGCGCCGGCGTTCGCCGCGGGCACGCTCGGCGCACTGGCCTGGGGTCTGCTCATCGCCTGGCGCGCGATACGCAAGCCGATGCAGGAGGCACTGGTGATCGGCCGCGCTGTGGATCTGAAAGCGGCGTTGCTGCTCGCCTCGACGCTTATGATCCTGACGCTCAGCGGCACCCTGCTTGCACGTTGGTTCGGCGAGGCCGGACTATTGATCGCGGCGATACTCGGGGGCCTCATCGACACGCACTCCGCCGCCGCCTCGATCGCCGCGCTCAGTGCCCAGTCGCTGCTCAGCGCAAACGACGCGGCCATGCCGATCATCGTCGCGTTCACGGCCAACTCGATCATGAAATGCATCGTGGCCGCGGTCTTCGGCAAACGCGCATTCGCGTGGACCGTCGTACCGGGTCAGGCGCTGATCCTCGCCTGCGTCTGGAGCGCGTGGTGGTTCGCCAGTTGAATGTCGGCGGCAGACTAAGACTTGATGTACATCAAGTCTCGACGCGCATCCGGCGACAACATGCAACCAGTCACTTCCGTCTGGCCGCGCGCGTCCCGCGGCGCAGCGAAACGCACTACCCGAGAGCGTGCTCCCCGGCACGCCATTTCCCCCAGGAGAGGTCGCCATGCAGTACAAGACCGTGCTCGCTTATCTCGACCCGGACGAACGCACGCAAGCGAGACTCGATTTCTCGCTGACGCTCGCGGGACGCTTCGATGCCCACCTCATCGGCCTTTATTCGCCGTTCGCGCCAGACTCGCGCGCCTATTTCACGGTCGCCGGCGGTGCCCCGTACTACAGCGAATACTGTGACGTGCGGCGCGGCCAGCAGGCTGCGGCCGAAGAGTCCTTTCACCACGCCTTGAGGCGCGTCGGCATGGACGGCGAGTGGATCGCGTTCGACTTCTACGCCGAACAGCCGATCGTCCGCCGCAGCCGCCACGCCGATGTGCTCGTGGCAGGCCAGGCGAACCCCGACGACAATACCGCGTCCCTGCGCAGGCGCTTTCTCGAGCATGTGGTTATGACGTCCGGCAGGCCAGTACTCGTCTTGCCTTACGCGGGCGCGCTGCGCGCCACCTGCGAAGCGATCGTGATCGCATGGGACGGGAGCCGCGAAGCGGCGCGTGCGGTGCATGACGCAATGCCGCTGTTGGAAACTGCGAAGCGCGTGACGGTGTTGCACATCGATACGTCGAATTCGTCACAAACTCCGATGCCCGGCACCGGGATCTCGGACATTGACCTGCTGCTGGCAAGCCACGCGGTCAATGTGGACTTTGCGCAAGACTTCAGCGACTCGGACGAGACAGCGGGCGAGACCCTGATTTCGTGGGTCGCAAAGAACGGCTGCGATTTCATAGTGGCGGGCGCCTACGGTCATCCGCAGTGGCGCGAGCGCCTGCTCGGCGGCGTCACGCTCTCACTGCTCGAATCGGCTACTGTTCCGGTTCTGCTTTCGCATTGATGAGCCGTCGAGCGGGGGAAGCGCGTGGGCCGCTGTCGTCCGGCAGCAGGCCGAATCGCTGCGTGAATCACCACCCGAATCGGCGGCTCAACGCTCAAGACTCCGGCGTGCCGCCGTCATAGAGCCGTCTCACCTGGGCCGCGTCGCAAAGCGCTGTGCCGTCTGTCAGCAGGGTCGCCGATGCCGCCGCCTGTGCGAGACGGGCACCCGCCGCCAGCCCGTCGCCCCTGCACAACGCGACAACCAGCCCCGCGAGAAAACTGTCGCCTGCGCCAACCGAACTAGAAACCGGCACGGGCAGGGCCTTCACCCGTATCGAGTCCTGAGGCGAAACAATCAGCGCGCCGTTTCCCCCCAGCGTCAGCGCAACGACTTCCGCGCGCCGTTGCGCCACGAGTTCCTGCGCGGCGGCCAATTGCGCCGCCTCGTCGGCGAGCGGCCGCCCGGCAAGCTCCGCCAGTTCGCCAAGGCTCGGTTTCACGAGGTAAACAACCTCGAGCGCCAAGGCGAGCGGCACCCCGGATGTGTCGAGCACCACACGCGTCCCGCGGGCATTCGCGCTCCGTGCGAGGTCCGCATAGGTACGGGCCGGCAAACCCGGCGGCAGGCTACCGCTCATCACGAGATATGGCGGTGCGGGCATAAGCGCCTCGTAGAACGCCAGCGCGCGCGCCCATTCGCCGGCATCCACACGCGGGCCGGGCAGCACGAAGCGGAACTCGCGGCCCGTTGAGCGCTCTTTCACCGAGAAGTTTTCCCGCGTTTCGCCAGCGATATCGAGCCTTCGACAATTGACGCGCTCGGCGGCCAGCAATCGATCCAGCGAGTCGCCCGCCACGCCGCCCGCGAGATAGAGCGCGAGGCAATGGGCGCGCGCGGCGTCGAGACGCTGGATCACGCGTGCGACGTTGATACCGCCTCCGCCCGGATAGCGCCTGCCCGCCTCGCAGCGCATCTTGTGCGTGTCGACCAGGCGCTCGACTTCTGTCGACACATCGACGGCGGGATTGGCTGTCAGCGTCAAGATCTCGATCACTTCATCGGCTCCGATCGGATGACTGAGCCTGTAGGACAATGCCTACGGGCCCAAAACAAGACCTACATCACTTTCAGCGCCCGCTCATTGGTGCGCCTCGCTGCGCTGACCATACTGGAGACGTAGCGAACCGCTCGAAAAGCTCGCCCCTCGGAGCATCGTCATGCAACCCGCGAACAACCCTGCGCTGTCCACCGTTCCGCTCGCCGCGGTGATTGCCCCTGACGACGCCGAATCACTGCTCTCGCTCGCGCGCGCCGCCGGCATGCTGGTCACGCTGGATGGCCAGATCGGCCGCGAAAAATACCAGAGCATCGCGGGTTCGCTGGGAGCGTTCCAACGTTTTGCCGCCGCGCTACGCGACGCACTCAGCGCAGCGAATTGAGTCGTGCTTGAGTCACGCTTGAGCAGCAACTCGGCTTTCATCGCGGCCGGTTCCAGGCGGACCGTCGACGCGAGCTTTGCACGGGCCAGCGCCATCCGCGCTGATCTGCACCAACTCGCAAGGTCCAGCGCGTTGTTCGGCACCGCAAAGATATCCCGCGGCGGCCGCGCGGCTTCTCTGGCAGACCACCGGATTGGGCTTGACCCAAATCAATTCCAAACCGACGGCGGTGCCTAGACTGAGTTGCACGAGACACCGCTTCGGTGTTCGATCCACCGCGGAGCGCCCATCATGGATTACCGCAACATCCTGGTTCACCTGGACGAAAGCGATAGCGCCCGCAAACGCCTCGACGTTGCATTGCGCGTCGCACAGCGTCACCACGCCCATGTGAGCGCGCTTTTCGCGCCCGCTGTGCAAGAACACGACGTCGCGTACGCGTTCGTTCTGAACGCCGAATACTGGTCTCAGTGCCAGCAGGAACACGAAACGTGCCGCCGCGCGCTCGAACATCATTTCTTTGGCTGCCTCTCCGAAGCGGGGCTCAAGGGTAACTGGCGCACGGCAACGAACGCACAGCATGAGTTGCTGACGCGCGCGCGCTTCGCCGACCTGATCGTGCTTGGCCAAAGCGGTTCCGACGATCCCTACGCGTCGCTCGCCAACCGGCTACAGGTTCGCGTGACGCTGAGCGCCGGCCGGCCGGTGCTCTGGATTCCCCATGAAGGCGTGTTTCCCACGGTAGGCGAGCGCGTAATGGTCGCGTGGAATGCGGATCAGCCGGCCGCGCGCGCACTCTACGATGCGCTGCCGTTCATGCGTCTGGCAGAGCACACCGAACTCGTGACATTCATGCCCGCGCACAAGGACAGAGACCGCATGCCGGGTGCCGACATCGGCCTGGTTCTGGCACGTCACGGGCTCGATGTGCACGTCACAGAGCTACATCCGCCGCCGACGATCACGGTTGGCGATGCGCTGCTCGCGCGCGCCGGAAAGACCGGCTGCGATCTGATCGTGATGGGTGCGTACGGCCACGCGCGCTGGAAAGAGCTTCTGCTCGGCGGCGTGACGCAGACTGTGCTCGGCTCGATGTCGGTGCCGGTGCTCATGTCGCATTGAGTTGGTCGATTCGCCGGATCGCGTGTGGGCCGCACAAATTACAGTGCGAACGAGACCGGGAATAGCCGGGAGGGAAAACGCCATGTGTTACAAGACTCTGCTAGTCCACCTCGACGATTCGGCGCGATGCGAGGTCCGTCTGGCACTCGCGCTCGATCTGGCGGAGCGCTTCGACGCACATCTCATCGGACTGTATCTCCCGATTCCGCATTCGCGCACGCCAGCAGCGGACGACACCCCGGTGCCGGAGCAACGCCGTGCGCACACGCACGCTCAGTTCCTCGAAGCAGGCGCGCGAGCGAGCCGGATGGTCGAATGGCGTGCGCTGCAACCCGGCGACGCCTCGGCCGCGACGCTGCATGCACGTCACGCCGACCTGCTCGTGCTCGGACAGGGCGAGCGCGACAACGGTGCGTTCGATCCGGCCAGCGGTCTCGTCGTGGACCTCCTGATGACGTCCGCGAGGCCAGCCGTCGTGATCCCGCATTCCGGGGGTTTTCCGACGCTCGCACAGAACATCCTCATCGCATGGGACGGCAGTCGCGAAGCGGCGCGCGCGGTGTCCGACGCCCTGCCGCTATTACAGCGGGCCGATTGTGTATCGATAGAGATCATCGCCGCGCGTCGCGGCGCAACACGCACGCGCGCCGAAACGGAGGTGGCGGATGCCGCGGCATGGCTGGACCTGCACGACGTCAGCGCTTCGTTTCACGAAAGCGCACGCCAACCGGGCGTCAAGACAGGTACGGTGCTGCTGAGCCGCGCGAGCGACCTGCGCGCCGACATGATCGTGGCCGGTGCTTACGCGCATTCGCGCCACTTCGAGCGGGTACTTGGCGGCGCGACGCGCAACCTGCTCGAAGCCATGACGATTCCGCTTCTGATGTCCCACTGATTCGCCCCTGCACGGCGGCGCGCCCTGAACGCCGACGTGCACCTGCCCGCCGGGAGCCCACCATGGACGACAATCCAGCCGCAGTCGATTCCGCAAACCGTTCCCTCAACACCGCAGCCGAAGTCACCCACGAGTTCGCCCTGCGATTCGCCGTGCGTCATGCAACGCTTGCGCCGTCGAGCCACAACAGCCAGCCGTGGCGCTTCGTGCCCGGTGCGGATCGTGTGATGCTCTGTGCGGACAGGCTGCGTGCGCTGCCCGTGGTGGACCCTTACGACCGGGAGCTCATCATCAGTTGCGGTGCGGCGCTTTTCAATCTTCGTGTGGCGATCGCGAGCCTCGGCATGGGTTACGCAATCACCCTTTTCCCGTCGAGCACGGAGCCGGATCTGTTAGCCGAGATCCGCCTGTTGCGTGAGCGCGTCACCGCGCCGGAGCTGGCGACGCTGTTGAGCGCGATTCACGAGCGAGTAACCACGCGCCATCCATTCTCGGCCGATCCCGTCGACGTCATGATCGAACAGCACCTGATGGACGGCGCGCGCGCCGAAGGCGTCGAGGTTGCCTGCGTGAGCGCTGCCGCGCCGCGCAATGCGATTGCCGACCTCGTTGCCGAAGCCGACCAGCAGCAATTCGCCGATCCGCGTTTCAGGCGCGAGCTCGCGAAATGGATTCACCCGCGCCACACCAACGATGGAATGCCGGTCTATGCGGCTGGGCTCGGCGCGCTGCTCGATTTCGCGAGACCGCTCGTGACCTCCGCGATCCGAACCTTCGACCTTGGCGACGGCGTGGCCGCCACGCATCGCGAGCTTGCGGCGGGCTCGCCGCTCCTGCTGTGTATCGCAACCGGCGTCGACGAAACGCAGGCCTGGCTCGCCGCGGGTCAAGCGCTCGAACGGGTCCTGTTGCTGGCGACCGTGCACGGCCTCTGCGTGTCCTATCTGAACCAGCCCATCGAGATAGCAGCGCTACGGTCCCGGCTTGGTTCCCTGATGGGACTTCAGGGTGCGGATTTTCCGCAGCTCCTGTTGCGCATCGGCCGCGGCACGCCCGACGCGGCGTCACCACGGCGCCCGCTCGACGACGTCATGTCTTGAGCGTGCCCTCGCCGCGCGTCCGCGATCCCGGCGCGCCTTTTTGCCCTACCATGCATAGAGCCGTTATGGTACTCGCGGCAATGAAGGGGCGAGGCCGCCATCTAAGGATTCTTCTGAATGTTCGGAGCGCTCCATGCAAACGGCCGAGTCCACACCCTGGTTCGGGCGCAACGATAGCGAAATTGCGATCGCCGACCGCTATCGGCTCTTGATCGATGCTGTGCACGACTACGCGATCTTCATGCTGGAGCCAGGTGGTCTCGTCGCGAGCTGGAATCTCGGCGCGCAGCGCATCAAGGGCTATGCACCGGACGAAATTGTCGGCAGGCATTTTTCCGTGTTCTATACGCCGGAGGATATCGCCTCGGACAAGCCCGCGCGCCTGCTTGAGACGGCCGCAACTGATGGACGGGTCGAAGACGAGGGATGGCGCGTGCGCAAGGATGGCAGCCGCTTCTGGGCGGATGTCGTCATAACAGCGATTCACGACGAGTCCAACGCGCTCCTTGGCTACGCGAAGATCACGCGTGACATGACCGAGCGCCGTCGGCTGGACGAACTCGAACATTCACACGCGGTGTCCGCGCTGGTCCAGCAGGCGCGCGAGAACGAACAACGACGCATTGCCCGCGAATTGCACGACGATCTCGGCCAGCGGCTCGTCGCCCTGAAGATGGCGCTGGCGCAGCACCAGACAGAGCTTGGCACCGCGTTGGCGGGGCCGCTGCGGCACACGCTTACCTCGCTCACGGAAATGGCCTCGCAGATCGACTCGCTCACCATGTCGGTGCGGAGAATCGCCGCCGATCTGCGCCCGAGTTTGCTCGACGATCTCGGGCTGGAAGCCGCACTCGAATGGCTCGCGCACGATTTCGAGCGGCGCTGCGGCGTGGCTGTGCGATGCGAGCTGGATGCGCACGCGCTTGAGCCCGGCGACTTCGCGACAACCGCCCTTTTCCGCGTCGCCCAGGAAGCGCTGACGAATGTGACGCGTCACGCCCGCGCGCTCAACGTCGCGGTCCGTCTTTCTTCTGACGAACACCGCTGCTGCCTGATCATTCGCGACGATGGCGTGGGTTTCGCGCCCGGCGCGGCGGTGAGACCCGATGCCTTCGGCCTGCTTGGCATGCGCGAGCGCATGGTTCAGCTCGGCGGCTCGCTTTCGGTCGCCAGCCGGCCCGGTGCTGGCGTCACCATTACCGCCGAATTGCGTCTGCCGGTCGAGCCTCACCAGGTCAAGCGGCGGTTGCAGCGATAGCCGACATGAATGTGTGTGCTCAGTCTGCGCCGCCCACTTCACGCGCAAATTCGAGCTGCCCCTCGCGCAACTGCTCCGCGCAAGAGCAATAGAGCCATCCCGGACCATTATCGATGCTATACATGCCCCGGCACATTCCCTTCAGGCGAATCATCGTCGTGCCGTCTGCGGCTGTCTCGCGGGCCGCCCAGAAATAAGCGACGCCGAATTCGTGGGGCATCCGCGTCTCGATCGTCTCGTCCGTATTCCGCACGATCGGCGTGGGCGAATGCGATTGGACAAATGCCCGCGCACGGCTCCATGCCTGCGCACAGTCGCGCAGCGTCATGCAGTGGATTGCCGCCTGCTCGCGTGCGGCCTCCAGCCCGGACTCCGTATGACGGAAAGCTTCGCGACTCGCATCGGTCGCACAAGCCGCAAGCCACGCCGCAAGCAGGACCAATAGCCGACGCAGACTCCATCCGTGAAACATGTTGGGAATCTCAAGAGAGAACCGGTCCGCGAAGGCGGGCCACAAGGCCCAATCTACGGATCGTCTACTCCCGCACGATTGATCTGGCTCAACTTAGTTTCTCGCCCTCGATGACTCTCACGACTGATGCAGATCAACCGCGCAACGGCAAAGCGCGCTGCAATAAGCGTCAGGCGCGCCGAGGGCGCATTGTGAGGGAGTGCATGATGAAGCTGACCTTTCTGGGTGCGGCGCAGACCGTCACCGGTTCGCGTTACTTGCTCGAAGCGCAAGGCAAGCGGGTGCTGATCGACTGCGGGCTGTTTCAGGGCACCAAGAACCTGCGTTTGCGCAACTGGGCGCCGCTGCCTTTTCCCGCTGATACGCTCGATGCCGTCATCCTCACGCACGCGCACATCGACCACTGCGGCTACCTGCCGGTCCTGGCGCGCAGCGGTTATCGAGGCCCGGTCTGGTGCACGCCGGGAACGGCCGATCTATGCGGCGTGATGCTGCGCGACAGCGCCCGATTACAGGAAGAGGACGCGGCGTTTGCGAACCGGCACGGCTTTTCGAAGCACAAGCCGGCCCTGCCGCTCTACACGCTCGACGATGCCGAAGCGGCGCTGCGGCTCATCGCGCCACGCGATTTCGACACACCCGTCGCGCTCGGCCAGGATTTGACCTTCCGGCTGCTGCCCGCCGGACATATCCTCGGTGCCGCGAGCGTCGTGCTGTGCAGCGGCACGACAGTGGTTGCCTTTTCCGGCGATCTCGGGCGTCCCGACGACGCGCTCATGCGTGCGCCGATGCCTCCGGTTCATGCCGACTATCTCGTGGTCGAATCGACCTATGGCGACCGGCTGCACGCGGCCCTCGATCCCGAAGGCGAACTGGCCGAGATGTTCGCGCGCACCTTCGCACGCGGTGGGATCGTGGTAATGCCCTGCTTCGCAGTCGGCCGCGCGCAGGAAGTGCTTTACTACATCGCACACCTCAAGGAAACCGGACGCATGGCCAACGTTCCGGTCTATCTCGACAGCCCGATGGCGATCAGCGTCACGGATCTGTACCGCCATCACATGCGCGAGCATCGGCTGAGCATCTCGCAACTGCACGCCATTGACCACGCGGCGTTCATGACACGTACCGTCGACGACTCGAAAGCCATTGCTTCGCGTCACGGACCGATGGTCATCATCGCCGGCAGCGGCATGGCGACCGGAGGACGCGTGCTCCATCACCTGAACCTCTATGCGTCCGACCCGCGCAACACGATCGCGCTGGTGGGCTACCAGGCGCCCGGCACGCGCGGCGCGGCGCTGGAGGCGCACGCTCCGGCCATCAAGCTGCATGGAGGCTATGTGCGCGTGCGCGCCGAAGTGGCCTCGATTTCCTCGCTCTCTGCACATTCGGACTACCGCGAAACGATGCGCTGGCTCGCCGGCATGACCTGCCCGCCGGTACGCACGTTCGTGACGCACGGCGAGCCTGCAGCCGCCGATGCGCTGCGCCGGCGCATCGCCGAAACGCTGCACTGGGATTGTTGCGTGCCGGAGCAGGGGCAAACCGTCGAACTGCCCGAGGGACCGGTTCGCGAACATCCATGCCCACCGTGTGAATCCGTCGATGCGGCGTGACCTCTGGCACGAATGATCCGTGCGGAAGCGGCGCGGCCGGATCGTGGCGCGCCGGCACCGCCTGCGCACGCGGAAAAGATTGCGACCTGCGCCACACATCGCGTATTTTTTTCAGGACAGACCTTCGCGACGATCCTAAAATTGGGGCAAGCGGCCCCGGTCATTTCGGCTCCCGGATGTTCTCCGATGAAGTCGCTACTTCATATGGGAATGGCTGACACAACCGTTCCACGCAAGCGCAACTTCATCTGGACAGTTGCCATGAGCACAGGCGCTAAGCGACACGAGCACGGCGCAGCACGCATGTTCCTTTCACGTCTACGTCAGCCAGCAGGAGCATCTGCGCTGGCGTTCGTCGTCGTCCTGACGCTCGCACTCATCGTTGCTGCGTTCATCGCGGCACAATGGCAAGCCGTCGCCGAGCAGCGCTTTGCGCGCAGGGCGTCCGCGCTACGCGAAACGGTCGAGCACGCACTCATCGCCGACGACGCCGTCCTGCGCGGCGCGCGCGGATGGCTCGCGCAACATCCTGCTCCCGATCCCGAGGCATGGAGGCAGTATGTGGCCGATTCAAGTCTGGACGTCTCCCGGCTCGCGGTGATCGCGCTGGGATACGCCGCCCTGCCTCACGGCGCGCCGGATGCAATATCTGCGCAGTCTCCGCTCACCACGCTTTGGGCCGGCCCTGCCGCCGCGGACGCTGGCGAAACACCCGACCAGGGCGCCGCGGACGTTGCGGCGCGCCGTTATGCGCTGCAAACCGGCCATGTGGGGCTCGCCGCCGAATCTGCCCAGAACGCGGCGCAGCCTCGTCTGATGCTGTATCTGCCCGTCTACGCCGCTCCGGTTGCGCGTGACGCGCAACGGTCGTTAGCGGGATACGTCATGACATCACTCGACATGCGGCGCCTCTTCGAGCCGATACTCGCCAACCAGCCGGACCTCACTCTCGCCGTCCTCTCCTCTCATGCCGGCCAGCCAGCAATCGAACTTTATCGCAGCGCCCCCACGGAAAACGCCGCAGTTGCCGGGGGTGCACGATTCGAGCACACGGATACCATCGTGTTCGGCGGCACCACCCTCACGCTTCACGCGAGCACCGATGGCAGCCCGTTCGTCACGGGCGCAGCCGCCAGCGCTGGGACCGTCCTGCTTTACGGCATCATCACAGCCGCCCTCTGCACCTTTCTGGCTCATCGCCTCGCACGTGCAACGACAGCAGCGCCCAGTCCCCGCCTCGTGTCCGAACCCGCCGTCGCCGATGCCCGGCTGAACGAAGCGCGCATGATGGGCATCGTTCGTTCGTCGATGGAAGCCATCATCACGGTGGACGAAGAGCAGCGCATCGTCATCTTCAATCCGGCCGCCGAATTCGTTTTCGGGCTGTCCGCGATGGACGCAATCGGCTCCCCCCTGGCTCGCTTTATTCCCGAGCGCTTTCGCATGGCTCACGCTCGCCACGTCGACCAGTTCGGCGCGACCGGCGTCACCGAACGCCAGATGGGCCGCCAGCAACGCACGCTGTTCGGCCTGCGCGCCAACGGCGAGGAGTTTCCGATCGAGGCGTCGATTTCGCAGATTCACGATGTGTCCGGCAAGCTCTTCACGGTCATGCTACGCGACATCACCGAGCGGCTGCGCGCGGAAAACTCACTCAAGCGCTCGCGCGAAGAACTGCGCGAGCTCTCGGCCAATCTGCAAAACGTGCGTGAGGCCGAAAAGACGCGTATCGCACGCGAATTGCACGACGATCTCGGCCAGCAGCTCACGGCGCTCAAGATTGATCTCTCCGGGCTCCGGCATCGGCTTGGCGGCATCATTGGCAATGACATCGCTACGCGCCTCGACGACATGAACAAGCTGATCGATTCGACTGTCAGAGCCGTGCGGCGCATCGCAGCCGACCTGCGGCCCGTCATGCTCGACGACCTCGGACTCGTGCCCGCAATCGAATGGCTCGCGAACGATTTCACAAGCCGCTACGGCATCGCAGTGCAGCAGTCCATCCACACCGGCAACACGGTGTTTTCCGGCGAAGCCGCTTCGGCGCTCTTTCGCATCATCCAGGAAGCGTTCACTAACGTCGCGCGCCACGCCGATGCTAGTCTCGTCACCCTGAGGCTCGACGTCGACAGTCAACACTGCACGCTGCGCATCGCCGACAACGGCCGCGGCGCGCAGAACGACGCCTGCGATCCGCAGCGGCACGACCGTCACGAAAAATCATTCGGATTACTTGGCATCCGAGAGCGCGTGCATATGTTCAATGGGCAAGTCGAGATCGAAACGGCGCCCGGCAAAGGTTTTGCGATCGCCATTACGTTCGAGCTCGACGCCCTCCTGCCAGAAGAGACCGCCTCATGATCAAGGTGATCCTCGCCGACGATCACACACTCGTGCGTGAAGGCCTGCGGCGCATCCTCGAAGACGCGAGAGAGTTCGACATCGTGGGCGAAGGCTGCGACGGCGCCACCACACTCGCGCTCGTGCGCGAGCGCGAGGCCAGGGTGCTGGTGCTCGATCTCTCCATGCCAGGACGCAGCGGCGTGGAACTCATCAAGCAGATCAAGGACGAGAAGCCGGCGTTGCGCATCCTCGTGCTGACCATGCATGCCGAACAGCAATACGCGGTGCGCGCATTCAAGGCGGGCGCGTCGGGCTATCTCACCAAGGAGAGCGCCAGTGCGGAACTGGTGAACGCCGTGACAAAGGTGGCCGCCGGCGGCGTCTACGTGAGCATGACGATGGCCGAGCGCTTCGCGCAAAGCCTGAACGAGCCTGTCGACGCCCTGCCGCACCAGCGGCTCTCCGACCGCGAGTTCGAGGTGTTCCGGCGCCTCGCCAACGGAGAAACCATCGGCGAAATTGCGCAGGCACTCTGCGTGAGCGCGAAGACGATCAGCACCTACAAGGTACGTATTCTCGAAAAAATGGAGATGCCGCACGAGGCCGCCCTCGTGCGTTATGCCCTGCGTCACAAGCTGCTAGATGACCAGGACGAACCCTGAGCCGCTTCGCCTTTCCGTTGCCACACCTCGTCGCCCGGATCAGCGGCTCATCGTCGCACGCATGTAGGAATTGCCCTACACAGCTTCTGTTCCGCGTACGCTGATTTCCACCGGTGCCGATTCTTTTTCGCCATGTTGTCGCCGATACTGGCTACATGAAAGCCGCTCCGACGAGGCCACAGCGGTACGCCGCAGCATTGCCGAGGCACTCGCGATCTTCTGCTGAATGCAAGCGACGATATGGAACTCACTGCCCGGCTGTCGCGCGAACAACCCGAAGTGGTCACGGTCGTGCTGACAAACCATGCTGATGCGCCGCTCAAGGCCGCCTGCGAACGGGCTGACGCCGCATTCTTCTTCGACTAGACGGCCGAATTCGACGCTGCCTTTCATGCCGTTGAAGCGCTTGCGAAACAACGCGCGGACCTCGCGCGATGAATTGGAGACTCTCATGTATGCCGAGCCGGTTTGCCGCCCCTATCTTTCCGCGCCTGGATCCACGCTCTGGCCAGCAATTGCATTGCAGCCAGCGGCGAGCGAGGCCGCCCCGTGCCGTCCCGCCTCGCGTTGCTCGACGTGCTCGCTGCGCCCGGTCTGTATGCCAGCGGACCTCAGCGCCGTGGAGCTCCAGCAACTGGATACCATCGTCTTCACGACGCGCATCGTGCGGCGCGCCGAAACGCTCTTTCGCACACACGATCCATTCCAGAGCCTCTACGCGGTACGCACCGGCTCGTTCAAAACCGTCGTTATGCATCGCGACGGCCACGAGCAGATCACGGGTTTCCAGATCCCCGGCGAGCCGCTGGGCCTCGACGGCGTGTGCGCCGGTACGCACAACTGCGACGCGATCGCGCTCGAAGACAGCACGGTCTGCATCATTCCGTTCGGCCAGCTTGAGCGGTTGTGCCGTGAGAGCCGTCGTATGCAACGCCATCTCTACCAGTTGATGAGCGGCGAAATCGTGCGTGAGTCGAGTCTCATGATGCTGCTCGGCACCATGACCGCAGAGCAGCGGCTCGCTGCCTTCCTGCTCGACCTGTCCGCCCGCTTTAGCATGCGCGGCTACTCGGGCGCGCAGTTCAACCTGAAGATGAGCCGTGAAGAAATTGGCTGCTTTCTCGGTATGAAGCTCGAAACCGTGAGCCGGATGTTTTCGCGTTTTCACCGGGAAGGGCTGGTTGAGCCGGCGGGCAAGCAAATCCGTATCGTCGACGCGGACGGCCTTGCACGCGTTTAAGCCCCGGCGAAGCGGACAACTGCGCCTGACTTGCTGGCAGCGAGCCTTGTCGGCCAAGCTGGTTCTTTGCGCGGCGCTCCCGGAGTATCGGGCGCCGCGTCTTTATTCGCCCGCTGTTCCCATCCCCGTCTCCGTCCCCACTCCACCCTTGTCGATTTGACCCAAGTCAACGCCGTACCGCCAGACAATGCGAGCATGATCCAAGGCGGCCCTCCTTTCAGCCTGCCCGATATTCGAGGAGATCATTCATGGCCTGCAAACTGTTTCCCGCCACTTTCGCACCGCTGCGCGAAGCGCGTCGCACGCGGGCAGGCACCATGCTCACGCAAGCGGCCGTATTACTCGCCGTGTCGCTGCACGCCGCCGGCGCGGCTGCTCAAGCGCCCGAGCCTGTCGAACTGGTGGATCAGCAGCACTGCATGTTCTGCCATACCTCGGACGCCCCCTTTCTCGCGCCATCGTTCCATCAGATCGCGGAACGCTATCGCGACAAACCCAACGCCAGCAGGATGCTGGAGGAAAAGCTCAGGCACGGGGGCAAGGCTCACTGGGGCGACATGTCCATGCCGCTGCCTGCCGATCGCGGCGGCCCCCTTTCGGCCGAGGACGCGCGCACGCTCGTCCAGTGGGTGCTGAGTCAGTAACTTCAGGGCGTCGGCGCGCGTACCACAAGTCATCTCGACGCGCTCTACCCGCTCGCGACCGGCGCCAGATCGATCGTCTCAATCGACATGAGCGAGCCTGCGTCGCGGAAGTTGGATTGTTCGGCGACGCGGGAACACACGCAAAGAAAGCTCACGACGGCTTGGCGCACTCCATCTTCGCGTCAATGATCGCGCCGCGCCCGGCCGCTTTGAACTGCGTAGCGCGAAGCGTCGGCGAGCTGTAGTTCCTGCTCGGCGGCATCGAAGGCCTCGCGCATGGCGACGAGTGGATCATCGTGCGAGCAGTGGACGATGGGCTTGAGACCTGCTTCGGCCAAAAGAAGATCGAGTCGCACATCGTAGGTCTGGGCATGGCCCGTTGTATGCATCGATTCGATCGCAAGATGACATGCCTGTAACACGCCGCTGAACCGCTCCAGGCGAAGAAGCTGCACGCCGGCTTCCGCCTCGATCGCGGCGGACCCGACGAATCCAAGATAAACAATTTGCATGCCCAGTCCCATCGCCATGCCCCTTCCCGCCTTTCTGTATCACTGCGTTCACGCGCGTAGCGACTATCATCGCTGCACGTGGAATGCATTGCGATTCTTGAGATCGATCCAGAGCATGCCTTCGCGAAGGCCGTCCAGCATCGCGGCCGTCTCGGTAACGAGCGTTCGATGATGAGCAAACGCGTGGCAGACCGGTTGTTCCGGCCCGCCCTGCCTGATGCTGATATGGCACGCGAAGCCGCCCTGTGGAGCGGGGGACGTGACCGCTTCCACGACCCACGTGTCTCCATTGACCGTACCCTTGAGTGTCATGATGCGAATCTCTCTTGCACGTCACTGTAGATGGAATGGCACACGCGTCGGCGCGCGTCATTCGCCATAAACGCGAAACACGCCACTGTGCAGCAGCACAGGTGCCCCGCGCGTCGCCTGAATCAGCGTGACCGTCGTGTCCTCGATGGCGTGGCGATGTTCGTCGAAGGCTTCAACGAGATCGGTCTCGCGAACCGATCGCGCTCCGAAATGATCCTCAAGCGCCTCAGCGGTAATACCGCACTCGATCCGCTTGCCGTCCACGCAGACCGGAAACACCAGGGTGTAGCATTGCGCGTCGTATTCAGGCGCCGACTGGGGGAACGAAATTTCCATGACCTGATCTCCTTGCCATGCCTCCCGCAGCCATTCAACGGGCGGCCAAAAAATGGGCGGGGTAAAATCAGGATAAGGCTTTGAAGTGCGGGTCGGTTGACTCATATCAATTCAATGAATGCTGCTCACGGCCGAGAAAGCCGAGTACCCAACAGTCTGCGGCACGAGCATCAGTGGCAATACCGTGCGTCGGGCAACATCGGCCGCGACGCTTCCGAAGCGCCAGCGAGCCCCCTCATGACCTCCGCGCGTTCCGAGCACCAGTAGATCCGCGTGCCATTGCAGCGCTGCCTCGACGATCTCGCGTGAAATCGAGGCGCCCTCATGCTGCAGCTCATTCGGCGGCCGTTCGAGAACAACCGCGTCGAAGTCTTCCGGATGCCGCGCTTTGACCGGGTCGCAAGCCAGATAACCCACCCGGACCGCGGCACCGGCCGCAGCGACGCGAGCGGCTTCCCGAACTGCAATGGCCGACGCGGCGCTGCCGTCGCTCGCGACGAAAATGCGCTGCGGGGGAACACGGCACCGCCGCGCAAAGGGTTCGGGCAGCACCAATACCGAGCAATCCGCTGCGCCAGCCAGCGCGACCGCGTTCGGCGGCGCGCCGATCGCCAGGTCGGCTCGCCAGGCACGCATCGCGTGGGCCAGTGCTTCCGTCTGTCCTCCGCCGCCGTCCGGTTCGAGGACCGCCCCCTGTACCTCGATTCCGTGCCGGGCGAGCGTCTCGCAGGCTGCTTCGACGGTTGCGCCCAGGATGAGCGGTGCCAACAAGCCTGCCGTGGCCTTCCTTCCCGCATCGTGATCCGAAGGCTCCCCTGCGATTGCTGCGACGCGCACTCGTGCACCGCCCCGCGCCCAGCCGGCCACGCAGTCGAGTAGCGAAGCCACATGTTCTCGTCCCGTGATCAGGACAACGATGCATGAGAAAGGCGCGACGACGGGTGTAGTCGTACCTTTCTCTGCCGAGCGCCTCATTCTTCCTCCCCGCGTGGCGCGCCCGTTCCCGCACCAACAGCGCGGGTCCGGTAACTGGGGAACGGCCCGCAAAGGAAAAAAAGGCGCAGGCTGTGCCCGCGCCTCACCGGCACATCCCGTGCGAGCCAGCACGTATCGATGCGCCGCCTCCCCGCAAAGCATTTCATCTACTCGATCCGCAGGCGCTTATGCTCTGCCGGCGCCTTTTTCGGCAGCGTCAGCGACAGCACACCGTCCTGATATTGGGCAGTCGACGCGCTCTCGTCGATATCGCCACCAAGCGAGAACGAGCGCGCAAACGCCCCCGTATAACGCTCGCGGCGGATGACCCGTTCACCTTCCTTCTGCTCGGTCTTGCGTTCGACCTTCGCGTTGATCGACACCACATTGCCGTCGATCTTCACGTCGATGTCTTTCTTGTCCACGCCCGGCAATTCTGCTTTCACCGTGTAGGCCTGATCGCTCTCGGTCACGTCAAGCTTCATTGCCGAAAGGTCGTGCTCCTCCGCCGCCAGCAAGCCGCGCATGGGACGGAAAAGCCCCTGAAAGAGGTCGGAAACCGGCTCCACCGAAAACGGGTCGTAACGTGTCAGGTTGCTCATCGCTATTCCTCCTTTGAGCTGTTACTCGCCGCACCGTCCAATCACTGAACCTCGCGGCAGCGCGGGCACGTGCCCGCTCCTTGCGCGCCGCACACCGTCAGCACGCTTCGTCTTTAATCTACGGACACGCGACTTTTCTCGATTGATCTACCTCAATGCTCGCTCTCTCGTGCGGCGTGTCGACTCCGCACTGGCGTACCACCGATCGCGGCACGCAGGCGCTTGATTTAAGTCAAGCGTGCACACCTCTTCATTCGTAGACTCGAATCATTTCGTTGCCCGCATGAGGCTGGGTGGCGATGGACCGTCCCCTCGTCCCGGAGTTCCGCCATGTCCTTTAAGAGCTTGATGCTTCATCTAGATACCAGCGCGCGTGCCAGCACGCGCCTCTCGCTCGCGTTGAAACTCGCGCGCACGTATGGCGCGCACCTGGACGGTCTGTTCGCCGCCTTTGAGCCGAGCCCGCGCGAGTTCCATGTCATGGCCGGTACGGCAGACTACTTCGACTCGCACCTCAGACTACGGGCGGAGCAACGCGCTGCGATCGAGCGGCTGTTCCATGCGGAGCTTGCCCGCGCGCAGGTGGAAGGCGCATGGGTGACCGCCGAGGGCGAACCCGTTGCGACCGTCACACAGCGCAGCCGCAGCGCCGATCTGACGATCCTCGGGCAAACCGATCTGGACGACCCGGAAGCCTATGTGGCGGATCACTTCGTCGAATCGATCGTGCTGGGCACCGGTGGCCCTGTGCTCGTCGTGCCCTATACCGGGCACTTCGAATCGCTGGGTGAACGCGTGCTTATCGGCTGGAACGGCAGCCGCGAGGCAGCGCGCGCGGTTCACGATGCGATTCCTTTCGTCGCGCGCGCTGCGCATGTCACGGTTGCTGCCGTTTCCAGCAGCTTTACGTCCGCCCCCTCGCATGCGTCGTGCTCGGATCTGGCCGCAATGCTCGCGCGCCATGGCGCGAACACCGTCGACATCGCACGCTTCGACCGTAGTGCCTCGGAGTCCACGGGCGATGCTCTGCTCAGCTACGCGGCCGATAACGGCTTCGACCTGCTGGTGATGGGTGGCTATGGTCATCATCGGTTGCAGGAAACCGTACTCGGCGGCGCGACGCGCTCGGTCCTGCTCACGATGACCCTGCCCGTGCTCATGTCCCATTGAGCAACAGCGAACGCTCGCACGCTCACTCAGCTTCATGCCCAGGTTGCTAATTTGGCCCGGAGACTCAACATGTTTTCCCGCATTCTCGTCGCACTCGACGGCAGCCAGACCGCGTCGAAAGCGCTCGATTTCGCTATCGACCTTGCGCACGATAGCGGTTCGGAGCTACTGCCGCTTTACGTGATCGATATGCCGGTGCTCGCCTACGACGTGCCGGGCTTCGATCCGTCGATCGTCCGCGATGCGTACGTCGAAAAGAGCCGGATTCTTAGCGCCGACGCACAGAACCGGATGGGACGCGCGAGCGTGAGAGGCAGCCCGCGCACAGCAGAAGTGGAGTTGGGTGCCGATGACATCGCGCAGTGCATTGAGCGCGCCGCCGCCGACTGGCATGCCGACCTGATTGTCATGGGCACGCACGGACGCCGCGGCATGCAGCGGCTGATGCTCGGCAGTGTTGCCGAACGTGTGCTGCGCAACGCCTGCCGCCCGGTGATGATGGTCCCCGCTCGCACGGCCGGACCGGACCCTGAGCAGGAGCACGAGCCGCCGGATGATCGAACCACCAGCGCTTGCCCTTAAGACCGATGGAACGACGACGGCCCTGTTGCCGGCGTTGCCGGAGATGTTGCGACGCGACACGCCAGACCCGACAACGCCGCTTCACGAGGCTAGCCGCGAACAATCAAGACTGGACAAGACGCGATCCGGAGAAACTCCTCTGCAACACTCCCGAGTACCGCCCTTTTCAGTCCGCGCTTACCGTGTGTCCCCATGACGACCAGATCTGATCCCCGAATTTTCACGCAGCGTTGCAAACATTGAGCGATCGAGTCTGATCTCCCAAGCGTCTCACAAAGCTCGACTGAGCAAGGAACCTTGCTTTCAAGCATCGCCTGCCGCGCTTCCTGGAGAGCCAGACGCCCGACCTCGTTCAGCACCCTGCCAAGCGCTTCGGGCTCGTAGTAGCCCGAATAAGGCGCAAGCCCCCATTTCTGAACGACATACACCGCATGCACATGTACATGCGGGAGTAATGCGAGGTTGATGGCCTCGCGTGTAGCTCGGCGTGACGAATCGCTTCCGTCGATCGCCAATAAGATTTGGCTATAGATGGCCGTTTTCATTGACCGCTCTCCCAACTGAATATGCGTCGCTGAGCGGCCCCAAATGTACGCGTGATCTCGTCCTTGTGAGGCAGGGCGCGAATTTATGGGCAGGCACAAGCCGCTCTCTGAGTGCTACGGCAATATGAAGACACATCGCAGCACTCACCTCGTCATGGATGTCTCGCAATCAGTTATGCGCCGCCGCTGGACTCATCTGGCCGCAAATATCGCTGCGCGCGGCGTCGAGCGATACGTCTCCCGCAGGAAAGACGTTGTCGGAGCGGCACGACGTGATCGCGAAAGTTGCCCGTTACTGACCGCCAACAGTTTCTGGCCAGACAACCCTATCGTGAACGCCGCGATGACAACTCGTTTGACACATATCAGGCGCCACTATTGCCAGTGCATTGTCCTGTTTCGTCGAGCACTAACCCTGATAGTTGCTGCGCACCGCGCTCTCATCAAGAGGCAAGTCGCACCCAGCCAACCAGAATCACAACGACGTCGCGGAGCCGTCATGGCGAGGCCAAACGACACTGCCGGAGAACGTCCATGTCGAGCCAAGGGGTATTCGTCGCATCGCGAGGGGTACGGCCGCTACCGGGAAAGGGACGCAAGGAACTTCAGCAAAATCGATACTGAGGCTAACTCTGCTTCCTGCGCGGGACTGCGCATCACCGACGCGGGCGAGGGTCAGGGTGTTGAGACCGCCTGGAGCGTGCGCCGTATCCCCGTCCACCCGCAATTGCTCGCTGGAGTACGCGCACGCGCAGCGCGGCGAACCGCGCGTCTTCCCCGGCCTTGTGGCGAACAAACACGGCGAGGAGTCCGTGCAGTGGTCCAAGTGGTTCGGCAAGTATTTGCGGGGGGCAATGTCACGGCCCCCCGAATGGTGTTTCACTGCTTCCGGGGCCGCCCTCGTTTCTTCGGTGGGTCCGCTGGACGCTCGACCATCCACGCTGGCGCGCTGCCCGTGGCAACCGTCACAACCTCGACCGCGACGCGCTGGTCTGCGATGCTCGCCAGCCCCTCGAACACCTCACGCAACAGCTTGTTCCTGCCTTGCGGGTGTCTATCGTCGTTCGGATCGGCCACGGTCGGCACAGGTCGCAGTTTCTTCTTCGCCCCGCCTTGTTGCGGGCGCATCCACATAGGCCACGCCTCAACACCCGGCCTAGTCGTTCGATGGCACGCGTACACGACCGCTCGCGACACGGACGCATCGCGCCACGAGAACCGCCGATCCTCGAACCACTGCCTTAGCTCCTTGTGGCCCGCCCACGGGTGCGTGTCGGTCGCGTATGCCTGCTCCTGCCGCCGCTCGCGCGCCGCCCACAACTTCCGCTGAATCCTCTGCTCCTCGATCCAGACGCGCGCCGTGGCCCGCTTCTCCATCCACTTCCAGTACGTGTGGTTCCGCGCGTCCTCGCCCTTCGGCCACTCGGGCTTTTCGCCCAGCGCCGCGAAGTGTTCACACCACGCTTTACGGTCATTCTCGCGCTTCTGTACGTCACGCTGCTGCTGGAGACTGTCCGCCGCGATACGGACGCCCCACAAGCCTGCAAACGGCTCTGCAAGCCATCGAGAAACAGCGGCCTTCGTCAACCGGTTAGCGGCCCCGGCCTTAACGGCGACTGGCGGGTCGATAGGCAACTCGGCACCGCCCCAATCGTCCTGCCGCCATTGAAACCAGTCCTCCGGTTTCCAGCGCTTCAAACTACCCGCCCGTCTGCTGTCCACACAATCGGCGCGCCTTCCGTTTCCTTATGTCTGATACCCCACGTACCCCGATCGCCGAACTGGCTCTCCGGCAACCCCGTGGCTCCGTTACAGGCCAGGCACAACGCCCCGCGCCCGCTCACTTCCTTGTGGTTGTGGTCGTGCGCTACATGATCATCGCTCATCGCCGTGGCGCAAATTGGGCACTTGCCACCCTGCAACCGCCACATGCCATCACGCAGCCACGCGTACTCTGCTGACGTTTTGTTGATCGTCGTGAACTCGTTTTCTCCCTTCCCCGTTTTTCGCGCTCGCAGGGCTAGCGCTACCTGCTTTTTCTTACGTGCTGCAACAGCCATCCGTTCCAATTCCTATATCAAATCCGTATCGGCATCTTGTGCCGCTGCCCCCCCGCATCCGCCAGCACTGCGCGCTAATGCTTTCGTTACGTGAGCAGCCATCCAAATACGCCTCCGTCTCGCCGCGTTCAGGGGAACGTTTTGCTTCATTTCGCCCTCACACTCAAGATTCGAGCATCACTCGCGCGACCTCATTGTGGAATTTCATTTTATTTTCAATCCTTATCAAACTGGAAGGACTGCCACCTAGGGGCAGTGCATGGCTACACGGCTTCCCGCAAGCGCTGATACACCGTCTCGCGGCTTATCCCGTATTCCTTCGCCAGCGCCACCTTCTGCTCGGCAGCGACGGCCCACTTGCGCAACCATGCTGGCACACCAAAGCCGTAAATCGGCTCTCTGGCGGGCAGGCAAGGCGCGGGACAGCTCGCGGGGCTGCGGGCTCTACGGGGATATGGGGCGAGGTACGGGTTCCCCGTACGCGATCAACTCGGCTACGGTTTCTGCAACTATCTGCCTAATCCCGGCGAGGGCCTCACCGTGGGGTGGGGCCAACCAGCTCAGGCTAGGGAATTCGGCGCACAGGCCAACGTACTCCTTATCCAAGGATGACCAGGTGACGTTGTACCATTATTGGTCTATAGACATTATTGTTCTCTCAGGTTCTAGTCCAGCCGCAGTCCGCAAGGCGCACCTTTTAATTTTTTGGTCTCAGCAATTCTTCATCGGGCTAACTTCGCCAACTTTTCCAGCTACCCTCACCTACGTGCTCGCGGTACACCTCGCCCAGCGCCTCGACAATCGATGTCGACTGCACGTAGTACGCCTCCAATTCGTAACGGTATCTTATGCCCGGCGCATTGTATCGCCCGCCCCGCGTGATCGTAGATTAACCCTTATTTAAAGGGATACTATTGCTTCTGTCAGCCAATATCTTTCCGCTCAACATGCTTTCTCAATCGCATCAACGGCTTGTCGTTCGCGGCGGATTATTGTGATCCGCCGCCGCATTTCATTTTCACAGAATTCCTTACTATACGGGGAGGATTGCAGCGCTTTCGGTTAATCCGCGCAAGCTCGCTTTACGGTCGCGGCACCCACTCCTGACCCCACGACTCAATGCCCTGCCCCCACATCGACGTCAATTTGATCAGCAGCACGATCGCGGCTGCACTGATCAAGATCGCCGCAACCACGACACACGCACGCAAGACCTAATCAATCCTGACGACCAGGATCACGAATCAGACGATTGCTATCTCGCGGCTTGAAACGAAGGAGTCCTTCCGGGCACCCTCTGCCGAAAGCCACGCAGCTTTTCACTGCCCGACCATGACCTCTGGCAACGTAAAGATCCTGATTGCCTCGTCCAGCACGTCAGCCTGTACCGAGAGGCTCTGGGCCGTCGCAGCGCCCTGTTCGACAAGTGCTGCATTCTGTTGGGTCGCGTCGTCGAGGCTCAATACCGAGTCGTTGATGCTGTCGATACCCTGGGATTGCTCCGTGCTCGCTAGGGTCACTTCGTTCATGATCGCCTGCATTCTCGTCATCACTTCGAGAATGGCCGTCATCTGACTCGCGGCCCGCGCAACGCTTTCATTTCCCTCGCGAGCTGCCATCACGTTCGATTCGACGATCGATTTAATTTCCTTTGCTGCGGTCGCGCACCGCTGCGCCAGTCCGCGAACCTCACCCGCGACAACGGCAAAGCCCCGCCCAGTTTCACCCGCGCGCGCGGCCTCGACTGCCGCATTCAGCGCAAGGATATTGGTCTGGAATGCGATGCTGTCAATCGTCGTGACAATCGCAGCGATCTGGCTCGATGAGCGCGAAATGGCGTGCATGGTCTGCTCCGTCGCCTGTATCGCGTCGTGGCCGCCCTGCGTCGTCGCCTGCGCGTTGCCGACGATCTCGTTGGCATGCTGGGCCGATTGCGTGTTGCTCTTCACACCCGCGGTTAGTTGTTCAAGCGACGCCGCCGTCTCCTCAAGCGAGGCTGCCTGAAGCTCGGTACGGCGCGAAAGGTCCATATTGCCGCTTGCGATTTCCCGGGTGGCGAGCTTTAAATGTTCAATCTGCCGGCGCACGTCGGAAACGATTGCAGTCAGGCTGACCTTGAGCTGGGTCATTCCGCGGAGAACCTGACCGACCGCACCATGCCCCTGCTGGGGAACCGGAACATCGAGATCACCCGCAGCGAGCCGGCCAGCGATCTGCGCAATCGCTTTCAGATCGAGTTCTGCCCTGCGGACGAGACGCCAGTTGCCAATGCCACTTGCCCCCATACCTGCAAGCACGGCCACACCCAGGCCCGCCGTGATGTGATCGGCTGAACACAGACCTGCAAGCACCGGGATGATCACTCCAGCGATGCTGTACAGCACTGATCGTTTATCGTCATCGAGACGCAACATCGCATCGAGCATTCCACCCAGACCGCGCCTGCGGAGCTCGCCGTGGCAAAGAAAGCGGTTCGTAGCACGCCCGGCGCGCCAGTCGGCGTAGAGCACCTCTGCATCGCGCACTTCATCACGAGACGGCTTCGTTCGCACGCTGAGATAGCCAACCGTTGCCCCTCTTTCAACGATCGGTGTGACGTTCGCGCGCACCCAATAGAAGTCACCATTCTTGCGACGGTTTTTCACAAGAGCGGACCACGAACGGCCCCCCTTGATCGTCGCCCACATATCCGCGAACGCCGCAGGCGGCATGTCCGGATGACGGATCAGATTGTGGGGTTGTCCGACCAGCTCATCGCGTGTGTACCCCGACACCTCGATAAACGCCGGATTGCAGTATTGAATCAGACTGTTCAGGTCAGTTGCAGAAACAAGCATCCCGGAATCAGCAAACTGATATTCGGAGTTTGTTACAGGCAGGTTGGAACGCATTGGGCAACCCTCAGGGTAGTTATTTTCGTATTTCCGAAGTTCCGCTTCTCTGTGGCTCGTGAGCGCGTCTGCTGACGAGCCGGAAAAGATAGATTCCACATGCCTGTTATCGGATTTCAGCCTGCAAAATTGAGGTGTCGCTCTATTAATTAACGACACTTCTTGACAAATATCATAGACAATCGAATTAAAATCTTGAATGAGAATAGATTCTATTGACTTGCGCCAATTGAGACGAAGGGCTGTTGTGCACCCTTTTCAAGACATAAGCTACTTCATCGATAGCTGACCGGATTGGGTCGCTTTATGCCTTTTGTGTGAGTCCGGGCCCGTAGCGACCGCCGGGCTCGGACATCGGGCGCTCGTCGGCCATTTTGAGACGCTCGACGCTGCTGCGTAAACTGTTGACAATCATTGTTCCCAGACGCGCGCCGATCAGCATGAGCCCAATCGAACTCTTGAAACCCACGACCGCTTTGCTGCCGAGCTACGTTTCAGCGCTTGAGGCCGGTTGGTCGCCTGACAACGTCCGTAAGGAGATCGCGGCGCGCGAGCAATTGCATGCTATCGGAGTTGACGCGAATCGATTCGTGGACGGACTAGACGATCCAACTGCGTCCGGCGGTCCGATTCCTTTACCCGATGGTTCGACCGTCGCGCGGCTCCCGAGCATTGTCCGCTGGATTTGGGACGGTGATTTCAGTGGCGCAATTGGATTTCGTTGGCAGCCCGGGACCGCCGAATTGCCACAATACGTACTCGGACATATCGGCTTCTCAGTGGTGCCATGGAAGCGAGGCAACGGCTACGCCAAGCAAGCGCTCAATCTAATTCTGGGCGAAGCAAAGGTACAAGGGCTGCCCTACGTCGAGCTAACGGTCGACCCAGAGAATATCGCTTCGCAGAAGGTTATCTCGGCGAGCAATGGTGTACTGATCGAGCGCTTCAGAAAAGCGGCAGCCTACGGATTCGCTGAGACTCTTCGCTATCGCATTGAGCTGAGCGAATGAGCAACCTGTGAGACTCTGTTCGCCGATGCGACTCCCTGAATCGCCAGCAATCTAGTGAATCTCGCTGTGCCGGAGGTGAACGAATGCCACGAAAAATTCAACTGCGAACAGCGTCCGAAGATGACATATCGCGTATCGAGATGTGGGCTCAAGCGATCGACGCGGATCAATATATGTCGCGCCATCTTCCATATCTGCCCGATTTGCTCCTATGGAAGATCATCATCGTCGATGGAACCGAAGCCGGGACAGCGTGGGCTGAACGCAAGGACGGAATACCCGGAATCGTGTTTCTTGGGATTTTCCTTGGCCAGTCCGAATTGTTTGGGGAAGGAGTCGGGAGCACCGTCATCAGGGACGTGATCGCCGCTGTTCGCGCGTTCGCTGGCGAAGTCTTAATCCGACTGAACGTGCGTTCCAGTAATACGCGTGCCATAGCCTGTTACAAGAAATGTGGATTCATCCAGATAGCATCAGGTGAGAAGGTGAGCGCCGCCGGGAATCTCATTGACACAATGACTATGCAGTACACACCGACCGCTGAATCGGAGGCAACTTAACCTGCGATGTCTGCCCGGGGCGCGCTTGTGTTCATCGGACAGCAACCGGCCAGAAGCGACAGGTCGACATCGCCGCGCAGATCGTCAACATACAGCGCGCCTTAAGGTGAGAACAAGGTGTCCGTTGACGCCAAGGCGCGTCTAAAATAGCGATGGTTTTCCACCACCACCGAGCGTCGTGAATCCTCAACCGACCATCCGAATAGCGCGGCGCACAGATGCCGAGATCCTTCAGTCGTTGTATCGTCAGTTGGTCAACGACCAGAATGTCAAGGTTACTGAGTGCCGGGTCGAAGCGCTCGCGAAAGACCCTAGCACGCACCTGCTGGTGTGCGCGATTGACGGCCATGTCCGTGGGACCGTATTGGTTTGCCTTTGTGCGGATGCGATGTATGCGGAACAGCCTTTCGCGGTAGTCGAGAACCTCGTCGTTGATCAGGAATGCCGGGGGTATGGCATCGGGCAGGCGCTGCTACGTGAGGCCGAGCGATTTTGCCTGTTGCGGAACTGCTCGAAGATGATGCTTCTCAGTTCGGCGTCTCGCGTCAATGCACACCGATTTTTTGAGCGGGTCGGTTTCCGTGGCGACCGAAAGCGCGGGTTCGTCAAATACCGCAGCCAGTTCAGCGAAGCGACGTGAATTCTGCTGTCGCTCGTCGGCCATGAAGCGACATTCGATGTAGAGTTTGAATCGTTGCCATGCACTCGCCAGCCTACTGTCAAGCGAGCTAATCCATATGTTCGATGCCTGCGGGCATTTCGACCCAAGCATGCATGCGCTCTTCATAAACGGAAAACGTCGGAGCGGGAAACGTCGGGTCAGCGAACGACCCTACCGTAACAATGATGCTTTCTTCGCGTTCCTCATTTGTGTAGAAAACCGTGGCACCGCATGTGGGACAAAAATGGAACGTACTCTTGCTGCCACCGTCGCCAACCCGAATGAACGTGTGTGAGACGCCTGCAATAGCTACAGCCTTCACCGGAAATCGCGCCTGCGCAGCGAATACGCTACCGGTTCGGCGTTGGCAATCATGGCAGTGACAAACGGCGACGCCAATTGGCGCGCCCAATGTCGTAGCTGTAAGTTGACCACAGACGCAACTGGCGATTCGTCGGGTTTCGATCATCGTGCACGCGCTCCCAGAATGATTTTTGCAAGCATCGGGTATCAATACGCGGCGCGAGTGCTCTTGTCCTCGGCGCGCACAGACATCCGACGCAACGGATGCATCCTACAATTTCAAAAATCAAACCCGGGTTGCGAATCGCCGTTTTCAGCGGCGCCTGGAGTTCGCTCGGAGTCACACTGAGCCAGTCGCCCTTCGCTGCTTGCGCGCCCATCGATACAAAATGTTTGGGTTCGAAGTCGGCCAAGAACGGCCGATCGGAGGTACTTAACCGAGTGACCGCTTGGTGGAATCAAGGCAAATTGTCTGAGCTAGTGGCCAGTGTGGAAAAGCTCAACCTAGTGGTGCGTCAAGCGACCTGCCGAGACGCTCATATCGCGGAAGATAGTAATGTGCAGGATTCAACGAATAGGCAACGCGCTTTGCTTTTCCCATGATCTCATTGCGGGGAAAGAATCCAAAATATCTGGAGTCCGCACTATTATCCCTGTTGTCACCAAGCATGAGGTATTTCCCAGGTGGCACGACGACCGGGCCGAACGACTCCCGTGGACTCGGCGCATTAGGTAACAGACGAATGATATGGGCAGACGTTCCGTCGATCACTTCGGAGTAGTATTCTCCGCGCGAGGCCGAAGATTCTGAGAATTCATCTCCCTTAAGTTCCCGATAGTTCACCTGTGAGCCGTTGATAAACAGTATGTTGTCGCGCATTTCAACGCTGTCCCCCGGCAACCCAATCACACGCTTGACTAACAGTTCGTGCGCCGCCGAAGACTGGATCGTGACAATGTCCCCTCGCGACGGATTGTGAAGGCGTACGAGAGTGAAATGCGTGAGTGGAACCCGAATGTCGTACGCCATTTTGTCCACGAGTATCCGATCCCCGACTTGAATCGTCGGAAGCATCGACCCACTGGGCACGACATTCCAATCCGCGACGGCACTGCGAAATACTGTCATGAGGAACAGAAAAGCAATGAAGCCTTTGTTTTCTTTCCAAGTCTTTACAATGAAGCGCATTAACTTTCGTCTCCGTAAAGAAATATGCTATGGGAGACCCAATATAGCCCAAAAAAATTCGATAAGCCCTGTCGTCATGAAGCACAATGCTGAACGCATAAGCTAACGAATCGCGTCCTTCCGAATCAAAAAAACGGTTTCGTTGGCGACTGCACGCGACAATGCACAGGAAAAGTGAAGCGGCCATTCATTCGACATCGCTGGAGATCCGCTTCGGGGCGGGTCGAGCCAGTCAACTGCACCGCTCGCTTGCGAATCGATGCAAAGCGCATGAGGTCGTATCCGGCCAAAACCGGCCGTTCGACGCGACACCTCGGATCGGTGACAATCATGGAGCGTTGGCTCAAGCGATCCGACACCCTGAGTGTTTCATTACAGCTACCTTAAAGGCGCGAAATGAAAACTGATTGGCGATTAATTCGTGATGTTTTAAATGCAGCTATCGACAGTTGCGAACGTTTGGAACAAGCAGGTTATACCGAAGAGCATCGCAGTCGCACTGTTCAGGTGAACGGACGGCAAGTGAGTGTGCAGGAATTTCTGGTCAGTGCGTGGACATTGCCAGAGAACGCTCGATACGAAGTAATCCGGGCCCGGCATGACGAGGCGCTCGATCTCCCTTATGTTCCAGAAGCGGCCCGGATTCTCACCGCGGTAGCTGCCGCATGTGCGGAGCTTATAGGTGCCGGGGAGACGCCACCGGCCGAGCCGTATATGCGAGGCATGATCAATTGGTATCGGGACCACTTCGATACTGGCGTGCAACGCGCAATTTCAGCGACACCCTAAGTCTGTACCCGGCCAGTCGACGCCAGACTCAGGTTCGTTGACAATCAATATTTCCCAAACGCTGGCTCGACAAACTTTTCATGCCGAATATCACTACACGTCCAGCAGTTGCTTCCGACTGGGAATTCTTGAGCCTGATTCAGGAAACGTGCATGAAAGAGTATGCTGTACGAACATGGGGAATATGGGTGCCCGAGCCGCAGGAGAATTTCCGGCCCGAGATCCATGAAATTATCCAAGACGGGAAAGATGAGATCGGCTGTATCGCTGTCGCGATCGACGAAGACAATTTGTCTTTGGAAAAGCTTTATATTCTTCCTGCTTTTCAGCGCCGCGGAATTGCTACATGGCTGCTAAGACGCCTCATCGAGCGCGCACATGCTTGCGGGAAATCGATCCGACTACGTGTTCTTCGCGTCAACCCTGCCAGACGGCTCTATGAGCGAAACGGCTTCCAGATAGATAGCTCAAGCGAAGAGCGTCATTTTATGTCTTACACGATCGACAACCATGTCGGGCCTATCTTCGGGACCAATAGCCGCACGGACGATTGAGTCAGCGCACTCACGCCTGCTGGGGAGCGATGAGAGACAGCTTAGGAACGTCCGCTTCGGGGGAATTCGAACTACCGCTCCGGGTCGCGCCGGGCCGCTCGTTCGCAACCGCTCGTGCGGCGATGCAAGGCGCATGAGTCCGCGGGCGGCCAACAGCGGTCAATCACGAAGGCACCTCAGATTGCTAACAATCGGTTTCGATAACATAATTCGCAACACGATGGATCAGTCCATTTCGAGGACCGAAATGTCGCACTATAGGAATCACTTCATAACACTTTGGCGGGCGGTCATCGCATATCCGATTGCAATGGCTGGGGCGGCGGCGGCATTCTTCCCCGCCCTTGACGTGGTGATTTCCGCTCGTCAGGGTAACCTGCTACTTGCATTTCCCCGCTCGGACCTTGGGCACCACATTCTACGGTTCTTGCAGCTGGAACTTGGCGCAGTAATCGGCTGCTTCGTTTTTTTCGGACTTCCAGTACTTCCTCTTTACGCGATGGGAATTCTCGTGGCGTGGAGGCTTTGCATCCAGAACTTGACTTACTATATCTTCCTCGGAATTCTGCTTTCGCTATGGTCGTGGCGGTGGCCTTTCATATTCGGTAGGGGTGTGGGAAAGACGTTGCACTGGTCGATGAACATAGGCTTTACCTGCCTACAGGGTGCCGTCGGGATCATCGGTGGTTTGGTGTGTTGGGGCTTCCTCTGCCTTACCTATCGTGAGTACATCGATCCTAAGGATTTGCTAAGTCGTCGCAGATCGAGCGATCAGTAGGCATTAAGCCGGTCGAGTTTGTGAGCGAAATCGGCCACTTTGAGACCTTCGGCACCCCGCCCAAAATCGTGAACAATCGATGGTGAAGATGTGATTACGTCAGTCTTTCGAACCCGCGCTTGAACCGCGCTGAAACCGGCTTCGCCGCGATCGGTGCGAGACCAAGCACGATTGCAAGGAATCCAACTTGGCCTAAATAGAATGGCGCGAGCCATTGATCGTTCGCCGCGACATAGTACGTGTTGTGAATTACATCGCTTACGATGATCGCGACAGTTAGCCAGATTCCCGACCTCGGCTTAACAAACAACAACACGGCGGCAAGGGGATCAAGAATAGTCAGCAAAGCCCAATAGACCTTGCTCATGAAGGCAATCTTGTTTCCGTAGCCGTAATCCCAGAGCAAACCATGCTGCAAAATGGCGCGGGCGTGATTGAAGGTTGCGGCAAGAAGGCATAGTGCGAACAGAATTCGGATTACGATCGGCGCTCGAAGCATTTTGACTCTCTTGGAAGGATTTGCGCCGAGACTACCAGACCGAAATTGCTGCGACGATCGCTGCGGGGTGTGTCAGTTATTGGGAAACCGGGAAAACCGATGCGCATCGAATTATGCCTTTTGCATGAGATGTGCGCGCCAGACGATTGTCAGGCTCGGTCGTGGGGCGCTGCACGGCCAGTTTCGGCCGTTTGACTATGCTATCGAACAGACATTCGAAAGTCGGTTCTTCTCCGTCATGCGCCGACGGTACGCGCACGGCGTGATCGCGCCGCGCGAGCACGCGTTTTCCAGCGGTCGTCCCGTCGCCTAGCAGAGCCGTTCTGAAATCGGCCGACGACAGTTTTTGATGCGTTTTCGTTCAGGATAGAGAAACAAGGTTTGCATGAGATTTGTGCGTTACCCCACTGTCGCAAGAAGTTTGTACATGTTTTGATGATGCTCGCAGTTATTCTAGGTGTAGCATACCTACTCATTCCCTTACGCAAACCCTCGTTCAATCTTTGAGTACGCCATCGGAGTCTTGTTGCGGGGGTGAGAAGAGAATCGGTACACACGCGCGTTAAGCTCGACTTAAATGGAAGGGGCACCCCATGATAAATATCAAGCACCAAATATTTATCAGCTCAACATATGCCGACCTTATCAAGGAACGCCAGCGTCTATTTCGAGCGACCTATCGATTGAACCACATTCCAATAGGGATGGAAGGATTTGTTGCGTCGAATAAGGCACAATGGGAATATATCGAACGTCGGGTGCGAGAGAGCGATTATTTTGTGTTGGTCCTCGCTCATAGATATGGCTCCCGCATCCCTGATGCGTCTGGCCGCAGTTTCACTGAGGCAGAATACGATTTGGCGGTCGCGTTGGGAAAACCCATTCTGAGATTCATAATAAATAACGCGGCTCACTGGCCGGGGGACCAAAATCATCGCGACAGCGATCAAGATGCGCAGGATCGCTTACGAGCTTTTAAAGATCGAATTTCGGCAGCAAATCTCTGCGACTTTTGGAGTGACGAATTTTCTCTGGAGGGCGCATATTCCCAAGCATTGGCCGAATTGATCAAGGAAGATCCGCGCGGCGGTCTTTGCCCAGTTGGCACACATCCGTCACTCGATAAAATTGGCATAATCGCGTTGGATGAGGTATCGAATTCTGCGGACCACAAATCAATTCTCGCTTCAGCTGGGCCGGTGACCATTGTTTTGAACGATGGGTACCATTTTATTCAAAAATATCGAAATGAAATTGCCGAGCGCGCAAATTCCTCTCGCCTGACGCGTACTCTTCTCGTCCATCCCGATTCCAAAAATATCGAATTGGTGACTCGCAAGAGTAACAAAAGTCTCGATCAACAGATAAACGACATTCGCAAGACTGTGGAGATTTTGAGAGATATATCAGCGAAAACAGCCTCCGGAAAATTAATTGAAGTTCGAGGACATCACTATTTGAATAATTATTCAGCGACTTTATCAAACGAAGAGGCAATAGTATCACTATATTTTACTCGCATTAGATCGAACGAATTGACAACGATGCGACTTAAAGCTGGTACAGGAAGCCTCCATCACCGATATAGCGAGGATATTGATCAGTTGTGGCGCGAGGTGGAAAGTGAAAGCGCCTCGGATCTGCTCGCCTAATCGCGTGCTACACCTACGATCTTCAAGAATGACCGTTGAACGCTCGAAATCGGCCCTTGGGACTTCGACGGCTTGACCGACCGCAACGGGTCGACACCGGAAGTTCGTCGGCAGGAGCGAGGGGCTGGCCGCGGCTTCTCGACGCTGCCCGGCTGCCCGGCCCGGGTATCGGATGACCCGGCTGCGCAGTTGTTGCCCCGAACGATGCCTGCCGTCCCGCCAATCGAGGGCTGCGGCTGCAGCATCGGCACCCTCCTCTGCTCCGGTTTCCCACTTCAGGATGGGCAGTCAGCAGGTCGCTGATTGGAAAGGAAAATGATAAGGGGCCTAAAGGCAAAGCCCCTTCAAGCGGGGGCCGGGCTAACCGGAAAACTGCACGAAAATCAAGGGGACACTTAGAAGCCCGATCTGGATGAAAAACCGCCAGTATGACGCCTTCCCCCTGCTCGCCCAGTGCGCGAATCGAAGATTCGCCTTAAAGTGATCAGGACTCCAATTCAGTATATTTCAGCCGTGAATCAGAACGACGACTGGCTTCACGCGCCGGGTATGGCCTTTCGGCGCTGGCAGAAACTCGATGCGACGGGCGCGGCCGGAAGGCCTTTTTCCGCCCGCTCGATCGTCCAGCACACGACGATGTTCGAACGCTTCCAGCGCTTCCTCGCAACGCGTGGGACGGACATTCGTCATTTCGGAGAGGACCACTTCGCTGCCTTCCTAGATGACCTGGGCGGCCACTGCCGCGCGGAGACGAGCACAGCGCTGCGATATGCGAAGCTCATCGACCGGCTATGTCGTCATCTCGTTGACGTCGGGCTGCGTGGCGATAACCCGGCAGCGGCGCACGCGCGGCTGAGTTCGTGGCCAAGGGGGGAGCCTGTGCCCATTTATCTGGACGAAGTCGCCGACCTCCGTCTGCAGGACGCGTTACAGGAGTGGCCCGAAGGGGATGAGCGTGGACTCCGTAATCGGGCAGCGGTCGCGTTATTGCTCGCTACCGGCGTTACGTCGGCCGAGATCAGACGCGCGCGGCGGGAGCACGTGATCGCAGAGAGGGGGCGATGGCGCTTCCTCGTCAGCGCGCACGGAGCGAGAGTCGAGCGTCTGATCCCGGTTGCGCCGTTTGCACGCGCGGTAGTCGACGCGTGGCTTCACCGGCCGCGGGCAGACGATGATGAGTTGCTGTTCCCGTTGCTAGGTCCGGCCGGTTCGCTCTCAGAGGAGACGTTATGGCGCGCTGTCCGGGCTGCGCTGGACGCGCAGGGCTTCGAGGGTGCCGACAGGAGTCCGCGCGTGCTGCGTAATACCTTCGCCCGCCGGCTTCTAATTGCGGGCAAATCCAACGAAGAGGTGAGCCGCCTGATGGGGCTCGCGAGCCAACGCACAGTGGTCCGTCTGCGCGCCACGTTGATGGCGCCGGGACGGAGCTTGACTTTCTCGCAGGCTCCGTAACCTGGTTTTGTCGCCCGCAGTGGGCGGCATACCCAAGGAGCCATCCATGCTGTTTCAAAGTCCAGTGCAACCCATCATTTTCCGGGGCGAGCAAGGCCGCCCCAGTGCGATGTACTACCGCATCGCGTTCACCGATCAGGAACCGTGGCTCGCGATCATCGAGCTGCGTCAGGCCGTCGCCGACTTTCCAAGCCCGGTCGTATCCGCGGCCGCGAGAGACCACGTGCTGAATCGCGTGCTCGAACACGACCTGCGCGGCGTGCCGCTAAATGTGATCAAACTCGTGGCCACCGATTCGACGGGTTCGTTTGGATTCGAATTCACGCCGGATTTCCACGACTATGTGAGGAGGGACAATCGCTACGAGATCCACCCCGAGAAAGCTCGGCGGGGCCGCGTCGTCGAGCGTATCGAAATCGACCCGGAGAACCTGATCGCTGGGAGCGTGCGGGTGGACACGGTCCACGCGATTGCGTCTGTCGTCGCGACCGAGGTCGCGGCCGCACTTGCTTGATGCCGATACACTGCGCTGCGGGTAAGTGACCAGTGGCGCGAGAGACCATTCGCAGCGAGCACCGCGCCCTTTCACGGGGCCGGTGCATGAATGTCGTGTGTTCGCGCGCGGTAGAATGCGAATTCGCCCAGACTACACTTCGATTCGATGTCAGACCTGAAAGAACTCCTTGCTCAACGGGAGCAGCTCGAAAGCCAACTCGCGGCCGCATTCAAGGAAGAGCGAAGCTCGATGATGGAGCAGATCATCGGAAAGATGAAGCAACATCGGATCACGATCGACGAGCTCCGCGCGCCTGTGGCGAAAGCGAAACAGAAACTTCCAGCGAAGTATCGGGATCCCGCAACGGGGGCAGAATGGTCTGGGCGCGGAAAGCCGCCGAACTGGATCAAGGACGCAGGTGATCGATCGATTTTCCTGATCAATCGCTAGCCAAAGGGGTACCGAATTTTTGATCTCAGACCGATCGATTCGCTGAGGGAAAATTCAGCTCTTACCTCGCCCATTCACCGTGCAAGCAAATCTGATCGACACTCGGGACGTGGATTTTCGATTTCGCACACAACTTCCTTGCCATCTCGCTTGAGATGCTTTTTCCCGTCAGCGATCAACGAAACCAATGATGCCGAGGGGCGTTCTTCAGATGCCGGCAGTGGCACAACGCTAGCCTTGTACGCAAACGCGCTAAAGCCGCCGACGACGAAAAGAACCGCTGCAGCCAGTATGCAGCGCCACGCGACCGCTACGAGTTTGTCGTCATCATCCTTTTCACGAATCACAGCCCGTTTTCCTTTGTATTCGCCAGGCGTTGCTGCCGCCACGCCCGTCGCCAGCCGCGCGCGCAATCATCGCGGCTCGATTCGGCTTCCGGCCGCGCGGGGCCCTCATGGGCCTGTTTTCCGTTGCCTCAGTACGTTAGTGATTTCTGTGTCACCCTAGAACCCGACGTTTTCCGTTAGCCACTCGCGATAATTGGCGTCGCCCTGAGCCAAAATCTCCTGTGAAGGCAGCTTGAGGTAGTGGCGTGCCTCGCTTGTTTCCGCGTCGTTCAACGTTTGGGCGTTCCACAAAACCTCCACGACCTTGTAGAAGTCGTGTGTTGCGAGAATCTTGTGAGTCGGCGTCATTCCTCCGCGATAGATCGTATAACGCCGCTGAGGTTCGGCTCGGGTGTGTTTCCCAGTCATAGGGGCCCTGTCCCGCCGTGCGGCAGCAAGCTTGATAGCTGAGACAAGGCCAGGAACGTAAGGCCCGGCAAAGCAATGCTGAGCGACCACTTGATTTTTCGACTCGCAAACAAAACGCGTCCAGATATCCCGGATGCCGCCGATAAATTCCCCTCTGTCCACAGCGACTCGACGCCAGCGGTTCTGACCTTTCGGAAACGGCGTGTGCTCGCCGTAGACGTATCCGCCCGCAGCATTGATACGGTCCCAGCGCACAACGCGGTTACCCTTCTCTAGAATGCAGACCATGTGATTTTCAAGCACGCGAAGCTCACGCGCGCGCGTCTGAGCGTCTTTGTGCGATTCAGCCGGTAGGACAACATCAACGCCGAGGATCGACCGTGCTGTCACTGCATACTCGGAATCTGGGAGTTCGAGCTTCATAGCCTTTGCCGCGTCTTCTGCTGAAATCCTCTTCGCCATAGCGTTTTCCTGTGCGTGTCAGGTGTCGAAATGAACATCGGCCAGGACCTTTTGGCTCGCACTCATCAGATGCAGATAACCTTCCAACGAGCGCAGCGCACGAACCGCTTTTTCAATGTGTTTGGTCATGATGTCTCGAGGTCGTTATACGCCGCCGTGGTCGAGGGCGAACTTCAGCGCTTCCTCGTTGCCGGCCGCCGCCGCTTTGCGGACGAGTTGGAGGCCCTGCGCGTGGACTTGCTGTGCGGTCAGCGCCCGATCGAGCTTGAACCATTTCGAGGAATGGTCATCGATCATCAAGGCGCGCCCCATGAGGAACATGGCTGTAGGCTCGCCTGCTTCGGCCTCCGTTTGCAGCAGGCCGGGATAGTCTTTCCAGAAGTGCATCGCCAGCCACGTCCCCGCAGTGCGATTCCCGGCATTCATCGCCGCCTCCATCGCCGGTCGCTCCCGCTTCGCGTCCATCGACCGCGACAACTGCTGGATCGGCCCGTGCGCACTGCCGACAACGAGCCACAGCGCGGCGGCTACGCCCGCGAAGATCGCGACCCGTTTCAGTTTCTTCCGAATGGCAGGATCGGGATTCATCAAAAACGAGGTCTTTTCCGGCCATGCGATGCTTTGTGACTTGCCCGGCAGTACAGCCAATACTTCAAACTGTCCTCTGTTGAATTCCACACGAGGTATCGCGCCCTTTGCAGTCATCGATCTGACGTCACCGACTACGCAGGGGTGCAAGCTGCCTTGTTCAGCGCGTTTGTGCGCTCTGCCGCCAATGACGAAGGCCCCTCCACATGCGGAACATTCGTACAGGTAAGCACCGTCACTAGCCGGCAATGGCGATTGGGTTGCTTGGGCGTTGCACAGCACACACCGAGCGTTTTCGTGCACGATTAGTTTTCAGTTGTCGAAGACGTTATCTGGCGAGCACGGCAGTTGCCTGCGCTTTGATAAAGCGGGTGAACTCGCCAGGAGCTACGTGAACCGGCATCAGGTTCTCCGAGATCAACCATGCTGTCAGGTTTGAAGCAAACTCGCCAGCCGCCCACCCGCGCAAACCTGCGTTCTTCACAAGGGTCGAGAATGCGGCTTCGATTGCCAGCTTTGCAGTGTCCGTCAATTGAAAACCAGGATGGACGCCCATTGCGGTTTCCTTTGTGGTCCGCGCATCGAGTGCGGACGCTTTCCGATCGGTTGTTGCATGGCTCTTTCCACCTTTCCACGCGGCGGGGGGGCAGGCCTATACACGTTCATTTCGTATATTCGCGGACGTCGATCCATTCCACGCGGCCGTCCTGCAAAGCGTCGCTTTTCGCGATAGCTTGCGTGCGAAGACAGCGAACGGTCTTACCTTGATACTTTTCGATTGCGCCTTCCGAGTAGACGCCCTTTCCGGGCAGCTCACACAGATTGCCTTTGGCGAGCGCATTCTCGACAGTTGTCGTTTCGGCAGAGGCCATCCCCGATAGGCTCATCAGAGCGGCAACGGCGGCAAGAACCAGTTTCTTCATTTCTCTCACTCCTCTGCGGTTAGATCACTGAGTCGGACGACTCACGGTTGCCGCTCGTATCGGCAAGGATTAGGCGTCCGGATGTTTCTCTAGCTGTTCAAATTGGTGCAACCAGGCTCGCAACTCGTTTGTGAAAGAGTGCCTTCGAGGCTTCGGGATAGACAACACGGGATATAGGAACTGGATGCGTTCGATTTTGGCGCCGTGAATACGTGAGAACTGTCCTTGCAGCCACCTTCGCGGAACTCCGCGAGAGCGGGCGCCAGTGTATTTAGCCTGATCTCATCACGACATTGTGGGGCTCTTCGAGACGGCCGTGCGGGCAAAAGGTTATGGTTTTTGTATAGCTTTCTGCCGAATTTCAGCGCGGACGAAAAAGAGCCCGCGTCCACCGTTAGGTGGCGCGGGCATCTCGATGAACGGAATCAACCTGAATGCAGCATCGGCGACACGACAGAGCCTCGGCGTGTACGGCTATCGATGAGGCCGCGGCGCGCTGCTTCGCGAAACGCCGCATTAATCGTGTTGACGTGGAAGCCGAGATCGTCGGCCACGTCGCGTTGCGTCGGAAGCCGGTCTCCCGCACGAAAGACGCCGGTGAAGATCGCATTCTGTATCTGGTCAGCGATGGCCAGGTAGACTTTTCCACGAATCCGGGCGAAGTCCGGGCGCCAGCGCTGCGGGTCGGAAATGCGATGCGTATTGCCGGCACTCGGGCCAGCGCGCGAGGCGGTTTGCGAGTGCGTCATGCCGGGCATCCTACACCGACTGCAACACGAGATGTTGCGACCACTCCCGACCGCCGGGCAGACCTCTCACGAACGATGAGAAGGCGTTGCCCGTCGGCGGGAGCACCAGCCTGCATTGACTCGCGATCGCGTCGGCAAGGCGCAGCGCGTGCGCGAGCGTCTTGTCGTCCCGCGCGCACGGGGACGCGAGCACGGTCGAGATGAAGCGCGCGGCGCGCGCGGCGTGGCTTGCGCCGATGATTCCGGCAATGGCAAGGTCGGCCTGCGCGCCGATATCGGCGTCAGAGAACTCTTCGGCTTCGACTACGTCGGTGTCGATGAGGCACCGCCCGATATCTTCTGAAAAATCGTTACTCGAATACGTCATGGTCAGTTCCTGAAATGGTGCGGCCCGTCTGCGGACGGCCGCTAGAAAGGTGTGGGCGCGGTGTACGAAGACAGCACGCAGATGAGCGCGGCTGCGAGAAGCGATGCCGCCACTGTTGCGATGACGATCTGGCGTTGCAAGGCACCTCCTGTTTTGAATCAGAAAAGACAAAGGCCCTGCTCCAGAGGGAGACAGGGCCTTCGTTGCGGTTGGGCCGCTGGCCAGTTACTGGGTTGTCCGGGTCACGCGCACGACTTGGGATGGTTCGCCGGAAAGACGAGTACGCGCCCGTCGTCGCAGATCCGGAAATCGCCCTGCTCGCGCTTGGGCGAATGCACAACGATCACGGTGCGGTCCGCCTTTGGCATCGCCGGAGCGTTGCCACAAGCCGTAAGCGAAGACGTGCCGGCGGCTGCCACGAGCAGCATCAGAAAATTCATCATGGTGTGTTCCAGAAAAGAGAATGGCGCCGCCCCGTGTGGGGCGGCGAAGGAAGATCACGCAGCGGCGCGCTGGTCGACGGGTTCGCTGACGGTCACGGTGATCCAGTGGCCATCAACGAGGACGTCGCGCAGGCGCGAGCCGTTGAGCGTGTAGACGTGCTCGACGCCTCGGCGTGGAGCGGCCGCACGCACGGCGAGCGTGGTGCAGCGAACAGCGCAAAGTTGCTTCTGAAACATGGTTGCTCCTCGGGTGTGAAGACGAGGAGCGCCCCTTGCGGGGAGTCGCTCCCCACAAGGGTTAAAGAAAAAATCACGCAGCCATCGCCTCGACGTCGATGACGGCGTCCGCCTCGATGACGAGGTCCGGTGTCTGCGAGATGAAGAATTCACGCGCGTAGCCCCCCTGGCGGAGAACCTCGCGTTTCATCTTCATGAACTGCACCTTGCGTGCAGGGTCAAGCGGACCGTCCGACTCGTCGCTGAACAGCGTCTCGTACGGCTCCCCCGCATTGCGCGCGAGATAAAGGGCGATGCCACGCGTGAGACATTCGTTGATCCAGACCTTCTGCCCACCCGACATCACCGATACAGGCTTGGTGCTGTCGTTATCGGCGTCATGGACCAAGATCTCGAAGCCTTCGCGCATATCGCCGCTGGCAAGCGCACGTTGCGTGCGGATCTCGACGGTGAATCGCGGTCCGTAGCACGCCAGCAGCAGGTCGTTGACCGTCTGCGTGAGCGCCGGGCCAGCGTCGTCAATGGTCAGAGCGACCAGACCATCGTTGCCGAGGCCTTTGGCGAGCAGCTTCCAGTGCGCTATCTCAGCGGACAGACGGTCCGCCCGCGAACGGGTGGCGTCGAATCCGGCAAGCTCCGTCGTCATGGCGTCACGCTGTGTTTCGCGCGTCGCCTGCTGACGGATCAGCGCCTCGATACGCGCGTCGAGAGCCGCACAGGCCTCCCGGTTCGCAACGAGCTGGCGATCCAGACCGGCGATCGCCGCAGTGACATCGGATGCCGCGAGCCGCGAAGCTTCGGCAGCGATGTCCTGCAGCGACGTCTGCAGGCGCTTCGTCTCGCGGTCGCGATGTTCTGTGACCTGACGATGCTGCTCCTGCGCGTTGGCCAGCTCCGTGCGGGCTTCGGTCAGCGCTTTCGCGGACGCTTCGAGTAGCGGCTTGCGCGCGGCCAGTGCCGTCGCCTGCTGCAACTCGTTGCGAGCCTTTGTCAGCGCATCGCCCGCCTGTTGAAGTGCGTCGCGTTTGGGCGCGAGCGCGGCAACAACCGGCGCGAGCCTGTCGACGACCTGCTTGCGCTGGCGATAGCTCGTGCGCAGCGTCTCGATGGACACGCGTTGCTCTGTAGCCTTCGCAGATGCGTCACGCGCCTGAGCAAGCAGCGGACAGGTCGTGTGCATGGCATGCCCGGCACACGGCACCTGGTCGATCACCGCTGCCTGCTGCTGCAGCGTCTTGAGCAAGGCAGTTTTCGACTGCCCCTGACCTTCCAGCCTGCTCAGATCAGAATTTGCCTCGGCCAGCACAGTCTGCTGTTGCGCCAGTTCGACGATCTCCGCCTGAAGCGCCTTGACGCGCGCTTCTTCCCGACCGATGACCATCCGGGCCTGATCGCACTGCGCCTGCGCACCTTCGATCAGTGCACGTTGAGATAGCGTCGCTTCGTGAGAAGCAATGTTTTTCTCAAGCGCACTGCGTCGCTCGCGCAGCCGGCGCACAATTTCTTCCGCCTGCGACGCGATGCTCGTCAGCGACGCGTTGACTTCGCCGCGCTGCTTCTCCAGTTCACGCAGGCGAGCTTCGGCGGTTGCCGATTCAGCCTGTTTCGCGGCCAGCGTCGCGCGTTGCTGCGCGAGTGTCTGGGCCTTGCCGTGAAGATCCTCGCGTTCGCGTCGAGCGGCTGCGATCGCCTCGATGTCCGCCGCAATCCCACGCTCCGTTGCCGCGAGCGCTTCGCGCTTCTGGCTCAGGGTAGCGAGCTCACGCTGGATACCGTCGAGGTTGCCACCGAGCACCTTTGCAACGTCCGCGGCCTTCGCCGAGAGCGCGCGCAGATGGTCGATGTGCAGCAGCTCCGCCAGCAGCGACTTGATCTCGCCCGCGTTGTAGGACGCGAGCGGCCGCCGGTTCTGCGCGGAAAAGACACTGGTGAAGAACGATTCGAGCGAGCCGCACACCGATTCGACACAACGGTCGTAGGTGTCGGCCTTGCCATCGGACTTCGTGCCATCCGGTGCCGTGAACGGTTGCCACAGACCGGCCTTGTCACGCCAGGCGAGGAAGTACTCCGCCTTGTTGGTCTTGCCAGGCTTGCGGAAGGAGAAGGTCGAGCGATAGCGCACGTTGGCGTGATCCCATTCGAAGATCTTCTGCGCCTGCGGCCCACGAACGTGGTCCCAGTACGAGAAGGCATCGACGGAGAGCTTCGCGGCGTGCGAGGGCATGATCCGGTACGGATGCAGGTTGTCCATGAGGGTGGACTTGCCCGCGCCGTTCGGCCCCTTGAGAGCGATCAGCCCCACTGGTAACGATTCGAGAGCGAGCGTGACGCTGTCGCGCCGCATCCCGTCCCGCACGCCGTGGAAGCCTTCTAGCGTGAGGGTCAGCGGTCGCATGACAGCCCCTCCGCAAACGCCACGTCCTGAAGGTAATCGGACGGCAGCCACGGCACATCGTCATCGTCAGGAAACGACGAGGAGACGATCGGGTCGACCGCTGCGATAGCTGCGACAGGCGCGACAGCGACAACCTGTTCCGGTTCGGCCGGAGTGGGTACCGCCGGCGGCACGATGGTGCCGTCGATTGCGCGTTCCAGTGCCGTGCAGGCCGCATTGAACCGCGTGCCTGCCATCGCCAGAAGCTGCTCCCAGCTATCGCATGCCGTGAGCGCCTTCAGCTCACGTACAGACCACTGGCTCGCGTAGCCGTTGCTGTGCGACCAGAGCAGGTTCGTCATCTCGACGTCGGGCGCGACAACGAGTTCGAGCTCGTGGGCGTCGCGTTCATGGACCATCACGACGAAGCCGTGGCGGACCGCGATGACGGCTCCGCGCGCGGCACCGTAGGGTTGATGGAAAAGCGCCGCAGTGAATCCGGCATGCTTCACGAGAAGCTGCTGGATATCGGTTGCGGACAGCGTTGCATTGAAATGCCGGACCCAGTTGGGACCAGCGGGATACAGACCAAACATGGGCACACTCCAGAAAAAAGGACGGAGTGCGCCCCCATCGGGAGATCGCTCCCCGTCAGGGTCAAAAGAAAATGGATACAGCGGGTGCTGCGATCGATGCGCCAGGGGCGCGGGTTGAACCTTGTTCCGGCAGCGCGCTCGGGATAATCCCGGTTGAGCGCGCTCCCGGAACACGGCAGCGTTCCGCGCGTGAGCGGGCCATACAGGCCCCGCTCACGTGATGGCGGCGTGTGAGCTACGCCGCGAACAGATCACCTTCGAGCCAATCAGTACTGGACTCGACGGCGGCCGATGTAGCGAGCGATTGCTCCTGCGGTTGTGCGTCGACGTCGACGTCGGCGGTCGCGCCAACGACCAGCGACAGAGGCGCAGCCGCGGGCGGCCCATCCAGTCCGGCCAGCACCGCCGCGGCGATCTCCGACGCGTCAGCCGTTTCGAGCATCTGCAGGCGATCAAGCAACGGCAACGGCGCGACATCCGTCAGTTCGCACCAGCGCGCAAGCTTCGCGTCGACCGACGTCTCCAGGCTGATGCCCTGTGCGCGACTGCGCACGACCGGGAGAATGCGCGGCTCGAGCTTTACGCCAGGCGCGTGGGCGAACATCGCCGCAATCGCGGTGCGATCGACGGACTGCCGGTGCTCCTCGTCGATCTGCCAACGAATGCGCACGAACGCATCGCCCGAGTCTGCGGCGAGCGCGGCGAGCCGGTCCATATCGGGCGGCCCGTCGAAGTCCACACAAAGCATGCGGCGCGAAGGCGTGGGCACCAGTTCGGCCGAAGCCGTATCGGTATCCACTTCCCATAACAGGTAACCCTTCTCACCCTGCTCGCCGTAGTGGAAACGCCCGATCGATCCCGGGTAGGCAATGAGTCGCCCTGCGCTCTGCCACGACTGATGCTTGTGGATGTGCCCGAGAAGAAACGCCGAGCACTGCGAGTCGAACAGCGCCGAGAGCGAGAATTCGTGATCGAACCCCGCCATCGTGACGCCGTGCTCCGTCTCGCAGCCCACCACCGTGCCGTGCGAAATGCCCACGGTCGCGATGCCCGCGTCGCGCAACTGCGCGTTCACCCTGCCGGACGCTGCCAGATACGTCCCCAGCACGTCGCCGAGATCGGTGGCCGCGGCGAGGGCGCCAACACTCGCCGCGAACTGCCCCTTGTTGATCGTCGGCAGACAGGTGAAGACCGCTTCGGGATGCATCGCGATGACGTGCGCGAGTTCGTCGTCGCTGAACACCGCACCCGCTGACGCAATGAAGCGGCCGTGCGCGAACGCAACCTGCTGGATGCGATCGGCGACGAACACCTCGTTGGTCGAGCCCATCAGCGCGAAGATATCGAGCGTGCCGGGCGGCTCGTGCGAGAACGTGCCTTGCAGCATGATCACGGGCATCGCCGCCGCGAGCCGGTGAATCTGGCGCGCGAGCGCGCCGAGTGCCGGTGAATGCGCATCGAGCCGGTGATCGGTCGAGTCGCCTGAGACGATGGCCACGCGCGCGGAGCGCGCGATTGCATCGTCGACGGCGAAGCCGAAGCAGCGATCCGCTTCGTCCAGCCGTTCGGGCGAGTAATGCAGGTCAGAAAAATGGGCGATCTTCAAGACGCACCTCCGTAAACGAAAAATGGCCACCCGAAGGCAGCCTCAATGAATGGACCCGCAGGAAGCGGGTTCTAAAAGTGATGTCGCGGATCGAGCGCGTCGCGCACCCGCATCAGCGTCTCGCCGAGCAGGTTCTGACCTCGCCACTTCGCGGGATCTGCAATGTCCGGGTTACGGGCGTCGAGACCGACGCCCCAGATGCGATCCCAGGGACTCGCTTCCACGAGTACCGTTGGATTCGATGCGAACAGCACGGAGCGCAATGCACGGTTCTGCGCGAACTTCTCGCGACAGCCAACGTACACAATCGATTCGCGCTTCCTGTGCCACAGCGATTCCTCGAAGCCGGTGACCTTGCGGCCAATTGCTTTCTGCTGCGCCGGATCGTTCGTGGCCATCACCGCATCGGCCGAGCGTTCATCCGCGAAAAGCTTCGCCTTCGAAAACATCATGAACTGCTCGACCGAGGTAAACGTGAAGCCACGGTAAGAGAACTCGCAACGATGCCAGTTGCTGAACTCGTCGCCCGCGCCAAAAAACGCGGTGTAGTTGCCGATCCTGTGCATCGGACAACTCCCTGATCAAGATGGATGGGCCGCCGGATGGCGGACGGATTTCGATGCGCGAAAGCGCGGTCGAAAGCGTTTTAGCAAGTCTGCTTGCTGAAAGGCTCTCGTACCAGGACTGGAAAGAGGCGCCGACCCCGTCAGGGGCCGGCTTTGGGTTACTGGAACAGCGCATCCTGCACCGCTGCCTCGATTTCACGCTCCAGCGAAGCGCTATCCTCGAGTGCCCCGACGAGTCGCGCGTTCATGCCGTCAACGTCGTCGACGCGCTTTGTCCAGCCGTTGCCAAATTTCATGTAGGCAAAACGGCGGAAGTCACGCTGTCGCGTTTCGACGCTCAGACCCAGACGCTTGAGGAGGTCCGACATCCGCTCAAGCTTGTCTTCGAGCGTTTCGGCGGGATCTGACGAGCTGGCCGACTGCAGGCCACGATCCGCCATCTCGATGTGATCGTGCCCGTTTGCGGAATTGCCATCGAGCGTGACCGGATGCAGCGTGCGCACATTGGACAGAGCGGCAGTGTCGCTCCCTTCCAGCAGCGCGGCTGCTTCGGTGGCCATCGCAAGCGCGGGAGGCTGGTCTTCGGCGCCGTCGAGCAGCGCGCTGATGTCGATATCGGCATCGAGCACCGTAAGCATCTGGCTCTGGCGTACTGCCTCGCCAGATTCGTTGATGCGCGTGATATCGAACTCGCGCTTCGACATCCAGAAGTGCGTTCCGGTGAGCCGGCCACGCGCGAGCGAGACGGTCTGCATCGCCGAGTAAGCCTTCTGCAGCACATAGATCGAGTTGGTCGGCAACTCGATCAACCCAAGCCCCTTGATCTCGGGGATCGCGAAGATGAAGCGCGCCGACAGGTTGCACTGGCGCGACTGATACTGCGGGCAGCGCTCGGGGTTGCACACGCCATCGGGAATCGACTCATCGTTACGCAGGGTGCTTTTGCGCGGCCCAAAGTTGCGCTGGGCGCGCTGTGCACGCGGGTCGCGCTCGGGCTTCGCGTACAACATGCAGAAGCGTGTGCCTTCCGTTCCGTATTCGGAGAAGAACTTGCGGCCGTTGGTCCCCCAGGTCGCCATTTCGTTCGGGATATTCGCCATCCAGTCGTTGAATGCGAACACGGCCGGGAAGCGATAAAGCTTGAGACCATCACCGCGATCCTCGCCATAGCGACGAAGGATTTCGTCAGCAATGTCCGGGTTGGTGAAGTCCGAGCGACGGCACGTGAAATAAGGCACGTTGCGGGGCGCGAGGGCATTTTTGAGACTGCAACGGCGCTCGATCTCCTCGCCGATTTTCTCGAACGATTCGCCGGCGGCGAGCAGCTCGTCGTAGAGCTTCACCGCCCGCTCGTTTTTTCGTGCGGCCGAGGTCAGCACCTTGATACCCGGCCGGATGCGCCCGATGACGGGCGTGCGCGGCGCGCGCTCCTCGACGATGCTACGCACGGCGTTGCCATGCATGCTGATCACTGAATTCACGATGGTTTCCTCGCAAGAATGAAGATCGCCGAAGTGCGCATCTCACCGGCCGACTGCGCCAGAGTGGATGCTGCCGCTTCTCCGCGGCGTGTGGCGATATGGGAAAGCACAACGCGGCGTTCGCTGTCGGCGAGCATCGCGATCTGTGCCGTTTCGCAACGCGCGCGCCAGGCGGGCGACGTCGTGTCGGCAGTAGTGCGCTCGCCTTCGATCGTGGTGCTGATCGTGTCGGCTATGCGCTGGTCAATGGAGCTGGGAAGAAGCATGGGGGTGCCTCCAGGCAGGGAATGGAAAAACACAGGACGAAAAAAAACGCGCTCCCCTGGCAAGAGGAACGCGTTTGTGGATTCGGATGTAGATGACCCATACGCCACGTCCCTTTCGGGGACGTGGCGCACAGGGAGCCAGAGGCTCATAACAGGGAACGGAAAGTCGTTCCCGGCGCGACATGATCACGTCGCGCAGACAGCCCTTTTCCGAAAACGTTGAGTTTCCGCCGCAGGTTCACGGGTCAGTCCACTTCGATCGTTCTACCCAGACGGGGGTCTTGAGAGAGAACACCCGAATGTCCGGGCTCGAACGATGTCGCGGCGCAAATGAATGCGGCCGGCGACGAGTATTACGACTGACGGAAGGGGAGCGGATGGCAAGGCGCTCAGCACAAGAGAGATTCCACACCAGGGCCAGCTGGTCGGAGCATGCCGCAAGGGCACGGCTTGGGACAGAAGATGGACTCCGGGCTACGGAGTCGAGGTCGATGCGTCAGAAGACGCGAGCAATGAAGTGAGTATCAGGCAATTTACGGCGTCATGCCGCGGAAATGGTGGCCTATATGTGCAGCTTTTGCTGTGTCTTGTCTGATGAATCGGGCAGACAATGACCGGTGAGAGAGACCACACCCGAAAAACACTATGGCCGCCGTACTTGAATCGGCGCCGCTACCGGATGAACCCTCCGGCGATGCGGCGCAAGGCGGGACGCCAGGCGCCCCCGCTGTCCTCACCCCCATCCCCTCAGGCACCGGGCTCAAGCCCATCGAGCGCCTGACGAGCGACACGCGCTACGCGAAGATCATTCCCGAATCGCAGCAGCTGACCGTGTTGCGTTACACGTCGCTTTTCACGCGAAATTTCGTGCGCTCGGACTACAACTTCTGTGCCACCAAGATCTCGGTCGCGCGCGGGGGCAAGCTGCGCGCACTCGATGACACGCTACGCGAAACGTCTGCCTGGTTCAGCAAGGCGAACGCATGGGTAGAGGAGCATGGTGCACGCAGCCTGCCGTGGCCATCCGAGTCCATTGAGCTGGAAGTGAAGCGCCCGCTGGCTGGCCAGTTGGTGCGGTGCCTGTCCCAATACGAGCGGCTTTACAGGCGAACCCAGGAGGCCCGCAACGCGCACAAGCTCGGCGACGAGCGCTGCACCGCGATGCTCGCCAACGCCGAGAAGAAGCTCAAGCACATCGTTCAGGTGTGCATTCCCGACAACGACCAGTACGACCTCGACGGCAGCCGCCGCGAGCTCTGACGCCCCTTCGCGCACGAGGTTTCCCAGCCCGCAAGCTTGACTTTGCTGCGGGCGGGATACGCTCGACCGTACATCTGTAAGGAGGATTGTGTGGAAATTGATCTTCGCGAAATTCAGGCGCTGCACGCGCGCTACGCCCGCGAGCCTGTGGTGATCGACCTTGAGGCGCAGTTGCGTGCCCGCCCCGCCCCGCTCCTGCTCGCGCACGACCCGTCGGTCGCGCCGTCCCCGTTACGCCGTGCGTGGCAAGCGCGCGCGAGTGTCGGTCGCGGCGCTCTCATGGTTGTGGGCGGGACGTTCCTCTGCGGGGCCATCGGCATGGGCGCCGCCAAACTCTATGGGTCGATCAGCCATCCGGCACTCGCGACCAGCCACGCCGCGGCGGATGCTACGCCGGCCCCAGCCGCGCCGCGTACATCCGAGGCGTCCGCCAGCGCCAACAGTTCGGCCGCCCCACTCACGGCAGACGACTTCAATCACGGCGGCCGCCCCGGTGCTGCGCTCGCTGCGGTCGATCCAGCCTCGTTGATGCGGCAGCAGCCGTCGGGCGCACCAGTCGCTCCCGGTCCGATTGCCGCTCCCACGGTCGCGGACAGCTACGCCGCGCGCGCGGCGGCCTCGCCCATCCGGCAAGGCCGCACCCAGCAGCTCGAGGTGCAGGCCGCACCTGCTGCGGCTGGCCAGTCGTCGCCGCTCACGACGCGCGCGCCGTCCCCGGCGTCGCAACAACCGCAAACGACAGCCCAGGTAGCGCCCGCCGCGCCCCCAGCCACCAACCAGCCTGAGGTAACGCCGACTGCGCCTGCCGCGCACGCCATTCATCACGCGCCTCGCCGTCACGCATCGGCGGCACGCGAAGCACAGCCGACGGCCGCCGACACGAAAGCCGCTGATGCAAACCCCGTCGAAACGAAGCCCGCAGGGCGCGGCGGCGACGTTCAACTTTTCTGAGGCACGCGAACATGAAGAACCAACTCAACGTCACGCTGCTCGCGCCCGGGGCCACGATCGAGGGCAATCTGATTCTGGACCACGGCTTGAGCCTCTTTGGCATCGTGGACGGCAATCTGATCGCCAACGAAGGCCTGCTGCACATTGGTCAGGGTGGGCTGGTCAAAGGCCAGGTCGACGGCGAACACGTGCGCGTCGACGGCACGGTGGAGGGCGATATCCACGCGCGCGGCTCACTCGAAATCAACGGTCGCGTGAAGGGCAATATCTTTTACTGCGGCACGATCAGGCTCGGCCCGAGCGCGTCGCTTGAAGGCCAGTTCAAGCGCGTCGCGCGCGAGCTGGTCATCGAGAACGGCGTGAAGGAAGTTATCGAGGCGCAAAACGTCCAGTCGATCCAGCGGTCTGCAGGCGCGGCCGCATAGCATCGCCGCTGGGCGATCCGCACTACAAGCTCGTGTTGAAGCTCGTTGCCGAGTAAAAACTGAAACTGGCTGCGATACGGAAAAGGCCGCTTCTCACGGAGAAAGCGGCCTTTTTTCTGTTCCAGCGCTTACACGACGCGGGTCCATCTCTCCCCTCTGGCGGGCGTTTGGAACAGGACATGCTCGAAGTCACCCCTGGGTGCGCGGCGCTTCTTCAAAATCCAGCAGGGCGATGCATGAGTCGATGTCGCTAAACCACGCGTCGACGTTCGAAGCATCGAACCTGTCCGAAGCAAACACCCGCCCATCGCGCGCCCGCAACAGGAATACGGCTTCGAACGCGGTCTCGCCGATGAAGCAGACGCCCTTCTCGTGCAGGTCCCGCTCCTCCGTTGCGTCGATAATGGCATCCGCCTTCCACAGCGTCCCGGCATTCGACCACAGTCCATCCGGATGCCTCGCGAGGTACTGCGCGAATTCTTCCGGCACAGGCTTGCCAAACTTCGTTTCGAACCAGGTCGCAAACCATTCGGGCATCTGGCCCGTCGTCTCTGCGGTCATCGAGACTCTCCGTTTTCGCCGTGATGGGCGCGGGCGCGCTCCTCCCGAACGTGCAGGTGCGCGATCTTCAGAACGCATACGATACTGGCCGCACCAACAACGACGGCGGCCATCGTCGAGCAACAATAGGCAGCGTAAGTGAGGAGCAAGGCTGTACCGATCCACGGTGCAGGGCCGCTATGCGAGATGAGCGCGCCAGTTTGTTGGTCGTGTCGCCAGAGGCTCAAGGGAATCTCCGTGCTGGATGTGAGGAGGTTGCAATCACGGCTCGCTGACTTCGGGGACCTGTGATTCCTGGATGAAACGCGTCGCCGGATTCTTGCGGATCGACGTGATCGTGAGCGTCTCTCTCGCGCGCGTCATCGCGACATAGAAGAGGCGTCGCTCCTCGGACTCGGGGCTTTTCGGGTCGGGCACGATGTTCTCTTCCGATCGGGTGATCCACACGTGATCCCACTCCAGGCCCTTCGAGCTGTGCATCGTCGTGAGCACCAGCGCGTCCGGCGCCGGCTCGTTGTTCGCCCGCTTAAGAAACTCGATGCGCTCGCTGAAGTTGCCATTCAGGCGCGAGATCACGTCGTAGGTTGCCTGCACGGCGCGCTCGGCGGATTCCTTGCGCACGTAGGTCATCATCCACTCGCGCACACCCTCGAGCGCCAGCGAGTAGAACGCGCGCTCGCACAGCGACTGCCATTCCGCCAGGCGCTTCATGAAGTTACGATAGGCCGTGGCGGTGTCTTCGTTCAGACCGACCGCGACGAGATCCTTCTTCTGTTTCTGTGCGAGCGTCGCGCCCATCGCGTTGTGCAGCGCGGTCAGATCGCGCGTGCTCATCCCGGCATAGCCGAGCACCGCGTCGAGCCCGTTGAGCTTTACGCGCTGCACGATCTGCAGCAGATTGCACATCAGTGCGCCTTCGGGCTGGTCCAGCACCGAGCGGCCCGACGCGCGGTAGTACTTCACACCGTGCGAGCGGCACACGGACTCGATGGCGTCCAGCACGCGGTTGGTCCGCGCGAGGATGGCGCAGGTCTGGCCGCTGCGCAGGCGCGGGGCCAGCGCTTCGACCGCGGCGGCCGCGTCGTCGTACTCGTCGTGGAAACGGCGTGCGACGATCGTGCCTCCTGCCCCCTTTTCGGCGTGGAGGACCTTCGCAATCCGGTCCGCGTTATGCTGGATGAGCCGGTCGGCTGCCGCGAGGATCTCGGAGCGGCAGCGATAATTGCTCCCGAGCACGACGCGCTGCGCCTCGAATTTGCGGGCGAAGCCCTCCATGCCGCGATAACCCATCGCAGCACGAAAGCCGTAAATGCTCTGATCGTCGTCGCCGACCACGGTGACGCACGCGCCCGCCGCGGCGTGCAGCTCTACCCAGCGGTACTGCAGCGGGTCCGTATCCTGGAATTCGTCGACGAGCAGATGGGTGAACGCGTAGGGTTCGATGTCACCGGATTCCATACCCGAGATCGACAGCCGCAGCATGTCCTGGAAATCGATCTTGTCGTTGCGCGCGAGCGCGTCCTCGTAAGCCGCATACAGCACGGCTTCGGGAGAGCCCTCGATCGGGTGCGTGAGGCCGGTCTTGATCTGCTCGATCACCGGCACAGCCTCCTCGACCTTCCAGTTCAGGCCGGTTTCTGCCAGCGCGCGGATCAGCAGGCCGGTACGATCGCCATCCGACGCGATGTCGCGTCGTTTGCCCGGGCCCGTGATCTGCCTGAACCCCAGCGAATGGAAGGTGCCAGCCAGCAGGCGCTGTTTCGCGCCCGCGCCGGCGAGCTTGAGAATGCGCTCGCGCAGCTCTTTCGCGGCGTCCTTGCTGAAGGTCACCGCGCCCACGCGCGCGCCGGGCTCGGCGAGCAGCGCGGCCGCCTTGGATGCGATCGTTTTCGTCTTGCCCGCGCCCGGACAGGCGACCGCAAGACAATGACGCCGCGCCTGTGCGACTTCGAGCTGCTGCGGATTCAGGCCGTCGAGCATGACTGTGTCCCTTACAGGCCGCGAACCGCCGTCATCAGGCGCAGATGGGTCATGTAGCCGCGCACGCCCACCGGATGGAACTTGCGCAGGAAGCGCGACACCTCTTCGTCGACGTCGCTCTGGTCGCGCACGCCATTCCAGACGAGGAAATCGAAATGGTCCATCACGCGGTCGAAGCGCGTGATCACCGACAGCATGCGCATCGAGAAGCGCGAATACGCTTCGACTTCGATCGCCAGCGACGGCTTCGTGACGGTCGGCTGGAACACGATATCTCCGCGCGCCTTCATCTCGCGCTCGGTACGCTCGCGAAAGCCCTCGGCGACCTCGAACTGCTCATTCACGTACGCTTCGAGTGCGTCGAGCTGCTTGTCGAAGAAGCTGTTGACCGCGCCCATGTCCTGCTCGCCGAACGTCGACCGGCCGAAGCGCTGCATGTTGATGCTCATGCGGTTGAGATACGGCCACCATTGCTCGAAGAGCGGCTTCAGGCGCGTGTGGTTCAGGCGCACCGCCGCAGGCACAATCGCGGCGCCCGAAAGCTGACGGTCAATCAACTGACGACCGATCTCGCGGCGGCGGCGGATGATCGCGGCACGCTCGGCGGGCGGCAGGTCGCGGAAGAGCTTGCGCGTGCGCGCCACCTGCTCGCGCTTCTCGGCCGCTTCGCTCTCGCTGATCATGCCCTCGCGCTGGAGCGTCGCGGCATCGCTCTCCATACGCTGGAGTTCGTCTTCGAGCTCGTGATCGTCCGCGCCGTCGGTGACCTGGCGCGGGTCCGTCGGCTCGCCTGCGTCGGTAGTCCCTGCGGAGCCGACCGCGCCCGCCGCCGGGGCGCTCGCCAGTGCAATTGCGTCGGCCGCGACGCTATCGGATTTCGTCAGTTCTTCGTTGATGGTGCTCATGTGTCGACCCTGGGAAATTGCACGCGCACCAGCGCGCGGCATCACCATATTGTTGCGATCGACGACGGTCTCGGGGATGTAAAACGGGGGGAAATCAGGTGCCTTTTCGCCTCTGGCTGAGCGTCAGGTCGGAACGGTGCTTGCAGGCGCCTGCAAGCCAAAACGCAGAAAGCTCACAAAATTCGTGAGCTTTCCAGGTTAATGCGGGCCGGCGCTGAAAAGCCGCAGGCCAGTCAGGTCGATGAGTTTGCAATCCACAGCAGCAGCGGTAACACGACCGCCAGCGCCGTCCAGCAATTGGCTACGAGGGGGACGGGCAATAGCATCACAACGAACGCGGCGCCCACGATCATCAGCAGCGCGTGAACGGCGAGGTGAAACTTCAGCGGGCTTGCGAAGCCTGCCGCCGCCGCACGAATTTTTCGCCGCACGGTGCCGTCGACCGTTGCCGCCAGGCAAAGCAGCAATATCCCCATCAGCCACGTGTGCATCACGACTGCACGGTAAACCGCGCGGTACACCAGCATCCAGAACTGTTTTGACCAGTACTGCGCGAACGCGTGCAGTCCGTCCGCGTCGAGCTCATCGTCGCCGCCGGCGGCGAGCGTCGCCTGCACCGCACCAGTATCAACGAACAACGACCGGAAGACGGCGTTCGTCGTGTCGACCGCGGCCGCCGCCCGATCGTCGCCCAGGGTCCGGGCGACCGACTGCGATTCAACATCGCTGACTTCGAAGAGGCTTCGCTGCGGTATCGCCGGCAGGACCACGCAGGCCATCAGGGGAAGCACAAAGAACCACCACTTCACGTGGCGCACAAATCGACTGCTGCTAGCCATGGAGCCACGCCCCGACTTGAAGAAGGAGGTAGACCGGAAAGGCGACGAGGCCGGTCAGGCCGATCCAGAAACCCACCGGGTTGCGCGATAGCACAACCGCGAGCGCCCATGCTCTCGCGAAGCTCCCACGCCGGAATTCCGCCGGAGGCGGCGCCCGAAGATCGTCCTGCGCGCGAACCGATAGCAGCACGCGCGCGGCGTCGACCTCGTCAAGCCCCGACAGTTTCGCAATCAGCGTAGTCGTGAGCGACATCGTAGTCCTCGAAGTAAAGGCGGAAGGTCTCGCCGTTGAGCGCGCGCGCTGCCAGCTGGAAGGCCGCAGTTTTAGGGGTGATCCTCTCCGGGCACGCCTCGTTGACCATCTCCGTCGCACCCGACTTGAAGCGCGCTTCGAATTCCGTGATCGCCTCGAACATCGGCGACCAGACATGCTCGCGCTCACCTTCGCGCGCTACGTAGCGGCGGGCGTAAAGGAGATGCGCGCGCTGGAAAAGCCCCCGCATGAAGGCGATGTGCGGTTCACCGCTTTTACGCACGCACTTGTATGCGGCCAGCCCGTCCTCGAGCATTTCGCGCACGAGCGGCTCACGCTCGCCGATGAACTGGTCGCCAATGAAATCGGCCAGCCGCGAGCACGCGAGCTCAAGCTCGGGTGCGATCGTGAAAACGGGCACGAGGCGCGAGGACAGGCGGTTCTCACGGATGATTTTCTTGAACACGGTGGAGTTCATGCGTTGAATTGTTTTAGCCTTGGAGAATTGGAATACGTCCCTGATGCACGGAGCCGCCGGAGATGCGCAAGAAATACTGCAGGTTGGGCAACTTCTGGATCAGGACCGTCGGTATGAGCGGGACCTTCTCCAGTTGAAGCGAGCGCGTGATGCCGCCATTGAATTCACCGATGTGGCCTTCACTGCCCCGGCTCGTGGAACCCGATATCTGGACGTTGCGGATGGCCGTCTCGCCAACCTTGTCCGAGAACCACTGGGCCGTGTCGCTGTCTTCCAATCTTAGGACGATCTGGTTATTCAGATTGCCCAAAACCTGCAGCATCTTCGCGGCATTCCCGAGTCGCGCCTCCAGGTCCGCGCGCGTCTGGAACGCAACAAATGCCTTGAATCCGGCCCCACGCCCCTTGTTGAGAATCTGGATCACCTGCTCGTTGATCGCCTCCGCGATTTCGTCAATGATCAGTACGATCTCCGGGCGCGTGTCGTAGAAGTTGTAGATCGCGCCGCACACGGCCGCCACGTCAGCCAGCGCGAGAGACGCAATGGCCTGCTGGACGATGTTGTTCGACAGCGAATCGAGCTCCATGTAGAGCACGGCCTTCTGGCGGATGATCTTGTCGATGTCCCAGATTTCGCGCTCGTCAGAGAAGTCGTCGACCTTCGGTGCCAGCAGCAAGCCGGTTTCGCCAGTCGCCAGCATCTGCAGGAGCGGCAGCGCAGACGCGATGATCTTCATGTAGTGCTCGCGGTCGTGCGAGTGCGTCGCAATCAGACCGTCGACGGCCTCATGACCGAGATCGTGCTTCCCGTAGCGCTCGTTGTAGAGCATCACCATTGCATCGACACGCTGGTTCGGCGCAGCTTTGCCGATCTGCGTGCGCGTGGTCGCCACCTGCTCTTCCCAGTTATCGAGGTTCGCATCGCGGAAGAACCGCTCCAGCGCGCGTTCGAGCAGGTGGGACACGCCCGACTGTGCGTATTTAAGGATGGAGCGCAGGTTGGGCTTGTCGCCCACGTAGAGCTCGCCCTTCACCGAGCGGTCGATGAAGAGAAACGCGAACTGCCGGAACTGCCCTTCTTCCATCAGCTGCGAAATCCGGCTTGGGATTTCGGACGGCTGCGACCAGCTTTCCAGTGGATTCAGGCGAATGGATTCGGACGGCTTCGCCTGATTGAAGTAGAGGAATTTACGTCCGGCGCGCTTGCACTCGGTCTCCACGCGTCGCTTCCAGTCTTCGTCGCGCTTCGGGTTGACGATGATCAGCACGTCGCCGAGGTGAATCACCTGAGTGGAAATGACCTCGTAAGTACGGGTCTTACCCGCGCCCGTCGTGCCGCCCACGAGCGTGTGACCGCCGAGTGCCTTGTAATGCAGCGGCACATAGCCCTTCTTCGGCTCCATGCCGTGGATCCACGACGCGCCCTGCGGCAAGCGATCGCGCACGCTGTCGGCGGGCGCGAAGACCTTCTCGATCGCCTCCTCGATCTGTCTGCCGGTCTTTGTCTTGCCCAGCCATTTCGGCAGCCCTGGAATGTCCGTTGTGGGCATGCGCAGGATGTCGTGCGCGATCTGGCAGTGCTTCTGCGTCCACTCGAAGCCCAGGCCCAGGTACATCGAATCGACCTCGCTGCGCATGCGCTTCTGGATGGTCAGCAGGCGCGGCACGTCGAGCGTCGTCAGCCACTTGGTCGAGATGGCCAGCCGGAAGCGCAGCGCCTTCCAGATCTGGCGACTGCGCACGAGCACGGCGACCAGCGCGAGCAGCTCGAACGCCCACCAGTACGGCATGCCTGAGAACGGAAGAACAAAGAGCGCAAGCAGCCAGAAGACCCACGCGCGAAATTCGTAAATAGGACGGAAGTGATTGATATAGCTCGTCGCGGCGTTCATGCTTCGCGCTCCAGAATAAGTTCGCCGGCGCGCACGGCCAGCACGACCTCGGCCTGCACGTTCGAGACCAGCAGGCCGCGACGTCGCAGATGTTCAACGAGGGTGTCGCTCGCCACGCCAAAGCTGCCGACAAGACGTTTCGGAATCGAGAGCCCCTTCTCCGTCCACTCGACCTTCGCGCGTCCGGCCGCCACATCCTCGCGCAAAGCCCTGAAGAACTCCCGAATCATGTTCGGCATTCCCTCGAGCACCTGATCGAACGTCGCCGGCAGCACGGGCGCCTCAGCACGGGTCGTGGAGACGGGTGCGCGCATTGCCGAAGGATCGACGGCTACCGGCGCGGGCACGTCGCCGGGAAAAGGCAGGCCCATCTGCGGGTCGGGCCTTGTTGCCTTGGCTGACGCCGCTGGCGTCGCTGCAACGGACTGCGTGGGATGAGCATCCGCCTTGCTCGCGTCGGCCGGGCCGGATGCGGGTGCTGCCGCAGGCTGGCCGGACGAAGGTGCTTGGGGGTCCGCCGCCGGCGTTGCTGATGCAGACCCTTCTCCGGCGGCCGTCGGGGGCGTTCCAGCGGGCGGCGTGGCTGCGCTGGGCACGGCGGCCGACGCAGGTGCCGCCGTCGCCGAAGCAGGAGGCGTGGCCGTGGGCGCGGGCGGTGGCGTCACCACCGGCTGCACGGCAGCCGCGACGTGGATCGCGGGCGGCACCGGATATTGAACGGGCTCGTAGATGCCCTGCTGTGCCTTGCGGTCGAAGTCCGCGGCAACCGCCACGGCCTGACGCAACACCTTGTGCACCAGCGACTCGTTGGGCTGTGGTCTGTCGACCGGGTTGATCGCCCCGAACAGGTCCGCGAGCACCGATGCCTCGTATCCGGTCAGCAACGAATGCCCGATCAGGTTCTGAGCGAACAGCGCGGTACGCATACGCTCGACCGGCAGGGGCTGAGCGCGGCGCAGCAACGAATATGCGCTGCCGGCGAGCCACGGGCCGAGTGCGCCGTGCGCAGCCGGGTTCCATTCGGCTCGATCGCTCGCGCGCGACACCGTGAAATAACGATATGGCTCGTCCAGCCCCGAGCAGACGGCCGCAAGGAATACAGCGTGGTTGTACTGCGGCTCAATGCGGCGCCGTTGCTCGGACGGCAGGTTGGTGCCGAACTTCTGGCCACCGGCCAAACGCATCGCGTAAAACGCCGTTTCCACCGTGCAGCGAAACGCACCGCCAGGCTCGCGGTAAAGCGTCGGCGAATAAGGCATGCTCGAAAACCAGTCGGCGCAGCGCGCGAGAACGTCGGACCAGCGCATCCGGTAATCGTCCTCGCGGGCCTCGTTCGCAGCCTGCCGGATCAGCGCAACGCGGCGATCATGCTGGGCGAGCAGTCCAGCGGCATCCATCGCGACGTGCTGTCCCGCCGCCGTCACAGGACACCCCCGGTTGCCACGCTCGCCGCCTTCTTGAACAGTGATCCGGAGGCATTTGCACCGCCACCGAACATGCCGGCCATCTTCGGAATCTCGAACGAGAGCAGAAAAATGAAGAGTGACAGGTCCAATACGTACGTCGCGCCCTGCGCGGTGGACAGCCCGCTCGCGGTAGCGGTAGTAATCGCCGAGCTGAGCGAACCAGTTACAAGGCGCGACAGGATGGCGCTGATCACACAGTACATGCCCGCGCTGACCATCCAGTCCAGCCAGGACTTGAAATACCCGCGCGTGAACGACGAGAACCCCAACGCGACGGCTATCGGGCCCATAACGATGCCGACCGCCGCCTGGATCTGGCCCAGATTGTTCATGAACGCGAACACCACACTTGTGATCATGAGAATGATGTAGGCAAACCCGAGCGGCGCAAGCGAGATGGTGAGCGCGATGTACTCATACCAGGAGGTGCCCTGGTACGCTTTCACCACCGCTTCGTATGCAGCGCCACCCGCGGCTCCGATAGATGCCGAAACCCCTTGTCCCGCGCCGCTCTGTATCAGGTTTGCGAGCGTCTGGAACCAGTTGTAAAAGCCGGGAGAGAAGTTCTGATAGCCGATATAGATCGACGCGAAGATGCCGAGAGTCGCCAGTTCCTCGAATACCGTCACCCACGCCGTCACAGGATCTCGCGTTGCCGCGTACCTTACGAAAGCCAGTACCAGCGTGATCAGACCAAGCCCACCTGCGAACTTGTCGGACTCGCTCTTCAGACTCTGGCTCGCCGTAACAGCGGCAGGAATCACAGCGTTGAACAAAGTGGTGAATTCGGTTGCCGCTGCCTTCGCGGCCTGCGCCACTTCGCCAGCTTTAACGGTGGCGCCAACCGTATGATCGCCCTTCGATGGCACGGTGATCGTTGTACCGTTATCAGTCGGCAAAGTCTGCTGCCCGCCCGCCTGGGTATCGTCGGCACGCGCATTCACGCTGCAAGCCAGCGCGGCGAGCAACGTGAGCACGATGACGAGAGATCGGTTGAACGGCATGGAAGTCCTCAGTTCGTCGGAAGAGCGTTCAGACGCGTGCGTTCAGCATCCTGCTGCGTAGCGAACGCCGCAGCCGCTGACGCACGATCCGTGGCCGCAGCGCTGTCGATTGCCTGCTTCTGTGCGTCGCCCTGCGTTTTCGCGGCTGTCATGTTGAGCAGGTCCGACATCTGGCTCGACACGATGTCGAGGTAGTGCGTGGTCAACTGCGCCGTCGCTTCCTGCGTCGGGCTCAGAGAGAGCTGGGACTGGAGGTCGGCGCGCCGTTGCGCGAGTGTCTGCGTGTGCGACGACACGTCGTTGCCCATCTGGAACAGCTTGGTGGCGGTCGCGTCGCCCTGCTTGTACAGTTCATTCATGTCCGAAAGCCATTGCGACGGCGACTTGCCCGACGACGAAATCAGGTTCTGCACGTGCGAAATGTACTGGCTGCCCTGCTGGAGATTGCCGTACAGATCGGTCAGGTTCGTCACGTATTTGTTGATGCTCGTGAGGTCTCCGGAAATCTGGTCGTACTGCGCCTTCATCGCCGTCGGATTGAGGTTCGTCGCCTGAAGCAACTGGTTCGCCATCATCTGGTATTGATAGGCGATGTTCGTGTCCTGGTAGATCTCGCCCTTCACGGCCTTGGCCGCCGTGATGAAGTTCTGCGCGAAATTCGTGGGGTCGAACACGACCCACTGGGCCTGCGCGGCCGAGGACATCGCAAGGAGCACTGCCGCTGCAACCGCAGCGCGGAGATTGAGCTTGTTCACGGTTCCACCTGTCATTCGAGAGTGAGCATTTCCTGCATGTAGTTTTCGCGCCAGTGATCAGCGCCCGACGTGAAGTGCTTGTCGAGGATGTTCTGCGCACGCCCGTCAGCGCGCATTGCGGCAAGCGTCTCCTTGTCAAAGCTCGTTTGCAGCATGCGCGAGGTGCTGGGCGTAACCCACAGGTAATCGCGGTTGGGCACCGCGTCTGCAATCTGGTCGATCTGCCCATCCGACAGACCGAAGATGTCCGAGTACAGCTTCTTGTTGCTGCGCGCATCCGGGTTGGCCAGATAGACGATGTTCTGCAACTGCTCCTTGAGAATCTCAAAGTTCGGCACACGCTCAAGCTGCTTGAGCGACTGCGTCGCAAGGGCGAGCATGGCGTTCAGGCGTCGGATGGTCACCGCCCACAGTTCGAGCCGTGCGTAGAAGCGCGGATACATGAAGAAGAAGCCGCATTCTTCGACTTCAATCACGGTGAAGCGCTTGCCATCGAGCCACTGCGAGATGCGATAAAACGCGTAGTCCATGAACAGGATCGCGGCCTCGGGATTGTTCTGGAACAGGTCGCCGCATTCGATCGACAGGTTCTCCGAGAGCGAGAAAGCATCGTCCTCGTGGTCGAAGTACTGGCCGTTCTTTTCGCCCTGGGTCCAGATACGCAGGCGCTCGCGCAGGTCGGCCGACAGCAGCGACGTCAGGTACGAGAGCGTCCAGAATTTCGGCTCGTACCCTTCGCCCAGCGTCATCACCTTCTCGAAGATCTCGCGCTCCTGCTGCGGCGTGCAACGGAACTCTTCGTCCTCGATCGCCATCTGCACCCACGTCGACACGTATTCGTAGTGCCGGCGCTCGAACAGCAACGAGAGCGGGTTCACGCTCGTGGCCGCCTGATAGCGGCCAGTCACATCAATGAAGTGGCCGCCGGACAGGACGGTGGGTATGCGGGTCGAGCGCTCCTTGTCGAAGCGGATACGGCGCGCGTTGTGACGCGCCATCTGCGAGAGCAGGTAGTTCAGGATGATGGTCTTGCCGGCGCCGTTTGGGCCAACGACCAGCAGGTGAGCTCGCCCGCTCGGATGGTGAAGCACGACGCGCTGGAGCGTGCGGTGCCGCGTGGGCAGCAGCGTAACCGGGCCGGTCTTGCGGCCGAACTGCTGCGTGAGCCATTCGTTGACCTCGGGCCCTTCGTGCACGCCGCGCAGCGGTGCCACGTCCGACACGGCCGCGGTTTCGACGAACTGCAACCGCTTTTGCTGATCCCAGCGACCGGGCAGCGTCGACGCCCACGCGGCGCCCAGGTTGCGCTCCTCAAGCACGACGCCGAATCCGGCATTGCTGATCCGACCGACGACGTCGGCGGTTGCCTGGTCGCACTCGTCCATCGTCGCGCCGTAGACGATGATCGAGATGTTCGCGAACCCGAACTGCTGGCCGTCGGCCGTCAGCCGCGAGAGCGCGTCTTCCGCCTCCGAAGCGAGCGTTTCGCGGCCCTTGTCGTTCTTCTCCTGCTCCTTGGTGATGTACTGCTTGATCATCGCCCACGGATTGATTGCCGCGACCTTGTAGAACTTGCGCACCGCCTTGATAAAGGCCTCTGCGCGGCTCGTGTTGAGAAAGCGGAACATCACGCAGATATCGAGTTCTGCGTCGACGTCGCCCAGCACGTCAAGCGCCGCTTCCTGAAAGCCGAGCCACTCCTTGACCGCGATGATCTTGGCGAAGCGCTTGCCGTGCGCCGACTCGAAGAGCAGGTGCTCAGCGCCGTAGGTCACGTGCGATTCGGTCAGATGGGAATCGAGCATCGTCACCGGATAGCGCACCCGGCGCGGCGGCACCGACGGGTTGGCGGTCTGATGCAGGTACGCGAGCGCGTTCTGCAGTTCGAGGCGCTTCATCTTCAGGCGCCCCACGCCGCCGCGCCACGCGTCGAGCACGCCTTCAAAGCGCTTGATATCGGCGCTCAGCTGGTCGATATCGAAGGCGAACGCGTTGCGCGTGAGCAGCTGGTCGCGGACCGCCTCGAACATCGCCAGCGGCAAGGACTTGCCGCCGACCTTCAGGTGATAGCCGACCTTCTCGAAGAACTTGTTGATACCGCTCTCGGGCGTAAAGGCGAGCGAGACCGAATGGGTGTTGCGGAAATACTGTCCGCTCGTTGCCGCTTTCTGGTTGATCTCGTCGATGCGCGCGTCGAGCGCCGACGCGAAACCGCCGTCGATCGAACTCCTCACGCGCCGCTTCGAGCGTCGCCACCACGCTGTCACGCGGTGGTCGAAATTCTTGCAGGCGTGATCGAGATTGTTTCTGGCGGCAGCGATGTCGCCCACGTTCGGCGTGTCAGCGTCGATACCCTCGAAAACGAACGAGGTCAGCAACGACCCGTCCTTGTCGAGAACAAGCTCCGGCGTCACCATGGTGGCCCACGGCGCAATCTCGTGAACGGGACTGCGCTTGAGCGCCCCGAGCTTTGCGGCTTTCAGCATGGCAGATCCTGATCGAATCCATAGGGGCGGCGAAAGCGCGCCGAGCTTTTTTGCATCGGCGAGGCCTCATGCACGTCCGGGTAACGGTTGTAGATGATCAGCACGATTCGCCACCACGGGTCACGCGCGCTCATCCAGCGCAGGAAGATATGCACGCCAACGCCAAGCGCGAGGAACGCCGGGATCATCACGAGATCGAACCCGCACGAATAGCAGAGCAGCACCGTGATGAGCCCGTTGCCCAGCGCAAGCACGCGGTCTGCGCCGCCGATCTGGCGTGGCAGCGAGAGCCCGCGGCTGACCTTGATGCGCTTACGTGCAGACATAGCTGATCTTGAAGTGGTTTTTCATGATCGGAATCGCGCACGCGGCCAGACCAATGCCGAGCACGCAGCCGGAAAGAATCTTGGCGATCGTGCCTTCGGACGCCGCGATCGCAATGAAGCCGAAGATCAGGAGCACCAGACCGATGCCAAAGAGGTACGGGCCACTGATCCAGCCCGAGATCAGACAGATGACGTCCGTGGCCGAACTCAGGTCGGAAAGGTCCGTGGCACCCGCGATCGGCGCGACCGCGCTCAAACCCGCCGCGATTAGCGTCGTGCGCAGTTCGCGTCGGCCGAAGAGGCGTGCGCCGGCGGCACGCGCAACGGATGCGACGCGGTTGAGGTGGGACAGCAGTTGCTTCATCATGGATTGGTCCACTCCTGTGGGTTAGAAAACGCGTTTGAGGTTGTACTGGCCGTTGTCGGCGCCGCGGATTTCGAGGATCTCGGAGACGTGGCGTAGCTCGCCGGTGCGCTTCATGTGCACGACGTAGTGAAAGCAGCTGGCGATGTTTTCGCGCAGATCGGCGATGTCCCAGCGCGTGCCGGAAGGCACGCCAAGCATGGCGAGGCTCTCGAGACGACGCAGGCCGCCACGGGCGTCGCTTGAGTGGATTGAGCCCAGACCACCGTCGTGGCCAGTGTTCAGCGCCTGGATGAAGTCGTACGCCTCACCGCCGCGCACCTCCCCCACCACGATCCGGTCTGGGCGGAATCGCAGGCAAAGCGCGACCAGCATCTGGGTCGTCACGCCGGTATCTGCATTCGAGAGCAGCCGCAGCAGGTTCGGCACGGTGAGCTTCAGCTCCGCCGTGTCCTCGATCGTGATGACGCGGTCCGTCTCCGGGATCTCTGCGCCAATCGCGTTGAGCAGCGTTGTCTTGCCCGAAGACGTACCGCCCGCAACGAGGATGTTCTTGCGGGCACGCACGATCTCGCGCAGCGCCTGACGCAATGCCTCGTTTTCGGTGCCAGGCGGGAAAAACTCGTGCTCCTGCTCGTCACGTGCCCGCGCGAGCGAAAACGCACCTTTATTCACGTAGTCATCAAGCGACAGGCTCTTGTCGAGATGCTTGCGAATTGCGAAGGCGTCGCCGTTGATCGAAGTCGGGCGCATGACCGCTGCGATACGCAGGTTCCCGTGACCGGCGTTCAGAATGCCCTGGCCGGTCCCTGCTCTCGCCGACTTCTCCACGGACGACGCGAGCGCGTGAATCGCCCCATTGACCATCGCAGGATGGATTTCCAGATCGAGCCGGCTGAGCACGCCGCGGCGTTCGATCCAGATATCGCTGGGGTGGTTGACCATCACTTCGGCTACGTCGGGCGCTTCGAAATATTCCTGTAGCGGACGCAACGATGCGAAGAACAGATCGACCGCGCTCTTTTCGAGGCGGTTGAATCGCAGGAGAGGGTTATCGGCAGCTTCGGACATGCTGGTATTTTTCCGCCGCCTGACTGCCGCTGCTGACCAAAAGAACCCCAATATTTGCCACCTTTGCACTCAAGCCGTTGGCATGAATTCCATCTCGAAAACAGCGCCGTTACTTGCAAGCGCTTGCAAGCGATTTCGCAGAAAGCTCCATTTTTTGTGCATCTTTCGATTGGTCCATGCGATCGGGGATCGCGTATGCGTGCCTGGTGGATCGCTGTGCTGCGGGCGAAAAAAAGCCCGACTCAAAGAGTCGGGCGGGTTGAAGGGGACAGCCTCGACCAGACCTCGGTCAGGCATCGACATAAACCACTTCGCCGAAGGGAGGCTTCGGCGCGCGGCGCAACGGGGTCGTGGATGCCCAGAAAACCGGGTACGTCACGTCGAAGTCTGGAAAGCGCCCGAACATGTCCGACAGATACGCGAGCGCGTCAGGCGTGATGCCCATCTCCTCAAGGACCCTGAACGGGTCGATGAACACGGAACCTCCGCCGCCCTTGACCGGCTTGATCTCGATCGGGTCGCCCTCCTCGAATATCTGGATTTGCGTGACCAGGGTATCGCAGTCCATCACGATCAGACGCTTCGGACGCAGCTCTTCCGCAATCTGCCGGATTTCAGCTGCGAACTGCTTCTGCGTCTCATCGAAGACCGAGCCACTAGAGTCACGGACAACGACGATCGTCCCAAGTGCGTGGGAGTAACGCGCCGGCAGGTAGAAGCCGAGATGCAGATAACGGCGATTCGGCATGGCGAAGCTGTAATCGTCCGTAGTCGGATGCTGGAAGAAGCGCATCAGGAGCGGTCGCCAGTCCACCGCCGCCTCACCCGCTTCATCCACGACCGTAGAGAGCCCTCCGGGCAGCTTGCCGCGCATCTGGGCTGCTTTCGCAGCCTGAAGCGTGGCCACCTGCCACTCAGCCTCCTTCACCGCCTTGTCTGCGGCGTTCGGATAGGGGCGGACCTCACCGCAGGATGGCGAGGCCTGCTGATCGGGAGCCGCTGACGGAGTGTTCGCGCCGTTCGCGGGTGCCTGTTGTCCACCAGGCGCGTTCGCCCCCGGTTTGCCGCCAGACTTCTCCTGTTCCTTCTGCCTCGCCTCCTGCGTGAGGACCGCGTAAATCTCCTCGGCTGATCGCCCATAAAAGCGCGGATCGTCGAGGCAACCTGGCGGCAATGCCATGCCCGCCTGTCTGACGATGGGGTTGATCGCGTAGTCGCACGCGTCGTTCCAGCGTTCAGCGTCGCGCGGGCCCTGCCGGAAACAGTGGCCACCGGCCACATGCAGGATCTCCTGCGCGAGAACGCCACGACACTCATGATCGTTGAGGGTGGCGAGGTATGCCGGGTTGTACCCCAGCGATTCCCCGTCCACCCAGAACGTCTTGCATGTCGCATCCTCGACCACCTTCAGGCGAAGCGCCAGCACGCCGAAAAACGGTTGGTCCATGACCAGCGCCGTGCGCTGCTTCGAGATGCGGGGATCCATCGTCACCTCACGCTGCGATGCGCAGCTGCGGCGCGTGACCCGACGTCGGCATGGCCACCTGCGGCTTGCCGCCCATGAAGGCCTCCATCAGTTCCTCGATCTCGCTGGCCTTCGCAGCCACCTGCGAGCGAAGCACCTCGGATTCCTTCAGGTCGTTGCCCGTGTGCACAGCCAGATGACGCTTGGCCTGTTCGAGAATATGGACGAGCTGCGGGTCGTTGCTGAAATTCAGCTTCGGCAGCAGCCCGCACAGCTCGCGCACATTGTCGGCTACGTCCATACGCACGTTGTTGCTCGCGTACAGGCGGTTGGCCATCGCCGACACCGCGTCGTAAAGGCGGTGCACGATGTCCTGATTGGCGTTGTTGATCGAGCGCATCACGTGCTGATCGATTTCGCCACGCAGGCTCGTGAGCACGTCTTCAGGCAGATCGACACCGAACTGGCTGGCGTCGGGAAACGGCAGCACCGACATGCGAACGCCGAACTTCTCGCCAAGCTGCGCGAGCGTCGGATAGTCCGCCTCGTTGAACAGGCCGTTCATCTCGGCGCGCGCGAGTTCCTTGAGGTCGAGGTAGTCGGTCAGGAAAACCTGCACGGCCAGATCGAACTCATCCTTCATGCGGCGCATCTGCTCCGCGAACTCCATGTAGATCTGGGTCGGTAGCAGACGCACGGACAGCTGGTTATATTCCAGCGTGTGGTCATAGAAGTGGCGGCGGATGCGGCCGCCGAGCGACATCACTTCCTTGAAGCTCGGCGCGTGCTCGGGCAGCAGTCGCTTGTTGAAGCGGCCGATGCCCTTGGTAGCGTGGTTCTTCTCCACCTCTTCGGTGACTTTCTCATCGAAGCGGCGGGCCGCCCACGACGAGATGGTGACCGAGCACAGCATGACGCGCGATTGGATATCGGTGATGTTCATGGAAATAGCTCCAGAAAATGAATGAAATGAAAGTGCGGAAAATGACAACGAAGCGCGAGCGCGATGCGCCCGCGACCAGCAGGAAGGAAGTTGCGGAGTGGGAGCGCCGCGAGGTCTGATGCGTTGACGAAAGACAGGAATCAGCCGTGGATCAGCTTGCCGATACGACTCTCGGCGCCGGTGCACTCACGAATGAAATCGTGCGTACTCGCGAGCGCCGGCGTCTTGCGTACGGCATCCGTCACCAGCAGGGCGGCGAACTCCGCGCAGCCCGCGTCGATGAGACGGTTCACATAGACCAGCACGCGGGCGAGATTGCTCTCTTTTGCGTACATCGCCAGCGCCGCGCTGATCGCGTAAAGCGCCGACGGAGCGGTTGGAATCGCGGCTGCATCGGGCGCAGCGAGAATCGCGTCGGGGGACGGCAACTCGCGATAGATGCCGATGAAAGCCATCAGCTCTTTCGCAGCGCCCTCGCCCACCGAACCCGCGTAGGAGATCAGTTCCAGATCCTTCGGCACCACGCCCATTGTTCTGGCCACGAAGTTCCAGCTGCGGGGACTCGGTGACTTTGAGATGTCGCCCGCGGCCTTCTGCGCGGAGAGCAGGTCCGGCCGGAAGCGCAGGAACGCGACCAGCTCGGCGGGCACGCCATGGGTGAGTGCCCACGACGTCCACTCCTGGATGTCCGCGACCAGCTCGACGTGCGTGGCAAAGCGGTCCATCAGTGGATCAAGAATGCCGCTCACGCCCGCGTTGTCCTTGCGCCGGTTGGTGGCCGCGAGGAACGTGACGTTGTCCGGCAGCTTGTGCTCGCCGATGCGACGTGCGAGCAGCAGTTGCATCTTCGCGGCCTGCACCGAGGGTGCGGCCTGCCCGAGATCGTCGAGGAACCAGATCAGGGGCCGCTTGCGCGCCTGCAGCGCGCGCTCGAGGTCACCGAACGGCAGGAAGCGCGCCGACTGACCGTCGGGCGCAGCGAACGGCAGGCCCTTCGAGTCGGTCGGATCTTCGACGACCGGATGGCTGATCAGCAGATCGTGATCGAGTTCGTTCGCGACCTGCTCGACGATATCGCTCTTGCCGACGCCCGGGCGACCACTGACGATGACCGGCAGACGCTGGGGCACGTAGGCGAGCAGAAGGGATTTCAGCTGGGAAGCGTTGACTTGCATGGTGAGGTTTCCTGTGCAGAAAGCCCCGGGCGAGTCACGTCCCCGGCGGGAGCGTGTCCCGGCGGGGTGAATGGAGAGGCCGCGGATGCGGCGAGTGAATAAGACGATGCGTGCGCCCTGGGGCGCGCGGTGTGGATTACAGTGCAGCGGCCGCGAGAGCGGCGAGTTGCTGGTGCGTAAGCGTCGAGCGTTCGACGCACTGCTGGCCGTGGTAGATCATGAGGCCGTACACGTCGGCGAGCGCGCGGGCTTCTGCGCACAGGGCCGCGTGTTCGGCATCAACGGGCGGGCGACGATCGCGCCAGTGATTAATCGCGCTTTCCATCTGCGCGAGCGACACGGTGCCGTCTTGCTGGTTCATGGAGCCTCCATCTGGAGAAGGCCTGGAAGCGCCGCGCCCATATGGGGACGTGGTCCCTTGCAGGCGGGGTGAATGCCGGACTCGCCGGCGTGGTCGATGCGTCAGGGACGCGGGTGATAGATGCCAGTTTAGGCGTGTGTACGCTGCGCCCCCCGCGCAATCGTTGCGATTTTGATACCGCTTTCGCCGTGAAGGACCGTCACACGGACGAAAAAAAACCGGCGCACGTGGCGCCGGTCGGTTCAAGATTAAATGACGCTCGAGGCGTGTCAGGCCGCGCGCTTCTCCAGCACTGCACGCGCGTACGCGAGCGTGCCGTCCTGCGCGCTCAGCCGCCGAGCTTCCGGCTCCGTGCCGCGCACCAGTGCATACACATGCGCAGCACCGCGGCGAAAGCTCTGGATTGTCGAGTAGCCGTCTCTGATCGCGCGATCGACGTGTTCGACGCCAGAGATTTCGCCACACTTCGCGCCGACATAACGCGCGCGCCCGGCGATCGTTCGTGCATCGTCCAGATCGCGCTGCGCGTCGCGCCCAGCCTTGCGCTGAACCGCATCACGTTCCCACGCGGCCTGCTCCTCTTCGGTGTAGCCGCACAACGAGAAAATCGCGCGGCGGCGCTGGGCAGCGCGAACGCCGATCAGCTTCACGCCGAACGTGTCGTAAAACGCCTGCTTGCTCCCACGATTGTGGTCGTCAGCCCTGTCCAGCGTTTCCAGAAGCGTGCCGACGTCGCGGTTCGCGAGCGCACGCGCGAGCCGGTTGCCCTGCTCATGCGAATGGCGTCCATGCTGCAGGCGTGCCACGTCGCAACGCTCGCGATGCGCGCGGCGGCTGATGCGGCCTGCCTTCAACTCGCTGTCGGCATGCGCGATCGAGCGATCACGGATGAGCGTGGCCACCCGTTCGCGTACGCGCTCCGCCAGAGGCGTCACGGGCTCGCCGATGTCGACCGGCGTACCGAACGAGTCCGGCAGCGCCAGATCGTCGATCAGCCCGTGCGAATGAAGCAGATCGTCGACCTGCGGGTACGTCGGCTGATCCGGCAGCACCCGGGCGAGCATGGTCAGGATGTCGGCGTTGTTCGCGTCGACCGCCTTGCCCTCGCCTCGCATGACGCCGAGGATCGGCCGAAGCTTCTCCACCGGTATCGCGCCGCGCAACTCGGGCAACTGAATCAGCGTCTCGGCCCATTCGAGGCCGTACCTGAAGGCTTCGCTGTCTTCACGGTACGGGTCGAGAACGCGGTCCGGCACCGGGAGGTCCTGCGCCAGCGCATACGCGACATGGAGCACGTGACGGCTGTTGATGTCACGCGTGCCCGGGATAGCCGGCCCGCACGCGGCAAAGCCGTACGTGGACTGGAGCGCCTCCGAGCACAGATCCGAAAAGAAGAAGCGCGTGCCGCGCGCGCTCGCGCTGGCCTCCGCGATTTCGATCTGGTCCGACGACAGCAGCAACTGCGGCTGCCGACACAGATCGACGAACTCGAAGAGGCCGTCCCAGGCGGCGCGCGTGACCTGCCACGACTTGCGCTGCGTGTCGTCAGGCTCGACGAATTCAGCACGCCGGTGCTCGGTGAGCATGGCCGCGAGAATCTCCTCAGCGGTGCCGGGCTGGCGCAGCGCGAGCACGCCGTTGTAGCGCGTCACGTTCCCCCCCGCCGGTGCACCAGCGAGTTCGATCTGCGCCGTGTCGGTTGAACGCACACGCTCGTCGCGAAACAGCGTGAACAGCTCAACGAGCGAAGACGTCGAGAGAGTGATGCCGGGAATGGAAAGCGTATACATGGATGATGGCTCCGTAAGCGCGAGACACCACCCATCCGGGGCGATGCCCCGCAAGGGAAGAGAGAAAGAGAAAACTGCGTCAGTCGATATCGAGCATTCGCGACACGGCGGCCGCGACAGCCCACGCGTGCGAGCGTGTCAGCGTCTTGATGCGCACGAGCGGCACACTGCTCCAGTGGCCGCTGTCGCCTGCGGCGTGCAAACGAACGTGGTCAATCTGGACGAGCCAGCCCTCGGATGGGCCAGTCGTCACGGACAGACACAGGCGGTCACGATCAACACGGTCAGGCCACGCGGCTTCTGCCTTGAGTCCTGCCACCGAGTCGTTCGCCCCGTTCACCCAGTTAGCCGCGATGACCCACTCGGGCTCCAGCTCAGCCTTGCGCAGTCGTGCAGAGATGAGGTTGACGACAGCGCCGACAGTTTTGCCGACGGTGTCGAATGGCGCGGCCGCGAGCGCGACCGGCAGATCCAGTTCAATTGCGTTCATGAGGATGGTCCAGAAATGAAAAAGGGCCGCACCGTGAGGTGCAGCCCTTTGATTGCGTATGGCCAGCTGAAGCTGGCGCTCAAGAGACTCGCCGTTAATGCCCGCGGCGTTCGCGGTCAGCCTTGCGTCCGTTGTGGTTCATAACCATTGCGACACCGCTGAACACAGCCGTGACAGCCAATACGAAGAGACCAAAGCCCATCGTTATTCTCCGTCCATGGAAACAATCCCGAAGTAAAAGAGTATCACAGCCGCTATGCAAAGACTCCCGATCGAGAAGCCGTTCGCCAGACTCCATCGCGTGGTCGAATGCCAAAAACCAATGGCCCCGATCGTCGCGCCGGCTGAGAGCGTATGAAGGAACCGACCGATCTGCTGTCTTTGATCCTTCGACGGCTGCATCGCGATCTGCCGAAACTGCGCCAGGACGCCTTTAGGAAGTTGCCGGATGATTAGCCCAGATTTGAAGCGAAAATCCCCGCTTGATGTGGGCTCCATAGAAACGGATTGCCCGCGACACGTCGCCGTTACCGCAGGCGGCGCTTCCGTCGCATCCAGCTCCCGCAACACCTGTTTAAGGCGCTCGGAAACATAGACCTGCCCATCCTTTTCACGCCAGGTCGCGCTGTCGGTAATGGTCAGCCCACCGGGGAACTCGATCTTGATCTCGATGATTTCCACGCTCACGCCTCCTAGCGGCGCTCGCTGTCCAGGCCATTGGCCAGGCGCAGCGCACTGATCAGCGATTCGTAGCCCTCGTGGGTGCCGAGCTGCTCAGCGCTCACCGAGTTGTCACCGCCACCGGAAAGGTCCGAGCGGCCGCGACGCGTGCGAAACGACATGGCGACGGTACCGCGCGACGGGGAATCCGTCACCTCCAGAATGAGGCGATCGGTGTTGAGCGAGACGCGGCAGCCGTTGCCACGGCGGCAGGGCTCAGCCTTGATTTCATGCTCGCCCGCGCGCAGACGAAGGTCACCGGCGACGCGATGCAGAAAGCCGCGGGCGCGGCGCGTGAAGCGCGCATCGCGCTCCGCGCCCGCGCTGCGGCGATCGGCGTGCATGACGCAATTCGTGTGGGTCATTCAAACCTCGAAATAAAAAAGGCGGGGCGCTTCACAAGGAAGTGCCCCGCCATGCAGGAAGAAAGCCGGCTTGCGCCGGCAAGTGGAGTGCGTCAGTGCGTGACGCGGATACCGGAGTTCGTGTCCATCAGGAGCACGCGGTCACCGGGGGCAAACAGCTGATCGTCGGGCTGCGTGATCACGCGCAGCGAGCCGTCGGCCTTGCGGACGACGATTTCGAGACCAGCGGTGCGGGAGAGCGCGGCACTCACGTGCTGCGCGATGAAACCGGATGCAGCACCGGAGACGGCACCGGCGATATAGCGGCCTCGACCGTTGCCGATCACCTGGGAACCCAGGAAAGCGCTGACGCCGGAGACGACGAGGTTTTCAAACCCCGAGCCGCCGGACGACGCCTGGATCGTGACGCGGCGCACGCGCATAACCACAGCGGGTTCGAGCGTGCCGGCGCGCTGGACGTCCGAACGCTGATAGATGTTCGGCGAGCCGAAGTCCGTCAAGTTGGCGCAGCCCGTAAGAGCCGAAACAGCAACTGCGACAACGAGACTGAGAACGATGCGGATCATGGTGCGGCTCCTGGAATAAAAAAGGGAGCCGCGTCCCTATTGGGATTTGGCTCCCAACGGGGTAGAAATAGCGGGCGTGTTGCCCGTTGGCCTGGAAGGCCTCAAGAAAATGCCCGCGACAGCATGCTGCTGCGGGTAGGTCGATGCGCCAGTAGCGCGAGGAATAGGGACAGTATGTGGCGGCAGCGCGCGCGTGGCGGTCCGAATGCTCGCCGATTCGCTAGATGTTTCGCCCGGAGGGGGCGGCACGCCGCGCGCTGCACCGCTCCCCCGTCTCCACGCACTCGCCCACGCAGCCCGGGCAGTAGTGCCGGTCGCGCACGCCCGCCGTGTCCCAGCCCCGGCCGGACGGCAGCGGCGTGCCGAACTCGTGCCCGGCTTCGCGGGCGAAGAACACCGGCTCACCCGCGCGGCCGCGCCGCACGATTGCGTTGATCTCGTCTGCGCCAAACGCCTCGCGTAACGCGTCAACGAACTCGCCGATCTCCGGCATTGGCCTTGCGGGTCTGTTCATGGTCTAAAATAACTGTATATTTATACAGTATTCTACTTCTGGAATTCAGGCCATGTATATTTCGACACTCTCGCCAAACCTGCCGCCCACCGGGCTTCCAGCGGGTATGGACGAACTGCGCGCGCTGTGGCTCGACGGGCATCTGGCCATGGGCGAATTCGTCGCTGCCGGCGCGGTCGCGGGCCACGGCGAACATGTGGTGATCACGAGCGCGCTGCCCCGGGCACGACTGGACGCCATCCTCGCCGACGATCCGTTGGTCGTGCGCGGATTCGGCACGTACACTACGACAGAGATCGCCCCCGCGCGCCTGGCCGACAGCCTGAGACCGCCCTGCCCCGAGCACTGAATCATGACCTCCCTCGACGAGCAACTTGCCATCCGGCGCGGCCGCGCCCGGTTCGAAGCCGACGTGGCACAAACCGTCCGCGTGATCGCCGAGCGCTACCGCGCGCAGGGCATGGCGCTGAACGGCGACACCGCACGCGCCATCCTTGACGAGGCGCTCGCCGACGTTGGCCTGGCATCGCGCTGGCCGGCCGACCTGCTCGCGACATTCGCCGCAACGGTTGAACTGCCTCCGGACGACGCCGCGCTTTCAGGAGACGGTGGGAATTTGCATCCGTTGATCCAGACCCTTTTCGACGCCTCCGACACTCAGGTCGAGCACTGACCTCGCCCGGGTCGACGGGCGAAAAAAAAGCCGCCCGCAAAAGCGGGCGGCGTTGTCGAAGGAAAAAACTTCTCACTTGAATCATGCTGCCTTGCGGCGGCGCGTGGTTTTCTTCGCAGGCTTGTTCTCTGGCGGCGCCTCGTAGCCGAACCGGGCCCATGCTGCGGGATCGATCGGCACCGGGTTCGTGCGTCCCGTGGCGAGATTCACGAACACCGCCGAGAACGTCAGGCCTCCGTTGCGGAAGAGCGACCAGAGCAGGTTGAACGCCTGCACGGAGATCGCCTGATTGATGACGAGCGACTGCTTGCGCAGCGCGTCCGCCATCGAACACGAAGGCGTATCGTCCCCACTGTCATTCTTCGCGTTCAGCATGTCCGGGAACAGGTCGCCCACATGGGGCAGCCTGTCGTGCCGGGGCTTGCCGAACTCGCCGAGAATGACCTGGCCACGATCCGTCTCGTTGCCGCAGTCCAGGTAGTAACGCACCTTGCCGCGTTTCGCCGCCTGGGCGATCGCATGCCGCGCGCCGCGCGAGTCCACGCACCCGATCACCATGTCGGCTTGCAGGTTGATCGTGGAATCGACACGCCGCGGCAGAGCCGTCCAGCTCGTCCCCATCAGCAGGTTCAGGCGGTTCACCAGCAACGACGCCTTGTAATGCCCGACGTCGTTGGGATAAAAGCCCTGCCTGCCGACGTTGAACTCGCTGACCGTGTCATCGTCGTAGACCGTGCAGTTGATTCCGCCCGGATGACCCAGCTCGATCATGGCGTGATGCAGGCGCGCGAGCGACGGCAGCAGCGCGCTGCCTGTGCCGCCAGCGCCCACCACGACCACGTTCCAGGCACCCGTGAGCATGCTCTCGGGCGTTGCGTGCAGGATCGCGCTCATACGACCTCCCCTGCGAGTGCCGCCATCCAGTTCTGCGGCACCGCGCCAGCGACTTCGAAACGCCCCTTGATGCACAACCGCAGCGCTACCGACGGCGTGCGATCGCAGTTACCCAGCACGAGCGCGAACTTCACGTCGTGCTGGTCATCGCGATCGTCCGTCGATGAGAAGTACGCACGGCTGTGACCATGCGAGTGGCAGTCGACGACGAGGCATTCACCGGCCTGCAACTCGGGCCGCTCGTAATGCAGATGGCCCGGACCGTGCGACAACGAAGAAAGCGCCACCAGGCGAAAATCGCCCGACTCCGCGTTCCACACGATCCATGCTCCGGCCTCATTCGGCAATGCCGCGCTGGCCATCTGCGCGAACTGCGCCACGAGGCCTGCAGGCACCGGCCCGCACTTCAGGTCGGTGTGCTCGGCCGCCGCGCCGTACGGCACGGGCGTGCGCCAGTCGAACGACGAGAGCCGTCGCACGAGACGCACCCATGGCCGGCTGATCTCGAGGAACACGCCGTTGGACGCGATGAGCAGACGCTCACCGGGGCCGCCCATCGGCGCGACAGGCTCGCGCGTCGGGACCATGACCGAAGGGAACGAGCCCTGCAGGGCAACATCGACCGGATTCATGCCACACCTCGCGAGTGGATCAGATCAAGTACCGTTTCCCCGGTGGGCACCAGCGCTTCGAGAGGAAATGCGCTGAATTTGCCATCGAGCATGTCGCGCCAGAAAGCAAATTCGCCGTTCTCATAGGCGACGCGCTTCCCACCGTTGTTCGGATGGGTGAACGCGGAATCGAAGAAGCCCGATTCCCAGCCCGCGATCGAGTCGACGTCGATGTGCGTTGGCACGCGAGCCGAACCCACACAGATCAGGCCGCCGTCCCACGTGTTGAAGTACGGCGGCTCGAACAACGGAGTGTCCGGGCCCGGACGGTCAGCAACGTTGACGGAGAACACGCGAAAACCGTGATTCCCGGCCTGAAAAACCAGCCCCGGATGCGGCACAACGGCCGTGCGCCTGCCGATCTCCTCAGACTTGAAGAACACGCGGCGCATCGCAGGCGGACACCACCAGGTCACCGCGCGGCTGTTCAGACCAAGCACCGTGGGTGGAAGAAACGCCGCTTTGGCGGCAGCGTTCTCGTCGAGCGCGCGCAGTGCCGTGACGAGCGCGTCGCGCGTGACCGGCCGACCTGCGCCGATGACCGTGCGTTCGCTACGCCCCTGACGCTCGACAGGATGAACGGTTGCGTAGCACGCACCGTTTGCCCCTTCGTAGAGCAGGATTGCAGAGGTCAGCGCAACTGCGCTGCCGACCTTGCCGGTAACGACATTTTTCATGGAATGCTCCTAGGAGGTCACCAGCGACAGGAGCCTGTCGAGGCGAGTCATGATCTGGAAAGCAAGCGACCAGTCCGCGTACTGCCTGCGGATGTCGCCTGCCCTGGTGGACAGAGGGGAAAACGCGGCGAACTCGCAGTGGTCGCCGCCCTGGTAAGCCGATTCGATCGTGCCGTCGAGGATCTGACCCACGTAGGTCTCATCGCCCGACACCACAAACGAGACGGCCGAAAACAGCGGCATGATCGACGGCTCTCCGCGCAGAAGATCCCGGGTTCGGCTTTTTCGCATCAACGAACCCAGCGCGAGCAGTTCAGTGCAGACCCTGCGCGCCTTGCCGCGAAGCCTCGGGCGCAGCGACCTGATCTGCGTCGGCGAAAGCATCGGCCGACGTCGCCATTTGCCATCGCGCCAACTGACCGGCATCGCATCGTCCGGACAAATCAGCGGCCTGGCCGTTGAGGGCAGATACGCTGCGATGTCGGAATCGTCCGCGCCAAAGCGCTCCCTGAGCGCCTCCATCGCGTCCTCGTCGGACGCATCGGGATCGCCATCCCAGAACCACGCCGCAAACTCGCCGAGAAACCACTGGGGCGAGCGGACCATCACAGTGCGATACGAGGCCTCGTCAATGACGTTGAGTACGGTGCGCAGCAAAAGCGGATGCGCAGAGCGCAGCGCCTCAACATGCGAAGCCATCTCGAAGAGGTTTTCGTCTGGCAGGCCAAACCCCAGATACAAGGGGGACGCAGCGATGAAGTCTTTTTCCAGACACACATGCTCGAGCGTCGTACCAACCGCGTTGGCATCGAGCAGCATGGGGCGAACCGTCAACCGGGAGAACTCGCTCTTCTGCCGCGCCACCCAGGCAAAGAACGCCTGGGAAAACGCGTTGAGCTCGTCCGACGGTTCGTGCACGTCCGCCGCCCGCAACGGGCCATAGCGAAAATGCGCGAGGATCAGCGCAGACATCTCTTCGCTGACCTTCCACTTCATGGTGCCCGACAGCGGCACCTGCGCAGCGACCGATGGCAGGCTCAGAAAATCATCGGAAGTTCGATCTCGGGCAGCGGCAGCGCGTGGCGGTTGCCAGCTCGTGAGCGGGCCGCCCTCGACGTCTTGATCAGTTCTCGAAGGGTCGAAGAACATAGTGCAGATTCCTCGTCGGAAAGAAAAACCGCCCTCTCGGGCGGTTCCTGTGCAGTGGAGAGGCTCCCCTCACGGAGAGCACGCAATAGCGTGTCCTTACGCATGGGAGCCCTTGGCACCCGCCGCGCGGACAAACTTGTAGGTGGCGATGTCCCCGGCGATCTCGGGCCCGTCGACCGTTGCGGTCGTGAGCTCGGGATACTGCGCCGAGAAGAGATCACGAACATCGTTCGGGCTGAACGCCGGGCCGGGGTCGGCAAACTTCATGCCGTTGTAGGTGAACTCGCGGATGAGCTTTGCGATGCTGATCGTCATGGCCTGTCTCCTCAAAGAAGCGCGAAGAGATCGGTCTTGCCGTCGCCACCTGCCTGTGCGGGCGGGGGCGTGTCAGATGCCTGCGTCGAGTCCGTCGTGTCGTCACCACGTTCGGTATCGTCTGCGTCATCAGCATCGTCGTCGGACGCCCCCTTCGGCGCGGGAAGCGCCGGTTTCGAGCCCTTCGACAGCGCCTTCTGCGCCTTGCCCGCCTGCGACTTCTCGGCCGCCTGCAGGATCTCGGTCGTCGCGCTCACCTGCTCCGCAAGGGAGCGGTGTGCGCCTTCGAACGAATGCAGCGCCTGCACGAAACCCGCATCAAGTTCCGCCGGCGTTGCGGTGAGGACGAGAGGCTGGCGCAGCGCGGCCTCTTTCGAGTCCGCGCACGGCATCACGACCACCGACATCTGGTCACCGGCCATCTTCATCATGAGCGTGACCTTGCCGGTCTCACGCACGAGCGCTTCGAGTTGCTGGAACATGAATAACCTCTCAAATGAAAAGCGCCGCGCGGTCATCAGACCGGGCGGCGCAAAATGGAAAAGCCACGGCGAACGCCGCGGCATGCATCAAAACTTCAGGACCTTCAGAACCTTGCCCGCGTAATCGAAGCCATCGACCGACAGCAACGCGTCGATCACTTCGGACTTCGATTTGCCGAACACCTTTTTGAAGTTCTCGCCCATCGCTGCGCGCAGCCCCAGTTCGTCGGCCACCACCTTCATTTCCGATTTCGTGATCAGCTCCAGAAACTCCTTATCGAGCTTCCAGTGCTTTGCAAGATCGAGCCTGTGGTGACGGCACATGGACGTGAGATACGGAACGTCGACGCCCTGAATTGCGGACATCGTGACGGCGATCATCAACTTGCCTTCGTTGTCGGCGGCCAGCGTCGCGGCCGCGGTTGCAGCCTTGCCGAAGTCGCCAACAGACGGCTTGTCGTCGATGAGGCGTTCCCAGATCGTGTTGAGCGGGCCCGCCTCGATGCTGCGCGCCTGCCCCGTCGCCACGATCGCGAGCAGGTATCGACGCGCGAGCGCCGCATCCTGACTCACCTCGCGACGCAGCGCCTTGCGCCAGAGCGCAACGCGATACGTCTTCACGCGGTCGGACTCGGACACCACCGTCGCTTCGGGTGCAGCCGCAGCGGGCTTCTCGCCCTTCGCAGCGCTCGAAGCCTTCGACGTGCCATTTGACGAAGCCGCTTTCGCAGCTGCGGGCTCCGCCTTCTCGCTCTTGATGCGCGCCGCCACCTTCTTCATGTTGCAGACGGTGTCGAAGCACTGGCCCTTGTAGACCTTGCCGAGCGAGTCGGGCAGAGCGCTGACCGCGGCGCCGAAGTTCTGGCATGCATAGCACGCCTTCGACTGTTCGACGCCCACGCCCTTCGCGCCATCTGCCACGAGCTGGATGCGCGTGTGGTTGTCGCCTGGACGCACGATCCGAACGGTCTGGAACTCGTCGCGCAGGCCTGCGGCCGTTGCGTCGAGCTGCTTTTCCGTCCTCTCGTTGTAGCAGTTGCGGTTCGTGCAGTTGCCGGTGCCGATGGATTCGCCAAACATTTCTGCCTGAGCGGCCGAGTTGTGCTGGCAGCCAGCACAGTCCGTCTTGTCGAAGATCGCTGCATTAAGCGAGCACGCGGCTCGCTCCAGCACGCTTTTCAGATCGGCGACCGTATGCCCCTCTTTCACAACGACCGGCAGGATCTTGTCCTGCTGTTCTTTCGTGAAAGCGGCGAACAGTTCGGCGTGGCCGAGCTTGATCGTGCGGGTATTGAGCGCGTCCAGAACGGACGCACTGCAATTCATCAGCGCGAGGCGCGCGTCGAGAACGGCACGTGTCCAGCCGAGCTGGCGCGCGGCCTCGTCACGGTCCCCCTGGCAGAGGCCAACGATCTCCGCTGCTGCGACAGCCTCCTCCGAGGGTGCCATGTCATCGCGCTGGATGTTTTCGATCAGCGCCAGAGAGCGCGCTTCAAACTCATCCATCTCGCGAATGACGACAGGCATCGGGTAGTCCTCGCCGTGGGCTTCGCGTGCGGCACGAAGGCGGCGCTCACCCGCGACGAGCTGATGCTGGCCGTCTTCGAGCGGACGCACGAGCACGGGTTGAATGACACCCTGCGCGCGCACGGACTCGATCATTTCCGCCATCTTCGCGGGATCGAAATACTTGCGCGGGTTGCGGCCGGGTTGAATGTCGCCGAGGCGAAGCGTATTGGATTGCATTGCGGGTCTCCTGAGAGGGAACCCGCCCCCAATGGGAGAGGATTCCCGAAGGGTGAAGAAAAATAGGCCATGCGGGCCTGAGTCGATGCGCGAAAAGCGCGGTAGGTGAGTGAACGATATCGCGCCAATGGACGCCACGCGCCGGAAAAGATCAGATTTCCGATACGGCTTTTAAAAAAACAAAAGCCCGGGATTTGGTCCCGGGCCTTCGTTCAGAACAGCGCAAGCTGATCGACGATCTCGAAGAACGCGTTCGCGTGCGGCTGCGCGCCAACGGCTTCCTCGAACATATCGGCGAGTCCGTCCGTATCAACGACTTCGGCGGGCTGTTCGAGCACGGCGACGTCGGCGAAATCCTCCGACATCGCCGGTCCCGCCATCGGTTCAGGTTCGAAGACCTGTTCAACGACGGGCGGCGGCAACAGAGCAGCGTCGTCGTGCTGAGCACGCATCGCGCGCGCCACCGTCAAGCAGACCACGCAACGCATCCCACGCGCGGCGCATTTTCAGTTTCTGGTTCCAGCCGCCGAGCACGTGCGCGGGGGTGTACCAATGGCCCCACACCTGCATGCTGAGCGTGTTGCCGTGTACGACCATTGCGGGAACGTGAAGCAACGATAACTGCACGTAGGCCATGTGCACACAGCAGGGGTCGATATCAACGCAGGTCGCGTGAAGCGCCTGCTGATAGTTCACGCCCGCCTCGTGGAATGCCTCGGCAGTGGCGATGATCATGCCGCCAGCACCGCATGCCGGTTCCTGCACGCGAGCGAAGCCCTGCGCGTCGGCACGTGCAGCCACGTCCCCGCCGAGCAATCCGGCCATCAGCTTCGATACCGCGTACGGCGTAAAGAACTGCCCGCTGCGATCGTTGCTGATACCGAGCATCATGTAGGTCTCGCCAAGCACGTCAGTGAGGCCTACGCCGCTGCCGTCCAGCATGCCCTGCACACGAACTTCGAATGTCCCGGTCAGTGCGGCGAACATTGCCGGGAAGCGTTTTACCTCTTCCGGTTTGTACTTGCGCACGATCTCCATGTAACGCTTCTCCCGCGCGTCGTACTGCGCGCGGTCCACGCGATTGCTGATCGCAAGCGCCGCCATCTCGACGAAATCGCGAAACACCGTGTCGAGGTGATGGCCGTAAGAGAACTGCTTGAGCAGGGAGACCAGCTCGCGCTGGTGTTCATCTGCTGTGTAGTTGAATTTGCGCTCTGCGCTCTTGCGGCTCATGCCCGCTCCGTAGTTGAAGGAGGCATGAGCCCATCGGGGCAGTCATGCCCCAGAGGGAAAATAATTCGCCGGCCGTGGCCAGCAACTCAATGCGCGATCAGCGCGGAATGGGTATTCCAAGTGATTGCGCGACGCCGAGCGCGATAACCCCATATGCGACGGCGAACACCGGAATCATGACGAGATGAAATAGGTTGTCGTGAAGCCACCTGAGCGTTTTCAAGGGTGCTCCCTGCGAGATAGTTAAGAAATGTCCAGCGGTCGCTGGAAGGTCGATGCGTCGATGACGCGAAAGCAGCACCGATCGTAAGCGCCACATAACAGTTTCGGCACGGCGAAAGAGGACAGCCTGCCGCCCTCTTTCGTGCTCGTGCGCTTATCCACAGATTTCCTGGATAAGTCTGTGGATAAATTTCCCTGGCGCATGCTTAGTACGCCTATGGCGTTGGCTTTCACGCTCTTTGCGCACGTTGCCCGCGCAGCGCACACGGGAGAATGGACTCGCGTGGCAATGATGCCCGCGCATACACAGGAGAATTCAAATGCCAGATCTATACAGGCGGCGCGCGTGGGTGGGTTCGCTCGCCTTCACTGCAGTCTCGTCGTTGGTCGTCTTTCTGCTTTTCGGCCTGCCGTCGCTTTCCGGCACCGACCACCTCAAGGTAGCGCAAGTGGTGATTTTCTCGCTTGCTGCCGCACTCGGTCTGGAAGGTGCCAGACGCCTGAAGCTCGCCCAGTTGCGCAATAACATGGCCCGGTCGAGTACATCGCACGTCATGACCGTCGAGATCAACGGCGTAAGGGTCGGCGAAGTCTCCGAGGCGGCCTACGCCGAGATGCGAATGGCGTGTGCTAACGATCCACGCAACTATGTCCTCGCGCTCCAAGACCTGGTCGGTGTGTTGCTACGAAATGCAGGGTACACGGCTCTTGTGATGGCGACCTTCCTGGGTCTCTATGCGCTCGCATGCTGCCTGTTTGCGCCCACAGGCTTCGCGCTGGCTGTCGGCACGTGCGTGTCCTTTGTCGTTACGAACTCCGCCAACGCTCCTGCGCTCGGGACGGTGCTTCACGCCCTCGCACAGGCGCTCGTGAATTGCTTCGCCCTCGTGTACCTGTTACTGACAGGTTCCCGCATGGCCTTCGCCCCGTCACTGTCGGTGTTGCAGCCCTTTCGCAACGACCTCTATCGGCGCATCCGCCGAACACTGTGCGTCGCGGCAAGCGGAAGTGTGCTGATCCATCGCACGAGCGCCTTCTGACGTCGTCAATCCAGGTTTGCAAGCGCTTGCAAGCATTTCGGCGGAAAGCTTCACTTTTTGTGGAGCTTTTGCCGGTTATTCGTCTCACCTGCAAAGCAACGCAAATTACGCCTGCTTTCGGGTCGCGGACAACGCACCACGACGCCATCATGAAACGATGGCCACCACTCCATTAAGCCCTCCATCCGGTTCGATGCCTCTGCGCATGCGACGCGTGCTCTACCAGGCTGGCCTGACAGACTGGGGCGAGGGTGTCGTCACCGAGCACGATCCGAACTCCGGCATGGTCACCGTGCTCGACACTGACCACGGCACTTTCTGGCGTGGCCATGAAGAGTTGCTCCAGATCGTCGCCTGAGTCGCAAGCCATCCCACTACCGAGGACCGCCATGCCTGACGTCTCGTTCTCCAGCGAGCGCGTTGCGCTCTCCGAGCTCCAGGAGCGCCCCGCCCGCTATGCCCGAGCCCTTGAACGTGCAAAGGTCACGCCAGGTTACGCCCTTTGCCACTGCAACCATGATCGGCCTCGCCGTCTCGTCATTCGTCGGTACGGCTCGCTGTTCCACCTCGCCGGCTGGCCCGACGACGGCGAACATCACGCGCGAGGCGGCGACTTCCGGAAAGATCCCGGAGGCGGCCGGCCCAGCCCCGGCAGCGACGCGACCGCGGCAATCATCAACGCGCAAGAAGGTCTGAACGTGCACCTCGATGCCGCGCTATTCCAGCGCGATGCCACACCCGGCACGCGCAAGCGGACGAACGCCACATCAACGCGACCAACCCGGCGCCGCGCACCCCTTCTCGCTTTTCTGCAAACGCTGTGGCTCAGCGCCGGACTGACGTCGTGGCCTGGCACATCGATGGCGCGCGGCTGGGGCGCGGTCAACGCGATGTTGCTCGCTGGTCTCGGCGCAGACGCGAAGATCAACGGCACGCCGGCGGACGAGGTGCTTCACGTGATGCGCCGATATGACGAAAGCGAGCGCAAGGCGATCAATGCCGAGTTCGACTCATTTCTGGCGCGGATAACTAACGACGGAAGCGTCTCGCGCCGAGCATTGATCGTCGGGGAGCTGGGCGAAGTCGCCGACACGCCATACGGCAAATCCATCACACTGCGCCAGCGACGACAGAAATATTTTGCGACCGCCGAGCTCACCGGGCATGCGGCGAAGGCCTACGCGCACGCGTGGCGCGCGATCGGCGACGCGAGCGCGCGCGTCATTGCCCTGCTGCTTGTCGAACGCACGGCCAAAGGCCACCTGCGCGTTGTCGATCTGGCGGCGATGCTGTGCTCGTCGACGTTTCTGCCCTGCGATTCCATCCATGAGGTCGCAATGGCCAACCGCCTCGCTGTGGAGCGGCGTGCCTTCGAAAAGCCGATTCGCATGGCAGACGGCGACGACATGCTGCCGGACTTCGTGCTTCTGGACAGGCCCACCGTACACATCGAGGTCTACGGCATGAATGGCCTCGCCAGCTACGAGCGACGCAAAGCGCAGAAGCAGGCGCTTCGCACGGCGCGCGGCATCCCGGCCGTCGAGTGGAACGTCGATCGCGAACCGCTCGAACGTGTTGCGCTGCCGCCCGCTTTCGCGCGAACTTGACTTTGGGCGGCGCACCGTACGCTTGTATGAGCACTGAGCCTCAACAACCCACGGAACGCGCCATGCCCCACTCTGCCAGAGCCACCGCCAGAAGCCCCGAAGTTGAAGCCAGCCATCGCCTGGTCTTCCCCGGATGCCCCACCGACAGCGTGAGCGTCGCTGATGTCCAGCGATGGCTCGACTCGTTGCCGCCGCTTTATCCGAACCCGATGGAGTCGAAAGACTCCGGCCCCGTCGCTGCATGGCTGTATTACCGCGCGCTCAAGCTCGTGCAGCTTGGCCTGCAATCGCTCGACAACCAGAACTGGCGCACAGCCCGACTGCTCTGCTGTGCTGCCGACGCGCTGCTGGAAACAGAAGACGCTGCCGCCGCGCAGCGTGACGCACGCTACGGCTCAGGACCGAAGCCGCCGCGGGAGCGCGCCGGTCGTCTGTTCGCGACGCTCGCCCACGCACGGATCGACCTGCTCGCGTTGCCTGACGGTCTCGCCCGCACCGGTGTCTCGAACGCTCTCGACGATGCCGAGCTGCTCGCGCGCGACGTCATCGACAATCCAATTCCCGAGAACGTCCTCGCCGCCCTCAATCGGATGTGCACGCCCCTCGACGAGTCCGTCCTCAAGGGAGCAACTGCCCGCGCAGACGCCCATTCGATGCAAACGATCCGCGAATACGTGCTCGCCGGCAACCACGACGATACACCTGGAGCCTGAGCATGGCAGAGAACACCGCCATCGAATGGGCCGACCACAGTTTCAATCCCTGGCTCGGGTGTACCAAGGTGTCGCCGGGCTGCGACCACTGCTACGCCGAGCGCGAACGCGCCACACGCATTCTCGGCGTCAAATGGGGAGCAGGAGAGCCCCGCCATCGCACAGCCGTTTCGACGTGGCGAAAACCGAAGCGCTGGAATGCTGCGCACGCAACGTTCTTCGCGGAGCATGGCCGCCGGCAACGCGTGTTCTGCGCCTCGCTGTCCGATGTTTTCGACAACGACGTGCCCGCCGCGTGGCGCGCCGATCTTCTCCGCCTGATCGCACAGACGCCCGACCTGGACTGGCTGATCCTCACCAAGCGGATCGGCAACGCGCGGGCCATGCTCAACGAGGCGGTTCAGGAGATGACCTCCGGCGCGAAGACGTGGGACGGGAATCCGTGGCCCAACGTCTGGCTCGGCGCAACGGTCGTCGACCAGCGCGAAGCCGATCGCGACATCCCGAAGCTGCTTGAAACGCCCGCGGCGGTCAAATTCCTCAGCATGGAGCCCTTGCTTGGACCCGTGGACATCAGCGACTTTCTCACGCTGGGCTGGCCACGATGCGAAACCAGTTTCGTCCAGAGCACGAGATACGAGGAAGGCTATTGCGCAACGTGCGCTGGCCACGTGAGCGACCCGATCCACCAGCCAGGGATGCACGACGTGATCGACTGGGTGATCGCCGGCGGTGAGAGTGGACCGGGAGCCCGTCCCATGCATACGCATTGGGCGCGCGCGCTGCGGGACCAATGCGCGCTCGCACGCGTGCCGTTCCTCTTCAAACAATGGGGAGAGTGGCTCCCCGCCGACCAGGCGGACGGCATGCAGCGCGACGCCGCGCGTGTGGCCGGATCGCTCTCCTCGAGCGGTGAATTGCGCCTCGCAAGCGATGCCGCGATCTTTCAGCCAGGCGACACGTACACGCTCGGCATCGGCAAAAAACTCGCCGGTCGCCTGCTCGACGGGCGGACCCATGACGGATTTCCCGTGCACAAGGAACGTTACCCGAGGCAACCTACCCCGGTCGCCGCGCCCGTCTGAGAGGAAGCCCGGACCGAAGCTTTCATGTTGATTCGATTGAGTTGGAGCCAATCCGCTGCGCATCTTGCGGAATTGGAAATGTTAAGAAATCGGATAATGGCCCCGATCTCACTAACAACCAACTCTCTCGCCATGTACGAGCAGCTTGTACCCTGTGATCACTGCGGCGGCCGACCCACCGTCGGTCGATCCCAGCGACTCATATCTCCCTGCCCGGACCCGATCTACGATCCGTCACGCTGGGGGCGTTTTGCCGGACCGCCGCGGAACGGGGACACCGCAATGCGGCCGCCAGAAGCACCTGCGACAGAACCGCTCGTTTGCATCTACTGCGGCGAATGCGGCATGCAGACGCCGTGGCAGCCATGTGGGGAAGACGATACCGCGGCGCGCAATACCGCCGCTCACATATGGAACCGGCGCCTCAACCGGCCCGAAGCCGAAAAGACGGAGCTTCAACGGCTCGTCGAACGTGAATTGGGCACGGCCGATATCCCGGCCATCATCGAACTCATTTCACGGCTGGAAGGAGACTGGTCAGAGCTTGGACCGGCAATCAAGATGATTGCGCGCCGACTTGTCGATGCGACCGTGGTTACGTTCGACTCGTGGCCGATTGATCCGGTACTCAATGACGCCGCGCGCTATCGCAAGTTGGTCCAGCTTACGAAGTGGGTCGATATCGACGGCGAGCGTTATGTACAGTTCCCAAAGGTATACACCCATCCCGAAGACCGGGACCGCCTGTTCGAAGACCTGATTGCCTCGGCAGTCGATTCGCTGCCCGACCGCGATCGATGGTGATTGCGCACGGAGCAAAGAGCGCAGGCGAAAAAAAACCGGCCTGTATATAGATATAGAGGCCGGTCCAAGGATGATCCTGGCGAGTGCCGGGGAAGCCAGAATCTGAGAGACAACAACGTCATTGTGCCCCGCACGTTGTCTCTCGTTTCCCCCGTATCGTTGGTTCTTTGGCACCCATTTGCCGCTCCTCCGAAAAGCGGCCATTGGCCCATGCATATTGCCGTCGGTGCTGCGCGCGCAGTCTGCGCCCGCGCACACAATTTCCTCAGACCAATAACGCCGCGCCGATAGCTCAGCCGGCATCGAGCAACCGATAGAGCGCTTGCCGTGACACGCCGAGCGCAGCGGCCGCGTGCGTCTTGTTCCCGCCTGCGGCGGCCAGCGCCGCCCTCACCTCGTCGATGGTCGGATTCGGTTTCGACAATCGCGCCTGACGTGCAAACGTCGAAATATAGGCGTTGGCCTTCGTCGGCCGACTATGGCCAGCGGCCTCCACCACCAGCCTGATCGCCTGCGCATGTCGCTCGGCATCGGGACGCTCGCCAGTTTGCTTGACGGGAGCCGCCACGCCCGCCCATCTCTCGTAGACCTCCTGCAGATACTGGTGGCGCAGGCCATGGCTTGTCACGCCGAGCCCCGATTTCGTGATGCCATGCCGCGCAAGCACGTGGTAATACCAGTCCCGCCATTGCTTGAGTGTCCGGTCCGCCGGCACCGTCGAACCCGTCAGGGGATTCGCAAGCCGGGCCGCCGCCTCAAGGACAGCATATTTTTCTTCGATCGGCACCGCACGGTCACGACCGCCCTTCGTGCCCCGCGTCACCTCCAGCAGCATGTCGACGTCGTTGACCGCGCGCACCGGTTGCAACATGAAACTTTCCTCGATGCGCAGCCCAAAAGCCGCCTGTAGCCTCAACTGCACAGCTACGCGCGGGCAGCTCGCGGCGATCTCCGCAATCTTCTCGTGGGCATTCACACCATTGGCATCCCATGACCGGTCGACCTCGGCGACATACGAACGCAACAGACCTGCGTCCTTGCGGCTCACGTACTCGCCAAGCGTGCCCACGAGATTGTCCTTGTTCATCCATCCGGCCAGCGCACGCAGATACGTGAGCTTGTTTTCGATGGTGCCGCCACTTTGCTTCGCGTCCACCCAGCGCTGCACCAGCCATTCAATATGCTTGCGCCGCACGTTCCACGGGCTCGCAAGCGCGAACCCGCCCTCCCGCAGCTCGACTAGCGCCGCGCAGATCGCACGCACCCGGAATTCCTGCGTCTTGATCGACAGCGGCTTCGCGCTGATACGCGTGCGGCTATGCACCGATGACACGTGCTCATCAAGCAGCAGGATGAGCGCTGCCGATACGGTGGGCGTGAGCCGGTAGCTGCGCACCACCGCGCGCACGTTGAGGATCGCCGCCATGGTTTCTCCGTTCTCGTTGTGTGGTCGCCCAATCCGGCAGCCACGGGGCCGCGCCCGGTGCCTGCGGCGCGACGCCCCTGCCTGGCATCACGTCCGCAGCCACCCGGGCCTGATTTTCGTGCCGCTTACCATGCGGCTTCGCCGATGCCCCGGCGCGGGGTTTGCTGCCTTCCTGTCCTTTAGCGATTCCATCCGATCAGCCCGACGCACGGAAGAGATGCGGTCCGACTGTCCACCTTGCTGCGGCACGGGCCGGATTGCGCTTCGCGCAAACCCACTCCCGCTTTAACTGCTTTTGCTGCCTGTACTGCGTTGCCGCCTGCCGTGGCTACCCGACCGGCCGAGGACGCATCGCTGCGTCTGGACGGACCGAACAGCGCGTCGCCGCTCGTCCGCCCTGGCCAACTGCCGGGCAATTCCTGTTGCGCGTTTCTGGTGACGGTTGCGCGGACCGTTATGTCTTCCGTACAGGGAGGCGCGAATCACTGGCGTGGCCAGCGCGCAGGCTCTCCCCCGTTCCGAAGTACGTTCATCTCCGCCGCGGTGTATCGGGCTTCGTGAACGCACCCAGCACTGTGGGCTGAAGGAACGTGTGCAGGCGCATGAGGAGCGGTCGCGAACTGTCCAACTGTCCGCGTCCACATTTCCTCAATACGCCACATTGCGGCGGACACCCGCCAATCGTATGGATATCGCACTGTCCGGTGGTCCTCAATATGGATCACGGTGGACTTGATTTGACTGAAAAAAAATCCGCCTCACAGTGGAGCGCGGACAGAGGGAGATTTCTGGCCCGTTCGGGCCGGGGATGATGGCCCATCGGGCCCGAAAAAGACGCACGAAGTGCCTTGCACTTCAGGTCGATGCGTCAGGGACGCAGCAGGTATTGCCAAGGATAAGGGCAGAACGCAACCGCAGGCGCTCAAAAGATCCCCTCATCGCGCCCGCTTTCGGCGACTTGACTTTGCAATGGCCTCGATAGACTGGACTCAGCAATACCGGAGATTTGCCCGGAGTTTGCCTGGGGCTGCCAGGCAAACTCCGGGATTAAACCGGGGTTCGTGAAGGCGACATGCACAAACCCCGGGCTAATCTCCGGGATAGCGTTTTCGGTGCCGACAAACCCGGACTTTACCCCGGACTTTCGGCGCACCACTCAACGACCATTTAAGAGAGCCACACATCATGAAAACCCCGGTCTTCGCCATCGACGTCGGCTACGGCAACACGAAAAGCGCGTACCGAGCAGCAAGCGGCACGGTCGCGACCGACATGTTCCCCTCTCTCGCCCCGTTGGCTGCTACCCGTTCGCTTAGCGGATACGGCGATGCAGTTCTTACCTCGCGCAAGGTCGCGACCGTGACGATCGACCGGATCGAATACGAGGTCGGCCCCGACGTGTCGCTGACCGCTGCGTACGGCAAGACCGGCCGCGCCCTGGCCGACGACTACGTGCTCACCAACAACTATGCGGCCCTGCTCTTCGGCGCGATTCACTTTGCGGGCGTCACGCACATCGAGCGGCTGGTGCTCGGGCTGCCGGTGCATAACCTGAAGAAGTATTCCGATCTCCTCAAGGAGCGCTTCGCCGGCGACATGGACTTCGGCTGCGGCTATGTCACGGTCGACAAGGTGGTGGTGCTTCCCCAGCCGCTGGGCTCGCTCATCTCCGCATCCAGCTCGCGCGGCAAGGCGTTTAACCCCAACGACGAGCACCTGGTCGTCGACGTAGGGTATTTCACGACCGACTGGGTGTACGCGAAGGGCTTCGCGATGGACGACACCCGCAGCGGCGGTATGCCGGGCGGCGCGTCGCAGATCTATCAGCGCATCGCCAGCCTGATCTCCCGAGACGAAGGCGACGACGTCGAAGGCATCGAGCTCATCGACAAGGCCCTGCGCGAGCACACGACGTTCCGCTTCTATGGAAAAGAAATCGACCTCGCGCCCTACCTTGAGCGCGCCGAACCCGTCATCGCCGGCGTCGTGCTCGCGATCCAGAATAACGTCGGCAGGATGCCGAACCTGCGCTCGATCATCCTCTCGGGCGGCGGCGCCGCTCTTTACGCCGCAGTGCTGCGTCGCGCATTCCCCCGGCTCGTGATCGAAATGATCGGCTCGCCCTGCGTGGCGAATGTCGGCGGCTTTCTGATCGCTGGTGAAGCCGGACTCGCACGCGAACGGCGCGCCGCATGAACGGCAAACTCGTAATGGAGGTCACGGTCACAGAACTCCTGAGTCCGCTGCTGTTCGCGCGGCTGAGCGCCTGCGCCTCGCCGCGCGAGCGCGCGGCGGTGTTCAAGGCCTGCGCGGAAGCGCACCTTCGTGGCGAACGCAGCGTTGCGCGCGACGATGCCGCCAACGTGAACGATCGCCATTCAGGATCGCCTACACGCAGCGACACCAAAGCGTTCGGCCGCAATGATGGCGCCTCTGCGACGGCCCCAACGAAGACGAACGAAGCGCTCAATGAACTGGGCCTGCAGAGCATTCCGATAGCACACGAGAGCGAGCAGTCAAGCGTCATGACCGATGCCCTTGGTGACAGTCTCGCCGGGTTCCTCTAGCCGCCCGCGTACGCCTTGACTTCTCGCTGGGCGTGCGAACATGAATTCAAGACACCAGTGCAGCGCGGGCCGGATTCGCCTTGCACCGGTGCATACACCCAAACCTCAAAAGGAAATCGTCATGGAGTACCAACTGCTCAACGCAATCATTCATGGCCAGCGCCTGTCCGAGCCGCTGACGTGGGTGTACATCGCGGCCGTTATCGCAGTCGGCATCGCAGGCTGGATGGTCGGAGGCCTCGTGTTCGACGCCTCCCACGAGACGAATAGCAAGGAACAATAATGGATCGCCTCGAACGCGCATGGACGTGCTTCATGTCCTGGCCGGCGCTTGCACGGCGCGCCGCCATCGCCGTTGTGCTCTATCTCGTCTGGGTGTCCTCCGCATGGCTGTATCACATCGGACTGCACGATGCGGCCGTCGTCATCGGTACAGCAGCGAGCTTTGGCTTCTTCGTCGCTATCGGCGGCCTGTACGTCGTACGCGTGATCTTCTCGATCATTTTCCGCTGCCGCCGAAACTTCCTTTGATCGCAGCGTGCACGCAAAAAAAAAAGGCGGCCCTAAGGGGCCGCCGTTGTTTCAGGTGCGCGCATTACTGCGTGCGCTTCGCGGCGAGGACCGTGAGTCGTCGCGTGCAAAAATCAAAAGCCTCTTCAAACGGCTCGTCCCGCACAACCGTTTTGCAGCTGCTCCGGTCGAACACGTCGAAGCCCGTCGCCTCGGATTTACAGACAGGCTGATGACCGTTGGCCGCGCCGTTTGTCGCGACGATGGTGAAACGGTTGCCTACCTTCATCTGGAAATAGCTCATTTTCTGCCTCAAGAAAAAGAGCCCGGGCGGACCATCCCCGGCGGGGACGAATCCCCACCGGGCAGGTCTATTGAAAAGCCGGTCGAGCCGGCGATAAGTCAGGCTGTCAACGCCGCGCGCGAAGCGCGTGCTAACCGAGTACCCACTGGCGCACCTTCATGTGCTGCAAGAAACCGCGCTTTCCACTGGTCGGCGAAATCGGTGCCGCGCACGCGCGGGCGATGCTGCACGACGGTGTAGCCCTCGGACCGCAGGCGCTTCGCGAGTACCATTCCAGCCGCAACGCCGGGCGATTTCCCGGTCTTCACGTCAATGTGATCGAAGTCCATGAAGATGTGCACGACCTTGATACCGAGTCCTTCCGGTACGACGAATTTCGAGAGCAATACACGGTTCAGGCAGTTCCAGACCGGCACGCCGGTTTCCATGAAGGCGCCGTACACCGTCTCCAGCCCCTCGCCAACACCGATCTCGCCATCAACCGGCTGCATCAGACGCACTGCGCCGCCCGCGAGCGGGTTGAGCGTCATGTCGTTGAGCTTCGTATCGAGGATTTCGCCGTCCGCAGACACGATCGTTGCCTTGGCCGGCTTGACCGGGTCGAGGAACGTGCGATGCAAAGTGCCGAGCCGCCCGTCGGGCAACTCGAACCGCGCCAGGATGCCGGGCCATTCACCCAGCACCGCCCCGTCGTGCCGGTACTCGAGCACACCGAGTCGCAACGCAGTAGATGGACCAGACGTCAGGCCCGGCACACGCTCCTGCAGATAACGCATCGAGAGATCGCCGACGGTCTGGCACCTGGCGTCCTGCCACATACCGTTCAGTCGCTTTTCAACGAACGCGGGGCTCGCCTTGCGTTTCGGGCGTGGCGCCTTGAAGTCCGCAACAGGGCGCGTCGACGACGGCGCGCCTCCCGTGAGTTCCCGCATCAGCTTGAAGAGGCCGATGCGGCTCACGCGGGTGATCAGTTGCAGGCCGTCGCCAGCCATCGGAGTGCCGTCGTTACACTGACGACATACCCAGTCGCCGCGGCCGTTACGGTTGTCATACGTGAAACGGTCATCGCCGCCACACACCGGGCACGCTGTCGCGTGTCCGGTGAGATAGTCTGCGGGGATGCCGTAACTCATCAGGGTCGAGATCCACGCCTGCGGAGAGAGCGTGAATCCCTTCAGCGTGCGTTGCAGCCACTCGTACTGCTCGGGTGACAGCCCGCGTCCAGTCGTACTCATATGTCACTCTCCATAGGGAAGTGGGTTGGGTCGGTGCCTGAGCAACAGGCGTGAAAACTCGTGCTCAAAAGAGCCGCCCGCGTGCGCGAGTCGCTCTTTTCAGCAGGTTTCCTGTGTCGGTCGAAGTGAATCAGCGCGCGATCGCGCGATGCAGAGAGAGGCGTCGCACGACGCACCCGAAGGTGCGCCGCGAAACGTAGGTGAGGATTTGCGGGATCAACAAATCGTAAAGGTGAGCCCTTTCGGGATCAGATTGCTGCCCACGCCGCGCGGGCGTAAACCTGTCGGAAGGGGATATCATCCTCGACCTGATCGAAGCCGCCGAAGCCACCGCCGCCGCCATTCGAAGACGCGGGCGGCGCTGACCGACCTGCCCCAGCTGGCTGCGCACGAGCGGAACGACCGCCCGCTGCCGGCTGCGACGAACGCTGCGGCTGCGAAGCTCGCGCGGCGCGCGAGTCCTGTTCGAACCCATCGTCGTCACCGGGCTCGCGCCGCTCGCCGCCACTACGGCCGCCGAGCATCTGCATATTGTCCGCGACGATCTCGGTCGAGTAACGATCGGTGCCGTCCTGTGCCTGCCACTTGCGTGTGCGCAGACGGCCTTCGAGATACACAGACGAACCCTTCTTCAGATACTCGCTCACGATTTCCGCGAGACGGCCGAAGAACACCACCCGGTGCCACTCGGTCATCTCCTTGAACTCGCCCGACGCCTTGTCCTTGTAGCGGTCGGTGGTTGCGAGCCGGATGTTGGCCACAGCGTCACCGCTGGGCAGATAACGTACTTCCGGTTCCGCGCCGAGATTCCCGACGAGGATGACCTTGTTGACTGCTGCCATGGAAACTCCTGTAATTAACGTGTGATGGACCAGAGCCACTTGTCCCAGAGGACCTGCTGCCCGTCTTTCATGACCGGTTCGCCGCCTTCGCGGAACGCGAGAACCTGGATTTTTCTGAGCCGCCGCACCGAAACGGTGTCGCCGACCTGGCAATGCGACTCGGCAATCGCGTCCTTCAGGCCTTCGCCTTGCAGGACCTGTTCGCCCATCGCGGTGGCGATGCGCATGGCGAACGACGTGTAAAACGGCTTGCCTTTGGGCTTACGGTTCGGAAACTTCTCCTCACCCCAGCTCACGATCCTGCCGTGCATCGCAGCGAGCATGTCAGCTCGATCTCGCGACGATTCACGCGTCCCGCGCCGCTCAAGCGATGGCGCATGCGAAACCCGACACGCGTCCTGCGTTGCACCCGGGTCATGCGCGTGTGCGTGCGCTGGCCCCGATTGCTGCACGACAGACGATTGGGCCTGAACCGCCGACGTCGGTGCAGGTGCTGACATCGACGTGCCGCATTCCCGAATTGCCGCTGCGATTGCGTCCTTGAGCGGGACCTTGTGCTCGCGACGAAACGACCAGTGCGGTGCCAGTTCGGGAAGAATCTTCGTGCCGAACGGTGTTCCGCGCGCGCCCTCTTCGAACGCAGGGACGAACTGCACGACACCATCGCCCTCGTCGACGAAGAGATTGGGTATATCGTCGATAGTCACGAACGTTTCGTTCGCTGCCCCCATTCCAACGGGCCGCGGTTCTGCGGGCGGTGGCGCACAAGGCGCAGCCGCTGCGGTCGGGGACTGTGCAGGCTTTGATTTACGGACGTCGCCCGGAGGCGACGAGAAGAGATCCGCGAAAGCGCGGAAAAGGTGATGGGCGGCCATCTGTCCTCCTAGATCAACGAGCCGAAACAGATTCGGCGCAATTCGACCAGATCACGTGCGAGAAGCGGCGTCTCGATAATGACGGCCTGGAGTGTCTCGGGATCGATCCCGTTCACGCTGCACACATGCTCATACGACAGCGCGCCGTCCCAGTAGCCCATGATCCAGCCGAGCGTCGCGCGATAGTCGTCGACGTCGATCTTCACGTTGCGCAGCCGCTCACTGAGCATGGTTGCGCAATCCATCAACGATTCGGGCATGCGGTCGCCGCGGCGGCTGTCGCGCGCGAGCGTGAGCAGCGCGTCAACCATCGCTTCGCGTACCGACGTGCTCCAGTACTGTGGGTCAGGTAACGGATCGGGTTTGGGAGGCACGACGAGCACCGGAGTGGCCTCGCCGCCAAAGATGTCGAGCTGCCACGCAGCGACTTCTGGTTTCATGGGATTGCTCCGGATGCGGCCGGGCAATCGCACCCCATGCCGGGAATGGATTCCCGGCGCGGGTAAGGGCCACCGCGACGAACGTCGCGGTGGAAGTGGAAAGGACGGACCTAGTCTTCGGTGCCCGTCTTCTTCATGGGAACGACAACGGCTGAGCGGGCGTACTGCCGCAGCGGCGTCACCGGTGCGGTGGCCACAGAGGCTGCCGCCTGCTGCTGCGCCGGCTTCACTGCGCCTGCCTTTAGTGCCTGCTCGCGCGCCTCGTTGGCACGTTCGCGTGCTGCTTCAGCCTCGGCGGTTTCGAGCGCCTTCGCCTTCAGCACGAGCTGCTTGCGAAACCAGCGGACGCCGAGACAGAACAGGAAAAAGCCGACGAAAAATGACTGCGAGGCCAGATAGACGATGAAGCACGGGGCGAGCAGCTTGCCCGGGGACTTCATGACGTCTTCGATAAACAGCTTCCGCATTTTTCTCTCCAGAAAAATCAACGCACAGGGAAATGTCCAGGCGACGCCTGGTGGATTCGATGCTCGGAACGAGCAAGGAATACCGGTGCGCGAAGCACGTGCGCGGTGGCCCGATGTCAGGCCACCGCGTACGGACTCGCGCGGACAGGAAGTAAGTGGAATATGACGGCACGAGAACCGTGCGGTCGTTTCGATGCGTGCAGGACGCGTTCACATCCTGAGGGTAGGTCAGATGCGCCAGTGCGCGTAGTGCATATGCTCGCCAATTCCCGATGGCTTTCGTTTCCGAGCCGCAACTTGCAAGCGCTTGCACGCAAAAACCCGGAAAGCTTCACTTTTTTGTGGAGCTTTCCAGATTTGTGGCGGAGGGTGCCTGTCGCTCGCGGTGACTTGACTTCCAAAAATGCCTGGCAGACTGGAATCACTACCTTTACTGAAACGGAGTGACCATGTACAGCCTTCTGGGCATCGCCGCTTTTGGCTATGTCGGTTACCGCCTCGCCAGGCGCGCACCGCGTTTGCGCCGCATGTTGCCCGAGGGGGCGCAGCAGCACGATGCGCCCGCGACGCGGGCCATGATTCGCGGCGAAGCGGGCGAAGCCGCGGTACGCACCGAACTGCGTCGCGTACTCACAGACCTGTGCAGCGAGAATTTCTACCTGCATGACGGCGCGATCCTCGTTCATCACGCTCCGGGCTCGGCGTTTCCCACGGCCGAAATCGACCACATCGCCGTTACGCCATTTGGAATTTTCGTGATCGAAACGAAGAACTGGAGCGGGGTCATCGCGCCGGCCACGAGCCCCGATCACATCACCCGCATCGGTGCCGATGGTGTGGCCGAACTGCGAAGGTCACCGCTCGCGCAAAACCGCACGAAGGTGGAATTTCTGAACAGGAAGCTGCCGGCCGTCTGGCCGATCGAAGGCCTCGGCGTGTTCGCATCGGCCGACTGCCGGCTGCATCCCGGCCTCCCGCCATCCTTGATCCACATCAAAGAAATCGCACTCTGGCTTCGTCTGCGGAGCCATGAATTCAGCGTCGCATGCAACAAGCCGGTCAATGTTCGCGTCGCGTGGGAGGCAATTATGCTTAATGCATCAATCAGCGAGACTGAGCTGGAGGACCACCGAAAACGGTTGCGTGCGCACCCTAAAGATCATGCAAACGATGCCGTTTGAATTATTGGTGCCGCCTTTTATGTAAAAGCTGCATGAAATTCATCATCTTTCGCGGTGCCGTCAACCATACGCGCACGTACCCTTGTCCATTGAGTGCTAATGGATGCATGTGCGATATCCGGAACGCGGCTACCCAACAGGCGAACCGTAAATACGAGAGACCAAAATGAGCAATAAGAACAAGCCTTCCGCAGAAGTGTTCGATCCCACCATTCCCGAAGATGGTGTCGAACTCCCCGAGGACACCCGTGAGCTTCAGGAGCTTTACAGCCGCCACCTGCCCAGCCGTGCAGAAATCGCGGTGGCAGCTCGCGACACGTTCGGAGCGGTCTTGAGCGACCATGCGCTCGAGGCCGTCAAGCACAGCAGTGCGGAGATCAACGAGTCCGTGCGTCGGATCATGCACGAGCACATGAACCTCGGGTTCCGCTTCGCGGAAATTGTCCGTAGCGTTCAGGATGCCTACATCATCGCCTATGAAGACACGCCAAAAACGGTCAACCGCGCGACTACGCTAGCCCTCGGGTACATCGAGAAGTTGCATCAGATTTCGTCCTCGAAGATTCGCATTCACATCGGGGCATACAACAAATTTCACGCAAACGCCGAGGCGGTTGAGTTCCTTCGCCTGACCGATATGCAAGCGTTGCTCGGCCACGACATCGGGGATGACATCGTGGAAGCAATCATCCAGAAGCGCAAAGATGATCCCGAAATGTCGACGCGTGCAGTGAAGGACCTCATCAAAGTGTTGCGCCAGCAAACTGATGAACTGCGGAGCAGCAAAGAGCAGCTTGAATCAGTCAGTGACGAGTTTTCGCGCACGGTCGAGCAGTTAAACATCGCGAACGCCGAAAGCAACCGTCTGCGGCAGCAGATCGAACAGGTCCGTCTCGATCAGGCCGCGCAGCAGAACGCCCAGGATCGTCTTCGTAACGAGCTATCGCTCGTCACCAACACCTCAGCGACGCTCAACCAGCAACTGCACGATATGCAGCAGCAACGTGACGCCGCTATCCGGGCTGGGGAGGATGCACGCAATCGGCCGCCTGCGAAGTCGGAGGACATGCAAGCGAAGGACGAGAACCGGCAACGTGAAGCGGAACTCGTGCAACTGCGTGAGAAAAAGCGGGTAATCGAAGCCGAAATCGAGGCGCAGGAACGCCTCGCCGCAGGAATCCGCGCCCAGCTCGAAGAAAGCCAGGCAGCGCTGGAAGCGAGCCACAAGCTCGAGCAGGAGATGAGTGCGCTGGTTACCGATTTCAGTAGCCTCGCGCAGCGTTACCACAGTGCGCAACTGCTGTGTACGGCCGAAGGAAGTCCGAAGCGCTTTCTGGCCATATTCCAGGCTTTGGCTGACTTGATCGGCAAGTTCCATCTCGAAATTAGCGCGGCCGCGAAGACGGCCTGACAGTGCAGCCCGCGTGCAGGGATTGCATGCGCGCCTGAGAATCACCGGAAAAGAGAGCAATGAGCACAAACAATAACCACGAAAAAACAGTCGACGACTATAAAGCGTTGCATCGCATCCACATGCCACGCTGGGTCGCCGGACGCGTGCACATGGTCAACTACGATCTTGTGAACCACATCAAGCAGGAGCTGGTTGCCAACCCGGACTTCGCCGATATTTATGGCGTAGAGCCCGGGGCAATCGAGCACCTTCGCCATAACGGCGGTTCCATGCGGAGCCTTCTCGGCACGCCGTTCCTAATGCTGTCCCCGTCCTTACCGTCCATCGAGGACTGGCGGTGTTTCGTCGACAACACGGCGACTACAGTCGCCGTCGACGCACTCCGGCAGAAAATGCCATCGGTGCGTGATCCGTTGACAACGTTGAACATTCAACATCACAACCGTCAATTTCTCGACCTGGTCCAGCTCGTATCGAACATGAGCGTGATGAGTGCTCCGGTCCTCGGCATGACCACTGAGCTTGCGCAGTACCTCGCCGCACTGCCCCCTCACGAGCTCCACAGGGCACTCGAGCGTATCCGGGACCTGCCGCTGTTCCGTTGGCGATTCCGCAGCCCCGCTTTCTGGTTCGAATTTACGACAAGCGAACTGACTGCCGAACAGATCGCGCATCACGTCATGTCGACAACCCCGTTCAAAGCTGGGGAGCTTCCACATACCGCAACATGGGGGAACCTGCGCCTAGGACGCGACACACACGAGGCGTATGCCGCTGCCATGATGGCGCATGGGTGCCGGGCTAGCACCGCGGCCAACCTGTTTCGTCTGCCGCACAGCAAAACCCGCCAGATGTACCAGGATATCCACGGAAAGCGTTCACCATGCGGCAACCTTCCTAACTCACTTCAATGGTTTGTCGACAAGCCGCTACAACGGCTTCATTCGACGGTCTTCGTTTGGCTCTATCGTGCAGCACTTCAGATGGGTGCTAATACACCACAGGCCCTGATCGCCTCCGCTGACCTGTACGCGATTCTGTTCTCATCGAATCCGCTTCTTGCCACTGATCGGGCTTGCAGTCTCACGCGTTGGCTCGCTGCCAGTGCGCGGCTGGCCATCGCGCCTTGCCGCAATTGCGGAACACACTACATCGTCTCCAACAACGAGTCGAAGATCGAGATGCAACATAGCTTCACTTGTCCCGCCTGCTCCGGCGGCTTGTTGCCCCGCCTTGGCAAACGCGCATCCAGGAGGGGGCAAAATGCGACTTCCGGCTGAACGGTTCGAACTGCCAACTGGCCTCGTCGTACTTAGCGCGGATGGCACAGCGCAGTTTGGCTGGCAGAACCTCGAGACGGGTGATTATTACGCCGAGGACGGCGGGCGCTGCATCATGAATGCAATCGGCGCCGTCCCGTGGCAGGCGGACACGGTCCATTGATATGGCCGCTCGCATGGAAGATCTCGCGTGGATGGTTCGCGACAGCGCATCGGCGTGGCTTCGCGGTTGCGACGACGGTCGCTTCGGTGGATATGAAGCGTTCTATCGCGCCGCGCGCAAAGCCGGGCCTCATGGTTTCGACCTTGAAAAGCTCAACGAGGAGTATTCGACGTGGGTGCGCGAGCGGCCCTCGCGGCTCGTGACTGCGCTCAACCGACCTATCGTTGCGCGCACACTGATCGCCTTCCTCGCCGTCTGGATTGGCGCCCAGACGGTGCCACACGCCGCCGGGTATGCCCCGAAGACCACGGCCGGCCTGCTCGTCGCGGTCTTTATCGGACTGCGGATCTTCCATCGGCAGCGGCGCAGGGGGCGGTTTTGATTCATATCAGCTAAAACCCGCCACCCTCGCGGCGTTTTTCTGCACACGCTTAAAGTCTTTCTAAATCTTTCCGTTACCTACAAGGGTAGCCCTAGCTGAGGCGTGTCCGGCTCGCCGACTTGACTTCACGGCGGGCCTAGTAACCTGGTTTCAGGTTTGCGCATGGGGCGCGACTATAAATCAAACAATGAGGACCACCGAAATGAAACTGAAGAACATCTCCGCAGTCACTGCTTTCGCCTTCGCAGCAACGCTCGCCCTCGCCGCGTGCGGCGGCGGCGGCGGCGGCGGCGGCGGCGGCGGCGGCGATTCGTCGTCCGGTGCGAACAATTCGTCGACGGGCTCGACTGCTCCCTCGGCAAGCACGGGCAATGTCACGACGCCGCAGTACGCCGCAAACAGTGCGCAGCTCGCCGTCTTCAACACCATCAACACGCAGCGCCAACAATGCGGCTTCCCGGCATTGACGGAGAACACTGTCCTCGACCAGGCAGCGCAAGCACACGCGTCGTATATGGGCCAGAACGGCGGTACGGTCACCGATACGGAAGTCTCGGGCAACCCCGGCTTTACCGGAGTAACCTACACCGACCGGGCGGTTGCGGCAGGCTTTCCCGCTGCATCGGTCGCAGGCGGCGTTAGCGCGGGCTTTTATACGAACGCAACCCTCAGTGAAACCGCATATGGCGAACAAATCGCCGCAGGTTGGGCGGCAGGCGTTTATCACATTGCGCTGACTGTTCTGCCGATCACCCAAGTCGGTCTCGGCTGGAACGAACTGTCGTACAACGGATACCCCGAGATTCAGTCAACGGTGACCATGGGCAGCATGCAAAAACTTGCGGGCAACTTGCCGCTAACGTATCCGTGCGAAGGCACTGCTGACGTGCCGTACCAAGTCGCTGGTGAGTCCCCTGTCCCGCCGAATACGTCGGGCGCGTGGGGCGCCGCTATCGGCGTGGAGGCAAATCCCGGCGACACGATTCGGATTACCTCCGGAACCCTCTCGGACACATCTGGAAACGTCGTGGCGCTCGAAGTGCTGGATTCGTCGAATGACACGACGGGTTTGATCAAGGCATACGAAGGCCGCGCCTATCCCGCCGTGGCATTGAGCAAGAACACCACGTATACGGCAACGATCAATGGGACTTGGAACGGGACGGCATTCACCCGAACCTTCAGCTACACCACGGGATCCAAAGTCGGATAAGTTCCCCCCCGAAGAAGTGAAGAAAAAGCCCGCTCGATGCGGTAATGCCGTTCAGTTAAGGTCTTTTTTAAGGTACCGGACGGAGTAGCGCAAAGGACGAGACTTGACGACCCGGTCGCATGTACGGCCGGGTCGCTTTTCATTGGGAAGAGACTTGAGTCGCTCCCGCAGACGCTGAAGGCAGACGGGTAGTTTTGCGTAGGCGGGCGTGAGGGCGGCCCACATCATTTCGTGCTGAATGGTATGGAACGCTCGAACGAAGCTGATATCGGTTGGTGCGAGCTTCGCTTCCCATGCGGCGCTAGCGATCTCGCGGCGAATCAGGTTGTAGGCGATTAGCGCTCCCCAGATTTCCTGATATACCCCTTCGACGATACGACTGCGCAAGGTCAACTCCGAACCCAGCATCGATTGCTTGAGCTCCCCGAAACTGGTTTCGATTTGCCAGCGGCGCTCGTAGCAGCCAACGATATCGGCAGGTTTGAAACGTCGGCGATCCGTCAATGAAGTCAGCAGGACGCGTTCGCGTCCGCGCGCGTCGATGGTCCGGATGGCTCGCGCATTCCAGAATTCAGGCAAGGCCGCGCACTTCTTGCGCGCCTGCGGCGAGACGCGCATGCGCACCGTCGCATCGTCTGCTGCGCCGGCGGTGACTTCCCAGCAGGTATTGGATTTGGCTGGAATCAGGAAGTGACGATTACGTCCGTTCATCGTCAGACCGCACAGGATCTCCGCGGCCAGAAAGCCCTTGTCGAACACCGTCAGCGAATCGTCCGGTATCTGCGGTAGAAGGCTTTTGGCATACACCATTTCGTTGGTGTCGTAGCAGCCAAAGTTGATGTCGGCCACCAGATGCGTGGGGATCGCAGTCAGCGTGACTGCCCGCACCTGCGGATAGCTGGCCACCTTGCCACTGGCATAGCCCTGCGCGCCAAAGTGCTCACGGTTGGCCGCACTGTCGGGTGTGCGCAGCGTGGTGCCGTCCATCGCCCAGAGACTTAACCCCTTGTACGCATGGTGAGGCGCGTCCTGAGTCGTCCATGCCCGTGCCGTCTGCTCGAACAGCCAGGCCATCGGCGCCTCGCCAACACGTTGGCGAGCCTGCACCACCGCGCTCTTGCTGACAAACGGCGCGGCTTCGTTGGGCAATGCCAGGTCGAGACTGTCGAGCACCTCGCTAATTGACCAGTGCCGGTACATCGCCAGCGCGATAACCAGCCAGACCACCTGCTCCGCAGGCAAACGCCGACGCCGAATACTAGCCGCCCCGGTCGCCTGCACCGCCCGCTCGATCCATTCATAGGGCAGATGCTCAGCCAGCCGGCTGAGATCGGCTGGCTGTTGCGCTTCGAGCAGAAAGGTCAGGTGACTGGAAAGCATCGCGCCGAAAAGTTAACTGTTCGGCGCGTCGTTTACAACACCTTCTCACCATCAAAACAACAATGCCGTTCAGGTCTTAACTGAACGGCATTACGCTCGATGCGGGCTTTTTTCTTCCGGCCTTAGACTCATCAGTGGCCGCACGACCCAGAGGCATGCGTCGTGTAGTACGCCCACTTGTAGAAAAGGCTATCAGCCGTCGTACTCCAGCACTCCAAGAGTGTCTCGTAGTAGGTCACCCCGCATTTATCCGTCAGTAACGAGGTGCTGCCGGTGTACCAGTTAATTTGGTATCCAGCCGGAGGAACTGCCGAGGACGCCGATCCACTATACACGCCATTCACGGTCCAGCCGGCCGGCAACTGCGCCATGCACTGCGTTGGGATGTCCGGACGCGCTGGCAAGGTCGGTTGGCACATGAGATCCACCCAGGCGTTGCCATTCCAATCTGGGCCGGAAATCTGGGTATAACCCGGAGCACAAGTTGGGGGCGCCTGATACTGACACTGAGGTGCTGAATACTGCGCCCCCTGCCAGACGGCAGCTACCATCGTAGTCCACCCTGCACTTGCGGGACACGCACCCGGAGTTTGTGGTGCATTCGCCAATTTTGGGGTGCAGGAAGAATCCTGGTAGCCGTATGAACAACGGACTGGTGCTGCGAATGTCGTGTTGCAAACGAGCGACATGCAAAGCACGATGATTGTGTACATCAAGCGTCGGAATTTCATGTCGTCCTCAGTCAGAACTCGCAATAAGTCGTGGCGACAGCCACTCCCTGTATGCCTGCCCCGCTCCCATCTGTAATCGTCACCGTCCACGGTCCGGTACCCGCTGCGCCCAAGTTCACGGTTGCAGTGGGATCGATGTAAAGTGCCTGGCCATCCAACAAGATCGCGGGTATGCCACCCGCAGCGCAGAATGGTGCCGGCACAGTCGATCCGTTGGAAACGGTGTAGTAGCCGTAGCGCAGCGTAGTCCCGCCGATCGGAAGCCATTCGTACCCGCTCGTCGTGTACTGACATGAAAGCATGAGTCCGGAGCCGTCTGCGTTCGCCGCAATACGCGTCGTGCCTGTGGTCGAGGTGCAGCTCGCCCGTGGCGTCGCTTCGTTCGCGACTTCAAGCGCACCGTAGACGGTTGCGTTGCCGTGCACGGCGGCCGCACCCGTGTCTATCGGCGCCGAGTCGGTGCCCGCAGCGTTCTGCACGTAGAGCGTCCCCGGCGAGCGCACCGCGTTAGACACGTCCACGTTCGACGCGGCGACGATCGGTGCCGCGATCGTGCCCGTCGCGTCGATGCTTCCGACGTTGTGCAGATCGACCCCGTTGACGTTCTGGCTGCCCGTCCACGTCAGGCTGCCGTCGCGCCGGATATACAGCGAGTTGCCGTCATTGCCGACACCGTTCGTCGCGAGAATCGCGGCAGCCGGCGTCCCAGACAGCGGATTGGTCGCTGTCCACGTGCCGCTGATGCCCGAGATCGTTCCCGAATTGCGCGTCGACGAAAAGCCGAACTGCGCCCCCTGCGAATTCGCCGCGAGCGCAATCTGGGCCGCGCCGGACACGTCGGGCTTTCCGCCACGCGTATAAGGCAACGACGGATAGAAGACCCACGACACATGGCAATTGCCGTCCTGCTCCGTGCAGCCGTCCGGCAGCATGCTGACCTGAATCGTATAGCTGCCGCCCCAGAACGGGCCCGCGCGGTACGTCTGCTTGAGATTGCCGGCGGTCTGCAGATCCGCGATGGTCGGCGCCGTCAGCGTCGAGTTGCCAGACTGGGTGTACTGGCTGAGCAGCGTCGCGTAGTTGTCGTTTGTCCAGCTCCCGAGCGCGTCCGCGATCACCGCCTCGTTCTGACCTTCGGTCGCAAGCAATGCGGCGCGGTGCTTCTGGATGTCCTCGCGAATCGAGTACACCGTCAGGATCGCCGACGCCGCGAGAAAAACCGCCATCTCGATGATGCTGCCCATGCCCGGTCCTCAACTGCGCGTCGTGTACATCGCAACGGTCGCAGTGTCGCCGCCCGATGCGCACGCGCTGCCCGCCGTCGCGCTGCTGAACGTCGTCGACGGGCCCGACACCACCGTGCCGTTGACCGATACCTCGGTGAAGATGTTGACGACCGCGCTCAGCGCCATCGAGCACACCGCTTTCGGCACCGGGTAGCTCGTCACGATTGCATCGTTGGATGACGTGACCGTGCCCGGTTCTGCCGTCACCTGGCCACCGAAAATGCCCGTCACCGTCGAGTAGTCGCTCGACACGCGTGCGCCCGCTGCGTCGAACGCGTGGTTCTGCGCGAGCGTGGACAGCGTCTCGCTGGAGAAGTCGGCGTCATTGGACGTCGCGTTCTGGATGCCCGTGTGGAACATGCCGACCTCGCTCTTGAACGTCGAGGACTGCACCATGTTGCGCACGAACGGCACGCCGTAAAAAAGCGCGAGCGAGAGGAGCGCGGCCGCGCCGAGCACCGCGCCCGCTTCGATGAGCGACAGTTCGCCGGTCTGCTTTTTCAGGCGGCCCAGGCGACGCATCTGTGCCTTGTGCGCCGGCTTGCGCTGCGTAAAGTTGGTTTTCATATGAGTCGAGCCTGAGTTAGAGGTTATTGCCCGAGGTTGCGCTGAGCGCGCCCTGGAAACTGGTGACGCCGGTGACAACGTAAGAGCCGACACCGAGGCCGATGAACAACGCGGCCGCAACACCGAGCAGCACGTAGTGGGTGATCCGAGCATTGCGACGCACCGCCTCGACCACGCGATCGAGCGACGTGCGGCCGAGCGACTTGATAGCGTCCACGAAGTTGTCGCGGCGCTCGGCATCGGCGATGCGATCGACGACTTCTTCCGAGAAGATGCCCGTGGCGAACGCACGCATCGGCTGTTCGGGATGCTCCTTGAGGCGGCGTTCCATCGTCGAGACGTGCCAGCGCAACCACGGATCGGTATGACGGCCGATGCGCTTGAGCGCGGCCGACAACGTGAGGCCGGAGTCGAGGAGACCCGACAACGAAACGATCAGGAGCGCTGCCCGCAGATCGCGGCGGTTCCGCCACATGAGCGGCGCCGCATCCACGCGGTTGCGCAGCGCCCCAGTCCAGCGCTTGAGGCCGTAGTAATACGACGTGACGCCCGCCGCGATCAGCGCGACATTGAGCAGGCAGTAGTCGTAGCAATAGGTGTCGATCGCGTACAGGAGCTTGCCCGCAGGCATCCACTGATCGAGCGGACGCACCTCAAGGACCTGCGGATAGACCATGCCGCCGAAGAGCATGCACAGGCCGTACATGTAGCAGAGCAGCACCATCGGGTAGGCCATCTGGAGTGCGGTTGTGCTCGACAGCACGCGCTTGGCCGACGCGGCCATTTCGCACAGGTCGAAGCCGCGCCGGGCCGCGTCCTCCTTGTCAGAGGCGAACGCGAGATCCAGCAAGGCATACTCATCGAGCGGCACGAACGGCTTGATCGCGAGTGCGAGGCCATCACCGTCGCGCATGCGCGTCTCCATCTGGTCATAGGCGAGCCAGACGATCTTGCCGCGATCACGCGCGCGCTTCTTGAGCACCTGAAGCCGCTCGATGAGCGTCTCGCGGTTGCGCAGGCCCGTGGTCTGCTCGATATCCAGACGCGATTCGCGGTAGAACGTCTCGCGCGACTTCTGGAAACGCCACTTCGCAACCTTCATGCGCTCCGCGATCGGCAAACGCATGCACATGCCGTAAAACATGCGACCGATCATGACATCCTCCCGTCGCGGTCCGGCATCACCTGGTAGACACCAAACGGCTTCATCCCGCGATCGATGAAGCGCGGATCGATCAGCCCCTGAGAAGCCTTGTAGAGCGCGTGCTCGTAGATCGTCTTGCCGGTCATGTCGGCCGAACCGAAGCCTGCCGTGCGCTCCTTGCGCCAGGCCTTCTCCGCGCCACGCCAGTCGCGCACCACGATGCGGTCGAGAAACTCGGGCGTCGGCCGGTACAGTTCCATCGCAAGCGTCTGGCCCTTCGTGCCCGCCGCCACCTTGCCATCGCGCGTGAGCAACCCCTTCTTGCGGCAATGCTCACAGCCGTCGTCGTTACGACAGGCCATCTTCGACGTGTCGAGGCCGAATTTCGTACGCAGCAGTTCGAGAGAGTCGACACTCATGACCTCGGCGGCAGGTTTCCTGCAATGCGGGCAGAGCATCGGAATGAGCTTCTGGTTGCCCACCGCGTTGATGAACTTGTCGGAGGCAACCTCGTCGGCAGCCAACATGAGCCGGTCGCCCATCAGACGCATGAAGACTCCGATGATGCTGTCGGCGTGGATCGTCGAACGCACGGGGTGTCCGGTGAGCGCGAGTTCGACAACGAGACCTGCGATGGTCGAATCGAGAATTTCCGCGATCGTCAGATCGTCCGGGTCCATACGCATGAGCGTGCGGATGATCGTCGCGACCTTGCGGCGGAACTCCTCTTCGGTCTCGTCCAGGCCGCGCGGCACTGACTGGTCGGAGAGCCACGGCAGCGGATACTCCGACGGCATGCTCACCGCGTACTGCTTCTTGAGCTCGCGGTCTTCGACCATGTACGACAGTGCGCGCAGCAGCGTGGTCTTGGCCGACCCGGTTTCCCCGGAGAGCAGCACCGCACCGCCGCTCACGTGGCCCAGCGCTTCGACGATCGCCAGCTGGCTCGCTTCCAGCCCCATCGTCTGCGGCATCCGCACCGTGTAATTGCGGAAATTGCCGTCGAGGATACGCAGGGCGACATCGAAGCCGCCCATCTGGGGAGCGCTCTGCCAGCGCAGGTTCAACGTTGCGGTCGCCAGTGCGATCGGAATCATGGCCGACTGCGCGGCACTCGGCTGGAAGGCGTTGCCGCTGTTCGTGTTGCTCTGCACGAGATCCTGGTAGACGGCGGAAAGCGCGCGCAGGATCGTCGCCTTCGGCATGCGCTCGTAGGTGTAGAGATCCCCGTCCACGCGAAAGCGGACCTCTGCGTCGGGAAGGTAGTCGCGCGACTCCCAGTGCACGTCGCTCGCGCCGTAGTTCTGCGCAGCGTCCATCACGTCCAGGAAAAGAGCAATCGCCCTCGATCCCTCGGGTACGTGCTTCGACAACCGGATGCGCGCACGCTCATAGACACCCGCAATGACGTCGGCGGTCGCCACCATCTCCTCGCGCACGGTGATGTGCACGCGCTCCAGGTCCTTCACGTAGGTCGCATACAGGGCGGTTTCGTGAAACTCGCGCGTGGCGATCACCACCGCCATCCCCGCCTGCATGTCCACCGCCACGAACTCGCGGCGCGCTTCGGGCGTAATACGCAGCGTCGCGTCGGACGTCGTATCGCACAACACCCGCTTGAAATCTGCGAGCGCCTGCGCCGAACTCAGGCGCGGTATACCCACCGGCGTGTATTCGATGTCCGGGACTGCGAGCGAGCGCGGCGCGGCGTCCTCGCTATGTGGTGTGCTCTCGCGTTCGCCGCCGCTCCCGGCCGCGCTCCCGCCCGCGGTCCCGGCCCGCTGTTCGCTGGCATGCGAGCCGCTCGCTATCGCGGGCGTCTCGTTACCGGGCAGCTCGACGGTTGCGTTGGGCGCCGCATCGACTGCTGGATTTGGGTCGTTGTCGCGCGCCCCGGCACACACGTCATCGAGCGTCTGCTCACACACGCCTTCGCGCGAGACGTCGGCGACTGCCGGATACGGGACGTCGTCCGACATCCCTTCGACCGCGAACGATGCCATCGGTACCTCGTCGGCGCGCGCTTCGTCAATGGGTGCTGCGTCATGCGCAATGCCGTTGACGCCCGTATCGCAGCCGCAAGGTATTTCGACCCGCGTTTCTTTGGCGGGGCGCTCCCCGTCCCAACCATCGACGTGGTGATCGGATGCTGGTCGGTACGCACGTTCGCCGTCGGCCGTCTCAAACGCATCGACATCAGTTACGTCCGCATCGCGCAGGAACGCGCCGAGCGAGCCTGCGGGCGCACCCGGCCCTTTCCGGGCAGAGTGCACGGGCTGCGCCACGTGCACCGGGCGTGTCGCGCCGAACATCGGCTCGACGGGGTCTGCCGATTCTGCGCGCGCCGCAGATTCCGACTCTTCAACGAAGCCGCTGCGCCACGCGCGCAGGCGGGCGATCATGCCGCCACGGGGCTTCTCGTTACCTTCCAGATTTCCAAACAGCGACATCATTGCCTCCCGAAGCTCGAGATCGGTTGAGCCATGTTCGCGCCGGGCGGCAGCGGCGACGAGAGGTCACCAAGCGCCGACCCGGCCACGAACGTCGAACCCGTCGACTCCTGCGCGCCACCACTCATCGGCACGCTCCAGGTGTGCTTGCCTTGCGCCACCGTCACCGACAGGCCGTCGATCCGACGTGCGATCCATCCGTTGAGCAGCTTCTCGCCCACACGCGCCGGATAGACCGCGCCGTTGTACTGGTAGAGGACGTGCTGCCCGCCGGCATCGGTGTAGGCACCGACGAACGTGACGGGCGTCGTTCGCTCACGCGGCACGAACGGTTGCACCACAGGCGCAGGCGCGCTCGCCGTCGGCGCGGCCGGCACGAGCGTTTTGAGCGACACGGATGCGCTACTCGCGGGAGCGTCACCGTCGCCGCGCAGCGCGCGCGTAAGCTTGCTGCGCGCGAGTTCGTCGATGTCGTGCAGCGTGAGATGGGAGTCGCCAGTGACGGCGGCCACCGTATTCGTGCCGTTCGTGCCGCTCGCCGCTGGTGCCGCAGGCGCGGCCGACGCTGCCTGAGTGGGCTCGCCCCCGGTGCTAGCCGGGGCGATCGCATGGGTATTCACCGGAGCGCTCGCCTGGCTCGTCGTCGCGGTATGCACGACGTGAACCGATGTGCTCGACGTCGCCGCGGCGGGCGTCGTCGTCGCAGGTGAGGGAGCGATCGCGGCCGCAAAGGATGGCGTGGCAACAGATGCCGCGTGCGCCGCCACCGCGGTCGCGAGTAACGCCAGGCCGAATGGCACCGCCAGGCGGCGGGGTTTAGTGGACGACATAGTATTTGCCCTTCGCAACGAAATGGATGCCGACCCTGCCCAGTTCCTCGGGCGCGGCGGTGTCGAGCTTCACGCTCAGAGACTCGAGCGTCATGTTGGGTGGCAGCGCCGCGAGCAGCGGCGATTGCCACCGGTAGCCGTCGATTTCCCAGCGCCCTTCGCGCAGCAGCGCGCGACCACGCTCGTCGCGCGGCGGCGGCTCGGAAATCAGCGCACGGCTCGGTTCGAGCTTGACCTCGTAACCGAAGCTCTGGAGATTGAGCGGCTTGATCGACATGCGCTGCGGCGGCGTCTGCAGCATCTCGATGAGCCGCTGTTCGTCGGGCCAGGCCTTCATGTTCGCAACCGCCAGATTGGCAGCGCGCGGCAGCGCAGGCCCGCGCGCGTAGAGGTGCAAACCGTCCGGCGCAAACGTGACCGGCTGCATCGCTTCGGGCGCGGCGCGCGCGAAGTCCTCGAACGAGCCGCCTGCGCGCTGGTACGTCAGCGAGCACGCCCCCGTCGCCGGACACTCGGCCTTCTCGAACTGCCACCCCATCCGGTTCGTGTCGATGTAGTCGAGGAGCGTGAGCACGTCAGGCGCGAGCTGGGACGCGAGCGGCTTGTGGCCCGCAAAGACTTCTCGCATCGCCTGCTCGTAACGCTGGTCCCAGCTCGGCGCGGTGTTCACAACCGGCGGCGGATTGAGCGCGCCCCACATCTGTTTCGCGGCGAACCCCGCGATTGCCAGCGCGAGCAGCATCACCGCCGAGGTCGGAATGCCGCCCGGCACCCGCTTGATGAGCCCCACCTTCTTCTGTTGCAGCAGCTCGGCGGGGCTGAATCGTTCGTCGCCAGGCGCAAGCGCGTCGCCGGCGGCCAGCACAGTGAGCGCGAGGCCCAGTCTCGCGCTCTGCCGGGCAAGCTCGTCGCGCCGCTTCGCGGCCTGCGCGATCGCAACCACCTCGTCGTGACGTACGGCGCCGCGCACGACATGCACGAGATGCACATTCGGGCCATCCTGCATCAGCACAAGTACGGCAGGTTTCGCACGCACGCGCTCGAGCATCGCCACGCGCGCCGCGCCCGAAAAGAGCTTCACGCCGCGCAGTTCGCCCCGTTCGCCGGGCGCGGCCGTCGCGGGGGCGCAGAAGCCGGCGATGCGCTCGTTGCCGACTTTCAGTTCGACGTAGTGCGTGGCGGAGAAGTCGCCCGCATAGCGGGTGCGGCTTTCCTTCGCGGCCTTCTCCGGATAGGCGGCCCAGTCGAGCCCGAACGCAAGGCGTGCGCGCTTTTCTCCGGGTAGCGGTTCGGTGATATGCATACCCGTTGCGCTCACATCGAAGGAACAACAGTGGCCGTGAGCATCACGATCTGGAACGTGCGCGACTTGTTCCAGGTCCCGGTGATGCCCGCAATGCCGCCGTTCGTCGTGCTGTCTGCCGTGTCCGTCACCGCACCGTAGAGCACGACGGTCTGGCCATCCGAGAGCGAAATCGTCTGGTCATCCTTGTTGCCGATGACGTGCGCAAGCTGGATCGACTGCGCGGTTTGCCCCGAACCCGCGCCGGCAGTGGTGAATGGACCGTTCTGCTTGGATGAGTCTCGCCAGTAAGCCAGCACGATCTGGTTGTGATCGTTCACGGCGGGCAGGATGTGCAGGAAGTCGCCCGTCGTTAGCGTGCCCGGCGTGAGGCCCACAACACCGCTCGACGTACCCGTGAGGCTCCCCGACGAGGGCGAGGTCGTGCGCAGATAGTCGTCCGACTGGAAGTTCGCCACCGACACCGGCAGACCGTTCAACGTCATCTTGGTGATCGTGTTGTCGGAGACCGTGCGGCCATACTGGTTCAACGCGTTGATGACCGCGTTCGTGCCCGAGAACGGCGCGTTCGACTGCAACACGGAGAAGCCCATCGTGCCGCCGCCCGAGGAGAGCGACGTCGGCGAGGCAAAGCTCACGGCCCACTTCGCGAGGCCGCCCTGGATGCTGTTGAACACCACATCGGCGTTCAGCCCCGACTGGGTTCCACGATTGAGTGCGATCTGGATCGTGCGCACGCGCAACGCAACCTGACGCGTCGAAATCGCGTTCTCGCTCTTGAGCAGCACGCCCATGCGGTCTGCAGCCTCCTTCGTGTCGTACACCATGACGAGGCGGCTTTGCGGATTGACCGTGATCTTGCCCATCGGCGAGCGCAGGTCATTGAGCTCGGCAGTGATGTTCGCGATCTGGTCGAATTCGCCCTTGCGACCCGTCGACGTGACCGCCGTGAAGGAACCCGTATCGTTGGTCGATCCGCCCGTCGAGCCGGTCGACTGGTTGCCGGTCGACGTGTCGGTGCCCTTGTACATTTTCGATTCGATCGAGACCTTGCCGGGAATCGCAGCAATCTGGAACAGGCGCGTGACAAAGCGGCTGACGGTGATGGTCGAACCGTCGAACGACCAGTCGAGGCCGAGGTTTTCCGTCACGTCATGCATGTACTGGCCGACGCCACACCCCTCGCACGGCTGCTCGTACACAGGCTCTTCGGTCGTCCGCAGTCCCACGCCGACCATGGCCTGCGTCGTCTTGCCGTCGTTGCTCGGACGCGGAATGAGCGAGTCGCGCGGGATGAACACGTCGGGGCTCACGTGCACCGGGTATCCGGTCGCGTTCGAGACGAGTGTCGCGATGGTCCTGATGCCGAGCTTCGGCGGGAACGTGACTTTCTTGTCGCGGAAGATCGCGGGCAGCGTGGCCTCGTAGGCAACCGGCACCGGGCGATCGCCAAGGAACGCGCTCGGCACGACCTCAACAAGCGGAATGCCCTGACCGAAGCCGCCGTACGCGGACGTGGCTGTGGTGTTCGCCTGGTTGTAGGCGTCGTTGACGTCGCCCTGCATCACGGCACAGCCGCCGAGGGCCACCGCGATGGCCGATGCGAATGCGCTGGCGAGCAGGGAGCGGGAGTTAAATTGGCGCATCGGATCAGTCCTTGCAGTTCGCCGCGCGCGCGATCACGCGGATGACGTTGTTGGTGTGCTCGCAGACACGCGCGGGCGTGCGCATGTGATTGGTCGCTTCCATGACCTGCGTGAGCACGGAGCGGAAGTCGCCGGAGAACGTCGCGTTGAATTCGACCGGGAGGTCATCGTCGATCTTCCAGGCGAGCTGCCAGCCGAGCGTTTGCAGCCACGCATCGAGCGCATTGCGCAGGTTCATCGACTGCGGCGTGATCGAGAACGTCATCGTGCCGGCCGGCTCACCGCCAGGCGCGCCGGGGAGAACGACAGACTTCACGTCGGTCGACGTCGCGAGCGGCGCGGAAGGGAGCATTGCGGCGGGCGCGATCGACGCAGCGGCCACGCCCGCGGGCGGCGCGGGAGCTGACACTGCCGACGCAGGCACCGGGGCCGATGCTCCGCCAGGCGCGGGGGCAGCGAGCGAGCCCGGGCCGAGCACCTGCCAGCCATCGCCCGAAGGGGCGTGTACGGTTGACTGGTCAGGCTCGACGGCAGCAACAGCGGCGGCGCAATACAGGGCCTGCAGGAACGACGCGAGGATGGAAATTTTTCTCATTGCTTAGTGCCCCTGCAGGCGGCGATAGATCGAGTTGGCGTAGACGAGCTGGTGCGCACTCGTCGGCGAGTTGTAGGCGCCCACGGCCTTCCAGGTCGGACCGAACTGCCGGATGTTGGACGCGAGAATCCACGTGCCGACGTAGGCGTTCACACAGGCGTTGAAGAGGTGCTCGCGCCGGATGCCGTAGCGCGCGAGCTTTGGCAGCCATGACGAATTGATCTGCATGAGGCCGATGTCTTCGGTGCCGTTGCGGTTCACATTGACGGCGTCCGCGCGCATGCCCGACTCCTGTTTCGCGATCGCGCGCACGAGCTGCACGTTGATGTGTCGGAATGCCGCCGCGTCGTCGAGACAGTCGGCGTGTGCAACGAAGGGCGTGACGCTGGCCAGAGCCGCGGCGGTGGCGATAAAGAGCGAGCGCATCACGACGACGCCCCCGTACGCTCGAAATACTTCACGTCGTGGCGGCGCAGCACGCTGATGGTCTGGCCGTCGGCGGTCACGATGAACTGCTCGGAGGTGCCGTTGAACATGAAGTAACGGCCCTTCTGTTCGCCCGAACCGAGGTGATGGACGTCAGCAACCGTCACGTTGATCACGCTCGGCGCGAACTTGAAGTACGTCTGGCCGCCCTCGTCGAACACGGATTCGAGATGCGCGGCGTTGCCCGCCGCAAAGTCGTAAACAGTGCCCGCGTTACGCGCGACCTCGACATGGTTCGTCGCGTCCGCAACCACGAAGCGATCGGCCCGATCAATCGTCATCACGTTCGTACCGGCGTCCCATTTCGGATGCAGCGACGTGCCGTCCGCCGTCGTGAACTTCAGGTCCTTCGGCTTCGCCGCGAAGCGGATCTGCGTGTGCGTGTCGTCGCCATCGCGGATGGCGTTTGCACCGAAATACTTCGCGAGCAGGGACTCGGGCGCGGACACATCAGGCGTGCTTGTCGCAACGGTCGCGGCCGACTGCGACGGCGCGGCCACCGCGTAATTGAGCGCACCGGACTTCTCGACATCACGGCGCAGGCGCACGTGGCGCGTGTCGAAGTCGACGTCAGCATAGAGGCCGCTCGCGTTCATCAAACGGTCCAACGCGTGCAGCCAGTTCTCGCCGGGTTGGGTCTCGAAGCGCGTCGCCGCGGTCAGGTCTACATCCTTTTGCGCCGTGCCACTCCAGCCCTGCGGCACGAGTGCCTTGACAGTCGCCGCCACCGGCATGTTCGCGTTCAGGCTGCGCACGGGATCGAGCGCGCCGTGCTCGCCGATGAGCGCCAGGCGCCCGCTGAAACCGGCAAACGCCACCGGCTGGTCGTCACCGGAACCGGGCACGATGCCGTGGCCGCCGATGAAGCTGTTCGCGCGGTTCCATGTCGCGACGGCCGTGTGCCCTGCCACGCTGTACTGGATCGACGTGGGCGTGCCGTCGATGACGACATACGGGCCTTCCGGATGGCTGCCCGCGACGGTGATGACCTGCCCCGCGCGCGGCTGGATATAGGTCTTCGAACCGTCGTTAAAAATCAGCGCGGGACGCTCGGCGATGCCGCCCGCGACTTCGTAGTCGAAGTCGAACGGGTCGGTGTTGGCGGCGGTCGCGAATGGCGCAGCGAAGGACGCAGCCAGGAGCGCGCCGAGGATCGCGAGGCGGTTTGCGGTCTGCTTCATAGGCCTGCATTAATCTGGTTGAGGTGACGCACGAAACGCGCGAGATACGCGCTGCCCGGCGCCGGGTTCGCGCTGTGGTAGTACGCGATCGCCTTCGCCACCGAGCGCGTGCTCTGGTAGTTCTCGTTGAGGATGGATTCGGCCACGCGCACATTCGTCGCGGGCGAGAGCGCGTCCCAGGGCGATGCGAAGCGCTGATGGTGGTACCGCCAGTTGATCTGCATGATTCCAACATCGAAGTCGGAACGGCCTGCCGCAATCAGCGCGCGCATCGCGCCGTAGGCGTCCTCGCGCGTGCGAAAGAAGAAGCCCCGGCCCGCGACATTCAGCGTCCACGGCCACGCGCGGCCGTTGTAGGCCGATTCGTTGAGCGCTATACCCGCGAGCACCTTCGGATCGACGCTCGTGTGCAGCAGCTCGAACGGCGTGACCACGCTCGCGCACGCCCAGCCGCCACGGCCTTCGGTCATCGCAGCCAGCGCGTCGTCATCCAGTTCGTCGGGTTGCAGCCAGCCACTGCGGACCATCAATCCGGCGAGCGACTCGTCACGCGCATCGACCGACACCGTCATACCCGCTTCGGGCGTGCTGCGAACCGGCTGGCCCAGCAGCGGCGCGGCCCACGTCTCGAACGGCGTGAGCCCGCAATAAAGCACCGGTTTGCCGTCCAGCGTGGCGACCTCGCGCGCGCTACCCGAACCGAGCACGAGGGACACCGGGCTGATGACCTGGGTGATCGAGGGAGCCGGGGCCGCATGCGCGCTACCCGCCATCGCAAGCGCGAGGGACATGAATGCGAGCGCGTGCCTAGCCACGGTACGGCTCCAGGTGAATGTCGCGGTTCACCTTGATCATGAAGCGCTGACCCGGCTTGATCGTGATCGTAGGTGGAATGTTCTGGTATCGGCTGAGGATCGACTGCGACGTTTGCGCGGCCACCTGCCCGGCCGTGTTGCCGACCTGCGTGACACCATACGGGCCACTCGTTGTCGAGCTGGTATCGCTTCCGTCGAAATGGTTGAGCAGGATGGCGGTCAGGAACGACGCGCCATAGATCGTCCAGAAGTGATTGTTGACGTCACCCGAGAAGCCCGCATAGCCGTTCTGGTCCGCACCCTGCGCGCCATAGAGCGGCACCTGCTTGCCGTTGGGCAGGCGCATCTCGGTGGCGGCCACGAGGATGCTCTCCTGACCGACCTTGATATCGCTCTGGTACGGTGCAGTGATCATCGTGCCCTTCGGGACCATCAGACACGTGCCCGTGACGCTGTCGTAGACGTCCTGTTCGACCATGAGCGCCGCTGTGCCGGGACGGTCGGAATTCTCACCTTCCATGACAAGCACCGGAATGTGATGCGGCGGCGAGAGCGTGCACGCGCCCGACTGGCCCACGAACCCGGCACTCGAGAACCCTTCGCCCGACGCCGACTGCGCCTTTGCATCCTTGATGAACTGGAGATCGCGCTGGGCCGACGAGGTCGTGGACGTGGCGTTGCCCTGCCCCATCGCCGCGCTCAACGCCCTGGCCTGCGCCTCAGCCGAACTCGTTGCCGACTGCTGCGCAGCCGCCGCCTGCATCGCCATCTGTGCCGGGGTCAGCACGCCCTGCACGCCCAGCGAACCGGCGGACTGGTTGTTCTGCTGCTCGCTGACCTTCTTGCCCGGGGTGAAGATCGGTGAGGCGTAGATGGCGTCGACATTCGCCTGCGCCCCGGTAGTCGGTGACGATGCCGTTTCTCTTGCGAACTGGTCGACGGACAGGCCCGACTTCGCGCTGGCAGCCGGGGGCGCAGAGGCGCCAGCGGCTGCACGTGCCTTTCGCTCGGCTTCGCGCGCCGCAGTCTGCTGGTCGCTGATGATCTTGTCGATGTCTTCGCCGTTGTGCGTGTGATCGACAGATGCCGCCATCTTGGCTGCCTTGTCGGCTTTCGCATCTGCGTCGGCCTGGCTCGCTTCCTTCGACTGGTAGTAGAAGCCAAGCGCGCCGATGATGACGGCGAAAAGCGCGCCCACGGCGAATAGCACGCCACGCGGCGACTTGCCCTTGGTGACGCGTTCCTGATCGGTCGGCTGCGGGTTCGGGTGCGACATGCTCAGAACCCGAACAGGCCGTGGCGGCCACGCGTGATCGTCACGTCGTCCCTCCCGGCGCGCAGCACGATCTTGTCGGCGAGCTGCTGCACGACGATGTACGGGCCGCGACGGATGAAATTCGGCGCGACGTCGTCACCGTGATCCTTGACGATCGGCACGGCGAACGGCGCGCCGGCAGGCAGGCGCAGCCAGACGAACTTGCCGTCGTCGAATACCGTCTCGGGTTTGAACGGCGCGGAGCCCGACACCGTGTATTCGAAATTGAGCTTCTCGGGCGAGACGCCGAGCGGCCCCGAGTCGGTCGAGCCGCTGCGCCCCGCGTCCGGGCCCGCGTCCAGTCCGGCGCCCTGACCTGCTCCACCGGCCCCACCCGCATCGGCCTCAGCACGCGCACGGGCCTTCGCCAGCAGCGATTGTTGATAGTGGAAACGCACGCTCTGGTAGAACAGACCGCCAACGGGCGACGAAACCAGTGTGAAGTAGTAGTCGCGCAGGTTCGTCGAGACGTGCATCGTGTTGACGAGCGACGGCCGCATCGGCTTGATGTACAGGTGGTTCGCGTTATCTGAATCCCATGTCCACGACACCGTGTCGCCAAATGCAGGATCAGAGATGAGCTTCTCGCCGGGCGCGAACTCGATGGTCGTGAGCTTCGCGGGCGCGGCCATCACGCAGAAGATCTGGTCGCGGCTGTAGTTGAAGACGACGATGCGCGCGTCGTTGGGCATCGTGACCGGATCCACGCCCGTGTTATACGGGTTCACCGGGCTCATCGGGTCGCCGATGATGGAACCCACGTCCAGCGGGCCGGAGAGTGTCTGGAGCGGTTGTGTCTTGCGCGCGGCGTGGACGGGGCTGGAAATCGCCAGCGCGCAGACGAGCGCGGCAAGCGGCAACTGGAAGCGGAGTGCCGGGTTCGTCATGCGGTTCGTTGAATCGTGAAGAACGGGAAGAAAATCCCGAAGGGGTTGGTGCCGACCGCGTCGTCGGAGCTGGCCGGAACGATCTGGTAGCGCAGCGTCAGCGCGTAGCGCACTTCAACCGGCTTGTCCGCCGGGAACTGGGTCGTGGACGTGGTGAACTCGACAACGACGGTCGAATCGTCGAGCACGGAGACGTTGCTGACCTTCGTCTCGCGAACGAGCTTGGGATTGGCGGTGATGGTCTGGAACGGTGCGTCCTGCTTGAGCCACGCGGCGAACTGGTTCTTTCCGTTGTCGGCCATCTGCGACTTGACGGCATTGATGTTGCGCGCAAGGCGCGACGTCTCGATCGTCGGCGTAAGCACAGGCTCGATGGTGAACCAGCGCTGCACGGAGTCGGCGATAGACGAACGCAGCGCCTGGTCGTCAGGCTTGTATGCGGCGAGCTGCCGGATCAGCGGGCGCCCGCCCGCGTCGGCCGAGATGCCGTAGGACTTAACGACGGAAGGCGGCGGCTGCCGGGTCCACACCGCCCCGCCAGCGACGGCGGCAAGCACGAAGCAGAGCAGCTTCCAGTGGTTGGCCTCGACACGCAGGCGCGTGCCGCGATCGAAGATGATCTTTTCGGGATCTTCTTCGGAGTAGCCGCCCGGAGCGGTAGACAGGGCGATCTGCTTTTTGGAACGACGGAAGAGAGGCATGACGCGCGCGCAAGACGAGTTGGTTCGCGTCAATTAGAACAATGGCGGTTCAGGTGCTCCGCGTCAAAAGCGGGGGGATTTGCACACCATTCCGTTCATCCGGTTTGGAAGCGCTGATTTGCAAGCGCTTGCAAGCATTTGAGCGAAATGGTGCAGTTTTTAGTGAGCTTTTCGACTACCCACGAAGAAGAGCGAAAACTAGCGCGGCGTATCAAGGCGCGTAATCAGCCTTCGAATGGCGATTGCCCCTGCAATAGTGGACACAGCTTCACACTAAGGTTGCTGCGTCATCGAGCGCAGGAACTCGCGAGGCAAGCGGTATTCGAGCGCGCTATGGGGATGCTCCTCGTTGTAATGCAATATGAACGCAATGATCAGGTTGCGTGCAACGGCCGCTGCATCTGGCTTCGGCATGAAGGCGACGTAATCGCGCTTCATCGTTTTCACGAAGCTCTATGTCATGCCGTGACTTTGCGGGCTATACACCGGCGCGCTTAATGGCTCCTTTTGATGTTTGATCGCAACGCCGGAAACACATCAAAGGTGCACACCTATGGTGCGGTGTAAGTGCATTCAGGGTTTGCCAAAGAGGTGAACGGCTATGGTTCGAGAAGTTCCTCTCAACATCCGCGCCTGCGCGAGCCGAAGACTACCGCTCCTTGCTCTTTGCTGTGCGTGATTTGTTGAAAACGAATCCAGCGAAACCATCGTGCAGATCCGGATATCGAGCAAACATTGCTTCGGGCAGATCCACTGATGCGTCTATGCCGAGACGACGTAAAGTAAGTTTTCCTGCCGCACTGCCCCTAAAGGCTCTGCGCCAATCGTCCCGCTGCTTCGCCGTCGCACCTTGGTATATCTCCCAGCCTCGGCGGACCTCATCGACGATCCGGTTCTGGGCCTCTACGTTCTGTGCTGCAATTTGCAGAGCCACGCGCGTTTCCACGTGCTGTTTCGCATCTACTTCACGCCGCTCCGCAAGCGCGAGTGTCTCCTGTTGCTCCACCATCTGACGTTCAGCGTCGGACACAATCCATCGCTCCTTCAAGGCTTTCATGAAAAAGCCCGCAGGGCTCTTCGATACCTTGCCGAGCTTTAGACTGAAGCGCGTACGCTCAATGGCCTGCTCTAAGCGCTCGTCCGTGTACGTGTCGCGATCCGACGCAATCTGGCCGAATTGCGCGCTGGAGAGACCGAATTCTTGCTTGAGCGTTTCGTACAACACCTTCGCTTGTTCGTGTGTATGTAACAAGCGCTCTTCGACGGCTTTACGTTCGATACGGAAACGAAGGCGACCGATCTTTCGGGAGCCTTGCTCGTTGCGAGTCTCGAAGGAAAGGTGTAGATCGGAAACTGCGTTAATCTGCTCGACAGCCGGTCCGAGCCAGTCGCGTTTGAAGTACTTGAACTCTTTCGCCTTTGCACCGATCGCACCCTGCCAGGAACGAAGCTCATCGAGAGTGAACCATTCGGTTATGCCCTCGTCGGCGTATGGCAGTAGATGGTCGTACATCACCCGCGCGTAGCTGAGCGTGAACAGCGACGTGATCCGAAGACTTAACCAGTGTGACTTCCCTGGACCGCGAATTATGCCGATCAGGTCCGGGGGGACTCGAAACTGGAAGCGGCCGCCGGCGTAAGAGATTCGACCAATCAGCTGGACGGAGCCAAACGGCTTTGTACCATCAGCCTCGGCTTCCGCCGTGGCCTGGATGAGTGCTCTCTGAGCTTCCGTGATGACTTGCTCAAGGTGAGCGTTGTTGCGGCTTGAGTACCGCATGAGCCACTTAAAGTAGTCGAGTTCGACGTCATATAGATCGTGAATGCCGGCTTCCTGAGCCACGACAAAGTAAGCTGCATCGATCAGTCGCCGCGCGGCGACACCGAGATCTACGATTCGGATGAGGACGTTTTTTCGCGCGAAGCCGATATCTTTTCGGGCTGCCTCGACCGGTAAGTCCTCCCCTCGCGCATCGTCGAAAAGCGCCAACGCCAACTGCCTGGACGTGGCTACCTGCCCTCCTGCCGTCATTCGACTCCCCTCGCCATCGTGGCCGCAATTTGTGCCGTACGGTACCGACGGCAAGGTGCGCTGTCAACACAGATCACCTCACCTTAGTCAGTATGCCCTGCTCAAAACACCTCACCTTCCGCTAAGCCAATCACAAATTACCTCACCATTAGCGCCCAAAGATCTCACCTTGCGACCCTAAATACCTCACTTTCGCGGGGTAAACACCTCACCATCGCACTCAATCAACAGCACCACTAACACATAAAACCTCACCTTGAATCGCTAAGTGGCTGTTTAGATTAAGAAGTTCTGTTTCTGTTAGTGGTTTGTTGGTTCTATGTTTACAAAAACAAACTAACCACAGCCATGCAAGAAAAAGAAATCTACGTGCTGGTTTCCTTCTGACGACAACTTCGCTCAGCAGCTAAACCGAAAAAAAATGTAGAAATTTGAATCCACAAGGTGAGGCAAATTGTGTTGCGGTGCGAAAGCTGCACAGAAACAAGTGACTTTCATGCACGCAAGGTGAGGTGTTTTGTGTTGGTCTAAACGCTGATAGACCCTTGATTCAGACGGTCCCCAGCAGTGGGGGCCGCCAACTGCTGTACGGCGCCCCAAAAACCGTTGGCTAAGCGATTGAAACTCAAGCTTTTTCGAAAATATCGACTCGAATGGCTTCGGAACCAGCGAATGTAATGGCAATTCTTCGGCACGACGAGTATTCTACGGTTCGACAAGCGAATGCTGCCAAACCGTAGAAATAGAAGGTGGGTGTTCAGAAATCACCTCACCTTTGATGAAAAGGAATTTCCAATATGAACTTGAGCGAGCTTCCAAGTATCGATCGACGGGTGAAACTCACGGATTTCAGTGAGTTTGCAGATCGTCTGAAAGTGATGACGGACGAACTCCGCGATCAAATCTTGGCACCGCGTCCGCGGAAAAATGCCCCGGTCTTCACGATTGGAGAGCTGTCGGAGCTTTGTGGCCTTGATCGACAGAAGATCAATTATCTCGCTACGAAGGATGGCAGTGAGCTTCCCGCAGGAGAAACGCACGGAACTGGCCGGGCACGCATCTTTTCATTGAAGGACGCTCGGGAGTGGGTGCAAAAAGTCTCGACGATCTATCAGACGCCGCTTGTCACCGGCACACGAGAGCAACGTGGCCGCGTATTGACCACGGCGAACTTCAAAGGCGGTTCGTGCAAAACTACGACCTCGATGTGCCTTGGTCAAGGTCTCAGCCTACGCGGCCGCAAGGTACTCATGATCGACCTGGATCCGCAAGCGTCACTGTCGGAACTCTGTGGCCTGTATGCGGAGAAGGATATTAATTGGGACGACACCGTCCTCCCCTATATCTACGATCCCAACATCGAAGGTGGTCTAGGAGCCAAGGTTCAGAGCACTTACTGGGACGGACTGGACATCATTCCAGCGCATAACTATCTGCATGACGCGGAGTTTCATCTCCCCGCTGAGCAGAAGACGAATCCCGGATTCAAGTTCTGGTCTATTTTGCGTAACGGGATTGAGCCGCTTCGGACCCAGTACGACTACATCATTATCGACACCGCGCCGTCTCTTTCTTATATGACGTTGAATGGGTTGATGGCGGCGGATTCGATGGTGATGCCGTTGGTGCCCGAGAGTCTCGACTTCATATCCTCCTCGTCCTTTTGGTCGTTGTTCGCCGAAGTCGCGAATGGCTTTGCCGAGCACGACGTCGACAAGACCTACGACTTTGTTTCCGTGCTCCTGTCGAAAGTTGACTACGGGACGACCTCGTCCGCGCCGGTCGTTCGCTCGTGGACGCAGCGAGCTTATGGCGACTGGCTTCATGCGATCGAGATTCCGGCAAGTTCGGTCATGAGCAATGGTGCGTTGGCATTCTCGACCGTGTTCGATTTGTCACGCGCTGACACTGTGGCGAAGACGTTAGCTCGGGTAAAGCAGCCACTAATGGATTACTGCAAGTGGATTGACGACCAATATGTTGCACAGTGGAGGGCCGGCCAATGAGCAGCCTGCGTGACCGCATGATGGCCAAAACGGCCGACGTTCGAGCAACGAAAGATATCAAGCTCGCTGAACAATCAGAGAAGAACAAGACGCCGCTGACTGCCCCCGGAATGGCGGGAGCTCTGGCGCAAGCACAGCAGCGAATCTCCGAGTTGGAGAAGGCTGGTTTGCCGTCAGAGGTGAGAGTCGCCGACATTGTTCCGAATCCTTGGCAACCACGCCAGGTATTTTCCGAAAGCAAGCTGACTCAACTTGCAGAGTCGATTCGAGAGTCGGGCCTCGTTCAACCCATTGTTGTCCGGCGTAAGGACGCGGGCTATCAACTGGTGGCGGGCGAACGACGTTGGCGCGCGCACAAGATGATCGAGAAGGAGATCATTAAAGTCTTCGTGGTCGATCTTTCTGACGAAGAGATGGCGTTGCTAGCGCTCGTCGAAAATGTCGCGCGGGAAGACTTGTCGGACTACGAGATTTCACGTTCGATTCGGCGAACGGAGAAAGAGTTTCCCAATCGCAAGCGGGTGGCTGAAGCTTTGGGGATTTCGCGTTCGGAACTGTATAGATTCCTTTCCTTTGCAGAGCTGCCGGACTTTGTTATTCGTGACTTGGACGTGCAACCACGGTTGCTCGGAGCCCATGCCGCCCAGAACCTGGTGTCAGCGCTGCGGGAGCAGGATGCGAAGGCGTTCGAGCATGCCAAGCAGGCTTGGGCGAAGGTCGTCGCTGGCGATCTCGATCAAACGAAACTCGCGAAGGCCATCAAGCAGGCAATCGAGGACGATGGGAAGACGGACCTTAACGTTCGTGATCGAAAGATCGAAAAGATCTTTGCCGGAGGGAACCAAGCCGGATCTATTACCCGCGATTCCGCGGGGCTAACGGTAAAGATAAGAGCGGGACTGCTCACCGACGAAAAAGAGAAGCAGGTTCGTGAGCTAATTGCGCAACTGTTTACTGGCCCAGCCTAAGTCCTTTTGTGCGAACCACGGAGCCCGATTTATCGGGCTTTTTTTACGTCATCTTTTTGGTAAGGTCCGTCGGGAGAGCATGGGACGATCTTAAGCCGAAGAACCGAGGGGCAAGAGCGACGCACTTCGAAGTTTCCCCATTTGAAGAGCTCTGCCGCAGCACTGATCGTGTTCTATTGCAGGCGCAAATTCTTGGATCTGAAGTGTCTCCAATGGAGACACTTTCGTTGAGCTTCTGGTTGGTGTGGCCGACATGCGTGTGTTGGGCCGGGACATCTTTCCTAGAGACTTCTCTCATTTGTTAAGTTTGCCGCCCACTGCCAGTGGTGCGGTCTTATCCGGAAGGCCCCGCCATTGCGGATTTCGGTATGACGGATTTGCGAATAAATACTTATTGCCAAGCTTCACGTTGGAGTGTCTCCAATGGAGACACTCCCGTCTGGCTGTTGTTCTGACTGAGGACTGGGCTTATGCCCAGCACGAAGATGCGTTGGAGTACAGCTGCAATCCGCGTATGGAGACCGACGCGTTGGATGCGCTTCTACAGAAACGTCTTCGATCGGTTTCCTCGAATGTGATCCCTCGCTGTGTCCGAGTGTGGGAGCGAAACCGCAGTTTCATGTGAAAGTGTCTCCTTTGGAGACACGGGTTCACGTTTCCCTCTCGGATAACCAGTTAGCTAACCCAGTACATCGTGTGCATAGAGTTCAGGCGAGCGCACATGTATATGCCATTTGCCTGCTCCGTCTTGAATTGCTTGCTCTGGCGTAGTGCTCAAATCGGCAAACAGTCTTGGCAGCGAGTGCCTCCTTTGGAGTCACTCCCATTGGCGTGGGAGCCGCGGCAATGGGCGAACGTGACCTGAAGAGAGTGAATGCATCCGACGGCGGTGCCGGCGGGCGCGGTAACCCGATACCAATGCCGTGCGTGTAGAGCGGGCCTGAATGGTCGCAAACAACGCCAGAGTTCATGGAGTTATGGTGTCTCCATTGGAGACACTTTTTACCCTGCTCAATCATCGGTGCTGTCCTCCCGGAACGATCAGAGCAAGTTGACAGGCCAGTGCCGACGGGCGAGATGGGCTATACAGCGGAAAGTCGGACATTTTCCCGGAGATTGCGAATGCCTTAGCTTTAAAAGTCCGGGATAAAACCGGAGTTCCAAGTGTGGAGCTTAGGGCGATCACGACCTGATTGTCAGACTGTGTCCAGCTGAGACATCCGTGCGGCTGCTGTAGAGGTCTGCATTTGTACCCCCTGTGTGAGCTCAATCGAGTGAGCATCAGCGATCTGCCGCGGGACATGGCTGGCGAGATTGTGCCGCAGGGCGGCGCGCTCGAAGCTCGAAACGTTTAGGCGAATCTCATATCCCGATGATTTTTGGAATCCTCGAAGAGAAAGGGGAAGCGTGTGGCATATGTGCGCGTAAGCAGATGCACGAAAGCCGACGTAACACTGCGCCACGATCAGCGCCGGCGTTATGGGCGGGGAGTTGGATCAGCTTCTCAGCCAAATAGCCTTCGGCTACCGGCTCGCCTGTCACGTTCTTCGTCATCAACAAATGGATAGGAAATCCGTATCTGCGTGGCGCCCATGTTGACCAATGCGTTGCACGCATCGAATCCCGTGCCACCTCTCTCGCGTATGAGCAGCGTAACCAGTGCGTCGACGCTGCGACTTCGTCTATGCCGGCGTCCTCCACATAGCCAAGCTACAAGTTCTCACTTTCCGGCGCGGTTGCTCAGACTGGCCTCGTAATCGAATCTCGAGCGTCGTTGCACGCTGCGAGGACTCGGAAGGGCCGGCAAAGATCCTGCCGACAAGCTGAGGGTAGCCTTCTAGACCCGGACTAATTGAGCGAGATCGTTGAATGGTAACTTGTGCATTTTGGCGTGCTTGTCGTGAGTAGCGTTCAACTAGCAGATGACCTGTGGCGCATCGGATAGTTGGGGTGGAACTCAGCAGGCCCGAGCTCGATCACGACGTGGCCCTGCTTGCAGACGACACAGCGTGGACAGGTTTAGGCCTTTCCAAAGGCGTGGCTCCGTGCTCCCCGATCGGGCTTCATTTCGCGCTGCAACTCGTTGTTGGCAGGCGAGATACAACGGATCTGCTATTTCGAAGGAGATGTCGCACGGCGAAGTCACGATGAATTGCTGCTCCTTGGTCGAAGCGTCGGGTCGCGGCTTGAAGAATTGACGGTAGTCGGCCTAGCCACGGTGCGCAGGACGCATGTACGGTCACCCACGGCGACGGGGCGTGGCGGAGGGTGATATAGAGGTGCTGAGCTTGTCGAGCTCCGCCGGCTAGATAGGCACGTTTTTGTCGCCTACTAAAAGAGCCGTTCGGCGCCGGTGCGGTACTGGCCGCAGCGACCGCAACGGCGTCCGGGAGGTCAGCAGGCAGACAGTAGCAGATGAGCTAGATGGATCGACGCCGCGCATGGCGACGGCATCCGGGCGGGTTGGACGGCCCAGCTGTAGTAATTAGTCATGGTCGACGGCCTTGCATCGCCCTCGTCACGCGTGTGCCTAGCGTCGAGCGCACCGCCCAGTTCGGCACGAGTCGGATTGTCGGCCTCGTCCGCAAACGCCCACTTCCAGTTACCGTAGTTCAGCAAAACGATGTAGCGGCTCACATCGGTCGGGGCACGCATCGTCGAGCGTGGTGCTGGCTCCTGCATTCACCTGTGAATAGTGAGTGGCACGAGCGCAGTTTCCGCATCCTCCACGCATCAAATTCGGGCGCGTGGCTGTGTACAGCTACGCCACGCGATCGACGTGCGGCGGTTCCATTTCCAGGAACGCCAGCAGCACGGGATCGTGTGCCGCAGCCACACGGGTGCTGAAGTCGGGCAACCCGAGGTTTCCGCTGTGTGGCGTATGCAGTTCATCGGCTACGCTCGTGTCTGGGAAAGCCGTTCCTTGTCGGGAGTGAAGTTAAGCCGCCGTCGCCGTCAGTCAGATAGCAGTTTGGATTTCAACTCAATGCGCTCGCCCGCGATGCGGCGCCTGCGAGTCTGTCATGACGCTGCAGAGAAGAAGGGCGCCGCTGCGATCGACTAGATCTTAAACTGGGCCACATTATGACGGTAATGTGGCCCAGTTTTACCCGCCCGACGGCTGTCCGTGAAACAATAGGGGTGCGTTGAGTTTTGTTATTTATGTAATTGATTTTTAAAGATAATATGACGATTTTCAGGCGATGTTTCACGGGACTGGCTCTGGCCAGGGTGCGCAGGACCATGCCGGAGCGCATCGCGGCCCGATGCGGACCGGCCGCCATCAATCGATGTAGTGATTGATACGTATTCTGTAATTCATTGATTTCTGCTCCCGCAACCGGGTAGCTGCTGCGTACTGATGCATTCACGGAACGCGACGGGCGGCCGCTACCGATCTGCGGCGGACGCTAGAATCAGGACATGCGCCGCTCCGGCCGCTTTGCCATGAAGGCCCATGTCCGACCTGAAAACCCTGCGAGCCGAACTTGGTCACGTCAACGACCTGCTGGCCGATGCGCGGTCGCGCGAAGTCGCCACAGTCCTGGCCCGGTTCCGGGAGGAGGTTGAACTGCTGGGGATCACCGAGCAGGAAATCCGCCGGGCGCTGGGTTATGACCGACCGGCGCCCGCGCCGGCGAAATACTACGATCCGGCGACGGGCAGGAAGTGGTCGGGCCGGGGGCGGCGTCCAGCGTGGCTCGCGGGCAAGCGCCTCGAGGACTACGCGATCGACGCACCCCGTCCCCAGCCCTGGTGGCCCGGCGACGAGTGAAGCAAAACAAAGCGAGGTGAGGTGAGGGAAATTGTGTAAGTCCGGTTGTGTGACGGGCCGGGCGCTCCCTTCACAGTCTTCACGCCTCCGGCGCGTCTGCCTGGAATCCTCCACTCACGCATCCCCCGTATACATATAGAGAGAGAGTCTCGTCCACGATGGCCGACCGTTTTGAACTCGTTGCCATGGCGCTGCCGCCGGGCTGCGCACCGGAATCCCTGCCGGCTGGCATTGCGCAGTTTGTCGCGGCGTGCTGGCCGGGCATGAGCCGCGCCCAGCTGCTGGACCGCGCACGACGCGTGGCGATGCGGGCCTCCCTGCGTGTGATGAAGCAGGCGGAGAGTGGCAACGCGGAAGGCGTGCGGCAGTATGCGCTCGTGCTCGTGGCATCAGACGGGTGGGCGGAGCTCGTGGCGCACGTTCGGCGGGTGGTGCGCCGCCGCGGAGCGCGCCGCGCGAAGGTGTCGCTGCCGCCCCCCAGGGATGTACGGCAGGGCGGGCTTTTCTAGTCGCCCTCAGTGTGACTTTCTCAAACGTAGCTTCAGTGAGGACCTGTTTAACCGAGCGGGTACATTTACGCACGGTTTGGTGATCCCGGGGTAGGCACAACGCCGGGGCTTGAGCTGGCGTCGTCTGCAGGTTGCATTGGATCAGGTCTGCAAGATTTCCATGAATGTCCCCCGCGCATCTGCACGCGCTACCGCCCTTGCGGGCGAGGCCGCATAGCGAATCGGGGAGTTGGACATTCTCTAACCGGTCTGGCGTTACTTCAGCGTCAGCCTGGGGCTGCGCTGCATGTTGGGAGTCAACTTGCACGTATCTTCCGATTCCCTGAAGAGTAATGATAAGGAATACGAATCAATGTGGTTGTGGAGCTATGTGATGCGGGCAGCCGGCTTCGATAGACGGCGCCAATTATCTTGGCCGCCGCGCAAGATAGTGGTCGTCTGATCGGCCGAAGTAGTTGACGATCTAGATTCGATCTCTGCGTGCGAGATGGGACGCGAATCCTGAGATACAGATAGCCCTGACGTTTCGGGGAGGTTTCCGGGGAGCATGGCCGACCACGGCGCCCCCGTGGTCCGTGCCGGGAAGTGTGCGAACGTGATCCTGCGAGTGTCATTGTTCGGTTGTTGGGCTGGCGTTGATATGACACTGGCAGTGGCGCCAGTCGTCCCCTACTTTGGCTCATGGCCTGCGTGACTGCGCCACACAGTTTGACAAGTCGACACGCGCAACTATCAGCACGGCGCGGTGACATCACCGTTCCCGTTCTTCCGTATGCTCGAGGGCGTACTCTTACACTCGTCGAGTTGTTCGGACACAGACGACGCTCTCGCTGCGATGTCCGGCGTGGATTGGCAAACCGCGCGCCGGACTTGCTGACTTGACTTTGCACCTGGCCCGATAGAATGAGGGGCTACAGTCAGGCAGGTCGCCCGTGAGCAGACCTGGTGAGCCGCGCGTTCTACCCCGCAGGGATTGCGGTGTGGTTGGTCCCGGCGACTGGGTACGGCACTACTGATCGGCAGGCGTATTGCGAACGGGCATGCGTAAACATCATCGTCCTGGGCCGCGGCAAAGCGGTCGGGATATCCAACGATGCGTATGCCGGTTTCAACTTCAGGTGGAAACGAGCCGGGTGGATAGCCCGGCAATTTTCCTGCGCAGATAATGCGGAGCAAAACATGCAGGCCATCGAGTCTCTGGATGCAGCCAGGGCGGCCTAACGGTGTGCAATTGACGCACGGACCAGCGACGGATAGCCCCACTCGTGGTGGGGCGCTGTCGCCAAAGAGGTGTGTGAAGTCGCGTCGGCTGACCCTGAACGTGGAGCGGGGGCGTGATTGCGTGGTGGCACGGGGACTGGACCTGGACCTGCGTATCCGGAACGCGGCTAGCCGCGGCGCGGCGCATCCAACGGGCGGCACGCTCACTGGAAAGGAGAAGGGTTACTTGATGAGCAGATATTCGGCTGGCTCGGCAATTTCAGGTTATGTCATCGATGCAGCGGATACGCGAGATCGCACGATGGCTTTTCTGAACTGGACCGGGATTGCCGCGCGGTATGAAAGTGGGGCGAGCGGGTTTTCCGTTGGATGCAGGATTGATAGGGGTACGCTCGCTGTCGATCCGGCATGTCGAATCTCAACGCTGCTCCATGAGGCGGGGCATCTCGCGATCACACCACGTTGCTTCCGGTCATGGATGGACGGGAATCTTTATGCGGGCCAGCGCGCAATGCTGGATGCTGTCTGTGACACCAGACATCATCCGGATGATCCACTCTATCGCGCGGTGATCCAGTGTTCGGACCCGGAGGCAACCGCATGGGCCTGGGCAGCGGGCGCTGCGCTCGGGTTGCCGGGTGAAGAGATCGTCCGCAATGACGAATATGGTGGTGAGGGCGAGGCAATCCGTCTGGCGCTATACATGCGCGCCTATATTGGCGTGCATGGACTTGCCCATGCAGGCTTCTGCTCGATCCGGGATCGCGGTGGCGTGGCGGGTTGGCCGCATCTGCATTTCTGGACGCAGGATGCGGGGAATGTCGAGGCAGCTGACCCAGGTGATGACGGTCGTGGCGGATTTGTGAATGGACAGTTGCGGATCGAGCGTGACGGGGCAGCAGTACTGTCCCAACTGGATAGTCTCGCGGCCACCTTCGCAGGCAAGGATGAAGTGAACGTACCATGACGAAAATGGATATTGCGCAGCCGGATTACGTGGAGTTGCATCGCGAAATCGCGTCGGTGGTGGAGTCTGCGCGGTCGGCAGCGGCGCGCAGCGTCAATGCGCTGATGACGGCCACGTACTGGGAGATCGGCCGCCGGATCGTCGAGTTCGAGCAGGGCGGTGAGGTGCGGGCGGCCTACGGAGAGGCGTTGATCAGGCGTTTGGGGACTGATCTGTCCGGCAGGTTCGGTCGTGGGTTTGGTGCGCGCAACCTCGCGCAGATGCGGGCGTTCTATCTTGCCTGGCCGGCTGAGCGAATTGTGCAGACAGTGTCTGCACAATCTCCCGACCCCTGGATTGTGCAGACAGTGTCTGCACAATCTCCCGACCCCTGGATTGTGCAGGCAGCGTCTGCACAATCTCAGATGCCGACAACAACTGGCGCGGGTGAAGTCAGGGCGCCGGAACTGACCATCGTCGCCCAGGCCTTTCCGCTGCCCTGGTCTGCCTATGTGCGGCTGCTTTCCGTCAAGACCGAGGCCGCGCGCGTCTTCTACGAAACCGAAGCGTTACGCGAGGGCTGGTCGGTACGTCAGCTTGACCGCCAGATCGGGAGCCAGCTCTACGAACGTCTGGCACTCTCGCACAACAAGGCGGCGCTGCTCGGCAAAGCTGCACAGGTTCAGCCCGGTGATCTGCTTACACCGGAGCAGGCCATACGGGATCCGTTTGTCCTCGAGTTTCTCGACATGAAGGACGAGTATTCGGAGTCCGATCTTGAAGCGGCCCTCATCCAGCATCTCGCGGATTTTCTGCTGGAGCTGGGCGATGACTTTGCATTCCTCGGACGGCAGCGCCGTTTGAGAATCGACGATACCTGGTTTCGGGTCGACCTCGTTTTTTTCCATCGGCGCCTGCGATGTCTTGTCATCATCGACTTGAAGGTGGGGCGCTTCAGCTATGCCGATGCAGGGCAGATGCATCTCTATCTGAACTATGCCCGTGAGCACTGGATGAAGCCTGGAGAAAATCCCCCTGTCGGCCTGATCCTGTGCGCAGAGAAGGGGGCTGCTGAAGCGCATTACGCGCTCGACAACCTGCCCAACAAGATTCTCGCGGCCGAATATCAGACAGTGCTGCCCGATGAGAAGACAATTGCGCAGGAACTCGAACGGACCCGTGCTGAACTCGAACAAAGGGGTAAATAGGGTATTCCTAAATCGCTCGCCAGGTTCTAATGGCTGATTGGCTTCATAAATTATCGTCATGCAGCATGAAACAGACTCCACTGTAGAGTCCCCCGTGAGGCACAAGATATAAAGCGAGCGTGAGGTCTTTCGAGTAGCGGGGATTTGCATACTCGTAACGTACCCGGTTCTCTGAGCTCCAAAAAATGAAAGAAGACGTGAAGCGAGTACTTCGCCTGGAACAGCCATTAAAAGGCACGGAGATCGCCAGGCGAATTGGCCATGATCGTGGCGCGGTCAACTCGTTCCTGGACAAAAATCGAGACGTTTTCACACAGAACGCAGCGTTCAAATGGTCCTTGGCTGTAGACCGTATTAAATCTGTCTCTATTGCGTCATTAAATCTGTCAACTCGCGTCAGCGCCCTAAAAGTGCAGCTAACCACCATCAGTCAGATGCAGCGATGCTGATGAGAGTGATGCAATTAGCGCATCACGGCGCGTTCAAGATGCCTGGCGATGCTCAGGCTTGGTTGTCGCGAGTCGACTTCCCGCGAATGGGTCGTCCCGCCAATTTACAGCACGCTTGTTGCCCGAAGCGTCTGCTGCTCGTTGAACCGCAAAGTGCTCAACCGATTGTCCGGCGCTGGTCGCATTGACGACCCATTGCGGAGCGACACCCTCACCGTCCCAGCCGTTGCCAAAAGCGTCGCGATACCTCACCGCCTTGACTCGACGCTGATCGTCGGCGATGGAAGCTGCGATGGCCTCTGGGGTGATATCGAATTCTGCCATCCTGCGCTGCAGGTAGGCGACGATGCTATCTCGCTTTCTTTCATCCATCCTGGTTATCTCCACTCGCTACGTGGTTTTCAGAATTAACCCGCGCAAGTCATGTGTCACCAGAATATCACAGGGCACTCGATGTTCGAGCTGTCCAGGGGCTGCGCGTAAATCTATTTGCTGTCCTCGAAGGACGTAAGGGCGTCAGAACTTCCCGCTCGCAGGCCTTGAGGCGAGTGTAGCGACAGCACACGTTATCGACTGGCTTAATTGAGTTGTCGTCAGAGAGGCTTTTATAGGCAATTGAAAGTAGGTATTGCTCCTGTAACGGACTTTACTAATTGCAGGCAATATTTGAAGGCGTTGCGATGCCTGTTCCGTGTCCAAAAAGAAAAAGCCGCCGAGCCTGTTGGGGAGACTCAGCGGCCTGGAGTCACAGGGTGCGTCGCTGGCACTCTGTGAATCTGGATTTGCGACAAAGCAGGAACAGATTCAAAAGTAACAGACGGACTCGAGTCCGTCCATGTTCTGAAACCTGCTAAAACCACTCGCACCAGAGGCGTCCCGCAACTGCGGGACGTGGGCCCTCTTATGCCGTTGCCGTCGTCAGATCAGCTGCTTGCGCAGCATTTTCGGTGGGCGCAGACGCGATCGTCGTGTCCTGCACCTGGGCATTCGCCGCGGCGGTTTTTTTCGTCGGAGCCTTGCGGGCGGTCGTCGCTTTCTTCGCCGGGGTAACCTTTCTGGTCGCGCTCACCTTCTTCGCTGCCGTCGCTTCCTTCGCGATGCTTACCGACTTACCCGGTGCGGCCTTTTTTGCAGCTGTCGCCTTTTTGGTCGGAGCAGTCTTTTTCTCTTCGGTTGCCTTCGTGGCACGTGCCGCCTTCTTTGCAGCCGTGGCCTTTTTGGCTGGCGTTGCTTTCTTTGCTGCTGCGCCCTTCTTCGCTGTAGCAGGCTTCTTGGCGGTGGCGGCTTCGACAGTCTTGCTATCAGCGTCTGCGATCAGGAAGCGCGAGCGGTCTTTCACATTTGCAATCCAGGCTGGAGCGCGGCCGCGACCGCTCCAGGTCGCTCCAGACTTCGGTTCGCGATAGAGTGCCGGTTGCGGACCGCGCTTGTAGTTTCCAATACGCTTCGCTTCGGCTTTAACGGGTGCAGCGGCCTGGGCGGCACCTTCAACCAGGAATTTGCTTCGATCCCTCGCGCTGGCAATCCACTGCGGCGCACGGCCATGGCCCGACCAGGTGGCTCCGCTCTTCGGATCCCGATACTTCACAACCGGTGCGGTGCCGGCAGTCTTTGCAGCTTGGCGGCCGCGACGCTTGCCCACGTGAGCGTCGACGTCGGCAACGCTGATACCGTGCTTGTCCATCAAGTCACGGATCTTGTTCAAGACGACCAATGATTTGTTGACAACAAGTGCTTCTGCCTGAGCCTGAAGCTTCGCAATCTTTGCCTGAATGGAATCGAGCGTGGCCATTGTTTTGGTTTCCCTGAAGTTGGTTTGAAGAACTATGCCATAACGCACATTTGAATTGTTGAAGTGCGGTCATTCGCCGTGTGAAATGATCATTCGACGGATTTCCAACTGTTTCCATCCTCTCGATCCGATACGTGCCAATGTTTTTAAAAGCTATCGATTCATGATGGGTCTGGCGGCGTGTCAGAAACGGGTTGAATCATGGGAGCTCAAGCAACGTACGAGTGCCACGGCAATGTCAGGATAGCCGACTACCCAGATTGACCGCGCTAGCGCTCCGGGGAATTGAGCGCAGCCGTTTCAATTTCAAGTTCCGTGGCGTAGGTCTGCAGAGACTCACCCACGTGCGACTTCAATGCCTCGACGAACCGCTTGATTTTTGCATCGACGAACTGGCGCGACGGATAAACCGCGTACACATTGCGCACCTGCGTGTGGTACCTGGGTAGCACACGAACGAGCGTCCCTCTGCGGAGATCGTCGATTGCCGAGAATGCCGCGAGGAGGCCGATGCCCGCACCGTCGCGCAACGCCTGAGACATCGCCTCCATATCGTTGACGCTGAAGTGTGGACCGGTGGGCCGATAGACGGCATTGCCGGTCGGGCTTTCGAGATGCCACTCGTCTGGCGCGTAGTCCACGGTTCCGAGCAGCACACATTGATGGTCGATCAGGTCTTCGGGCGCCGCGGGCGGCGGGCGCCTGGCCAGATACGCGGGCGATGCTGCGAGGATGCAATGGCTCGTGCCGATGTTCTGGCTCACGTATGCGGAGTCAGGCAGCGTACGCGTGATCACGATGCCGATATCAAGCTGCTCCTCAAGCAGATTTGGCATGCGCTGCGAGAGCAGCAGTTCAACCGAGACCTCTGGGTACGACCCGCGGTAGGCCAGGACGGCGCGCGTCACGAGATGGCGGCCGAGTCCGGGGACCGAGTGAACCCGCAGCGTGCCGCGCGGTTCGAGCAGGGCGTCGCGCGCCTCGGCTTCGGCGTGCTCCACGTCGGTCAGAATGGCCACGCAGCGTTCGTAGAAGCGTCGTCCCGCGTCGGTGATGAGGAGGCGGCGCGTCGAGCGCTGCATGAGGCGGGTGTCGAGCGACTCTTCGAGCACGGAAACGGCGCGGGAAATGTTCCCGACCGTGGTGTCGAGGTGATTCGCGACGGCAGTGAAGCTCCCCATTTCGACGACTTTCGCAAACACCGACATGTTATATAACTTGTCCATCCCGCCCTTTCCTTTCCTCTGAGTTCACCATTCTGGACTGGCCATGATAGGCGAGCGCCGGTTTGCGTGTCGTTAAGCGACTCGCCGTCAGAGCCTCGCCCGGTCGCCCGGCCCAACGCGGCCCGGCGGGATTTTCCCTCTCGCGGAAAGAATCATTCTTTCCGTCCTGGCTAAAACCGGCCGGGCATCCCGCATAGACTGGGTTCCGCAGACAAGGCACGCACGACCAGCCGATAGCCAGTTGAAAACCGGCGCTGCCACGCCGCTCTGGTCGTGTTCGACAACGGCACGCAAGGTGCAATCGACTGTTCCGGCATGAATGTTAATTGCTTCGAATTGCTAACTATATTGAGGTGAAGGAAATGGATGCTCGTTACGACTCGCTTTATCTTTTCATCGACGGCGAATGGATCGCGGCCAGCGAACGCGCGAGCGCGCCGGTCGTCAATCCGGCCACGCTGAAGGAACTGGGCCGCGTGCCGCTCGCCACGGCGGCGGACCTCGATCAGGCGCTGCAGACGGCACAGCGCGCATTCGACGTGTGGCGCAACACGGTGCCAGCCGAGCGGGCGCGCATCCTGAAGGACGGCGCGAATCTGATTCGCGAGCGCGCCGCGCATATCGCCGAACTGCTGACGCTCGAAGAAGGCAAGCCGCTTGCCGAAAGCCGCGATGAAGTGCTGCGCGCGGCTGACTATTTCGAATGGTTCGCGGAAGAGGCGCGTCGCATCGACGGGCGTGTCGTGCCATCGAATCGTCCCGGCGTGCAGCAGCTCGTGAAGAAGCAGGCGATCGGTCCCGTTGCTGCCTTCACGCCCTGGAATTTCCCGGCCATCACGCCCGCCCGCAAGCTGTCCGCCGCGCTGGCTGCGGGTTGCAGCGTCATCATCAAACCAGGTGAGGAAAGCCCGGCGACCGCGCTCGCGCTGGCCCGCGCACTCGACGACGCGGGCCTGCCCAAAGGCGTGCTCCAGGTGGTATTCGGCGTGCCAGACGAGGTCTCCAAGCAACTGATTGCGTCGCCGGTCATCCGCAAGGTGACGTTCACGGGCTCCGTGCCCATCGGCCGCCTGCTCGCGGCACGCGCCGCCGAGGGTGTGAAGCCGATCACGCTCGAACTCGGCGGTCACGGGCCCGTGCTCGTGTTCAAGGACGCCGACGTCGTCAAAGCGGCCGTCGAAGGCGCGGCCAACCGCTTTCGTGGCACCGGACAGGTCTGCATTTCGTCGACCCGTTTCCTGATTCAGCGCGAGGTCTACGATGAATTCGCCGGGCACTTCGTCGCCGCGACCGAAGCGCTCAAGGTCGGCGATGGCATGACGCCGGGCACGCAGGTCGGCCCGCTCGCCAATCCGCGCCAGGTCGCCAAGATGGAAGAGCTCATCGCCGATGCGGTGGCGCGCGGCGCGACGGTGCTCGCAGGCGGCAAGCGCATCGCGGGCGACGGCTACTTCTTCGAACCGACCGTGCTCGCCGACGTGCCGACGGACGCCCGCGTGATGCACGAGGAACCGTTCGGCCCCATCGCCGTGCTGGTGCGCTTCGACGCGCTGCAAGACGGTCTCGCGGAAGCGAACCGCCTGCCGTACGGCCTCTCCGCCTACGCGTTCACGAACAACGCACGCACCGCCATCGACGTCGCCGACGGTCTGGAAGCCGGCATGATCGGCATTAACCAGTACCGCATCGTCGCGACCGAACTGCCGTTCGGCGGCATCAAGGAGAGCGGTATCGGCTCCGAAGGCGGCGCGGAAGGCATCGGGTTTTATCTCACCCACAAGTTCATCAGCCAGGTTTGAGGAGCGCGCCATCATGTCTCACGCCATTTTCGACAGCCCGCGCGAAGCCGCGCGCGCGTTCACGCCGAAGCTCGCCGCGCTCGTCGACGACGTGCTGTTTCCGCAGGTCTGGGCCGATGCGGCGCTCTCGCCGCGCGACAGAAGTCTCGTGACCGTCGCCGCGTTGATCGTCGGCGGCCATCACGACGAACTGCCCGCGCATCTGCGCCGCGCCGTGGACAACGGCGTCACGCGCGGGGAACTCGCGGCGGCCATCACGCACCTCGCGTTTTACGCCGGTTTTCCGGCTGCGATTTCGGCGTCCGCCGCCGCGCAAGCGACGCTCGGCGACGCCCACATTTCCCCAGACGCACCGCAGGATACACAAGCATGAAAGCCATTACCTTCAACGAATTCGGCGACGCTGATGTCCTCAAACTTGCCGATGTCCCCGACCCGGAGCTGCGCGCCGACGACCTGCTGGTGCGCGTACATGCGGCTGGCGTGAATCGCGCCGATCTCACGCATCGCCGCGGCGGTTACGGCCGGCCGGATTTTGGCGATTCGACCATCATGGGTCTGGAAATCGCGGGCGAGGTGCTGGAAGTCGGCGCGTCGGCGCAAGGTTACAAGATCGGCGACCGCGTGATGGGTGTGGTCGGCGGTGGCGCGTATGCCGAACTCGCGCGCATCGACTGGCGCATGGCGATGCCGATTCCGGAGCAGCTCGACTATGTACACGCGGCTGCCATCCCCGAAGTGTTCGTCACAGCGCACGAAGCGATGATGCATCTCGGGCGTCTCAGGCAGGGTGACTCCGTGCTCATTCACGCGGCAGCGGGCGGCGTGGGTTCGGCGGCCGTGCAACTGGCCTATGCGAGCGGCGCGACCGTGTTCGCGACCTCCGAGGCTTCAAAGCTCGAACGCGTCGTGCAACTGGGCGCAGACCACGCCATCGACTACCGCACGCAGGATTTCGCGGATGTCGTCGCGCAGAAGACAGCTGGACGAGGAGTGGATGTGGTGATCGATTTCATCGGTGCGCCGTATTTCGCTCGCAATATCGCGTCGCTCGCGAATGGCGGACGTCTGGTGCAGGTCGGGATTCTCGGTGGCGGCGGACAGGTGAGCGTCGAGCTGGAAGCAATTCTGTATCGCCATATCCAGATTATCGGCACCGTGATGAAGTCGCGAGCGCAGGCGGAAAAGCACGCGATGGTGAGGCGTTTCCGCGAGCATTGGCTCGAGCGGTTTTCGGGCGGACGCAGTCTGGAGCCGGTGGTGGACAGCACGTTTTCGCTGGCGCAGGCGAAGGAGGCGCATCGGCGCATGGAGTCGGCTGCGAACGTCGGGAAAATCATCCTGACGACAAGCGGGCAGTGGTAAAGAGGCTGTGCCCACCCGCGACCGGCCACGGGACGGCTGGTACGCGGTGGGCTGGATCCGGGCGCTGATGGCCAGGAGGCAAACAGCACACCTGTGCACGTGTGTGATTGAAGCCAGACATTGTCGGGAGCTGGCCACATGCAGAGAATGTAACTAACGGTCTTCAAGCCACGCATAGACCTTCGGCGCGGCCCTATCGGAGCGTCGCTTATTTTGCGCGCGAAGACACGCTCCAATGCATGTCAAAGATTGGGGCTCAGGTTGTGAGGGGATTAGTTGAACACTACAGATCCCAACCAGTCAAGGCTTGGGGGGCTCGTTGCATGTCACGACAGTCAGGTTATTGAGCGTGGGAGACTGCACGTCAAGATCTGCCTTGGAAATGGAAAGCAGCCGCCGGTCGGGTAAATCCATGTGCATCGCGTAGCCGGTGTTGTCGGACATTGTCGAGAACAACACTTTGTCTCCCTGTGGAGCAAGCGAGCAATTAAAGTGGTCGGTGAAGTCGACATCGTAGGCTGCGTGAACGGTAATGGCGTCCGCTGCGACGGAACCGAATATTCTCCACGACACAATTGAGACGAGCAGGAAAGCGACGGCCATGCCGAGCGATACACCACGGAACCACCAGTCAGTTCGTACCGTTGTGCCTGAAGTGGTCCGGAACGCCAAAGCGTAGGCGACCGCTACAGCGGCAACGAAGCCGAGCGCAGAGATGCAGGCTGCCGCTTCAAGGGCATAGAGGTATCTGGTGCCCGTGGCGATGGCCTGCGCGAGTTGGGAGACGTCAAATGCGAAGTAGCGGTGCAACCTCAAGACGGTCTGGTTACTGGCATCCTGGTATAGCCACGCCGAGCCTGCCAAAAGCAGCACGCCGGTCACCGGTAGACCGGCGGATGTACGTAGTGGCCTGATCTGTAGCAGGGTACTGGCAGCAGCGGCGAGGGTCAGTGCGCCAGCGGTGAATATCATGTTCAGGTTCGACCAGAAGTGATCCTCCGCGACGAACGCATTCCACGCCAGAATGCCGGAAAGAAGAAGGCTTAACGCACTCGCGACATAGTACGCAGCGGGGTGGTCGACGTGATGTGAAGCATCGGTTGCGCGGGATTCCCACCACTTGCCGGTTTTTTGCGCGTTGGTTGTATGCATTTCTGAGCTTGTTGTTGATTCGAGCGGTGCATTCAGTGAAGGGCCGCCAGACGTGACGCGGCGTCGCACAGAATTGGGAGTACGCGTCACTGATTTCGGTTTCTTCTGCGCGCTCATCGCGTTTCCTGATGAATGTAGCGTCGGGCGTAGTTCGAATGTTCATAGCCGCGGTAGACCACGTCACCGCTGGCGCGCGCTTCTGCGAGGATGTCCTCGAAGGTCCGGTCACGATCATCGACTATGACGACATAGCTGGATGAATCAGCCAGCAAAAGCCGTACGCCCTCCAGCGCATCCGAGTGACTATCAGCAGTATGCGGGCGGCCAATCGTCCATATCCTGATTGGCTCAAGAGACAGGAGGCCGTGCAGATTGATTGGCAGCACACGATATTTCAATGCGTGCATATCCAGACGGGCCTCAAGCAGCGATCCTAGGCGGACAGGCTCGCCATCGTGTCGTGGTTCTTCATCCCACAACTCCAGGGTGATAAACATTTCAGTTTCCTTCAACAATACCAACAGAAAACATGTGACTGACGCTGCCGCGACGGGGGTATCAGTTGCTCGAGCAACGCTTAGTCACCGCGGTTCCGGACGGAGCGCAGACGCAGTCAGCCATCCGACGACGGGGCTTGCAGATACCTCCCTATAAATCGGCAAAAGGGGCGTTATATGTAGAGCTAGGGACAAATTTTTTCGCGGTCGAGCGTCTACTCGACCCAAACTGGCTCGCACAATGGGTTATTGCGCAATTAATTGTAAGCGGTCTATAAACCACACCCTTCCCATGCTCGGCTGATTCACAGAGGCTACGTGTCCATGTTCAACCAACGTGGACAGGTAGACATGAGCGAACAGGAAGAAGGGTTGCAGGGCCGTCTGGTCGTTGGTTCCAAGCGCGACGGACGGCGCAAATACGACGAGAGCGCTAAGCGCGAGCTGATACAGCAATGTCTCAAGCCGAGCGTATCGATCGCGCGCACTGCGATGGATCACGGTATCAACCCGAATCTCGTGCGGACCTGGATTTCGCAGTACCAGCGCGAGCAGGGCCGCGTCGGAGTTGCCGGGCTCGCGAATGAGCCCGGCAGTCTGGCCCCGCCCGAGATCGCTGCCGTCGGATGAGCCGGCCTTCGTCCAGCTCGAGACTCCTTTGTCAACAGCCTCGGGCCTGAAAGCGCTGGCGACCAGGTTTCCCTGCCGAAGAGGTCTGTCGCACAGCACTGGATCGACCTGGCTGCCTCTTTGCAACGGGGAGACGTCGGTTTGCTTTCGATATGACAAAATGTCCCGATTGATCGGGATTTATGTGCGACATTTTGCTCAAATCATGAGGCCTGCTGACCTTGCTTACGCGCTGGCTCGCCTTCGCTGGACTCAAGTCACATTTGCGGAATGCGCCGGATACGACCGGCGGACAGTTGGGCGGTGGGTCAGCGGCGAGTCGCCCATCCCGCTGCTCGTAGAGAGGCGCATCGATCTGCTGATCGCGATTCGCGACCGGATGCCTTGAACGGTATTGGTAACACGCCCCCCCGGCTGGATACCAATGTAATGGTGCGGTTGGGTTACTTCTCCCGGGCATTATGGATCGGCCCAGGTGCAAGCACACTGACTTCCCATCAGGATACTGTCGATGCCGAATCTGCTGGGCACGGGCAACGGCCACATCTTGGATTAACCGCAGAATGATCGAGAATGTCTGGCGTCGAACAACAAACCTTATCGTGAGCGAACCTGTTCTGCGCAGTGTTTTCTGAAGAGCGAAATGAGAGGTACGCTGCTGTGCACGTCAGCGTACCTAGTCACATCCGCTTTACTTACACATGCAATTTCCCCTTGCTTAGGAAAGGTGATCATTTACAGGAATCGCCGCCGAATAAGCTTGAGCATAGCGATGCGAAACACAGCACTGGATCCGTGCGCGAGCCTGTACTACTGCTCGACATTGACATCGATATCATTGACGGCACTTTCGACATAATTACCTAGCCGCGCGACGAGCGAGTTGTAGATCGACGCTCGATTGGGTGCGTCGTCCGGTGCGCTAAGCGTCAGAACGAAAGCTACTTCACTCGGCGGCACGTCTTCGTTACGCGTATGTCCGAATTGATATAGATCTCGAGGGAATACTCGTGCGCAAACTCGCAATGTGCTACCACTAAAGGCTCGACCTTTTTTAATGTGATTGACGTGATGGCGAACGGGATTCCATTTCGCCAATGAAGAGCGCGCCTCTAACTCTGCTGCTTGATCTTCTCGCATGCTACCAGCGAGGTTCGAGACCTTCCCATTCGGAGTCCAATATTGAAGTGCGACTTGCACCCGGGTGGCAAAGTAGTTTGCCATACCAAGTTCGGAGACCAGTGGATTGAGAATGGCGGTCAACGCAACTCGTCCGCGCAATTTCCCATCATGCACAAATTCCGGAGGAATTGGGATGTCATCCCAGTAGTGCCAGAATCCTGCTGCGAGACTCGTACTCCAGGCTAGTGTTACGCTTCCTTCTGCGCAAACCCAGGGGAGTCGCTGATTTTGATGTGGCGTTCCCCACCCGAGTCGATAGTCAAATGAATCCCGCTCCGACGCATTGATCAAGAGAGCACGAACAAGATCCGGTGATGGCGTTTTAAGATTGTGGAACGTATGAGCAGCGAGCGACGAGGTAATTGCTGTTGCGTAGCTCGACCCCTCAAGCATCTCTCCACCGAGCCCTCGCAGCGAAGAGAACCACGAGACTTCAGGTTTGAAGAGTCCTTCGGGTCCAGGGCCCGGTAGACTTACATCGCAAGGTGGCCCGGGTTCTCCGTTAGCGTTAGATTTTCGGCCTGCAACAGTCAATGCGGCTTCGCAATCGGCTGGAGGGCAAAGTCTGACGGTGTTTTCCGGAGCGTGATTGCCAATCGCGATAACAGGCAACACGCCAAAATCGCGAGAAATTTGACGTAGGCGATGGCCCAGACGGCTCATATAGAGCGGTCTATTACCGTCTACCGGTTCGCTAAAAGACATATTCCACACCTTGGTGTCGCCCGAATGACGTCCGATTATCGAGCGCAAATAACTATCGAGCTCGTCCGATGTGGCGCCGGTTCGGTCTTCGCGAGCAATAGCCTGAGCGATTCCGACTCGACACACCAAGTCTGGAATCGATAGATGTGTATTCCACGCGCCGCCTTGGACCACAAGCGACGTAATTTGGTTGCCATGCTTGCGGTTGGCAGCAACGTCCGAAACGAGAGATGGTGCCCGCCATGCAACCATCGGATCGTAACTTTGAGCGAAAAGTCCACCGTCGACAATACCAACTATCGGCTGCCATTGTTCATCGGGAACGGGTCTGTCTGGGTCCGGCGCTCGAGGCGCGACGGCTGCCTTAACGGGCTTTACAGGGTCGATGCGGAATACAGCGCCAGCGGCGACAAGCTGCCGCAGCGAATTCGCATCAGGCGCTGCGAATTCCATTTGTGTGAATGGGACTTGCCGATACGTGCGCGTACTCCGCGCTATGCTGAGGGAGCTGGCCGCATTTTGCACCTGCAACTGGTCAGCGTTTGACCCAGGTTCGCGCGTAATTGAGATTAGATTGGCTATTGGCCGGATCTTGCCTTCACGTTGCGAGGCATTGATACATGCCGTGACACTTTCTCGCGCCTTTCCGTCGAAAAATGGAGAGAACCAAGCAGTGAAAATTCTGCCGTCCTCGCGCTCCGTGGCTTCCCGCCAAAGATTGTCAAAATTTTGGCCGCCCGCGAGCGGTGAGGTAAACATGGTCTCGAGGCTTTTAACTCGCGAAATTAGTGCACGCGCCTCACCTCTGTTAGTAGACTCAATGTAGGACGCTAACTCTATACATGAGGCTTGGTGAATTTGTACAAGGTAACCGTTTGGGACGGGCGCAATTAACTGTGCTCGATGTTTGTCGCTAAACAGAATAGATGGGGTATAGGTGGGTGCGAGCGAATCGTCAAACATCTCGACGATGACTAACATTAGTCCAGCGTGCAGTGAGCACTTCGCAGTGGCAAGCGCACGGAGTTCCTTCGCTAGATAGGCACGTTGAGGCTCTAGCCTCTCGGCACGTACGTGCGATTCATTAAGACCACCGCCAGTTACTGATCGCGGTCGTGCATCGGCTTTGAGCGTGAGAACCGGATTAAGAACGGGTCGAGTATCAGTTGCCATCGTCCGTGGCTTTCAAATAAGGTGAAATGGCCTGGCGAGTCACGCCAAGGAACCGTGCTATTTCCGCTTGAGATACCCGGTGCTCGTGGGCAAGCGTTTCTATCAGACGACGCTTGTCATTGACTGCAATTGCTCCATTTCCAGGGGGCGTGCCATGTCGGCGGACAACAGCGCTCGCAAGGTTCCACATATCGACCTGTTCATCCCTGTGCGCAGCTGAGCGTCGTGCAGCCAACGCATATTGTTGGATGTCTGCGCCAGTAAGCCCTGACGACAGCAGGGCAAGCATACGTGATGCAACTTCATACGCGGGATCGTCGCCTAGGAAGTGCAGCCATAGCGCGTGCCGCATTTCTCGGTCTGGCGCGCCGAATGAAATCTTATAAGGGAAGCGGCGCCAGATCGCGGTATCCAACATCTGTGCGTGATTGGTAGCGGCGATCACAATTGCACTCGGCTCAAGGGAATCAATGCCTTGTATCACAGTGTTGACGACACGTTTCAGTTCGCCGAGTTCGTTACGGTCGTCGCGCATCTTGGCAACGGCATCGAGTTCGTCAAGGAACAGCACGGCGTTCTTTCCCGCGACGAAGTCAAAGATGCTGCGGATGTTCTTTGCGGTGTCGCCTAGTAGTGACGAGATAACCGAGTCCAAGCGCACAACATAGAATTTGCGGCCAAGATTTGCCGCGATGTGGCCAGCCAGGAGAGTCTTGCCGGTACCCGGCGGGCCAGAAAGCATCATGGCGAGACGCGACGCGATGCCTTGGGCTACTAACTTGTCGAAATGCGTCGCATCGGCAAGGAAGGCCTCGAAGGCCGCTTTTCCTGCTTCGTCAAGAAAGAGAGGGTCGTCGGGTATCTCATGCGCTTCGAGCAATGGCAGGCGCGACTTGTTGTCAACGGGCAGGGCCTCTGAATAGCCAGCGGCACGCAGCGGAACGCCCTTTCGTCCGAGCGCTTGCTTCAGCAATCTGGCGCCTTCGACGTCTCGAGTCGCTAAATCCGCGCAAAGTCGCTGCCCGACTTGACGGATACGATCATAGTCAGCAGACATGGCTGCCTCGGCAAAGGCGATGAGGTCAGGCGTGGAGGAGTGCATAGGTGACGCAAATCTAAATTCTATGTTTGTCAGGGTTCTTTCGCTCATTGTCAATTTGATTGGATTTTTTGGCAAGCGAAATCGATTGATCGTAAAGCTGTGTGGCGCTTTCTGGAATATCTGATAGGCGATAAAAAGGGCGGGAATATTGGGGCGAGTGATTGACCGGACTTGAGAATGGCCTCGAGCCAGCAACGAGCAGCGGAACGATTTAACATTCGATTCGTTCGACCTCGGTGCAACGATGTCAGAGCGACCGAGCCGCCGGGCACGAAGACGTGGCCCGCAGAAGGGGGCGGGCTCCAGAGCGGTCTGCACCTTCTCGGCGAGATTATTGAAACTCAAGCGCATGTCGATCATGCCCGCAGTCAGCCAACCGCGCGTGTGGCTGGGCGGACATCATCCCGCTGCTCCCGGTATCCCGTGCAGCTCGCGCAGCGTCAGTATCAAGGTACTTTCGTCAGGTGGCGAACCCACTTCCCGACGATGTCGAAACGCATGAAAGCCATGCTGCTTAGCCAAGAGGCCGCGCTGTGCGATTGCGACACGCAAGTTCAAGTTGCAGGAAACGGTCGACTCACAACAGGCTGCGTTGGCCTCGCGGGCCGCCGAGGTCGAACACCTGAAGCTGCTCATTGCCAAGCTGTGCCGTATGCAGTTCGGTCGCGAGTCTGAGAAGCTGGACCATCAGATCGAGCAACTCGAACTGCGTCTCGAAGAGCTTGAGGCCGACGAAGGCGCGACGCCCGTCGAAATACCGAAGACGCCACGCACGGCAGTCGAACAGGCGCCGCGCTGGCCATTGCCGGAACATCTGCTGTGCGGGATCCAGGCGCACCTGCCCGAATCCACCGGGAAGTGCGCGCAGTGCGGTGGCCTGATGAAGTCGCTGGGCGAGGACGTCGCCGGACAACTGGAGTACGTGCCGGCCAGCTTCCGGGTCATCCGTCATGTGCGCCCAAAGTTTGCGTGCGCGTGTTGCGACCACATCGCCTAGGCGCCTGCCCCGAGCCGCCCCATCGAACGCGGTCTCGCCGGCCCAGGGTTGCTGGCCCATGCGCTGGTTTGGTAGGACCTACTTTGTCCACTTTGGCGGGATCGGGCTAGACGGTGCCCAGGCGACACTCGCGTTCAGCATGAGTCGCTCGAATTCGGTAGTCGTGTCTTCTGGCAAGGAGCACGTCCCAAAGAAGTAGACGGATTGACACTCGTCCACGTTTCGGCTGATGACGCTCCGACTGATCGCAGGAGATCTCCGAAAAGACTGGGCGCGCTGGGACTAAGTGGTTAATGCGGGACGCTTGAAGCGGGTTGGAATCGTCCAAGGCCCGCGCGTGCTTACGATTGGAGAAGTGTGAATCACCACATAAAGACGTGATGGTTCTTGTTCACTCAAAGAGCTATCAAATTTCGGCCAAAAGTCGAGATGCTGACGATCTCTGACGATTCCGACTGATGGAACAGGCTTGGCAGACGCTGGCGCGCGTCGCGCAATCTTTGCTCGGAATCAAAGACAATGGCGTAAGGGCCTTCAACGCACTCAGGACTTTCGAGCAGCTGTTCGACAAACGGCAGCCATTGTAGAGGGTCGTCAACATGCCCGAGGACATCGACATAGCCAATGTTCGACATCGAGAGGTGACGAAGCGCCATCGCCCGTGAAGGAGCTATAAAATCCATTCGAGGCGCGATTCGAACGTCCAGCAACCATTTAGGTCTGTAGCGCACCAAAAAATCCTCGAAAGCACCGGGTGCGCGCAGATCAGCCTCGCGAGTCAAGACGATGGCACTTCCATCGTTAAACGGCAGTGTCAACTGGACACCTTGCCCGACAGAGGACTGGGCACGCTCGTCCGCGTCTTCTGTCACAACCAAAGTGAGATGCTTTCGCGAAAGCATGCTTTTAGTCATCGTGACCACCGTTTTTTATGAGTTGCTCCTCAACATCGATGTAGCTAATCCGTAGAAGTTCTGGACGGATTGATGCATCAGAGTCGCCGAAGCTCATTTTGCCTGCGGAGTCTTTCAATTCTCGATCTTTCAAAAAAGCACGCTTGTACAAACGCGGGGCGACACCAGTAAAGGGTCTGAACAGAACATAGGGTGGCGGATGCCCCTTTCCATCACTTGCATTATGGACCGTTTCGCTAGGAGCCTGCCATTCGGTGCCATCGGTAACAATTGCGTCGCCATGAAGGCTAAGCGCTCTGCTTTTGGGATACGGCTCGATGAACTGAACTTCATCCACCCCGGCTGCGACAATGTGCCGCGCGCAATAGTGGCATGGGAAAGTCGTGACAAACATTCGGGTGCCGACTGTCGAAGTTCCTTGCCGACCAGCGGACAGCAACGCGTCCATCTCTGCGTGAACCGCGCGACTGAACTCGACGAGTCGGCCCACCCGAGTTTTCGCTAGTTTTTTCTGCAAAGATTCGCCATCGTCGATTGCCTTCAACTCGGGGATGTCGTTGATGATTTCCTGAATAATCGTGCGTTGTTCCTCGGCATTGCGGCAATGTCCACCTGCCACGGCACAACGATGGTCATACTCGTGATCATTGAGTACATCCATGCGAAATCCGCCACCGTAAAGTCCGCCACCAGCACGCGGCACCTCATTGGTGCCCGTAGCCACGACGTTGCCAGCCGCATCCATCAATGCCGCGCCGACTTGGCGAGACAAACAAGCACTCCGCATTGCAGAGCCATGTGCGTGGAACATACCGGTTTCGCTAGGGCGAGGGCGAACAATTTTTGTGTGCGTCAGGATGTCAACGAGCCGACCCAATTGGTCCGAAACATCCCATTTTGGGTTCGGAACCTGGGTATTCGCTTCGCGCAAGAATCGGGGCGGAGTATTGTCGACGAAAAAATCGGAAAGATGAAAGGTTTTTGTAACCTTTTGGCCGTGATCATCAATCGCGTCTTCATCGCGGCGCATGAAGCTTTCGATTTGCGGGATCGTAGAGTCAGAGCATTTAGCCTGCCGCAGGCGATCCTTGCGAATTTCCTCGCTGCAAACGACCCCGATCTGGCAGAAAGCGTCTTGGTAGACTTGCCGGAGCAAAGCGGTCTCAGCAGGATGCTTAAGAGAATCAATGATGTAAGCCCTACGCTGGGTGGATTGCTTACGTAGTTCACGCATCGGTTGCATTAACCGAATCGCGACAGCAGCGAGGTCGTTCGACTCAAGTCTGCACCTGTCCCCTAAATCTTGGAGAGACTTAGCTCGTTCCAATTTTGAACTTTCGTCGATCGGATAACCGTGCTTTTCCGCCCATGATTCAATGACGGAAGACGCCTTGAGAATGTCAGCCTGGAAGCCATTGCTATCAAGGATCGTTTGCAAGGCCTTTGCTACCCAACTTGTGCCTGAGCCTGCAGGGCCGACGACCGCGAACACGTATTCGTTCGCTGCTGCTTGTTTAAGCGTTTGCTTAGCGTCGTTGCCCGTGGCGACTTTTTTTGCCGATATAGCGACAAGTTGAGGTTGAGCGCTCATTTTTGTTCATTTTTGTTGGTCCGCGCGAAATTCTACCCGCCCGGCGGCGCGAACGGGGCCCAATCTACCAGCTCATTTCCGCAAGCGCGACACGATTGCGCATAACTTTTCGGTATGAAGGCTTCGCGACGCTTCTGGAGCCTCAGGTCCGGGCGTTCTGCAAGCAAGGCAGCGTGTGCAATCGCTGCGAAGGCAGAGCCTTCGGAGGATAAGGTGCACGGCATGCTCGTGCACTACGCTCTTGTTGGAGAGACGGAGTTCAAGAGAGAGCGTCGCGATCGGCATTCGCATATCGGCCGTGTGGCATTCATTTCCGTTTGGAGAACGCATCCCCGATCTGGCGTGCCCGCTGGACCTCGTCGCTGTGTAGGTAGATCGACGTGGTCGACACCGAGGCGTGCCGCAGGTTGTCCCGCACGGTCGTCAGCTCCGCACCGCGGCCGAGTGCGTGCGTCGCGTGCGTATGGCGCATCCAGTGCGGACTCGCGCGCCGCAGCTTTTCCGCGAGCGGTGCGTGATCGGCTTCGATCGCCTTTGCCGCCATCACGAAGAAGCGGCGCATCACCATCCAGAGGCGCGCGCTGCTGATGGCATCGCCGCTGTCTATCTCCAGACTGCCTATGACGGGTGTTTCCGGCTTCCAGTGCAACTGCGTGACCGGCAGGCCGCGTTCGGCCAGATAGCGCGCCAGTGCCTCCCACGCGAGTGGCGGCAATGCCACGCGCGCCAGCTTCTTGCCTTTGCCCGTCACGCGCAGCCAGTGGTCTCCGCGCGGATCGATTTCGATATGGCCGAGCGTGGCGCCGACGAGTTCGCCCGCGCGCAAACCCGTCGCGTAACCGAAGTCCAGCAGGAAACGCACGCGATGCGCGGCGGGCGCCGTCCACCTGTATGACCATTCCAGACCGTCCGCGATCGTGCGGACGAGCGACCATTCCCCCTCGCTGAACGCATGAGAAACGTCGAGCACATTCGAGTTGGAGGCCTCGCGCACCTTCACGCCAGCGAATGGATTGGCCAGTACGTAGCGCTGCTCGATCAGCCAGCGGAACAGGGCACCCAGGATCGACAGTGCGTGCGCGACCGAGCGCGCGGAGAGGCTGCCATTGAACGGCCGCCAGTCGGGCGAAGTGCGCGGGCGCACCGGCCCGACCCAGCGCCCATGCGGCGAGGGATGGCGCAGAAACGCGCGATACGCGATCGCATCCTCGGTCGTGAGCGAGGACAGCGCCCGGCCGCGCTCGACAATCGCCCAGAGAATCAGCCGTTCGGCTTCCTTGCGGTAGGTGCGCTGCGTCGCGGGCGACTCGTGCAGGGCGAGCCAGGTCTGCACGGCCTGATAGTCGTTGGTCGCATCGAGCGTGCAGGTGGTGGGGGGCGCACGGAACGTGCCTGCGGAACCATCGACCTCGTGCGGCAGGCTGATCGACTCCCACGGCACGATGGGACTGTGCCGGCTAGCCACGATCAGTGCCCGCGCCTTTTCGGTGAGCGCGGGCCAGGCGGCGAAAAACGCCTCGATCGCGCGGGCGCCGGCCGCACCGAGCCCGGGCACGACTTTCCACCACTGGCGGCGGCGCGGGATGCGCACGGTGAGATCGGCGAGTGTCGTGATGCCATACGCCTGCAGCACCCGCACGGCGCGCGGTGCGAACCACTGGGCGATGTTGTCGGCGATCTGGGGTTCGGGCGGGCGGATGGTACGCAGGGCGTCGATCGCCTGGGCCACCGCTTTTGCGTGCTGCGCGCGCTCTTCCGCAGGATGATTGAGAAGCGCGGCCAGATCGTCCCGATGTGCGGCGCGAGCGAGCGAGACCAGCCTGCGGCGGATGCGGCCGAGCACGCCACGCGCGGATTTTCCGTCGCCCAGCGCGGAGGGCAGGTAGCGCTCGACCGCGGCCCGCACGGCGACACCCGCATACCAGGCGCGGAGTGCGGCGAGTTCGGCGGCATCGGGAAAGCCGGACGGATTGTGATCGTCGGGACGGGACGGAGCGGGCAGGGCGGTCTGACGCGTTTTCATACATCCAAGTTTGCTTCGTAAATACACGCATTATGATAAGAAGGATTATCTTAATGGTGAGATTCGACGACACATTTTCAGGAAAAATTCGATCCCTGGCACCTTTGAGTGGTGTTTCACGGCACTCTGGCGGCTTCTGCCAGGTCCAGCGCGTAGCGTGACGTCGCTGGCGCATGGGGTTTGCGGCACAGCGGGATTGATGCGAGGATGACACGTCGCCTGGTTTTCCCGGCCGGTCAGAACAGCATCTCCCCACGATATGTCCGTCCGCCTCGAACTCGTTGCTCTCGCGCTGCCCGCCGGCTGCGCCCCCGAATCGCTTCCGCCGCCCGTTGCCGCACTCGTCGCGGCGTGCTGGCCTGGGATGAGCCGTGCGCAGCTGCTTGATCGCGCGCGGCGCCTGGCCCTGCGCATGTCGTTGCGGGCTCGACCTGAAGCCGGGCCCGACGGCCTGCAGCTGTATTCACTGGTGCTGGTCGCGGAGGGCGTCCGGGCCGAGCTCGTGGCCCACGTGCGCCGCCTAGCGCGTCGTCGTACCGCTCGCCGCGCTAGGGTATCGCTGCCGCCCCTGCGGGATGCGCGGCAGCAGGGCTTGTTCTCGTAACGGACGGACCTGCGGCAGGTGTTTCAGGGGGAGTCGGAGGCGATCCAGTCTGCATAATATTCGTTAAACACTTAAAAAAATTCTCCGACCCTGATGTTCATCTGTTAGCCTCGCCCCGCGGCAAGCAGAAATTATTAGAAGGGTATTGAAAGAATTTTCGGGGAGCGACGCCACGGTGCGCGGGCGTTGCAAGCAGCAATGGGAAGACGCCTTGAGTCGCAGGCGGGAATTCTTCCAGCGTCACGGGTAACAGAAAAATGAATAGCGGTTGTTTCCGGCTTGTGTTCAGCAAGTCGCGGGGAATGGTGGTTGCGGTCGCCGAAACGGCCATCACCACCTGCAGTTCGGGGCAGGTCAAAGCGAAGCCGTCGGGGCCCTCCCGACGCATCGCAGGTCGCGTGAATCGCGTCATGCGTCATGTGGCGCTCGCCGCGCTCACGCTGCTCGGGCTAGGATCGGCGTTGTCGAGCGCGCAGATCGTACCTTCGGGCGCGCACGCGCCAGGTGTCATCAACACGGCTAACGGTTTGCCTCAGGTGAATATCCAGAAGCCTTCCGGCGCTGGCGTATCGCTGAACACCTATTCGCAATTCGACGTTTCGCGCAGCGGCGCGATTCTGAACAATTCTCCGGTCATCACGTCGACGCAACTCGCGGGCCAGATTAGCGGCAATCCGAACTTCGGCGCGAACGATGCCGCCAGGATAATCGTCAATCAGGTCAACAGCAATAATCCGTCGAGACTGAATGGATATCTGGAAGTCGCGGGCCAGAAAGCCTCAGTCGTGGTCGCGAACCCATCGGGTATCGTGGTCGATGGTGGCGGTTTCATCAACACCACGCGCGGAATTCTCACGACTGGCAATCCGTTGACGGATGCCAATGGCAACCTCACGGGCTTCAATGTCACGGGCGGCACGATTACCGTGCAGGGAGCGGGCCTGAACGCGACGAACATTGACGAAGTCGATCTCATTTCGCGTGCTGTCGCGGTCAATTCCGCCCTGTATGCGAACAAGCTGAATGTTGTCGCGGGCGCGAATAACGTCGATTATTCGACGCTGAAAGCAACGCCAACCGGGGGCACCGGCACTGCGCCGGGCGTTGCGATTGACGTGTCGCAACTTGGCGGCATGTACGCGAACCGTATCATTCTTACCTCGAACGAAAACGGCGTCGGTGTTGCCAACGCCGGGACGATTGCCTCACAGGCGGGGGACCTGACACTGACGAGCGCGGGCCAGCTTGTGCAGACAGGTAATATGAGCGCGAGCGGCAACGTCAACGTCAACGCAGTTGACGTCTCGAACAGCGGCACGATCTACGCGGCGCAGAATACCGCGATCAGTTCCTCCGGTACGCTGACTAACAGCGGCGAGATTGCCGCGCAGCAGAACACGGCCATCAATGCAGGTTCGGTCGGCTCGACCGGCACGCTCGGCGCGGGCATCAACAGCGACAACACGACCGGCACAGCGGGCGATGTTGCCGTGACGACGACGGATGCGCTGTCGGCAACGGGGCAGACCATCGCAGCGGGAACGGTGACGCTTTACGGCACCTCGCTCGACCTCTCAGGCTCGCAGATTTCGTCAGGCACGGCGACGACGCTCACGGCAACGGGCGGCAGTCTTGCGCTCTCGGGTGCAACGCTCGGCACAGGTACAACGTTTACGGCCAGTGCGGCTGGCGCGCTCGACACGAGTAGCGCAGTGATCGACAGCGGCGGCGATGCTCAGCTTTCCGGCGCGCAGATCACGAACAGTAAGGGGCAGGTTGCGGCGGGAGGCGCCCTCAACGTGCAGACGGCGGGAGCGCTTGCGAACCAGCAAGGCATCATGCAGGCCGCCGGCGCCGCGAGCATCCGGGCGAACTCGGTCGACAACACGGACGGCCAAATCCTTTCGCTCAATGGCGACGGGCTGACGCTTGACGCGTCGGGCGCGCTGATGAACGGTGTGGATGGTGTGATTGGCGGCAATGGCAACGTTGCCGTGACGGCGGCCGCGCTAACAAATGCTGGTCATGTTTCGGCGCTTGGTGATGCCTCGCTCGCTGCGCAGACAATCAACAACAACGGCGGCACGGTGGTCGTGGGTGGAACGCTCACAGCACAGGCTGCCGGCGCGTTGACGAACGCGGGCGGGCAGCTTTCCGGCACGTCTGTCACGGTGTCGGGCGCGAGCGTCGACAACAGCAACAGCGGCGTGATTGCGGGAACCGCCGTGGGCGTGGCGACGCCCGGCGCGATCAGCAACGCGGACGGCACCATTCAGGCAGCCAGCAATGCGACCGTGAGCGCGGGCGGCGACGTAAATAACGCGCACGGCACGATCACTGCGAATGGCACCCTCAGCGTAAGCGGTACGGGAATCGACAACAGCGAGGGGACGCTGACGAACGCGGGCACTGGACAGACCGCGGCAACTGCCACCGGCGCAATCACGAACACGGGTGGCGTGCTCGGCGGAAACGGCAATGTGTCGGTCAATGCCCAGGCGCTCGCGAACGACGCGGGCGCGCAGCTTGTCGGCGGCGGCACGACGAGCCTGAATGTCACCGGTTCGGTGAGTAATACGAGCGGCCTGCTTTACGGCGACGCAGGGTTGGACCTGAACCAGATTCACGCCACCCTCGTCAATGACAGCGGCAAGATCCAGAGTGCCGGGGACGTTACGCTGAATGTCGCGAGCCTCGCGAACGCGGGCGGTGCGGTGAGCGCGAACAGCGATATCAGCGTAAGCGGCGCGCTGTCGGGTTCGGGATCCATGACGGCAGGCCACGACCTGACGCTGGTGCTCCAGGGCGATTTTGCGAACGACGCGACAGGCGCGCTGCACGCCGACAACGACATGACGGTGAGTACCACCGGCACGTTCACGAATGCCTCCAGAATCGAAGCAGGTAACGCGCTGACGGTAAACGCTGCGAGCTTTGTCAACGCGGTGGGCGCAGACCTGAACTCCGCCGCGATCACGGTGAACGCATCGAACGCCATCAATAATGCGGGCGAGATCGAAGGCGACAGCGTAACCACGAAGAGCGCCACGATGGAGAATGCCGGCGCAATCATGGGCAACAACGTGCAGGTGTACACGAACGACGTAACGAACGTCGGCGCGCAGGCGGTGATTGCTGGAGCAACGTTTGTGGGAGTCTATGCGGTCACCTCCCTGACGAACGCCGATACGGCGCTGATCTACAGTGGCGGCAACATGGAGCTGGCGCGCGACAACGTGCGCGATTCGACGGGTCTTCTGGCGGACCAGACCGGGACGATCATGAACAGCGCGTCGACGATTGAGGCTGTCGGTAACATCGACGTCGCGGCGAATACGCTCACGAACCAGCGCACAGGTGTGCAGACCGCAGCCGGTACGCCAGTGACCACGACTGGCAAGACGTTGACGCTGTGGACGGACGGCCTGACGATGGACGAGCTGGGAAATTACATCAGTTTCGACTACCGGCAATTCCAGTTTAACGCAGGTGCGGTTGGTGCGGCGGCCATCCAGTCGCTGGCTGTGCCGTTGACCGTCACGCTGCCTGCGTCGCAGGTCACGAGCATTAACACGACAGCGAAGACTTTCTCGCTCACGAAACCGCTCACCGATTCGTACGTCATCAATCAATACTGCTATCAGTGTTCTTCTCCGACCCAAACGCGCACAATCACGACTAGCGCCACCCAGTATTACAACAGTCTGACGCAGAATGCAGACGGTACGGTGACAATTGTCTTCTGGCCGGACTATGACCCGAATACGCAGATCGAGCCCGATCAGGTGCAGGTGCGCACGGACCTTGGGTCTGACAGTCACGACTATGTGGAGCTTAGCCGCACGGTTTCCACCACGACCACGACCGACCAGTTAATCAATGCCGGGACAGCTGCGGTCATTCAGGCGCAGGGCTCGATCAGCGTCAATGCGGACGGCGGCACGGTCAATAACAACTCGTCCACCATGGCGGCGGGCGGCAATCTGGTGCGCCGCGCGACGGGCGGTTCGGTGAACGATAACGGCACGCTGTTGCAGTCCACCACCACCGAAACGGACTCGTCGGTCTTTTACTGGCACCAGAAAACCGGCGACAGCACGGATACGCAAACGGTGGTCGGCGCAGCGGTGCCGGTGTCGACCACCACGGTTGCATCACTGCCCGCGATTGCGACGGGTAATCAGAGCGTCGTGACGGACGCGCAGAATATCAATATCACGAGCGTGAACCGGGTGGGCGACACGGTGTCAGGCACGGGCGTCGCGGGCAGCGGCGCAACCGGAACAGGCGGGACCGGCGCGCAGACGGTTGGCAGTGCAGGCGTTGCGATTCCGGGTCTTGTGTTGCCGAAAAATGCGCTCTACTCGTACAACACGGCACCCGGCGCAGACTACCTTGTCGAGACCGACCCGCGCTTTACGAGCTATTCGAAATTCGTCTCCAGCGACTACATGCTCGACGCGCTGGGCCTGAACCCTCAGGATACGGAAAAGCGCCTCGGTGACGGCCTGTACGAGGAACAGCTTGTCATGGATCAGGTGACGCAACTCACCGGGCGCACGTTCCTGAGCGGCTATTCGGACAATCTGGACGAATACACTGCGCTGATGAACAACGGCGTGCAGTATGCGCAGTCCCTTGGTCTGACTGTGGGCGTCGCATTGAGCGCCGCGCAGATGGCGGAGCTGACAACCGACATGGTGTGGCTGGTAAGCCAGACCGTCACGCTGCCCGATGGCACGCAGCAGACCGTGCTCGTGCCGCAGCTTTACCTCGCGCAGTCGAGCACCGTGGATCTCAAGGACAGCGGCGCGCTCGTCGTAGGTAACGGCGTCAGCCTGAACGCTTCGGGCGATGTGTCGAACAGCGGCGTGGTGGCAGGAGATACGGCAACGACCGTTATCGGCAACAACGTAGTGAACCGTGGCGTGATTGGCAGCGATGGCGTCACGGCGGTCGCCGCCGCGCAGGACGTGACGAACATTGGCGGACGTATTGGCGGCGTCGAGACGACTGTCGCGGCAGGCAACGATATCGTCAACGAAAGCACGACCGCGCAGGCGTCGAAAACCATCGTCAACGGCGGCTTCAAGTCGAGCGCGACGGGCATGGCCGTGCAGTCAACGGGCACGATTTCGGCGTCGGACGGCGTGACGCTCACAGCAGGCCGTGACGTGGATATCAATGGCGCAACCGTACAAAGCGGTGGCGATACCACCATTGAGGCAGCCCGCAATATCAACGTGGGCACCGCCGCCCTCACCGCCACGCAGGATGCGGGCACGAGCGACGGCCTGAACGGTGGTCATGCCGTGCAGACCACAAACGTGGGCAGCACGCTTACCACGGGCGGCAACCTGACGACCGTGTCCGGTGCGGACACCACACTCACTGATGCGAAGGTGCAGAGCACGGGCGACGCCACGATGATCGCAGGCGGCAACCTGACGGTCACGGCGGCGAAGGATACCTCCAGCTATAACGGCCAGTCGATGGGCGGCAGTATCGCGCACCACAAGGATTCGACCTACGACGAGACGGCACAGGGCAGCAACGTCAACGCGGGCGGCGATGTGACGCTCGCAGCGGGTCAGGCTGTGACTGGCGTGGCGGGGCAGTCCTCGGGCAGCACGCTTGCGATTACGGGCTCGTCCGTGACGACCGGAGGCGTCAATGGCGCAACGGGCGGCGCGGTCAATCTCGCGTCAACTGGCGATATCAGTATCGGTGCGGTGACAGAGCAGCACGACGCGAACCACTGGAGCGAGAGCAACACGGGGGGCTTTATCTCCAGCGACCGGATCACGGACAGTTCGACCTCGACGGCCACGAGCGCGGTCGGCTCGACCGTATCGGGTGAGACGGTCAGCGCCAACGCTGCACACGACCTCACGATTGCTGGCTCGACGGTGGCCTCGACCGGCGACATGGCGCTTGCGGCAGGTCACGACCTGACGATTACCACCACGCAGGACACGAGCCAGAGCAGCACATTCCACGAGGAACAGACCACGGGGCTGTTCGCCATGAGCAACGCGGGCGCGCTCGCGAGCTTCGGCAAGGAGGATCAGAAGGAATGGACGAACAGTAGCAGTGTCACGAACAACGGCAGCACGGTCGGCAGTACGGACGGCAGCGTGAGTCTGTCGGCGGGTAACAACCTGCATGTGACGGGCAGCGACGTAATCGCGGCAAAGGACATTACCGGCACGGCGGCGAATGTCATCATTGACTCTGCCACCGACACGGCGCACTACGACGACAGACAGGAAGTCCGCGATACGGGGCTGACTTTCGGGCTCGGCGGCAGCGTAGGCGACGCCATCAACAGCGCCGCGACCGAAGCCGAAGCGGCAAGCAATGACAGCAGCACGGACGCACGCGCGAGCGCGCTGCATTCGATGGCTGGCGTGGGCGACCTCGGTATCGCGGGTACGCAGGTCGCGGGCGTGGGTCAGGCCAAGGGCTCGACGCCGGATATCGGCGTGCAGCTTAATTTCGCGTCGAACAAGTCCACGAACACCTACACGGAGGATTCGACCACGAGCAAGGGCTCGATTGTTACGGCGGGCGGGACGGCTACGTTCGTGGCAACCGGCGATGGCACGGCGGGTTCGGGTAACGTGAATATCGCCGGGTCGGACGTGAGCGCAAATGATGTGGTGCTCGCGGCGGCCAATCAGGTCAATCTGACAAACACGACGAACACGTTCAACAGCGCGAGCACGAATTCATCGAGCGGTTACAGCTTCGGCGGCTCGTATGGAACCAGTGGATGGGGCGGCCAGGCGTCGGTGTCGAATTCGCACGGCGACGCGAACGACACTGAAACGACCGTCAACAATACGCATGTGACTGGCACGAACAGCGTGTCGATTGTGAGCGGCGGCGATACGAACATCATCGGCGCGGACGTGAAAGGCGGCACGGTGTCGGCGGTGGTCGGCGGCAACCTCGACATTGAAAGCGTGCAGGACACGGCGTCAAGTGCCGCGCATCAAAGCAGTTCGGGTTTCAGCGTCTCGGGTAGCCAGCGCAGCGCGAGCGCGAGCGTCACGGCACAGAATGGACATGCCGATTCGTCGTATGCCCAGGTCAACGAGCAGGCAGGCATTGAGGCAGGCGATGGCGGCTTTAACCTCGCCGTGGCCGGTAATACGAACCTGAACGGGGCCGTGATTTCGAGCACGGCTGACGCGTCGAAAAACACGCTGACGACCGGCTCGCTGACGTTCGGGAATATCGACAACTCGTCGCATTACAGCGCCGTGAGCAACGGCATTTCGGCGGGTCTCGGCACGAGCAGCACGCCCGGGGGCAGCACGGGCAAGGCGACGGGCCCGGCATCGGTGGCGGGTGTTCCTGGTGTCTCGCCGATGATTTCGCAGGACGAGAACGGTGACGACAGTTCGGTGACGCGCAGCGCGATCAGCGCGGCTACGATCAACATCACGGATCAGGCCGCACAGACACAGGACGTCTCGACGCTGAGCCGCGACACGACGAACACGAACGGCAATGTCGCGAAAACGCCGGACGTGAACGCTATGCTGTCCGATCAGGCCGATCTCATGCAGGCCGCGCAGGCTGCGGGCCAGGTCGTGGCGCAGGGGATCGGAACGTATGCGGATGCCAAGCGTGACGCGTTGATCGATGCAGCGCAAACGGCTCTCGACAAGGGAGACCTGGCCACGGCTCAGGCGGATGTCGATGCGGCAAAACAATGGCTGGAAGGTGGAAGCTCGCGCGCGGAGTTGCAGATTATCGGCGGCGCGCTGATTGGCGGTCTCGGTGGCGGCAGCGGCTTGACGGCGGCGGGTGGTGCAGCGGGCGCGGGACTTTCCTCATTGCTTGCTGAGCAGATCAGGGCGGCGGGTCAAAGCGTCGCGGATGCCACGGATTCGCAGCTACTCGGCAACCTTGCCGGTAACGTACTGGCCGGTGTCGGTGGCGCACTGGTGGGCGGAACGGCGGGCGCGGCGACGGGTTCGGCCGTCAATCTGTACAACGAGAACAACGATAATGGCAACGAGGACGCGAAGAAGAAGCTGGACTCCCTGTCGCAACAGATCGTCACGGCGTATAACACCGTCCAGCAGTTCCGGCAGAACGTCAGCAACGCTATAAGCTCGACACTCAGCGGAGTAGTCGGGCAGATAGAGGCACAAAACGGGCAGAATCCGCCAGCTGACGCCAATCCGCTTGTGCAGGCGAACGACGGTGGGAATACACCTTCTGGAACGGCGGGCGCGGTTGTTACTCCGCCGGTATTTGTGTGTACTCCAGGGGGAGCGTGCGTAATATCGCCGCCGGTAACCTCGACTGGAATTTCCAGTGGCACGCCGTCTAACGCGACGCTCAATAACGGTGGTGACAGCAACGCACAAGGTAACATCAGTGTCGAATCCGGAGCTCAACCCGATTCGAATGAGGTCAGGGCTGGACAAGGGTTGGCTAGCCTTGGATATGACGTAGACCATCAAGCTACGGCATCGTCGCAAGGCATTCCCGATGTACGAACGGCGGATCTTTCGGTCACTGGGGTCGGTCAAGTTGACGTCTATACGCCTGTAAACACGAATCCAAATAGTATTGTTCGAAATATCGAAGCAAAATTCAATCAAGGCAACGGTGTTGTAGTTCAGGTGGATCTGTCAGAATCTGACATGACATCCATCGCGGCCCGCGTGTTTGGAAAGCCTAACGCACAGAATTTTAATACAATATTTTTTCAAAATTCAGCGGGCGAGATTTTTACATTTTCCCGTTCGAAGTGAGGATGATGATGGCAAAATTTATTTGCGTCTGCAACCACATAATTAATTTAAATAATCTGCCGGATGGCAGTGATTTGAGGCTAATAAGAGAGGATGCATTGGAAGGTATAATTTCTGCTCTAGATGACGGGAAAATCATCAGCGGCGAAACATTTCTCGAATCCCTCCGAGGAAAGGAAACTACGGTTTTCCGTTGCCCCTCGTGCGGTCGGTTGCATTTGGATGAGTCAAATGACGGAAAATTTACTTCCTATGTGAAAGAGCCTAGATAAACTAGGCGATATTAGTTGAGTCGCGGGTGTGATTTCAAGCCACACCCTTACCAATCTCATCTCCATGAAAATCCATAAAGGGCTGGCGGCTCTGCCGCTAACAGCCGCGATATCGCTCGCCCACGCGCAGACGCCGCCCGACCCGGTAGCCGAATAAGACGACGCAGACTGGTATACCTGCTGGAGTAAAAAACGGGTTGACGCACTACAACAATAGTGACACGATGAAATAAAGAGGTGCCGCAATGAATATGAATAAGTCAACGATTTATACGCTCGACGATGATGGCGTGGTTGATGAAGCGGGACCGATGCACAGGCTTAGTGGTGAACTGTCGGAGTGGCTATTTGCTAGTAAATTTTGGGCTAATTTCAATTCAAAAAATGGATCAATATTTGGTCAATTTGAGGAGGATGAGGCAGGGCCGGATATCGCTCGAAAAATTTCTCATGAATTGGCAGAGAAGCTCAAAGAGCTAAACGATGTTGAAGATGTCATATTTGCGTATCGAAAAACTCAGGCTGGTGATAAGGAATATATTCAAGTCACTGCATCGCAGTTAATTCATGAAATTAAGTCGCTTGCTGAGTTTTTGAGAAATCTTGGCAGTCGAATAATAAATTATGGCTTTCTTTGTGGCTTGATAGGAAATAGATAATATAAAAATGAGTAGCATGGAACGAATGGCGAAGAAAGCAAATGCAAAATAAACATGGGCTTTTCGTCGTGCCTCTCGGGTTCTCGCAGTTATGGATAGCCTAATTCAATACATCAATTCAAAGAGGATTAGGTAATGTTCACGTTCATAGTTATCGCAGACCCTATTGGTGTGAGCAATGTGCGCGAATGGATGACACACTTAGGTGAGACGAAGATTGAAAACGGTGAGCGACTTTTGGTTGAAGGTGAACGAGGGATGGCTGATGGATGGATCGCAATTCAAGTGGTTCCGGAAATAGAGTTTGATTATGAGGTGGATGAACTTGCGCGTATCAAGTCGAAAATTCACGATCCAAAGTTCATCCTTGTTGAGGGGCGTAATGAAAAAAAATGCTTCTCAAATGAATTTATATTGTCATTACCTGATGACCAACTAATTTTGGTCGATAACGATCATGGAGTCGTTGATTCTGTCGCAATGATTCAGAAGAAGATTCGATCTGGTGAGGATTGGTTTTACAGCGATAGATAATTTTCTAAATTAAGGGTGCGACTCTCGCGTCACACCCTTCTTAGTCTCTTTCTATGAAAATCCCTAGCAGACGTATTAAAATCAACGGAATTGAAAATATTATCCACAACACTTCCGGGCTGTGGATTACCGCATTATTTGACGGCATCCTAGTTCCGAATCCTGCGCTCACCTTCAGCGAACACAAAGAGGCTTTCTTTTGGTTGGTAGAGAAATTGCTTCAAGATGGGAAGATAAAATTTTGCCCGCCTAATGAATTATGGCGTGAGGGTTATGATATTTGGAATGTCGATATTTCCACAATTATGACGTATCTTCGATCCCATTGGCCGCAATCAGTAAATTCTAAAAATGATATTGCGTTGGCTGATTATTTTTATGCTATCCCATCGATCATTTGGATTGACGATAACGGCGAAATATTGCAACCTTAGATAATCGTGTCTATTTAATAAAAATTATGCATGGGCGTGATTTCGCAGGCCTGCAGGGGCTGACTCTCAGTCACGGCTACGTCACCACGCGGGTGCTGGTTCCGGTGCAGGATCTATCGAAAGGAACGCTGAAATTTGCGCTGATACCGGGCGTCATCCGGCACCTGAAATTTGCGGATGCGAACACGCGAGGCGCGCTCAAGAAAATTCAGGTAGAAGTATGACATCAAAAGATCGGTATGAATTTATAGTATCCAGTATCAACGGCATGGCCCTTGATGCCTTGTGGTTATATACAGAGGACGATAGGTCTACCTTTGATGATCGTAAGACAGTATTTCTTGAATTATTCAAACGCATGTTGGATGACAGAATTATTGTTGCCGGAAAGCGGGAGGGGATAGCGAAATCCTCTGGCGATGCTGTAATGCTGCTCAATGAGCGATTTCCTCTTGGCGAGTCCGAGCTTGATGGTGGTGTTTGGTTTTTCACAGATGCCTGTCCACTAGGGATCGGCTGGCGTAGAGAGGATGGTGTGATTGATTGGGTCTGATACGCCCACATTGAATCAATGTGGATTGGTGACCGTTTCCAAAAATATGTGAAGGGTGTGATTCTCGCCTCACACCCTTCTTAGTCTCTTTCTATGAAAATCCATAAAAGGCTGGCGGCCCTGCCGCTAACGGCCGCGATATCGCTCGCCCATTCGCAGACGCCGCCCGATGCGGCGGCGCGCGCCAATGCCGAACAGCAACAGCAGGTCCAGCAGCGTCGTGACGCGCAGCAGCGAGCGGCCACTGTCGCCGCGCCGGTCGTGCGTTCGGAAGCGCCGAAGGCTGGTGAGTGGCCCGTGCTGCCCGTCGAAACGCCGTGTTTCCGTATTGAGATTTTCGCGGTCGATGTGCCGGATTCGCTACCTGCTGCGACGCGCACCAAAGGCGCGTCCGCGCTGCCGATGGACCCGTTCGCGTTCGTCAATACCTGGCTGCAACACTACAGCGGCCAGTGCGTGGGCAAACGGGGGCTCGACGTGCTCGCGAAGGGTCTGCAAGGGCTGCTTCTCAGTCACGGCTATGTCACCACGCGCGTACTCGTTCCGGTGCAGGATCTATCGAAAGGCGTGCTGAAATTCGCGCTGATACCGGGCGTCATCCGGCATCTGAAATTCGCTGACGCGAACACGCGCGGCACGCTCAAGTCGGCCTTTCCCGCGCGCGACGGCGACGTGCTGAACGTTCGCGCGCTGGAACAGGGACTTGAGCAGTTAAAGCGTGTGCCAAATCAGGACGCAAGCATGGAGCTGGTGCCCGGCACGTCGCCGGGTGAAAGTGACGTGGTCGTGTCCGTCAAGCGGACGAAGCCGTGGTCGCTGGTTGTGTCGGCGGACAACTCTGGCACGCGCGAGACAGGCGGCTATATCGGTAACGTGTCGCTCGCGCTGTATAACCTGCTGGGCCTCAATGACGTGCTGTCGGGCGGTTATAACCAGGATTTGCAGTTCGGCAATCACACGCTCGGAACGCACGGCTGGAACGCGTCCTATGCCGTACCGTGGGGCTACTGGACCGGCACGCTTTACGGTTATACGAACACGTACTATCAGCAGGTCGCAGGCGTCAATCAGACATTCGTATCGAGCGGCAACGCCCAGACCGTAGGGCTCAAGCTGGAGCGTGTCATCTATCGCAGCCAGTCGGACGTGACGGGCGTCGAATTCCAGTTCATCAAGCGTTTTGGCGCGAGCTTCATCGAAGATACGGAGATCGCGCAGCAGTACCGAGACAACACCTTTGTCGAGATGGGCGTGACGAACCGGCATTACTTCGGCGCGTCGCAGTTCGACGGCACGCTCGCGTATCGTCAGGGCGTTGGCGGGTTTGGCGCGCAGGCTGATACGCCTGACGGCCCTACGTACCGTTTCCACATGGCGACGCTCGATGCGAATCTCGTCGCGCTGTTTGCGATAGCGGGGCAAAACTTCCGCTACGTCGGCACGCTGCACGGACAGTACACCGCCGACGAACTGAACTACATTGACGACCTCACGATTGGCAGCCGCTACACGGTGCGAGGTTTCAGCGGCGAAACGATGCTGGCGGCAGAGCGCGGGTTCTACTGGCGCAACGAAGTGCAGTATTCAATCGGGCAGAGTGGGCAGGCGGTCTACGCTGGGCTCGACTACGGGCATGTGTGGGGGCCGTCAGCGCAATATCTCGCAGGCACACAGCTCGCTGGGGCCGTCATCGGCTTCAAGGGGGCAATTCCGTCACGCTTCGCAACTGCCAGTTATGACGTGTTCGCCGGAACGCCCGTCTACAAGCCATCGAATTTCCCGGCATCGCGCGCGACGCTCGGGTTCCAGCTTTCGGCACAGTTTTAGTTGCCTTTCAGCAGCATCGGGCGCCTATGCTACCTACTTTCGACATCGCTTAGTGGCTGGGTGCGGTTGACTCGGTGCTGTTAGGTAATTGCGAACGGGCGGGCCTCAACGTTTCAGGTGATAGTGCTGCGCTATCGGCGCAAAAGGGGCGTTAGATCATCGCCACCTTGCGGTGTGAATTCGTTGACTGTCGGGCTCCCGCCGCTGAGCCCGGATCAGGTGTACATGTTCTGGTACTAATAAGACAGGCGGTCCGGTGGGGTCCATGTTCGCTGGCACAAGATTGTTCGTCGTATGAACAACTTCCAGTTCGTTGGTTGGGAATACCCGTGTCGTGAGCAGGACGGCGGACAGGTTTCTACGTAGAAACCAGAATTGGACGGGCAGTAGCCGCAGGACGGTCCTGTCGAACGGACGTCAGAACAGGTTCAAACGCAAGCATGATAATAACAATTATCATGCTTGAGGACGTTCGCTAACAGCCAAAAAAGCTGCCATGGGGCTGGAGATCCGAGCCTGCAGGGCAGGGCGCGCCGCCCCGGACCGTCGTCAGGCAGCCCGTCGGCCTGCTCACGAACCCGGCTGGCTGCCCCGCCGGGTTTGACGCCACCGGTGCCCCCGCTAGAATCAGTCCGTCGCCGTCCGTCGGCTCACTCCCCAACGTCCATGTCCGCTTCGAAGCCCACCCAGCCGGCACCAGCACCCGAACCCCCGCCCGGACTGAAGCAGCTGCGCGCCGAACTCGGCCAGGTGAACGACCGGCTGGCCGATGCCCGCGCGCGCGAGGCTGCTGCGGCACTGGCCCGGTTCCGCGAGGAGGTCGCGCTGCTCGGCATCACCGAACAGGAGGTACGCCGCGCGCTCGGTTACGACCGGCCCGCGCGGCTGCCCGCGAAATACTATGACCCGGTCACCGGCAGCAAGTGGTCGGGCAAGGGCAAGCGCCCGCGCTGGCTCGTGGGCAAGCGCCTCGAGGACTACGCGATCGACGCGCCTCAGCCACAGGCATGGTGGCCGGGCGAAAAATGACGAGCTTTCTCCCGCGCGGGCCGGGCCGCGCCCGCTACTCACGTATACATATAGGCGATGCGCTGGATGGCTGACCGCTTTGAACTTGTCGCGATTGCATTGCCGGACGGCTGCGCGCCCGAGGCGCTGCCAGCCGCCATTGTGACGTTCGTCGGCACCTGCTGGAACGGGATGAGCCGCGCCCAGTTGCTCTATCGTGCCCGGCGAGTCGGGTTGCATGTTTCGCTACGCAGGCTGAACGACTCCGCCGTTGACGGCGTGCAGCGTCATACACTGCAGTTGACGACGATGATCGGCCAGAAGGGCCCGAGGGACGGAGACGCAAGCGTCGAACTGGTGGCGCACGTGCGTCGGGTCGTGCGCCGTAGCGGCGCGCGTCGGGCGGAGGTGTCGTCGCCGCCGGCGAGGGACACACGGCAGGGCGGGCTTTTCTGACCACGCACGTTGGGAGGGAGGCCCGGCTCGCCGCGTTTCTACTCCGGCTGATGGCGCGACTTGACATCGCGTGCGAGGTGAGAGAATTGAGGCCGGTTCAGTGGTATGAGAATGGTGGATGATTCAATACATTAACGACGCGTTGCTCGCAGCACTCTTTCCGGCCGGAACGGCGTCGGAAGGGCAGGTGCACATTCGCGGCCCGGTCGCGATCGACCAGACCCTGGAAGCAAGCGGCATCGACTTCGACGGCGTGCGGCACGTCGTCTTTTTCGCTGACGTCTTCGCCTATTCGGGTAACGACCACCAGTTGGTTCGCGAGACGGCGGAGGCGTGGAACAACGGGTTTCTTCCGGCCCCGAATTCCCGGTTGGTGAAGTTTCTGCGCGCTGAGGCCGATGCGGAAAGCATGTTTTACCCCGGTGACTGGCCGTTGCCGGATCCGAACATGATCTGGCAGTTCAGTGAAGCGCTGAGTATGGCGCTTCAAGGGCACGCGCTTGCGTACCCGGAAACGTCGCAGTATTTCTACATGCCACAAACGGGCAAACTGGATGCGCTATATAATAGGTTGGCTAGGAAATTCGAGCGCGGCGAAGCGGGGCTGTTCTTTCGCTGTGTGACCCGGCCCGCATCTGACGAAGGAGGTTTTTATGGCTTTGAACGCATCTAGCAAGCTTCGCCCGAAGGTGATAGCGCTGCAGAAGCGCGGCATCGCCCTGATCCTCGAACGCGCAGAGGCAGCTGGCGAGAAGGGTGCATTGTCGGGCGTAGAAGCTCGTGAGACATACCGCGCGACTGTTCGGGTTCGCCCGCGACGAACCGCGGGAGCGGAGAGTTAAGCCGCCGCTTGTGACGAGCGATGAACGACTGATTGACGCCACCTTCGGGTGGCGTTTTCATTTGTGATCCGACGTGGATCCTACCGGCCGATAACAATTCCGCGAGGGCGCCGCGACGGCAAATCTGCCGATTTTGCTGGACACGTACATCCTGTCCGCTGGAAGGCTCGTTGGTCGCCCTCGCGCCGAATTTAGTCCACTATAGCGCGCAACAAGTTTGTCAAATTTAATGTCGCAACGGTGACACTTTTAATGCGGTCTATGAATGAGTAAAGTGTTTCCGCTAACATCGCCTGTTTCCAATACTTGAACGGATCAAAACGAACGATGCGCGGTAAGGCCGTTAAGAAGACCACTAGCCCGCGCTCAGCGCCTTCAACCAAGCGGATTTCGAATCCCACTTCTACTGGCGGTGGCGGCGTCACCTTCGAAGCGAGGGTGCAGGCCGTTAGGCTTCTTATGATGCTCTCCGGCGAGGCCGGCGTCGCTGAGATGATAGAAGGCCGTATTGTCGGCTTGACCTTTCAGGGGCGGATTCATGGTTTTCACACTGACGATCTAATCGTCACGATCCAAGGTCGTGACGGTGCTACATCGCGCGCATTGCTTCAGATGAAACGAAGTATCGCTCCAACCGTCTCGAATACGGCTTTTGTAGAATGCGTTGCTGCTGCGTGGCGTGATTACTCTGGCACGTTATTTTCGCCGGGTTCAGACCGGATCTGTATCGTCTACGACATTGCTAGTGCGGCAAAAATGGAGCCCTTACTAGCGATCCTGGAATGGGCACGGACTTCGCTCTCGCACGAGGAATTCAGCAAAAAGGTTCAAACGGAGCAGTTCAGTAGCAAGAAGAAGCGCGATGCTCTCGCCGCTATTGGGACCATCCTCAGCGACATAGCGCCCGGACCTATTACCAGCGAAGTGCTGTTTCGGTTCGCCCAACATCTTCAGCTTGTTGCTCACGACCTGTCCAGCGCGGGTTCGTCAGAGTCAATGCGTCATGTCGCCCATATTCGCGCGATCGCTACTGCTGCCATTCAAACGGTCGATGCCGCGGCTGTCTGGGCGCGCATTGAGACGACCTGCCTGAAACTCAACGGCGCCGCTGCGACATTGACGCTAGACAATCTTGCGACGAATGTTGACCCTTCGTTGGTCGCGCTTTTCGAAACGTATCGTGCTATCAGTGAACTGAGCGATCCAGCCACCGTATCAGTGCGACCAGAGCTTGCCGAGCTTAAGCGGATCGTGTCGGCAGAGTTTGCCAAGGCAAATGTCCCTGGCTTTGTGCTCAGCGGCTTCCTGCCTGCGGTTACGATCAGCGACGGCGCGTTTCCGATGGCGCAACCCGACTCGGCAAATGTCGTCATATCCCGCAGTCTCGATCACGTCTATGAGCGAATCCGAAGTGGTCGCTATGCTGATGGCCTAAGTGACCTTGCTGTCCTTGAGCAAGACCTTGTCGCGCTGGATCAGCATCAGCAGGGGCGCTGGTATTTCATGCGTGGCGCATGCAGGTGGCAGTTGGGGGAACGCGATGCTGCGACGAAGGACCTCCTGAAGGCATATGAAATCTGTGCCGATGATCCAAGGATTGCGGCAGGTGCAATTCGTGCCAAGACTGCGAGCGGTGACGGCGAGGGCGCGCTCTCGTTAGCTACAGCTGTTCACGCACGGTTTCCGGCGTCTGTGTCTGTTTGGGTCGCGCTCGCGCAGGCTCAACTCGCGTGTGGACGCGTCATAAGCGAAGACAGCGTCCCCGTTGGTGCACTCGACGATGCCGATGTGCTTCAAATTCTCGGCCAAGCCCGTCATCAAGCTGGGCGGATTGAAGAAGCGATCGACTTCACCTCGCGCGCTGCAGACCATGCCGATGCGACGCTGTTTCATAAGACCACAGCACTGTCCTTCGCGTTGGAGCAGGCGACTGTCGACACGTTCAGCGCAACTTTCAGGCTGTTGCCCGATACGATCCAGAATCGGCTCCAACGCGCGGTAAATCGTCTCAGCCCACGGGATGTCCACTTCTGGAATTGGCAGAGTGCCGAAGCGTTGCGTGAAGGCGTCGTGAATCTCGCTTACGCTTATGTGCTGATCGGCGAAACGGAGGAGGTGTTCACGTTAGCAGCGGAAGCTCGGAGTCGCAACGTCTGGCCTGTTCAGGCGTTGCGGGCCGAACTAATCGCGTTGCAGAGAACAGGCCGAGCCGATGATGCGTTGAAGCTTGGTTTGGAGACATCGTCCGAACTTCCGCGTGACGCTCTAGTCGAATTGGGTCAGATCGCGGCCAATCGTGGGGATGCACTTTCGCTTGATCGAGTGCGCAAACAGCTTGATGCGCTCGGCGTTGTCGACCGCATGCTAGCGGAGACATTTCGCTGTTTTGGCCTATTTGTGCTGGCCAATCAGGGATGTCTGCAAGACGCTGCAGCGCAAATCCTGAACGGTCCGGAATTCACCACTATCGCTGGCCTTACGGCGTGCGCCCGCCTGCTCCTTGGAAGCAAGCATACCGAGCGAGCGGGTCAGCTTGTCGCGCGTGCACAAAGCTTACTTACCCCGGATTCTCCGACCAGCGACCGCTATCAAATTGGCGAAGTTCTTTACGAAGCGGGACGCTATAGCGATGCGGCCGACATACTGACGTCGCTGGCTACCCCCGGCCGAATTAGCGAGCTCCACTGTCGGTTGATGCATTGCCTGATACAAGCCGATCGGCGAGTTGAAGGTAAGTGCCTTCTCGACTCGTTCCCAGTTGGATGGGAGGCTGACGGAGACACGAGACGGATCGTGATGGACTTTGGGCAGTTGTGCTCGGACTGGCCTCTCGTGTCGCGTCTTTGCGACCTCGAGCGCGCAGCCAGGCCGACCAATGCCAATGTTTGGATTCTCAGCATCCTCGCTCGCTCGCGCACCGAAAAACTTGATCACGGGCGCGACGAGCTCATGGCCCAAATTCCCGTCAAGCTCGACGGCGATGTCAAGCGAGTCGCCCAGATTGCTGCCCTTGAGATCCGGCACGGCTTCGCAGCGCAGGGGATGACACGCCTTTACGGCCTGCGCCGACAGCACATGGAGAGCCGCGAAGTTGGTTCGTTGTACTTTATGGGCTGCTTGACGCTGGCAGAGCACCTGCCGCAACTCACGGAAGTGTGTTCCTCGGGCGGTCCCGGAACTACGGTGACCTTGGAGGGCCCAACGGGAAGCTTCGTTATTTCCCTCGATCCGGAAGGTACAACCGGTCTGCCTGAAACGAATGAATTCAGGGGGCGTACATCGTCAGAGGCCAAGCTGATCGCTGGGAAGAAGGCTGGAGAGGAGATTGTCATAGACACGGGGTGGGGCGAGCAACGGAAGTTCATGATCAAATCGGTCGAACCCGTTTACCGGCGCCTGCTTGAGATAGCGCGCGAAGGAGTCACGGACGCCCTTATTCCCGACGCGGGCGTGACGGCGATTTCTATTCCGGAAAAGGACGGAAAGCCTGATTTAAGTCCGTTCCACCATCAACTCACGAAAACGAAAGCAGCTGTTTCGCAGACCATGGGCACATATGCCAGTCTCCCATGCACGCTAGGGTGGGTTGCGACGATGCTGGGACGAGATCCAGTTGAAGTTGTAGCCGGATGGGAACGCGGCAGCCCAGCGATGCGAGTCGACAATGGCTTTGCCCGCGACCGTGCGAGGGCTCTCGCACTGCTTGTGACGGGGGGCGGTGGTCCCTTCGTGATTGATTCTGCTTCGTTGGCGGAGCTCGAACGAATGGACGCGTCGCCTGCGCTTGATCAGCTCGATACGTTGCTTTTCACTCCTCACAGTCGTGACATCATTCTCAATTACTTGGAGGCGCGCCGCTCCGATCGATCGGAAGGCACCATGTTTGACGTGAACGGCCAAATTGCATATGTCAAAAATACTGATGCTGAACGATTAGCAGGTATCAGGCGGGCGGAAAGACTGGTTGCAATCGCCGCCTCGTGCTGCAGCGCAGTCCCGGTATTCGGTCCTCCGGACGTTGACAAATGGCCCAACAATCTGCGCGATGTTCTCTCTGTCGAGGAGTATGAAGGGTTGCTGCTCGCAGCTGAGCGTAGAGCAATACTGGTGAGCGTCGATGAACGGTATCGCATGTTCGCCGCCGTTCTTGGAATCGATGCTATTGGTCTGCAGCCACTGATGGTTGCTGCCGTGGAACGTGGAGACCTTGAGCCCGAAGTTTATGCGCAAGCCTGTGTCACTGCACTTGAGCGTAATCGCACATTCGTATCGCTTAGGGCCCCCGACCTGATCGCCGTATTCTTTCAGGGCGCCTCATGGGCGAGGCGTGCTGTGGACCAGTTGTGCATCCAGCTGCGGGCAAGCACGACCGAGATAGGATCGGCTATCACAATGGTCACGGAATTGCTGCGTGGCGTGCTTGAGCATATGCCGTGCGAAGTAGGTGCGTTTAAGGAACTTGCTCTTCTGCTCTTCCGGGCGATTTCGTCGAATCCTGCGTATCCGGCGGGAGCCATGGCTGGGGCGATGCTTGTGTTGAGAGAGCGGGGGATGGTATCGAAGCCGCTAGGGAACTGGCTGATCGGACTGGCCGCCGAAGCTGCAACCGTCCCGGTACCAGCTAACAATTCTGGTTCGTGGTCTGTGAAGGTCCTATACGCGACGGCAGTTCCGCGGTTGTGCGCGGATAGTACCTTGGCCGATCGAGAGGTCCTTCCGTCTGATGCGACGACGCCGAGCGGGGGGGACGTGACGCTAACGCGTTCCCGGGAGAAGGCCCCGTGCGCTGCCGAGTAGACGTTCGCTGTTGGCGTAGGACGCAATAAATCCGTCACCGGCGCCGGATCGACCGGACGGCTTCCTGAGTCGCCGAAGTGACAGTTTTGCTTCCACTCCAGGCGCAATAAAAAAGTCACTTCGCCTCAGTCCGCATTAAATCTGACTACATGAACGCCCCCCTTTGCGCTAGGCCTTCTGACGCTTTGGCAAACAGGATGGGCTGCAGCTCTACATTCGGCCTTGTTGCAGCCTGATTCGCTGCGGGCCCCTATGAAATCCGCAGACTCACGCCTCATTCACTTCGCGAGCTTGTTAGGCTCAGGCAGATTTTCGGGCCTGTCATTAATTTCGTGTTCAAGGCATATGATCTTTTCCAGGAGAACCTATGCCTCGCAAACCGAAGACCCCACCGATCGAACTGCCGGCCATTCCTGCCGAACTGCTGGAACAATTCGGCAACGGCCCGATGACGGCCGAAGCCATCAACGCCGCGACGCTCGCCCTCAAGAAGGCGCTGATCGAACGGGCGCTGGGCGGCGAGATGAATCATCACCTCGGCTACGCGCCCGGCGCTGCCAAACCGGCCAGCGTGACGAACCAGCGCAACGGCAGGGGTGCCAAGACCGTTCTGACTGAAGACGGCCGATCCGTATCGAAGTGCCGCGCGACCGCGACGGCAGCTTCGAGCCGTTGCTGATCCCCAAACACGAACGGCGCTTCACGGGCTTCGACGACAAGATCGTCGCCATGTACGCCCGGGGCATGACCGTGCGCGAGATCCAGGGCTTCCTGCAGGAGCAATACGCCACCGAAGTCTCACCCGAGTTCATCAGCTCGGTCACCGATGAGGTCATGACCGAAGTCACCGCCTGGCAGGCCCGGCCACTTGAGCCGATGTATCCGGTCGTGTTCTTCGACGCGCTGCGCGTGAAGATCCGCGAGGATGCCGTCGTGCGCAACAAGGCCGTCTATCTGGCGCTGGGCATTCTGCCCGATGGCACGCGCGATATCCTGGGCCTGTGGATCGAGAACACCGAGGGCGCCAAGTTCTGGATGAAGGTGTTCAACGACCTGAAAACGCGGGGCGTCAACGACATCCTGATTGCTGTGACCGACGGCCTCAAAGGCATGCCCGAAGCGCTGGCAGCCGTGTTTCCGGCCACCACGCTGCAAACCTGCATCGTCCACCTGATCCGGAACAGCCTCGATTATGCGAGCTGGAAAGACCGCAGATCGCTGGCCGCCGCGATCCGGCCGATCTATACCGCCCCGAGCGCTGAAGCTGCGCAGGCCGAGCTGGAGGCGTTTGCCGAAGGGCCATGGGGGCAGAGATTCCCGACGGTCAGCAGGTCATGGCGCAATGCCTGGGACCGCGTGATTCCGTTCTTTGCGTTTCCGCCAGGTGTGCGCAAGGTGATCTACACGACCAACGCCATCGAGAACATCAACTCGCAGCTTCGCAAGATCATCAAGACCCGAGGCCACTTCCCGACCGATGATGCAGCAACAAAACTGATCTGGCTGGCACTGCGCAACATCACGGCTGACTGGGGGCGTGCCGCCCACGATTGGAAGACAGCGATGAACCAATTCGCTATCCTCTATGCGGATCGATTCGTTCGACCATCCGTCTGAATCTCAACCCCGCCTTGAACACGGAAATTCTGACACCCCCAGATTTTCAGGCTTCGTGAGTCCCAAGTCCTACCTGTTTTGTCATCACACTCGAATGCCGCCGCAACTTTTGACGTTCCATTCCTTTCAGCACAACCTTCCGCCAGACCAAAGAAATCAGGCAGGTTTAACGCTTTCGTAGTCCTTCAGGTAGGGCCGTTGATGCGCCAGCATCGCCCAGATTATTCGGGCGAGCTTGTTGGCCATCGCCACGATGACTACGTTCAACGGACGCCGATCTTTCATCTGCGTTACCCATGGACCCAGCTCCTTCACGCGATAGATGATGCTCCGAGCGCCGTGAACGAGCAAAGTTCTGAGATAGGTGTCACCTCGCTTACTTATTCCCTGCAGCTCGACTTTTCCGCCCGAACCCGTCTGTTTCGGTACGAGACCGAGCCACGCGGCGAACTCGCGGCCGGATCTGAACGCTTTGGCATGCCCCATCGTAGCCACCGCCGCGGTCGCTGTTAGCAAACCTACGCCCGGAATGGCCGCAATTGCTTTGGCAGACGGATCATCTTTCATCCACGCGCGCAAACGGCGCTCGATCTCGCAGATCTGCCGGTCCAGGACATCGAGACCTTTCCATTGTTCACGCAGCGTCTCGATCAGTATCACTGGCAAGCGTCCCGACAATCTTTCCAGAACTCCCACGATCGATTTGTCCAGCGCGGCCCGACCGACGCCCATCACCTCGCCGTATTCAGTGAGCAATCCGCGGAGGCTGTTGATCTGCATCGTGCGGAACTTCACTAGTTGCTGCCGCATACGATGCAATGCGAGCACTGCCTGCTGGGCCTCGGTCTTTACAGCAACTTCCTTGCTCGCCATCTGCGTCGCCATCCAGATTGCGCGCGCATCGGCCGCGTCGTTCTTGTTTCGGATGTTGAACGCCTTGACGAATTTCGCTGGCATCAACTTCACTTTGTGGCCCATTTCGATCAATCGCCGCGCCCAGTGTTGGGATCCGCTGCAGGATTCCATTCCGATGAGACAAGGCTTGCGATTCGCGAAATATTCGAGAAACACCGCCCGTTTGATAGGTCTGTTCACGATCTCGCCGGTTTCCGGATCTGTTTACGCCGATCGGAAATTGAGCCACTTGTAGGGATCGCGCCGACTGAAAACTGAGCCGGGCAATCAACCTATCCTGCTAGTTTTTCAGGCAGGGTGTTTGGGGATGATCCCGATGACCATGATTGGCAAGGTGCGGCGGATGTTCCACCGCCAGAACAAGTCGGTACGCGAGATATCGCGTCTCACAAGCCTGTCGCGCAACACGATTAGCAAATACCTGAACATGGATGCTCAGGAAGAACCGAAGTATCAACGGCGCGCGCAATCGACGACCCGGCTGGCGCCGTTTCACGACGTGCTGGTGCAGGCGCTCAGCGTCGACGCACGACGGCCGAAGAAAGAACGGCGCACCGCCTGGATGCTGTTCCAGGAGATCAAGGCGGCCGGCTACGATGGCTGCTACTCGAGGGTGACCGATTTCATCCGGGCCTGGCGGCAACGCGAAGGCCAGGCGGTTTCGAAGTCGGCGTTTGTGCCGTTGCGATTCGAGCTGGGCGAAGCGTTCCAGTTTGACTGGTCCGAGGAAGGACTGGTTGTCGGCGGCATTTACCGCAAGCTGCAGGTGTCGCACATGAAGCTGTGCGCGTCTCGGGCGTTCTGGCTCGTCGCCTACCCGAGTCAGGGTCACGAGATGCTGTTTGACGCCCATACGCGCTCGTTCGCGGCCTTCGGCGGGGTGGCCCGCCGTGGCGTCTATGAATGAAAGGGACTTCCCCGTCCCGAATCAGGCGCCCATTGCGGGCCACGGCATCAAGGTGCCACGATGGGGTTCTCACGCTCCATCAACTCACTCGAAGGGGAAGTCCATGCCAATCGTAACGCTCGGAATTGATCTGGCCAAGAACGTGTTTGCCCTCCACGGGGTCGGGCCGTCCGGCAAGCCTGAACTGGTTCGCCCGGAAGTCCGCCGTAGCCGGCTGCTGGAGGTTGTGGCGTCCTTGCCGCCTTGCCTCATTGGTATGGAAGCCTGCTCGGGTGCGCACCATTGGGCGCGAGAGTTCCAGAAATTGGGGCATACGGTCCGTCTCATGGCACCCAAGTTCGTCGCGCCGTATCGAATGTCAGGCAAACGCGGGAAGAACGATGCGAATGACGCTGCGGCGATCTGCGAGGCAGTTACCCGTCCCAACATGCGGTTTGTTCCGATCAAGACACTCGACCAGCAAGCTGATCTGTTCTTGCATCGTGCGCGCCAGGGATATATTGAGGAGCGCACAGCGCTGATTAACCGGCTTCGCGGGTTACTGAGTGAACTGGGCATCGTGTTGCCACTTAAGGCCAGCGCAATGCGCAAGGAAGCGCACATGGTGCCTGAGGATTTGCCTGGCTGGTGTAACACGGCGGTCGGAGACATGCTCAGCCACCTTGGCCGACTCGACGAACGCATTGACGAATACGACAAGCATCTTTGCCAAATGGCAAGACGAAACGACAAGGCGCGGCAGTTAATGAAGCTCGCCGGCGTAGGGCCGACAACCGCGACCGCCATAGTGGCCAGCGTTGGCAACGCGCATGATTTCCAGAATTCGAGGCAGTTCTGTGCATGGCTTGGGCTCACCCCCGGCCAGCATAGTTCAGGAGGAAAAGCGAGACTGGGACGTATCACAAAAACTGGCGACAGTTACCTTCGAACCTTGTTGGTCATGGGCGCTCGATCACTGCTCATGAAAGCGGCGGCTCATACCGACCCAGTGAGCCGCTGGGCACTGAAACTGAAAGAGCGACGAGGATTTGGTCGCGCTGTAGTTGCGATAGCGGCCAAGAATGCGCGCATGTGTTGGGCTGCGCTGCGTCTGGGCGATGCATTCAAAATTCCGGCTTGATGTTCGAAACCGCCGGATCTCGTGGGTAGAAGTTCAGCAGTAAAGCCAGCGTCGCGTGATGTGCAGTTGTTGATGAGTAGAGGTTGGACCTGCGCTTAGGAATACTCGATCATATTGTTGGGACGAGAGGCCGATCCTCTATGCCCTTTCTACGACTGGAGTCCTTAGCGCGCGTCTTTCATCAGGGACCGCTGTGTGTTTAGCAGCACTATGTCCGTTTGTAGACACGCCGTCCGCATACCTCGAACTCGTTGCGAGCCGTGCAATCTGTGTCGAAGTTGCGTGCAAAGAACATCCGTGTTTGACTGAGGCTCAGTCCAACGCGGTGGATTCGCGTTTGCGAAATATGGGGAAGTCCTTGTAGACAATATGAAGACGGCGGTCGACAAGGTTCACAAAGGCCGTGGCCGCACCGTCAATTCGCGCTTTGCAGTGATGTGCGCGCACTACCTGTTTGACGCGGACTTCTGCAACGTGGCCAGCGGCTGGGAAAAAGGCGTCGTCGAGAAGAACGTGCAGGACAGCCGCCGGCGTATCTGGATTGAAGCGCGCGAACAGCGATTCGGCAGTTTCGCCGATCTGAATGCGTGGCTGGCGAGCCGGTGTCGGTCGCTGTGGGAGCAGGTGAAGCATCCTGACTATCGGGACCTGAGCGTTGCCGACGTATTCGAGCAGGAGCGCGCCCATCTGATGCCGATGCCGACACCGTTTGACGGTTACGTTGAACGTGCGGCCCGGGTGTCGTCGACGAGCCTGGTAGTCATCGGGCGCAACCGCTACTCGGTGCCATGCGAATTTGCAGGCCAGATGCTCAGCACGAGGCTCTATCCGGGCCGCGTCGTGGTAGTGGGCGATGACGCCGTGGTGGCCGAACACGACCGGCTGGCCGACGAAGGTCTGGTGCGCTACGACTGGCAGCACTACATCCCGCTGATCCAGCGCAAGCCCGGCGCACTGCGCAACGGCGCGCCGTTTCTGGATATGCCCGAGCCGCTGCAACGCCTGCGCCGGGCGCTGCTGCGCGAAACGGGCGGCGAGCGCGTGATGGCGAAAGTTCTGGCGCTGGTCCCGGAAAGCGGCCTGGGCACCGTGCTGATTGCGGTCGAACTGGCACTTGAACAGGCGCCGCCCTCCGGGCGCGTCAGCGTCGAGCATGTGGTGAACGTGCTGTCGCGCATGCGCGGTGTGCAGGTGCCACCGAAGATCGACACGGCGCTACAACTGACGACACCGCCGCTGGCCGACACATCGCGCTACGATGGCCTGCGCCCGGCACTGCAACAGCCGGAGGCCGGTCATGCGTGATCTGATCATCGAACTCAAACAGCTGCGCTTACACGGCATGGCAGCTGGCTGGGGCGAGTTGCTCGAACAGGGTAATGTCGAGGTGGCGTCTTCGCAGTGGCTGCTCGAACGGCTGCTGCAGGCCGAGAGTGCGGATCGGGCCGTGCGTTCGGTCAGCCACCAGATGAACGCGGCGAAGTTCCCCGTACATCGGGACATCGCCGGCTTCGACTTCGAGGGCTCGCCGGTTGATCGCCAACTCGTCATGCAACTGGCCAGCATGACGTTCACCGAAGGCGCACAGAACCTGGTTCTGGTCGGCGGCTCGGGCTCGGGCAAGACGCATCTGGCAACCGCCATCGGCGTGTCCGGAATCATGCATCACGGCAAGCGCGTGCGCTTCTACTCGACAGTGGATCTGGCCAACGCACTGGAGCACGAAAAGGCGCAGGGCCGTGCCGGACGGATCGCGGCGAGTCTGCTCCGCCTTGACCTGGTGATCCTGGACGAACTCGGATATCTGCCGTTCAGCCAGGCCGGCGGGGCGTTGCTGTTCCATCTGCTGAGCCGCCTGTACGAACACACGAGCGTTGCCATCACAACGAATCTGGACTTCGCCGAATGGTCCAGTGTGTTCGGCGACGCGAAGATGACCACGGCGTTGCTGGACCGGCTGACGCATCACTGCCACATCGTGGAGACCGGCAACGAAAGCTATCGATTCCGGCACAGCAGCGCCAGTGCAAAGAAACGCATCCGCACACGTGAAGCGGCACGCAGAGGCGATAGCGCGAGCGCTGCCGAGTCAGCCTGAAGTCGTTTGCCAGCGCAACGCACCCTCATACGCAGGAGGACAACGACCCCGGAAACCCATACACTTATCCACAACCGGTCCTGCTACAGACCGGTCTCCACCCCGGCTCAAAATCCAATCGGCCCGGTGGCTCAAAATTCCGTCGGCGCGGACAGGCGTGGCTGAAGACCAGTGGAGGGAAGGGGCTGCATGTAGTTGTGCCGTTGACGCCCCGACAGGGCTTTGACGCAGTCAAGGCGTTTTCGCAGGCGTTTGTTCGCCACCTCGCGAAGACGATCCCGGAGCGGTTCTCTGCGACCTCGGGACCGGCGAACCGGATCGGCAAGGTCTATGTCGACTATCTGCGCAACGGCATCGGCCAGACGACAGCTGCGGCGTTTTCGGCGCGCGCGCGACCGGGTATGGGGGTGTCGATGCCCGTTTCCTAGGACCAACTTTTCGAGCTGAAAAGCGGCTCGCAGTGGAGCGTCCAGACCGCGCGGGAGTACCTCAGCTTTCAGTCTTTGGACCCGTGGTCTGAATACTGGACCGCGCGCCAGTCGCTCACCGTAGCGACAAAGCGCCTCAAACAGGCACGCGGGCTGTAGTAACAATCGAGCGTTCGTTGCGAAGTGGGCAGCTCAGTTTCAGCAATGCACTGACGGCTGCCTATGCGCAACGCTGATTTGATGCGTACCGAGTACTTATTTAGTCCCCAGTTGACGTTCTCTTGCACACGTCGCGCATGCTGCGGCTGAAAATGGCGGTTGAGATTTCACGGCGAGAGGCGAGGGATGCTCCGGTATTTCATCCACGTAGGCGACAAGACGACCGCAGGCGGCACCGTCATTGATGGCGCCGACTCAACATTCGGGTTCGGCGGACAGGCGCTAGGGGGGGAAGGGTCACAGATCCAATGTCCCGCTTGCAACAGCGTCGGCGTGGGCGTTCCGGTTCAGCCCTATCGCAAACATACGATTCATGGAAAGCAGGCACTATTGAGTGACGATCTTTGCCGATGCAAGTGCGATCCACCCCCTAAGCTGATCGCGTCGCGCACGGACATGGCAATGTCATTCACGACTGATGAGGCTGCGGCCTTGAGCGCGGCGGGAGCCGCAGCTTCGGGCGGCGCGGTGACGTCGGCTGCCGCCTCCGCTTCATCGAGTAGCAGCACGCATCTTTCCAGTGCTGAGGCATTCAAATATGGAGACCCGACCGCGGGCGCGGGCACAGATACCGCCGCGCGGGGCGTGAATGAACAGCAGGAAGCTGACTGCTATGCTGAGTACGAGCGCAATCTGGACGAGTGCAACATGTATCGTGCGATTACGGGCGATCCGTATACGTTGATCGCTTGCAAGCAGAACGCATTCAAGATCTACAATCAGTGTCGAGGTTACTAACTATGGCCGCACCATCGAAGTCGTTTGTTCTGACATTCAACGAAGAACTGCAGCAGTTCGAAATGTGCTCTCTCAGTGACGCGGACCTTGCCGGATTGCGTGAGAACGCGTTGATAGCACCGTGGCCAATCGCATCGATTCCAGGCGGCGAACTCACGGAGAAAGTCGCGACCCGGATCGGCGCTGGCGCGTTAGGAATTCTCTCGATCTATCACCCCGAGGTGAAGCGTCGCCTGAAGGTCAAGCCCGACGATTACCCGCTCCCCTGAACGAGAGGCCACTGGCCGTGGCGTTCGCGAAGGTGTGCGCCGGATACGGCGAGCTCGGCCGTCAGACCGAGGAGCGACGCCAGGCGCTCAAGTGCCGGATCAGCGCTCTCGCATCGCCGCGCAGCTTGTCCATCAGCGACTCAAGGTGCCGTAGTGCCTCGGCGTGCGATGGATTGTTCTGGAGGCATCGGATGTAGGCGTTCGCCGCGTCATCGTACTCGCCGAGTTGTTCGAGGACCGCGCCGTGGTTGAAGGCAGCATCGTCGCTGTGCGGGTTCAATTCAAGGCAGCGCATATACCCGCGCGCGGCTTCTTCAAGCCTGCCGGCGTGCTCGAGCAGAACTGAGCGGTTGTAGTGCACGAGTTCTGCGTCATTGAAGTGTTTCAGCGCCTGTTCGAAGACGACGAGCGCATCGGCGCAACGGTCATCGCTTCTTGAAAGCATGGCCCCGAGATTGTTATACGCGTGATAGTGCGGTTGCGGTGACAGCTCGATGACCTTGCGATATGCGTGCTCGGCGGCGACAGGGTCGTGTTCCTGCAACTGCTCCGCTTTCGCATACCAGTCTGCGGCTTGTTTGGCGCGTTCCTGCAGACGCGCTGGCGAGGTCTCCATCTCGCTCACCACATGCTTAGTGGGCGTGTCTCCGAAGTCCAGAAGCAGTTGACCTGACGTCGCGTCCCACTGCGTCTCGCCGCTTCTCACAGCAATGGCATCGCCTACCGCACTGATCTGCACTCCTGATAGTGGCATGGTCGAAGGAGGGCTCTGCTTCAGGCGAGCCAGAGCGCACAGTATTTTTCGCGCCGGAACGTTCGACGTCCGCAGTTGGAGAGCGGTGCGCAACACCACCACGTCCCTGAAAGAGAATCGGAGCTCGTTCCGGTGCCCACGCGTCGGCATGACGAGCCCACTGTTGATCACGCCTGAAAGCACCCTGCGCGATACGCCGAGAATGGACTGAAGCTCCCGCACGGAATAGCCGTGTGCAGGTCCACGACGCATCACTTTCGCGCCTGCTTTTCCGGGGCGGCCGGAGGAGAGGCTTCCGCGCGTTTGACCGTGCGCGCCCGCTTCGTCGCTGGAAGGCGCGACACTTCCGCCGCGCTGGTGGCCTTGCCAGCCGGCGCCTTCTGCTTTCCGCCGCGCGTGAGGCTGGCCCGCAACGCGTCCATAAGGTCGATGACCTGGCCGCCGGCGGGCGCGGCTTCCTCGGCGGGCGCGACAATCTGCTGGCCTTCGATTTTCGCGTCGATCGCGGCGAGCACGCGCTTTTGTTCGACGTTTTCGTACTGGTCTGGATCGTAGTGATCCGATTCGCCCTGGGCAATGATCTGGAGCGCCAGTTTCCGCTCGCCATCGGACACCGGCACCTGTTCGATGTCGAGTCCTTGAGGGAGCGAACTTCCGCGCCCCATAAAAGCTGCTGGAACACGAGGCCGTCCTCCGTCGCGCGGATCTGGACCATATACGTTTTGCCCTTGTTGTTCCAGCTTGCGAGCGCGCAGCGGCCGCTCGCGAGCAGGGCGCGTTGCAGCAGGCTGTACGGCTTGCCGCCGCGTTTGTCCGGAGCAATGAAATATGCCTTGTCGTAGTAAACGGGATCGATCTCCTTGTCGGGAACGAACGCGAGAATTTCAACGAGATGACTGGGGCTTTCTTCCAGCGCCTTGAGCTCGTCCGGGGTGAATACCACGAACCTGCCTTTCTCGAACTCGTAGCCCTTGTTCATTTCCGCGCGCTCGACCTTCTTTCCGGTGGCCTTTGACACGTACCGCTGCTCGACGCGTGAGCCATCGGGCGCAAGCATATTGAACCGGACGGTTGCTGAGCTCTCGGTGGCGCTGTACAGCCGGACCGGTATCGAGACGAGACCGAAGCTCAACGACAGGGAGGCGATGGAGCGGGCGGTGGCCATGATCATTCCTCGCAGTGCGACGCGCACACCACGGGTTCTGCATCGTCGCGCTTTCAGGGTAGCAGGCTCGGAGAGCCTCCGTCCGATTTTCCCTCGCAGCACAAACCGTGCCGTCGGCGGTGTTTTGTGGTGTGCCTCACCGTGCGAAAATGCAGGGCGAATTCCACTGAGGAAACGACATGTCGATGGACCCGACCGAGATCGAGCTGGCCACCCTCCAGGCTGAAAAGAGCAGGCTGCTCTTCGAGTTGCGCGCGGCCCACCAGATCATCCGCAACGCCTTGAGCGTCATGACGACGGACGAGCAGATACGGTGGGCCGAAATGAACGCGCGCGACGGCGTTGACGGCGATGGCGCGACGAGGGCCGTGGAGCGCGACGCGCTACTGGCCAGTCCGCGGATGGCAATCGGCTCCGCATGAGCGCGACCTTTTCACCGACTCCCGAGCAGGAACAGGTGGTGGAGCTTGCGCGCCGTGGCGGTGACCTCAAGATCAAGGCGTACGCTGGAGCGGGCAAGACTTCAACGCTAAATCTGGTGGCCGAACGGTTTGGCGCGCGGCGTGGCATCTACCTCGCATTTAACCGGGATATCGCCGCGGCTGCCGCGCGGAAGTTTCCACCCCACGTACCAGCGCGGACGATGCACGCGCAGGCGTGGGCCGCGGCCGATTCGGCGCTCAAACGCCGCAGCAGTCTGGAAGCCGAGCCGCCGCATATCCTGGCAGCACGGTTCGGGATCGGATCGGTGCAGGTGCGGTCCGTGACCGGCAGGGCGATCGAACTCACGCCGTTTGAAACTGGACGGATGATCACCGACGCGCTCGGGCGCTTTTGCCGTTCATCCGAGCTTCAGCCCATCGCAACGCATATCGTCGTCGACGAGAAGATCGACATTGGTGACGCCGCTCAGCTACAGACCTGGCTTCTCCCGTTCGTGCAGCGACTTTGGGTGGAGTGCGCTGGCCCTCGTGCGGGAGCCGCCGTTTCGCCCGATGTGGTTCTCAAGCTATGGGCGCTGTCGAAGCCATGCATTGAGACGGATTACATCCTGTTCGATGAAGCCCAGGACAGCGACGGGGTAATGCTCTCGGTACTCGAGCGCCAGCGGCACGCGCAGGTGATCTACGTCGGCGATCCATACCAGCAGATCTACGAGTGGCGGGGCGCGGTGAACGCGATGGCGCAGATCGATGCGCCTGAATGCGCGCTCACGGAGTCGTTCCGCTTCGGGCCGACGTTCGCGGCGCTCGCCAGCCGTCTGCTTGTTCGTCTCGGAGAGCGCACGCCGCTGCGCGGGCAGGGCTCGATCGGCTCAATCCTGGTCGAAGATCCGGCGATCGCGCCTCCGGTTGACGCCGTACTTTGCCGCAAAAACGTGACGGCAATCTGGCAGCTGGCCGCAGGGCTGGAAGCGGGTGACCGGCCCGCGATCCGCATGAGCGCGGTGGAAATCGCAGCGTTCGCGGATGGCGCGGACCAGTTGCTGGCCGGGCATCGCACGTTCCGGCCTGCGGCGTTCTCGCTGTTTGAGAACTGGGCGGAGGTGCAGGCCTTTTCGCGCACCCCGTTCGGCCAGGATCTGCAGCCAATCGTGCGGATCGTTGACGAGCTCGGCACGGGCTACCTGCGCGCGCTCGCGCAGCGGTGTGCGCCGGAGCAACAGGCCGACTATGTGGTGTCAACCGTCCACCGTGCGAAGGGCCTCGAGTGGAAGCGGGTGAGAGTGGCGAACGATTTCCGGTTTCGAGGCGCCGACGGGAGTCCGGTGCCCGATGACGACGAAATCCGGTTGCTCTATGTGGCGATTACGCGCGCGCAGCATGTCCTGGACATTTCGGCCATGCGCGATGACCTGGTGCGGCTTGTCAGCCGTGGCCACTGACGCGACGGACGCGGGCAAAACTTGACACGGCAAATAGCCGGATAGGATGGGCTCACGTGCGCTCAGGAGGCAGGTCGGAAACGATTGTGAAATGAAAGGGCCGGAGGCGTCGATCCGCTGTGGCCTTCCACACCAGTCAGAGTGTAATTAGCGCCATATCTCTGCGAACATCTCAACGTCGAAGCAACGAACTTTGCACGTGCACAACACTGAATATTCGCCCAAGCGCACGGACATAACAAACGCCTTTCCAGTCATTTCCGACCTGAAAGAATTCGGGGCGGTTCTGGTGCTATTTTTACTATCTTCACGGTCTGCGGCCGTCAATTACAAGAGGCAAGAGTTTTCGTATCGGAAAATTATTCTACTTTGCTACAATAAGAAGGTAAGCGGCAAGCAAAAATGGGGGCGCAAGAAGTATGAAGGAACATGGCGATAGAACAATACCTCGCGAGGTACCGGGCGGGACGCTTTCAGAGACGTTAAGGCGATTGCGCACCGACGCCCGATTGACCTTGCTGCAGTTGAGCGAACGCACTGCGATTTCGGTATCGACGCTGTCAAAAATCGAAAACGGGCAGCTCTCGCCGACGTACGAAAAGATTGCTGCACTTGCGATTGGTCTGGACGTCAACGTCAGTGATCTTTTCAGCCAGGCTCCCAAGCCTGTGCCATTGGGGCGCCGGAGCATTACCAGCGCGGGCGGCGGCGTCGTTCACGAGACGGAACAATATGTGTATGAGGTTCTGAACGCTGATCTGGCAGGTAAGCGATTCGTTCCGCTCGTCACGACGATCAAGGCGCATAGCATCGGCGAATTTCGAGATCTTCTGCGGCACGACGGTGAAGAATTCATCTATGTTCTGGAAGGTACCGTCATAGTTAATACCGAGTTTTATTCGCCCAGTACGTTAAATAAGGGCGACGCGATGTATTTTGACAGCACAATGGGGCACGCGTGCCTATCCGGTAGTGATCAGGATGCAAAGGTCCTATGGGTTTGCTCGCATGTCACATTGAGATAATTTGCAGTGCAAAATAAGCGACTGCGGACGTGCCGTCGCTTATTTCATTGATCAACTTGGAATAGTGGCCGTCAAAGCAGGCTTACCTGACGGTCTTGAGCGGCGTCCATTTGCCGTTCGCGACCTGATAGACTGTCGTGGAGGGTTGAGCCAGTGCGCCGGAAGCGGTAAAGCGAATGTCTCCGGTCATCCCTTTGTAGGTTTGCGCGCGCAATTTGGGTAAATAGTCAACGGGCCTCGTCGAATTGGCCGCCTGCATTGCCTTAATCGCGGTCCAGGTAGCATCGTACGCGAACGGAGAGTAAGACAGCATCGGCGTACCGTATTTCTGTTGGTATCGGGCTTCGAAGTTCTTGCCGCCGGGCATGGCATCGATGGGCGCACCATATTCCCACGCCGTAGCGCCGTTCGCGTCGGCACCGGCGATGTCGAGGAAAGTCGGCTCGACTACTCCTCCTCCGCCGACGAACTGCGCTCGCATACCCAACTGTTTCATTTTCTTTTTGACTAGGCCCGCCTGCGGATTAAGTCCTGCAAAAAACAGCAGGTCAGCGTTTTCTCCTTTGATATGTGTGAGCTGAGCGCTGAAATCGACAGCTTTGTCGTTAGTGAATTCACGCGCGACGATCGTACCGCCTGCAGCCGTGACTGCCTTCACGAACTCGTCCGCTTCGCCTTGTCCGAACGCCGTGCGGTCATCGATCACGGCAATGCGCTTCGCCTTGGTCACTTCGACTGCGTAGCGGCCAGCGGCACCAGCATTCTGGGCGTCTGTTGCAATGATGCTAAAAATAAATGGACTGCCTTGCGCCGTGATCGTCGGATTTGTTGCGCCCGGCGTGATCATCGGAATATGGGCATTCGAATAGATTTTCGATGCCGGGATCGTCGTTCCAGAGTTGAAGTGGCCGATAACGACCGAGACGCCCTCATCGACCAGTTGCTGTGCGACCTGCACGCCCGTTCTTGGGTCCGCCTGATCGTCTGCTGATTGCACAACAAGCTTGAGCGGCTTTCCGCCGATCAAGATATTGGAGGCATTGGCTTCTGCGACGGCAAGCTTAACGGCATTTTCAATGTCTTTGCCGTATGCCGCGTTATTGCCAGTAAGTGGTACCGCGACACCAATGCGCGTGACATCGTCAGCATGCGACGTTCCACTCATTGCCAGACTTATCGTTGCCAGCGCGGTGAAAATAACGCTTTTCTTCAGAATAGACATAAATAGCTCCATTTTTACTTCGACAGATTTGTGCCGGGGATCATGTCTCGACGCGAACAGGCCGATGCCTGTCTTGTACCGGCTATGGGAAGTGCAGAGTTAGACAGTAGCTGTGTCGTCGTAGGCAAGCGATGCCGCGGCGAGATCTTCGAGCGCTGTGCCGACCGCCTTGAAAACGGTGATTTCCTGAGGGTTCTGCCGCCCAGGGTGCTCGGCACGACAAAGTTGCGCAAGCGTCGCACGGGTCAGCGCCCTGTCAAATGCCCCGGATTGCATCGGTGACAACAGATCACCCGCTTTCATCAGCGCTTCGTCAGTATCGACGAACACTGACGTTCCGACGTAACAATCGTCGTCTGATTCACGCATCGTCGGCGTGAAGCCGCCAATGAGATCGAGGTGCGTGCCGGGGCGCAGCCATGCGCCCCTGATGAGCGGCTGCGTGGAGAGCGTCGCACACGAAATGATGTCGGCGTTGCCTGCAGCACTCTCCAGATCGTCAGCAAGCTTCGCGGAAAAGCCACGTGCATTGAGCTTATCTACCAGTAACTCAGAGTTGCGCGCGTCGACATCCCATACTGAGATGCTTCTGATCGGCCGCACTGCGGTGTATGCATCCGGGATCAGCGAGCCTACTCGCCCTGCTCCAACCAGGAGCAGATTGCTCGAATCATTTCGACTCAGGAAACTGGCCGCCAGTGCAGACGCCGCAGCGGTGCGTCGGGACGTGATGACGTCTCCGTCGAGCATGGCAAGCGGCGCTCCGGTCGTTGCGTCGAGAAGAATAAATGTGGAGTGAAGTCCCGGTAACGAACGACGGCTGTTAGCTGGAAATATCGAGACAGTCTTGATACCGATGCGGCCGCCCGCCTGCCAAGCCGGCATCAATAGCAGTGTTCCCGATGGCTCCCCGTGTTCTCCCTCTATCGAATGACTGTGACGTAGGGGTACGGAACAGCCGCTAACAAACATGCTGTTTATCGCAGCAATCAGCTTGTCAAATGGAAGCCGGCTGGCAGTATGGTTTGAATCAAGAGTCAACACGTCAAAAATGCTCCATAAGGAGGGGCGGGTTTATGCAGTGATCGCGACTTTGAATTTCCGTGATGCAAATCTGGATGGCGAAAACGGCGCGAGATTAATGTCCGGTTGCTTGCCTTGAATGGCCTGGGTTATCAGGCGCCCAGTCTGTGGCCCGAGTGTGAGTCCAAGATGCCCGTGCCCGAAGGCGAGAAAGCAGTTTGCATGACGCGTCGATGCTCCAATCACGGGAACCGAATCCGGCATCGATGGCCGGAATCCAAGCCACCGTGATTGAACCGGCAGTTGCGCCAGTTCTGGTGCGATGCGCCGGATGGTGGTCAGGGTGCGATCAATATTGCGGTAGCGCGGCGGAGCATTCAGTCCGGCAAATTCGACGCTACTTGTCATCCGCAGCCCACTATCAAGCTGGGAAAGGACCACGGATTTTTCATGCCACAAGAGCGGTGCGTGAAGTAGATCGCGAGGTCCGGTGTCGAGCATGACGTGATATCCCCGCTCAGTGTCGAGCGGCACCGCTTCGCCGACTGCTTTGGCGAGATTCTTCGACCACGCTCCACCTGCGATGACGAATACATCACCCTCAAGCGCGCGGGTGGTTGTGCGCGCGGCAGTAATGCGGTCATTGGAAAATTCGAATCCGTTGCAGGTGTCATGGACAAATTCCACGCCTTGCGCCGTACATGCCAGGGCGATACGCGCAAGATATTCGCCGGGATTCTTTATTTGAAGGCAGTCGGTAAACAACGTGGCCTTCGCGAATACTTGCTTGAATCCGGGGGCAAGCGCGTCGATATCCGAACGGGTGAGCGCTTGCATCGACACGCCCATGTCCGCGAGAACTGCGAGTTCGTTGGACTGCCGCTGATACGCGTCTATTGATTGATATGCCTTGATCCATCCGGTCTCCGCGAGCAGATCAGTTGCCCGGCACGCGGTAGCCAATTCGATATGCGCACTAACCGCAGTCTGCAAAATAGTGCGCATGGCGTTGGTGGAGCGATCGAACGGCTCGCGAGCGCTTGAGCGGGCAAAGCGAACCAGCCAGGGAGCGAGTGCGGGAAGGTAGCGCCAGCGGATCTGAAGCGGACTGCTCTGCGATAGCAGGAGCGATGGTAACTGCCGCAGTAATGCCGGTGTTGCGAGCGGGAGCGTTTCGCAGACCGCTATTACCCCCGCATTGCCAAAGCTGGCCCGTCGGCTCTCAACCTCCGGGTCGATGACGCGAACGTGATAGCCGGCACGACGTGCAAAAAAAGCACAGCTGAGGCCGACGATACCGGCACCGATGATGACTACGGTTTTGGGATGCTGCATCGCGTAGATCCGTGGATTCCAGGGTTGGGTCTTCGCGAGCAATGTACTCCAATTTTTCTCTTTTGCGAAATTATTTATCGCATACGAAAATTATTTGTGGAGGTGGTGGCGTTGGGCAATCTGTCTTATGAAAGCTGCTTCTCAGCTTTGAGGATCGATACGCCGTACCTCGTGCGCGTAAAAGTCGGACACGTACAGCCGGCCGTCCGGACCTTGCATGGGTGATTCGGCGAAGTGCAGTCCAGTATGAGCAACGGTGGTATCGGTCATGAAGTCTTTCGGACATCGGTTGACGCGGTGCGCTCAGAACATCTTGCTGATGGCGGGCACGCTGAGCACTGCGACGTAGTAGCCCATGAACTGCACGCCTGCATTGAACGCGAACAGGCGCGCGAGCAGGCCGCCGACGAGACCAACCGTCAGAATCACAGCGAGTCCCAGAAGTTGCCCCTCCCAGACACTGATGACGACGATCAGCCCCGCGAAGGTCGCGATGATCGCCTCGTGACTGAGCTTGCGTGCCACGAACGACGCCGCGCGATGTGCGTAATTCATCGCGAGCGGATAGGCCACGAGCGCGGCGATCGCAATTGACAGCAGCCCATACTAGAAGAATTGCGCGCCGGAAAGCAGCGTATGGAGATTGTCGATATGGCCCGTCGCGGCATCAACGGTAAAGCGCGGCGGCGCGTTGAACAGCGGCGCCGCGGGCCCGGCGGCGACTGGGCTCAGTGGCAAGCCGAACGCGATCAGCGGAATCAGCGCCTCGGCGATATAAGTGGCCTCCGTCACGCCGTTACGCGCGGCGATCACGGTCGTGAGCCGCTGATACGCATGACGAATGCGCGCGCCGACGAGTTCGCCCATCACCACAGTCATCGCCACCGGACTGAAAACGAAGGTCGCGCTGGAGACTGCTGCGGTAGCCACTGTCCACGCCGTCTGCTGGCGGTCGAGCACCTTGAGCGGATTCGGGAAGTAGCCGCTCCAGCCTTTGACGTCAGGCGCGAGCGAAAACTCGGCCGGGCCTGTGCGACGCATCTGCGTGCGTCCGGCGGGCGCGAGTATCAGGAATAGATCCGCGACCAGCGGCCCGATGGCGATGCCGAGGAAATAGCTCACGCTCAGCTTTACGCCATACCGGCCCGTGAGCGCCTGTAAGCCGAGGATCAGCAGCACGAACGGCACGAGCAGCGCGACGCTCGCCCAGCGCCCTGCGGAAAGCCACGCAATGCCGATGGCCGCGCACAGAAAGACCCATGGTGCTGCTTTCGCGATGACGCTGCCGAACGGCGCGAGCAGCACGGCGAACAGCACCGCGAGCGGCAGCGCCACGAACGCCGCGACGAGTGCGCCGGAAATCATCTTGCGCAGCGCGATATGCGGCACGCCGAGCGCGCGCAGCAGTGTGGCCTGCTGGAGCAGCGGTGCGGCCATCGTGTCACCGGGAATGCCGAGCAAGGCGGTCGGGATCGCATGGGTCATGTGTTTCGAGACCGCGCCCGCGAGAAAGAATGTGAAGACGCCGGCGGGCGGCACACCAAGCAGCGCGACGAGCAGGGTGAGCGGCGCAATGGTGGTGGTTTCGTCGGTGCCCGAGATGAGGCCCACGCCCGCGAAAACGAGCGCGCCGATCAGACCCATTGCGGCGGTCACGAACCACGGATTCTGGAGCAGTGTCATCATCGCGCTCCCGGTTGGAGGTGAGTGGCGTGCGCATCCTGCGCCGCCCGCGCTTCATACGCGGTGAACAAATCGAGCAGGCCGAGTTCGGCCAGCTCCGCGCGGGTGCTGTTGTTCAGGTCCGCGAGCGTGCCCAGTCCGCCAGGCTCCGCAGCGAGTTGAGCAAGCACGCGCAGGCGCTCGGTGTCGTCGGAGGCGCGCTCGACCACGACGCGCTTGGGCTTGAACAGCCGCGCGCAGAGTGCGCCGGCGAGCAGGCAGCCCCCAAGGCCGACCAGCATGCCGTCGGCGCGCGCGATGGCGGCATCGTGGATGAAAGAGGCGAGCACGGCGTGGCCCGCCTCGAAAGCCACGAGGCTGATCGCGATGCCGAGCACGACCGAACACGCGAGATGGCGCACGTCGACCGTATCACCCCAGACTTCGATGAGTGTGCTGGTGCCGTCCGCGGATAGATGCGCCGACGCTGGCGCGCCGGTTTGCCTGTCGTGTTTCATGTGTCTCCTCCAGTACTGGAGTGGATATATTGGCTTGAGTGGGTAGGCGGCGAGCGCTACAGTGCGCTCTCCGCTGCCAGACGCGCGGCGCGTGCCTGCCATGCGCGCGACGTGCGTGACGCATTCGGCCTGCCGAGCGCAGCGCAGATCCAGGCGCCAGTCTCGACCAGTGCGGCGAGATCGACACCCGTTTCGATGCCCAGCCCTTCGCAGAGCCAGACCAGGTCCTCGGTCGCGACGTTGCCGCTCGCGCCCGGCGAATACGGACAACCGCCCAGCCCGCCCACCGACGCGTCGAACACCGACACGCCGGATTCAAGCGCTGCGTAGACGTTCGAAGCGGCCATGCCCCAGGTGTCGTGGAAGTGCCCGGCGAGCCGCTCGAGCGGCACATCGTGCGCGCATGCCGCGATCAGTCGCTGCGTCTTCAGCGGCGTGCCCGTGCCGATCGTATCGCCGAGACTGATCTCGTGGCAGCCCATCCGATAGAGCTGCGCCGCTACCGAGGCGACGGCCTCGGGCGCGATCTCGCCTTCGAACGGACAGCCGAGCACACAGGAAACGTAGCCGCGCACCGGTATTCCCGCTTGACGCGCATGTTCGATCACGGGCTCGAAGCGCATGAGGCTTTCGTCGATAGAGCAGTTGATGTTCTTGCGCGAAAACGACTCCGAGGCCGCCGCGAACACCGCGATCTCGCTGACGCGCGCGCCGAGCGCCGCGTCGAGTCCCTGTGCGTTGGGCACCAGCGCCGAGTACGTGACGCCCTTGCGCCGCTCGATGCCGCCCAGTACCTGGGCGCCGTCGGCCATCTGAGGAACCCAGCGCGGCGAGACGAACGCGGCCGCCTCGATATGCGCGAGGCCTGCGTTGGCGAGCCGCTCGATCAAGGCGATCTTGTCGGCCGTAGCGACCAACGCCGCCTCGTTCTGCAGGCCGTCGCGCGGGCCGACCTCGACGATGCGCACCGATGCGGGTAAGGCGGCCGAGGTGCCGTCCTCACGCATCGCGCGGCCCCGCGAGCTGCGCAATCGCGAAGTCGGTGCGCACGTCCTTCGCTTCAATCATCTTCTTCACGACCCAGTCGATGTCGGTACCGCTTGCACCTGCGACCAGCGCGATATTGCGCGCGTGCAGCGCCATGTGACCGCGCTGGATGCCCTCGGTCGCGAGCGCACGCAGCGCGCCCATGTTCTGCGCGAGTCCGACTGCGGCGGCGATTTCGCCGAGTTCCTGCGCCGAGCGCACGCCCATGATCTTGAGCGCGAGGCGCGCGAGCGGGTGAGTCTTCGTCGCGCCGCCGACTAGCCCGACCGGCATCGGCAGCTCGATGGTACCGACGAGATCGCCGTTCTGCGCCTTCTCCCACGTCGTGAGTGAGGTATAGCGTCCGCTGCGGCTCGCGAACGCGTGGGCGCCGGCCTCGACGGCGCGCCAGTCGTTGCCGGTCGCCACGATCACGGGATCGATGCCGTTCATGATGCCCTTGTTGTGCGTGGCCGCGCGGTACGGGTCGGTGGCTGCGAACAGATACGCGTCGATCACGCCGTCGATTACTTCCTCGCCCGAGTATTCCTTCGTCGCGAGCGTCTGCGGCGCGTAGCGCACCTGGGCGCGCGCGACGCGCAGATCGGCGAGATTCGAGAGGATGCGCAGTCGCACCTTGCCGCCTGTAATGGCTTCGATGCGTGGCGCGACCGTCTCGGCCATCGTGTTGACCGTGTTTGCGCCCATCGCGTCGCGCACATCGACGATCAGATGCGCGACCACCATCGCTCCGCGCGGCGTGTCGGGGAACACGTGTACCTCGATGTCGCGGCAGCCACCGCCCAGACCGATCAGTACCTTGTCGCGTGCATTCGCGAGTTCGAGCAGCTCGTCCTTGTGCTTGAGGATCGACAGGCGTGCACCATACGGGTCGCTCACATTCACTACCTGGACCTGGGCGCGCATAAGCGGCCCGGTGCTCGACGTGACGAAGCCGCCCGACTCGCGTGCGAGCTTCGCCATGAACGATGCAGCCGCAACGATCGACGGTTCTTCGACCGCCATCGGCACGATCACGTCCTGGCCGTTGATCTGGAAATGACCGGCCACGGCGAGCGGCAATTCAAAGGTGCCGATCACGTTTTCGATCATGCCGTTGGCGGTCTCGATGGGCAGTGCGCCGGGCTTCGCGAGCTGTGCATATTCGCGGTCGTCGAGTCCCAGCGTCTGGCCCAGATGCGCGAGACGCTGTTCGGGCGATAGCGAGCGGAAGTTCGGAAGTGCCGAGGAAATCGTCATGGTTCGTCCTTAGGTGATGCGCCGCCGCGCGAAGGTGTCCGCGCTTGCGGCTGTCTGTGGATGGACGAATAATAGGCACACTGTACCCATTTAGAAGGCACAGTTCGGCGCGACAGTCCATCAACTGTACCTAGAACAGTTTCTAACTATCCGGAGCAACAACGATGAATCTGCGCGCGAAAGGCAGTCGCTCAGGCTCTATGGCGGACAATCTCGCCAGACAGATCGAGGAGGGTCTGCTGGCGCCGGGCGCGAAACTGCCTTCCATCAGGGAATACGCTGATGCGAACGGCTGCTCGAAGAACACGGTGATTAGCGCGTTCGAACTGCTTACGGCAAACGGCCTGATCGAGCCGCGGCGCGGGTCGGGTTTCTTCGTCACGCGCCGCGCACCGGTCGTGAGCGAAGTGGATGAATCGACCTCACTCGACCGTGCCATGGATATCGTCTGGCTCATGCGTGAGCAGTTGCAGGTGAAGCCCGACGTGCTCAATCTGGGCGAAGGCTTTCCCCCGATCGACTGGCTAGAAGAGACGCGTCTAGACCAGTATCACCAGCGCGTGGTGCGCACCGGCGTGGCCTCGCTGTTTCGCTACGGCAGCCGATTTGGCTACCTGCCGCTGCGCCAGTCCTTGCAGCAAAAGCTGGCGGGCTACGAGATCGGCGCGCCCGCCACGCAGATTGTCCTCACGCACGGCGCGAACCAGGCAATGGATCTTGTGCTGCGCTATTTCGTGCAGCCCGGCGATACGGTGCTGGTCGACGATCCCGGATATTACCCGCTGTTCGGCAAGCTCAAGCTCAGTGGTGCGAATATTGTCGGCGTGCCGCGTGAAATCGACGGCCCCAATGTACTGAAGCTGGAGGAACTCATCGTCGCGTTGCGGCCCAAGCTGTTTTTCACGCAGTCCGTGAGCCACAATCCGACTGCGACCGACACGAGTGCGGCGAAAGCGCATCGCATCCTGCAACTGGCCGAAGCGCACGATCTCATGATCGTGGAGGACGATGCGCTTGCCGATTTGCGCCCGCGCTCGCTCACGCGCATCGCGACGCTCGACCAGCTTAGGCGCACTATTTATATCGGCAGCTTTTCCAAGTCGGTCTCGGCGGCTTTGCGCGTGGGCTTTCTCGCATGTAATGCGGCGCTGGCCAGTGATCTCGCTGACATCAAGATGCTCACCCACGTCAGTAGTTCGGAGTACTGTGAACGCACGATCGACGCCATTGTCAGCGACGGACACTTTCTGCGCCACACCAATCATCTCCAGGAAAAGTTGCGACGTGCCACCGACGCGGCGATTCATACGCTGCGCAGGATCGGCGCGACGATTTATCGAGAGAGCGAGCAGAGCCTGTATTTGTGGGCGGCGCTGCCCGGCTGGGACGATTCGATGAAACTCGCCAAGGCGATTTTCGAACAAGGCGTGATTCTCGCTCCCGGTGCCGTATTTTCACCGAATCTGGCGGGGCCGTCGCCCTGGTGCCGTTTCAATGTCGGCTATCTCGCCGACAAGCGCCTGAGCCGCGCACTCGCTTCTGTTCTTTAGACACCAAGGTGAAAGGGGTTTGTGCCAATCCAGTAATATGCTGAAACTAAATGTTGTAATGCTCCGCGCGCTGCTATGAACGCTATTCTATGGGCGTTCGGCTACCAAGTGCGTCGGACGCGAAGATCAAAATCGGATTCACGGTTCATTCCGCGAGTTCCATAATTTTCGTACCCAGTCCCGCATCATCAAAGACTCCAGCCAGCGATCGATCGTGTCATTGCCATCGCGACCGATTATCGCGTAAGGCTTTGGTCCAAGTTCGCAGACGAACGCGAGCGATTCGTCTTCACCGGCCCTTCGACGCCAGGATGCAAAGCCATATCTCCACCACTCAAGAAACAGATCGACCCAGATTCGATGTGGTTCAAAAGAAATCTCAATCTGAACCTGCTCGCGACTGGCGACCCGGCCGTGGAGAGCCCAGGAGTTATCGAGTATCCTGTGAATTAGGGCGTGATTCTCATCGGATACCGGCCAGGCGAATTCACGACCGACGAGGTAGTGCGAAAGATCAGCAAGCAACCTCAGATTGGGGCGTTCATCAAGTAGATCCAGGGTGAAATGAAGATCAGTCGTCATCCTGTCCCGATGCGTTTCAATGTAGACAGGGAAGTCGACCTGTTCTGCGAGCCGCTGCCATCCATCGAGGATCTTGATGCATTCCTTGATGTTACGCAGGCGAACATCCGGCTGGATATCGAGGTGATGGAGTCCGAACTCGGTGGCGATTTCCAGAACCGGTTGAAGATCGTCAACCGTGGCTGGAAAGCATTGTCCTTCTGCATCGAGCCCGAATTGGGCACGTAGTTCGGCGAGTCGCCGGTAGTCTTCGCGATTCGTGCAGTGTGCGCTTACACCGTCGAAGCCGGCGTCCGCAATCATCTGCACGTTCTCTTCGAGCGAGCGCTCCCACCCATCTGTATTCCGGCGCTCCATGGCCCACAGGGACTGGAAGACGAGGAGTTGCTGGCTCATAGCTTTTCCGCGACGAGGAGCGAGCGCAGCTTGACCGTCCGGTCCATCAGCGCCATGGGCGATACTCGTAGTTGTTTCGCGATCAGTTCCTGCGAAACCCTGATGTCTTTAGCGATATCGGACAACGAGCCCACGCCGCTCGCTCCCACCAGAACTCCGTCGGCAGAGATCGCAAAGTAGATGTGTGACGATTGTCCAATCTCCCGTATGACCGTGCTGGCCCCCAGCGAAGGTACGCCAGCAATCTGCACCGTTATATCGTAATGGTCAGACCAAAACCATGGCACGTCGAGTACAGTTTCATGATGTCCTAACATGTTTAACGCTGCGATGCGCGCGTGGTCGTTAGCATTCTTCCAGCACTCCAGGCGCATGTGCTGCTCGAACAAAGCGTGGTGGAATGAACAGGCGTCGCCCGCGGCAAAGATCGATTCGTCCTTGGTGCGCAAGTGTGCATCAACAACAATTCCGTCCGAAATATCAAGGCCTGCCTCAGCCGCTAGCGCGGTGTTAGGCGTAACACCAATGCCAACGACGACCGCGTCGCACGTGATCAACTCCCCATCGTTCAGTTCCACGCCACGAACAGCTCGGTCGCCGACGAATCGGACGATGCCTGTGCCGAAGCGGAAATCAACGCCCATCGATCGGTGCAGGGTGACAATCCGCTCTGCTACTGGTCCTGGCACTGCTCGCATGAGCGCACGCGGCGCGGCTTCGAGCACCAGGACTTCACAGCCCATCGCAATGGCAGATGCCGCGACCTCAAGCCCTATGAAGCCGGCCCCTATGATCGCTATACGCTTTCCGGTGACTAGCGTTCGCGAGATTGCTTCAGCGTCAAGCTCTGTGCGCAAGGTGTGCACGCCTTCCAGGGTACAACCGGGGACGCGAAGCATGCGGGGCGTAGCGCCTGTCGCAAGAAGGAGCTTCGAGAATTCAACGGTCTGGTCATCGTCCAGGCGAACCGTCTTCCGGAGACGGTCAAGAGCGACAACACTTGTTCCTACGCGAGTCTCGATACATTGATCTCTGTAGAATGACTCGCCATACAGGCAACACTCAGCTGTACTGGACTGTCTGGTAAGAACCGACTTCGAAAGAGGAGGCCGCTCGTAAGGTAGTGCTCGCTCGCTACCAATTAGTGTTATCTCTCCACTCCATCCATTTGCTCTCAGAGCGTGCGCGGCTCGCGCACCACACTGTCCTCCTCCTACAATAACCATCCTTTCAACGCGACTCATCGTGGGTCTCCAATAACTGTCAGGTTGCGTTCAGGCGCCGCTTTTTCTTCTCGAAACGTTCGCGCATTAGCCGGTCTCCTTCTGGCGAGCCATCGTGCCAGGAGCCGAATAGCTGGTCGAGCGGGAAGGTTCCATTGTCGCTATAGTTGACTTCGAAATACTTATGATGCAGATAGTGAGCATAGGCGTGACTGCTCATGGCGGAACGATCGGTTATTTTGAGCTGGTCAAATCCGATGTGCCCGACAATTGCGCCGAAGCCGGCGATGTGAACGAGATACACCGCGATGAACGGATGCGACGGGATTATCAGACACCATAGGGCAACGCCAAAGTACAGCATTGACTCAACCGGGTGCATGGACATGGACGACCACGGCGATGGATTGGTCGAATTGTGATGAACCGAGTGAACAAAGCGATAGAGTGGGCTCCAATGCAGAATTCGATGAATCGCAAAAAAGTGGACTTCATGAAGCGCTGGTGCAAGCAGTACCAGGCACGCCAGATAGACTGGGTGATCAATCCACGATACGTGGGGCACGAAACCGTTTGAGAACGACCAAAGAGCGAAGATTTCTATTGCGGTTCCGATCGGAACGCTAATAAAAAGGCTACGAATAAAATTGTCAATATTCTGATTCCTAAACCAGAATACATCCGATGGCTGTTCGGAAGGAAATTTACCGTTGTACTTGAATCGATTTTCCTGAATGCGCAACACGTAATATCGCAATTCAAACGCACTGTAAAACAGGAATATTCCGACCCAGTTCGCAACGAGAAGCCTGATCGTCCATGTCCAGTCAAGCACCCGCATGGCGCTCATGCCCGGAAGCACAAAATTCCACCAAAGTGCAGCTGTCAGCAAGAAGAACAGGTTCCATGGCCAGATGTATCCTTTGATCCATCCTGCGACCCGTGAAACGCTTTGAGGCCGAGTCCAGAGCGGAGCCGAGTCTAGGGGGGTGTTCGGTGCCCAGTCGCCGCGTTTGTTGCGTTTTCCAAATTGCAGGTCGTCCATATGGCTTACCATCCGTAACGATACTTATAGTTCGATAAATACGACGTCGTTCTCGACACGTGCCCGATACGTTTTCAGGTTTTTGCACGGCGGCATGCGCACGGTTTCACCAGTTCTGTAGTCGAATTCCCCCTGGTGCTTGGGGCACTCGACAACAAAATCCATTACGAAGCCATCGGCGAGGTGTACGGCTTCGTGCGTACACAGACCATCCGTACAGTAGAACTCATCGTCAGGACCTCGGTAGACAGCGAATGTGCGTCCCGCATGGTCGAACCGTTTGACATCTTCCTGTTCAAGATCTTCTGCGCTACAGACGCGAACCCATTCGGTCATGTTCGTCTCCTTTCTGATTCGATACGTATAACTTCAACGCCATGAATGTACTCAATCTGGTTTCCTGAACCTCGATCGCGAAATTCCAGAGTTCTTCGAGTCATTTTTTACGGCGGCGTCTATCCGAGCATGCTTTCTTTCTCTGGTTTTTCGAGCGTGGTTTGACATTCAGCCGTGACCGTGAGGGAAATATCGATATGGGCTTTCGCCCATATCGCCCACCGAAAGACCAGTGGCAAGCTCCGGCAGGTGGAGATGCCGGATATTTAGTAACCTATGAAGCCGAATTTGACATCGCGACGGGATATGCAAGTCGTAGATCTTGGGCCAGTCCGCTTGCATTCCCTGATACAAGTCTTCTAGCGATACGATCCCGCATACTGCTGAACCACGGCGAGATTCTCGCGCGTGACGAAGCTAGGGCCGGAACTTACAGTGGAGCCGGTATAGACGGGCTTAAGACCATACTTGTCGAGCCGTGCGGCGACCTTCTTCTCGCTCTTAAGTGCGGCAACGATATGTGCCGGATCGTTGGTCTTGTCACGCACAGCAATCGCCATTGCGGCCACCGACAGATAACCCTGCAAATACGGCTGTTGATCGATTGCAAAGGCGATCTGCCCGGACTGGATCGCCTTGAGAATATCGGGCGAGAGATCGAAGGTCGCGAGGTAGAGCTTGCCGGCCTTGCCTGCGTCATTTACCCCACGCAGCACGCCCATAGCCTGATCGGGGCCGAGTGCCAGAATCGCCTGCGTATCGGGATGCGAGCGCAGATACGCGGCCACTTTGCTCTGGATTATGGTCGGGTCTTCGCCACTGTCCATCGTCGACTTCTTGTAGTCTGCACCTATGGCGTCGGCAAAACCCTTGCAGCGATCCCACAGCGCCTGAATATCGGCGCCGTGGTTGACGCACAGGAAGTTGTGGATGCCGGCGGCTTTCGCGCGCTCGCCTGCAGCCTTGCCGGCCTCATACTCGGGCTGGCCAACATGCAGGATCGCGCCGAGTTTCATGCCGTCGGCAGGGCCGCCGTTGATCGTGATTAATGGAATGTGTTTGGCTTTCACGCCGCCCAGGCCTTTCTGGATCATCTCGAAGTTCGGCACGGTCGTGATCACGCCCGCGTAGTTGCGCGCGGCGGCCTGTTCGAGAATGCGAACCATGTCGCCGGTGTCGCCCGTGGGCGGATTGCGGTAATCGACTGGCACGTTGAAGTCTTCGCTTGCGTCACGCATGCCGTTCTTGACAGTGTTCCACCAGACGTTCGAGTCCGAGCCGTGGCTGACCATCACGAAACGCTCTTGCGCCATTGCGGTGGTCGGACTGAAAACGCCTATTGCACTGATGAGTGCGACGGTCGCTATTGCTGAGAGCGCGGCGAGGGCGCGCCGGGCCTGGCCTGAACCGTTCGTGTCCATGATGCTGTCTCCTGTTGATTTATCGTGTGCCGTCATTGTGCGAATGACGAATAGAATGTAGTTGAAGGAGATCCATCGCCCAATCGATAAATTGAGGAAGTTTCATCAGTTTCCTCGATCACGAGGTATGCATGACAGCGAGAAGAAAGCCGACCATAGGGGACGTTGCGAAAGCCGCGGGGGTCAGCTATGCCACAGTTGAACGCGTGTTGAACGGGCGGGGTGGGGTATCGCGTGCCAAGGAGGCAAGCGTGTTAGAGGCGGCACGCACCCTCAAGATCGATCGGGCGCTGCATGAGGTCTCGGTGCGATGGCTGCGCATCGCAATCGTCACCCAAAGTCCAGCCGCTGCGTCTCCATATTATGCTGCGCTGCAACATGGATTCGAACTTGCGCAAAAGTCATTCGAGACGAATCGCGTGCTATGTGCAGTTACGTTCTTCGAAGACCTTGAACCGCATTCGGTCGCGAGGGTCATTGAGCGTGCTGCGCAGAAGGCCGATGCAATGATTGTTGTGGCTTACGAGCATCCACTCGTGGTCGATGCGGTTTCGCGCATTGCCAAAAGGATGCCGGTGGTGACGCTAGCGAGCGATCTGCCGGATAGTGGGCGCATGGCATATGTCGGTATCGATAACCGTTGCGCGGGGCGTATCGCAGGCGAATTGATGGGGCGCTTCGTCGGTCGCGAAGGTGGCCAGGTTATCGTGATCGCGGGACTGCGTACATACTTAGGCCACGAGGAGCGCGATGGCGCGTTCCGCTCGGTGCTGCGTCGACGCTTTCCCGCATGCGACGTAGTCGCGACGGTTGAAAGCCGCGAAGATGCGCGTTCGACTGAGCGACTTACACGCGATGCAATTGCAAAATATCCCGAACTGCGTGGTATCTATAATCTTTCTGTTGGAGATGAAGGCGTGGCGAGCGCACTCAAAGCGACGAAGCGCACCCAGCAGACAGTGTTGGTCGGCCATGAACTCACGGCCGTGAGCCGCGCGCTGCTGATTGACGGCGTGATGGACGCGGTGCTCGATCAAAGTCCGTTCGTAGAGGCCGTGCGCGCGGTCGAAGTCATATTGGGTTACTATAAGCGGGGCACGCCGTCGGGGCTGCCTTTGCAGACGCCCATTTCCATCTATATGCGCGAAAATCTACCGGTTGTTCTCTGATGAACTGCGTTTAGCTGGCGCAGAGATTGTTTGTGCTCACGACGCTGATCTATCGCAATCAAGCGGCAGGGTTAGCCCAGTGGGGCGAGGTTCCGTCATTAGCCCGTGTCCAGACGGATGGGGCACCAGTCGTCGCTCTGGAGCGCTGGCAGCTATTCGATGGGGGCGCGGTTGGATCTTCGCGCGTTCGTTTCAGGGGCATTGGCCGCCGTATCGAGCCACGTGATGTCTACTTTCCATTCTTCGTGGCTCATGAAATCTGCAAGCTTTCTTCGCAGCATTTTCTCCCACGCCACTGCGAACCTTGAAGGTGCGCTTTCGCGCAAAGTGGTTATCGCTACCGTCGAACGAATTGCAGGGCGTCCTATATTGATCGCGATAAAGTCGCCGCGCGCAACCTCGTCGCGAATCGCCACATAAGTCAGTATCGAATGCCCGACGCCGTCCTTGACGAGCTGTTTCGTCAACGCCACGCTATCGACCTCTAACGCGATGCGTAAGCGGACCCCATTTTGTACTGCGGCATGCTCGATCAAGCGGCGGTTACTATGGGGCAAACCCGGCAAAATCAGCGGAATTGCAGCGAGATCGCGGATTTGCAACTGCCGCTTGGCCAAAGTCGATCCGGGCGGAGCAATCAAAATCATCGGTTCGCTGAATAGCGGTTTCACTTCGAACGCATCAAGCGGCGGCTGGTTGTAGACAACCGCCATATCTACCCGACGGTCGGCCACCCATTCCTGAAGTGAACTGCTTTGGCCTTCGCGGATATGCAGGGAGACGCGCGGAAAGGCCGCGCGGAACTCGCGAATGAGCTCAGCGCCAATCAGCGCGCCCAATGTGGGCGGAAGCCCGACCGCCAGATAGCCGCGATCCTCATCGGGGCTGGCCCGCACGTGGTCACCCGTGTCACTCATCATCTGGGTGATCATTTCCGCGCGCTCCAGCAACCGTGCCCCTGCGGCAGTCAATCGCACGCCACGCCCATGCCGGATCAGCAAGGGCACACTCATTTCCTCTTCGAGCTTCGCAATCTGACGACTTAACGCTGGTTGCGCGATATACAACTCCGACGCGGCCCGGCTGAAACTGCCTGCCCGCGCGACGTGGATGAAGCTCTTCAGTTCGCGAATGTCCATCGTGAGCCGTCCTATGCCGTAGTGGCATAGCTTTGTATATTTACAAGGTCTTTGTCAAGCCCTGGCGTCTCTCCTATGCTTCTGGAACAAGACGGAGCCAAAGATTCATACGCTGTCGCTCAGGCGCAGCCGGGCAACCCAATTCAAATCGTCAGCCCTAAGGGTTGCAGGAGACAAAATGAAGCGTCTAAGGCAGTTGCATGTCCAGGTACTGATTGGCCTTCTTGCGGCCATCGTATTGGGGACGCTCAAGCCCGACTGGGCCATCGCGATGAAACCGCTGGGTACGGGCTTTATTGCACTCCTCAAGATGATGCTGGCGCCGATCATCTTCTGCACGCTCGTGCAGGGTATGGCGCACGTCAAAGATCTGAAAACGCTGGGGCGCATGGGCGTCAAGTCACTGGTCTATTTCGAAGTCGTCAGCACCCTCGCCATGATCGTTGGCTTCGTGATGGTCAACGTCTTCGCGCCGGGCGCCGGCCTGCACGCAACCAACATTGCGGAAAGTGCAGATGCCCTTAAAAGCACGGCGGATGCCGGCCATATTTCTGCCGTCTCCTATCTGTTGAGCCTGATTCCGCACACGCTCGTCGACGCGTTCGCCAAGGGCGATATTGTCCAGGTGCTCATTATTTCGATTCTCGCCGGGCTCGCGCTCAATGTCTCGGTAGGAGCCGATTCGGTACTGCTGCGTGGTATCGACGAAGCGCAAACCGTCCTGTTTCGCATGCTCGCGTTCATCATGCGGCTCGCTCCGCTTGGGGCGTTCGGCGCGATGACTGCTGCGATTGGCAGTTATGGCGGCGGCACGTTGTTGTATCTCGCGAAGGTGATCGTCGTTTATTACGCGGCGTGCGCGATCTTCGTGTTCGGTGTGCTGGGCGCCATCTGCTGGTCGATCGGGCTGTCGTTTGTCGGCGTGTTACGCCTGATTCGCGACGAGATTCTGCTGACCTTTGGCACCGCGTCGAGCGAAGTGGTCTTTCCGCGTCTCGTTGAAAAGCTCAAACGCGCGGGCTGCGACGAGCTCGTTGTCGGATTCGTGTTACCTGCGGGCTATAGCTTCAATCTCGACGGTACGGCGATTTATATGGCGATTGCCATCGGCTTCATCGCGCAGGCAACCGACACACCTTTCTCGCTCATGCAACAACTCGGACTGCTGGCAGTGTTGAGCCTGACGTCGAAGGGCGGCACCACGGTGGCGGGCGGCGCGTTCGTAAAACTCGCAGCGACCTTGCAGTCGATGCGCACCTTGCCGATTGGCGGGCTGGGTTTGCTCTTCGGTATCGACCGGATCATGGCAACGGCCAACGCACTGACCAATATCGTCGGCAATACGATCGCCGTCTTTACGGTGGCCCGTTGGGAAGGGCTGTTCGATGCGTCGGCATTCGAACGCGAAACGGGACACGCGCCGCGCCTCAAGCAACGTTCGCGTCAGTCGGGAACGAGCGAGCGCGTCGTTCGACATCAATAAATTCTTATTCGAAGGTGAGTTTCATGGCACGCATTTCCGCTCCCGATCCGGACACGATGACCGCCGAGCAACGCGCGGTCTACGAGGAGATTGCCAACGGCCCGCGCAAAGGCGTGCGCGGCCCGCTCGCGGTCTGGCTGCATCGTCCGCAACTCGCCAATTGTGCGCAGGCGCTGGGTCGCTACTGCCGCTACGACAGTAGCTTGCCGGCTCGGCTTTCGGAGCTTGTGATTCTCTCGATGGGGCGGCATTGGCTGGCGGAATACGAGTGGGCGGCGCACAAGCCGTTCGCGCTGGAGGCCGGCCTGTCCATCGAGGTTATCGATGCGATTCGCGATGGCGTGCCGCCGCCCTTCGCCAGCGAGGACGAAGCCTTGGTTCACGCGTTCGTGATCCAGTTGCACGAAAACCATCGCATCGAAGACGCGCTGTACGCCGATCTCGTGAGCGCATTGGGCGAACAGGCGGTGGTGGATCTGGTGGGAATCGCCGGCTACTACACGCTGATCTCCATGACGATCAAGGTCTTTGAAGTGCCGCCGCCGGCTGGCGTGGCACCGGAACTTCCTCAAGTCTAAGGTAGGGAACGAAAGTGGAATCAACTCATAGCACTGTTCAGAACGTCAACGCAGGACGTCTGCAAGGAAAGGTCGCCATTGTGACGGGCGCGGGTTGCGTGGGCCCGGGCTGGGGCAACGGTCGAGCGGTGGCCGTGCTGTTCGCGCAGGCGGGGGCGAAGATCTTCGCTGTCGACAAGAACGTTGAGGCCATGGAAGAGACGATCCGGCGCGTCAAGGAGGCAGGCGGCGAGATTGTTGCGTACGGTTGCGACGTGACGGATTCGAGCGCTGTCGAAGAGATGGTGGCTGTTTGCAAGGCGACGTACGGCCGGATCGACGTACTGGTGAATAACGTGGGCGGTTCCGCGGCCGGTGGACCCGTTTCGTTATCCGAAGAAGCGTGGGACAAACAGATCGCCTTCAACCTGAAGAGTGTGTTCCTGACCTGCAAGCACGTATTGCCTGTGATGGAAGAGCAGGGTAGCGGTTCGATCGTTAATACGGCGTCGACCTCGGGCATTCGTTTCACCGGTTCCGCGCAGGTTGCCTATGCCGCGTGCAAGGCTGGCGTGATCCAGCTCTCGAAGGTGGTCGCGGTCGAGTACGCGAAGAAGGGCATCCGCGTGAACACAGTGGTGCCTGGCCAGTTGCACACGCCGATGGTCGAAGTGCGGCTGGCTGGCCAGCGCACGGGTGGCAATGTCGACAAGTTGCTGGAAAGCCGTGTCGCGCGCATTCCGCTGGGCTTCATGGGCGACGGCCGGGACACGGCAAACGCGGCACTGTATCTGGCATCCGACGAGTCGCGTTTCGTGACGGCCACGGAAATTGTGGTGGACGGCGGCATGACCGCGCGGTGTGATTGATGTCGCACGTCGAGCTTGATAACGCGCGGTGGGACTGCCATACCCACATCTACGGGCCCTGGGATGCATTCCCGCTGCCCGCCGACGCGGTCTACCGGCCGGGCGCCGCCCCAATGTCCAGCCTGCTCGACGTTCACCGCGAGCTCGGCATCTCGCGCGGCGTCCTGGTGCAGGCGGCGTGCTATCAGAGTGACCATTCGGCGCTTCTCGATGCAATCGTCCAGACCGGTGGGCGTTATCGCGGTGTCGCGCTGCTGGACGGATCGGAAACTGATGACCAGTTGCACGCGCTGCACGAAGGGGGCGTTCGCGGAATCCGCTTCAACTTCATGGGGCATCTTGCGGCCGAGGTTGATCTCGGCCGGCTGAGATCGCAGGCTGAGCGCGTCGGGGAACTGGGCTGGCACGTCTTGCTACACGGCCGGCTCGCGCAGGTGCTGCCCGTGCTGAACGAATGGCGCTCGCTGGAGACGGTGCTCGTTGTCGATCACATGGGGCGTCCCGACGGCGTGGACAGCAACGACAGCGTACAGCGCGAGCAGCTCTGGGCCCTGCATGCGCATCTGCAAAACGAACGTCGCTGGATCAAGCTGTCGGGCGTTGACCGCATGATGAGTAATTCCGCCCACCCGTGGCCGGATGCGGTCCCGCTGGTGCGCGATCTGCTTGCCGCCGCTCCTGATCGAGCCATCTGGGGCAGTGACTGGCCGCATCCCAACATTCAGGGCGATGTGCCGGACGACGCAAAATTGCTCGCGTTCATCGAATCGGTGTGCAGCAACCCGGAAGCGGCGCATGACGTCCTCGTCCGCAATCCGCTTCGCTTGTATGGCTGACTGTCACGATCATCATGCGCACGACGACAATGATTCAGGAGACGACGTACAACGCGGAAAGCGCAGCTTGTAGAAAGGCTGCGTGGCGGTTCATTCCGCTGCTCGCGTTGGCGTATTTCATCAATTATCTCGATCGCACCAATGTCGGCTTTGCCGCATTGACGATGAACCGGGACTTGGGACTCACGGCGTCGCAGTTCGGTTTTGCTGCTGGCATATTCTACGTCGGTTATTGCGTCTTCGAAGTGCCGAGCAATCTTGCGCTCTACAAGTTCGGCGCAAGACGGTGGCTCGCACGCATCATGATTACGTGGGGCGTTTTCGCCGCCGCCACGAGTCTCGCGCGCGGTCCGGCGAGCTACGCCGCATTGCGGATGCTCGCGGGGATAGGCGAGGCCGGATTCTTTCCGGGCGTGATCTTCTATCTCACGCTCTGGTTTCCGCCGCAGTACAGGACGCGCATGATGGCGTGGTTTCTGTCAGCAGTGCCGCTTTCCTCGGTGTTCAGCGGCCCGTTGTCCATTGCCATGCTCAAACTCGACGGCGCGCTGAATCTTCACGGCTGGCAGTGGCTTTTCATTCTCCAGGGCTTGCCGGCCTGCGTACTGGGTCTGCTTTGCCTCTACGTGCTTACCGATTCGCCGGAGAAGGCGCGCTGGCTGTCGCCGCAGGAGCGTGAAGCGCTGTGCGCGGCCATCGCGCGCGGCAGCGCCCGGAATGCGGAACGGCATTTTGGCAACGCCTTGAAAGACTGGCGAGTCTGGATGCTCACGGCCATCCTGTTCAGCTACATCATCGGCATTTTGGGCATCGGTGTCTGGCTGCCCACGATTCTGAAAGCACATCACCTGTCCGATTTTCAGATCGGTCTCCTTTCTGCACTGCCTTATATCGTCGGCAGCGTGGCCATGCTGATCTGGGGCCGCGTCCTCGCGCGTTCGCAACGCTATGTGAAGCACCTCGCATGGACCTGCGGCATCGCGGCGGTCGGTTTCTTTTGCTCGGTGGCGTCCGGGTCCCTCGTTCCGGCGTTGCTCGGCATCACGGTCGCCGTGATCGGCTTGTCCTCGGTGCGAACGTGTTTCTACAGTGTGCCCTCGACGTTTCTTGGCCGGGAAGCTGCAGCGGGAGGGCTTGCGGTGATCAACGCGGTCGGCAGTCTGGGTGGATTGATCGGACCTTATATGGTCGGCTGGTTGCGCGACGTCACGGGCTCTTTCAACGCGGGATTGATCGGCATGGGCGCCATGCTCGCAGTGGCCACGGTGCTCACGATCGTACTCAGTGTATTGACGCAGGAGAAAAAAGCATGAACGACGTATGGCAGCCCAGCCTGCGAACCCCTGATCCCGCTGTGCGGATTCTCGACCCGCGCTTCGAACATTACCGTCTGGCGCATGCTCGAGTTGAGCGGCTATGGACCGGCTGCCGATGGGCCGAAGGACCGGTCTGGTTCGGTGACGCCGGCGCGCTCTACTGGACAGACCTGCCCAACGAGCGGATCCTGCGTTGGGACGAGGCGAGCGGGCAGGTCGCGACATGGCGCTATCCGTCCGACAAGGCCAACGGTTTGACTCGCGATCGCGAGGGGCGCCTCATCGCATGCGAACACGGCGCCCGACGCGTCACTCGTACCGAGTACGACGGGAGCATCACGGTGATCGCAGACAGGTACGACGGCAAGCCGCTCAACTCGCCCAACGACGTCGTCGTGGCGAGCGATGGCGCGGTCTGGTTCACGGACCCGCCGTTTGGTCTTGTCAGCGACTACATGGGGCAGGTGTCCACGCCGGACCTGCCGGCGAACATCTATCGCGTCGATCCGCAGAGCGGTGTCGTCGAGTGTGTGATGGGCGATGTCGAAGGGCCGAACGGCCTGGCGTTTTCTCCCGATGAGCGGACGTTGTATGTCGTTGCGTCCCGTGCGCGGCCGCGCACGATCATGGCGTTCGACGTGCACGAGCGCCGGGTGCTGAAGAACGGCCGCGTGTTAATCGATGCGCAGGACGGCACGCCCGACGGCTTCCGGGTAGATGTCGACGGAAACCTCTGGTGTGGTTGGGGAACCGGCAGCGATGAGCTGGACGGCGTGCGCATTTTTGCACCGGACGGCAAGGCGATCGGCCACGTCGCGCTTCCCGAACGCTGCGCGAATCTGTGTTTCGGAGGGCGTCACAAGAATCGCCTCTTCATGGCGTCGACTTCGTCGCTCTATGCCTTGTATGTGAATACAAGGGGGGCAGTGTAGTTTCTGCGCGGTTTCGTTGTAGCTTCAATCGACAATAAGTCAAATACTCAAGGAGACAGTGTTTATGACACTCAGTAAGTTATACGTATCAATGTGCGCGGCCGCATTGCTGGTCCCCGCCGTCGTCAGCCAGGCCGCGAATGCAGCCGATGTGCATGTGCTCGCGACCGGCGCGCTTTCCGCCTCATTCAAGCAACTCGTGCCAGCCTTCGAGAAGCAGACCGGCGATCACCTGATCATCTCCTGGGGGCCGTCCTATGGTGCGTCGACCGATGCGTTGCCGATGCGCATCGAACACGGCGAGCCGATGGATGTGTGCTTCATGATCGGCGCGGCGCTCGACAATCAGATTAAAAACGGCGTGTTCGCTCCCGAAACGAAGGCCGATATCGCTGAGTCGGGCGTGGGCGTCGCGGTGCGCCCCGGACTGGCGGTCCCTGACGTGAGTACCGTGGACAAGCTAAGGGCCGTGCTTCTCGCCGCTCATTCCGTTGCGTTCTCCGAAGGGGCTAGCGGGACCTACATCACAGGTACGCTGTTCACCAAACTGGGCATTGCAGACCAGATGAAGGAAAAGAGCGTCCTGATCAAGGGTAAGGAGCTGGTCGGTAACGCATTGGCGCGTGGCGATGCCGATGTTGGGCTTCAGCAGATCAGCGAGCTTCGTGCGATTCCGGCGATTCAATACGCGGGCCCGCTGCCGCCCGAAGTGCAGAAGGTCAGCGTGATTTCTGCCGCTATCGCGAAGAACGCCGCGCAGCGCGCCGAGGCGCAGAAGTTCGTCGATTTCGTGAAGAGCCATGAATCGCAGGCTGTCATCGAAAGCACGGGGCTCGGGATCCCGGCGTCGAAATAAGCGCTTTGCTGCTGAAATGAATGTTCAGACAACACTGTTAAAACCATGCCATTGACTATCTCCAGACAACGCATCACCCGCCTCGTGGCGGCGGTGATGCTGGCCAGTGCAGTGGGTGCTGCGCAGGCGAATCAGGTGAGTGATCGCGCGACGTTTCTCGTCAAATACGACGGCGTGCAGATCGAAACCATCGCCCAGGGAAAAGGCCCCGTGATTGTTCTGCTCCCGTCGCTCGGTCGGGGTGCGGAAGATTTTGACGTCGTTGCCGCGCTACTCGCCAGTGATGGCTTTCGCGTACTTCGTCCTCAACCGCGCGGTATTGGCGAAAGCAAGGGGCCGATGAGCGACATCGACATGCATGCGTTTGCCGCCGATGTCGCCGCCGTTCTCGACCATGAAAAAACCGGTCCCGTCGTGGTCGTCGGTCATGCGTGGGGCAGCCAGCCCGCGCGAATGCTCGCGGTCGACCGGCCGGATCTCGTGCGAGGCCTGGTGATGGCCGCCGCTTCAGCGGGCAAGTTGCCGCCCGGCTCGAAAGAGAAGCCGTATGGGCATTTGCGTGACGCAATCGACGGGTCTGGCGACTTGAGTCTGCCGCAGGCGCAGCGCCTGGAGTATCTGCGTCAGGCCTTCTTTGCGCCGGGCCACGATCCTCATGCCTGGCTGAACGGTTGGTATCCGGACACCCACCGCGCGGAAGCGCACGCGCGAGACGTGACGCCGGTCGATGCCTACTTCGCGGGCGGCAACGTGCCGATCCTCGACTTGCAAGGCCAATACGATGCAGTTGTCGTTCGCGGGGTGTTCAAGACGATGTTGCCCGAGCGCGTATCGGTGGAAGTCGTTCCGGACGCCGGACATGCGATGGCGCCCGAACAGCCGCGTGCCATGAGTGATGCGATCGCGCGGTTCGCCCATCGTGTCTATGCAAATTAATCGAAAGGAATTGCCTGAGATGAGTACGTTTGTAAAAGTTTCGAAGCAGGGTGGAGCGGCGTTGATCGCGTTGGCTGTCGCGTCGTTCGCGTTTGCGAACGGTAGTCCGGCGGCGGTGCAGGACACGGTCATTCTGCATGGCGACGTGCGCACGGAGGTGTTCAGCCAGGGTAAGGGGCCGACTATCGTCATCCTGCCTTCGTTGGGACGGTCTGCGCGCGATTACGATCAGGTCGCACAGATGCTCGCGGACGACGGGTTCCGCGTCCTGCGGCCCGAGCCGCGCGGAATCGGCAAAAGCGAAGGGCCGATGGAGAACCTCAACATGCACGACTTCGCGGCTGATGTCGCCGCCGTGATCGAGCAGGAGCATGCGGGTCCCGTTGTCGTGGTGGGGCATGCCTGGGGTAATTTCCCGGCGCGTCAATTGGCGGTCGACCGTCCGGAACTGGTGAAAGGTGTCGTGCTTGTTTCGGCGTCGGCGGGGAAGGTGCCGCCGGGATCGAAAGAGAAGCCCATCAGTGCGGAAATGCGCAAGGCGATTGACGGCGCGGGCGACCTTTCCTTGCCTGAATCGACGCGTCTTGCTTACCTGAAGGAGGCGTTCTTTGCGCCGGGCAACGATCCGCGTGTCTGGCTGGATGGCTGGCATCAGGCCACGCATGATGCCGAGTCGCACGCGCGCGAGACAACGCCGGTAGACGACTATTTCGCAGCTGGCAGCGCACCCATTCTTGATCTCCAGGGAGAAGCCGATCCGGTTGCGCCGCGGCGTTTCTCGCAGGTCCTGAAGTCAATGGTGGGCGATCGTGTCACCGTGGTTGTGGTTCCGCACGCTGGCCATGCGTTCGCACCGGAACAGCCGAAGGCGATGGCGGACGCGATTGCGGCGTTTTCTCGGAAACAGTTCGCGCAATAACTGGCGAGTGCGTTGCCTGAGATCAGCTCATATCTGAACATCTCAATCCGCGCTTCTGGTACCTAGGTTCCACGAATCGCGAGGAGGAGCTAGCGGGTAGTAGGCGGGTTTCACCCACGTCGGCTCGCGTTCCGCGTCTTCGTGAGTCGTTCGCCCGGCTGTGCCGGGCATTTTTTCGTCTACGCGGGCTTGATGTTCCACAGCGACCAGGGCGGTCAATATGGTAAGCATCTGATTTGTACCGTTCCCCGCCTTGCGTAGAAGATGCAATCATCGGCTGCGACGGACACGAGTGACCGACTCTGTCCACAAACAGCGAGAATGGACACAGTGACTCAGACAGTCGAGTTACCCGCGAGGCGCCAGAATCGACGGCATCCATTGGAATGGAAACGATCGGTCGTCGAGCAGACGTTTGAACCCGGCGCCTCGGTCGCCCGGGTCGCCCGCGACAACCACGTCAATGCCAATCAGGTGTGGGCCTGGCGCAAACTGTACGCTCAGGGTCTGTTGGTCGAAGATGCGCAGACGGAGACCATGTTGCCTGTCGTTGTAGATGGTCAGTCCGATCGACCGGCCGGCCATGCGCTGGAGGCGACGGACGTGCCGATACCTCCGGTGGCTACAAACGGCAGCATTCAGCTTCAGCATGGCAATACTTCGGTCCGGATAGAAGGCGTGCCCGACGCGACGATATTGCGTCTGGTCCTCGAGCGGATTCTCCGATGATCGGTATGCCGGCAAACACACGGATCTGGATCGCAGCTGGCGTCACTGACATGCGCTCCGGCTTCAATTCGCTTGCTGCAAAGGTACAGACGGTGCTTGAGAAGGATCCCTTCGGCGGGCATGTTTTTATCTTCAGGGGACGTCGTGGTGATCTTCTGAAGGCGTTGTACTGGAGCGATGGTGGCCTATGTTTATTTGCGAAGCGTCTTGAGAAGGGGCGTTTTGCATGGCCTCGTGCCGACGCTGGCGTCGTGGCGCTGACCACCGCTCAGCTCTCGCTCCTGCTCGAGGGGTTTGACTGGCGACAACCGGTCGAGGCAGCACGCCCGCGTAGTGCTTTGTAAACGTCTGTTACCCGATGATCCGCATGCGGCAGAAGGTCGTAAACTATGGCCATGGATCTGACCGATGCCGACCTGCCCGACGACGTTGATGCGCTGAAGGCGCTGGTGCGCGCACATGCGGCGTCGGCTCATGCAAACGCGCGGCGGGTCGTTGAATTGCAGGACCAACTCAGCTCCCGCGTGATCGAGATCGAACATCTGAAGCTGATGCTCGCCAAACTGCGCCGCATGCAGTTCGGTCGCAAGTCAGAGAAACTCGATTGTCAGATCGAACAGCTTGAACTGCGGCTTGAGGATCTGCAGGCCGACGAAGGTGCGGCTGCCCAGGCTGACGCAAAGAAGGCGCAGCAACGTCGTGAGATTGCCTGTCGCAAACCGCTGCCCGATCACCTCGAACGCGAAGAGCGTGTGTATCAACCCATCGAGGAACACTGCCCGGGATGCGGCGGCGTGCTCAAACAGCTGGGCGAAGACGTATCCGAGCAGCTCGAATACGTACGCGCACACTTCCGCGTGATCCGTCATCGTCGTCCCAAATTCGCCTGTTCGTGCTGCGACTGTATCGTGCAGGCCGCAGCGCCAAGCCGCCCGATCGATCGCGGCCTGCCGGGTCCGGCTTTGCTCGCCCACATCACGACATCGAAGTTCGCGTACCACATTCCGTTCTATCGCCAGTCCGTCATGTACGCGCGCGACGGCGTTGAGATCGAACCGGGCACCATGGGCCACTGGCTGGGCAGTCTGACATGGCTGCTCAACCCTCTGGTCGATGCGGTGCGCCGCCACGCGCTTGGTGGCACCAAGGTTCACGCCGACGACACCCCGCTGCCGGTGCTTGCGCCGGGCAATGGCAGAACAAAGACCGGCCGGCTCTGGGTGTATGTGCGCGATGGTCGGCCCAGTGGTTCGGAGGAAGCGCCGGCGGTCTGGTTTGCCTATTCACCGGATCGTCGCGGCGAACATCCACAGCGTCACCTTGCCAACTTCACGGGCGTACTGCAGGCAGACGCCTTCGCCGGTTATGCGGATCTGTACCTGGGCGGTCAGATTCACGAAGCAGCGTGCATGGCGCATGCACGTCGAAAGTTACATGATCTGCATGCTGTTCGGGCATCGCCAATCACCAGCGAGGCACTTGAGCGCATCGGCGCACTCTATCGCATCGAAGAGCACATCCGCGGCAAGCCGCCTGAAGAACGACAGCGCGTTCGCCAGGAGAGGGCTGTGCCGCTGCTTGAAGACATGAAGCGGTGGTTCGAGGCGACGCTTCTCACACTCTCCGCGAAATCGGATACCACCAAAGCGATCCAGTATTCTCTGAATCGCTGGCCGGCGCTGGTTTATTACTGCAGCAACGGTCAGGCCGAGATTGACAATCTGATTGCCGAGCGCGCATTGCGCGGTGTAGCAATCGGAAGGCGGAATTTTTTATTTGCCGGTGCGGACTCAGGCGGCGAACGTGCGGCTGCGATGTACAGTCTGATCGGTTCTGCCCGCCTGAACGGCATTGATCCCGAAGCCTACCTGCATTACATCATCGAGCGCATTGCCGATCATCCGGCGAATCGAATCGATGAACTGCTACCCTGGAACGTCGCTCCTCTGCTGCCCGCCGCCTCACACATCGATCCCGTTCGCTAGCCGCCGACCGTCTCGCGCGTCAACACAATTTGCGACGGTGCAGATCGAATGCTTACTCAATATGCCCGCCGGAAGTTCCATCAACGGTTGTGGCGCTATCGAATCAGGCAGAGCATGAGTCGGCGTGGAAATTGTTGGGATACTCAGTCTAAGATCCCTTCCGAACGTCGGACCGATCTGACAAGTGTTGGGACCGGCCGAACTGCCTTGGTGTTGCACTTGCGGTCCTTTCGGGGAGAGCTACGGCTATTCCAAAGGAGCAGTCCGGTGCCGCCGAGGCGATGCGAGCGGTCTGCGTTGCTAGGCGCATCGCGGTGAAGGCGAAGATGCAGCCTATCAACCAGTTACGGGCCTTGCTCGTGAGCGCCCCCCACGAAGTCCGTGAGCGCCTTCTGAAAGCGAAGGCTGCAGAATGCGTTGAGGGTTGCGCCCGACTTCGCTCGTTGGGCAAAATGAACCGCGCCGGGTTTGTCGGAGACCGCCGAGTTTGGCGCTACGCCGCGCGAGCGGGGAGCGCCAGGTTCCGATTGTAGACTTCCTCTGCTTCTGCCGGCGATACGTACCCAAGCGGGCTGAGCAGCCGATGGTGGTTGTACCAGTGAACCCATTCGAGCGTTGCAAGTTCGACATCCTGGAGCGTACGCCATGCGCGCCGATGCACGACTTCGGCCTTGTACAGTCCATTGATCGTCTCGGCCAGCGCATTGTCGTACGAATCGCCAACACTTCCGGCCGACGGTTGCACGCCAGCATCCACCAAACGTTCGGTGTACCGAATGCTGAGATATTGCGACCCGTGATCGCTATGATGGATGAGCCCGGGCGCCGGCTGGCGATCGTGTAACGCCTGGTTCAGCGCGTCCAGCACGAAGTCAGTTCGCATCGAGGCTGACACGCGCCAACCGACAATACGCCGCGCAAACACGTCGGTCACGAAGCCACATACACAAAGCCAGACCATGTCCAGCAATAGGTAAAATCCGCGACCCACAGCGCGTTGGGCCGATCGGCCCGGAACTGACGCTTGACCCGGTCCAGCGGGCACGGCACCGCATCGTCGCGCTGCGTTGTCCTGATCCGGCGCCCACGCCGCACACCTTCGAGGCCCATCGCGTTCATCAGGCGCGCAACCATGCAGCGCGCGACCTTCACGCCATCGCGCAGCAACTGGCGCCAGACCTTGCGCACACCATACACGCCAAAGTTCTCGTCCCACACCGCCCGGATGAGGACCTTCAGTTGAGCATCGCGACGCGCTCGCGCTGGCCATTGCTCCGGATCGCTGCGCCGTCCGGCGTGCCGGTAATACGTCGACGGCGCGATCGGCAGCAGGCGGCAGATCGGCTCGACACCGTAGACGTCGCGATGCTCGTCGATGAACGCAATCATGGCTTTGATCGGCGGTCGAGCTCCGCCTGCGCGAAATACGCCGAGGCCTTGCGAAGAATCTCGTTGGCCGTGCGCAATTCGCGGTTCTCGCGCTCCAGTTCCTTCAGGCGCGCCAGCTCGGAAGTCGTCGCCCCCGATCGTTGGCCACGATCACGCTCAGCCTGAATGATCCAGTTGCGAAGCGTCTCACGCGACATCCCCATCTTCGAGGCGATCGAGCGGATCGCCGCCCCCTGCGTCTCATATTCGTGTTGGTGCTCGAAGACCATCCGGACCGCCCGCTCACGAACCTCATCCGAATACCGCGTCCCGGTGGGCTTCCTTACCTTGCTTTCGTTTTCCATACTTCAAATCTCCTGTTACAGCCAAGATCCAAAGTCTCCTACATTTCCGGGGCGGTTCAAAATGCCAATGTTGCAAACGCTCACGACCACACTACGTTTGCTGGCGAAATGTTGGCTGACGCTGGCAGAGGAGCTCAAAGCACTCGACGCCATGCTTGACAGCCTGACCAGTCAGTATGCAGGGCGAATTCGGACTGACTGACTTCCACCGCAGTCAACCGAAATCGCCGGTCGATTACGATCGCCGCGACGCGG
>NZ_CAJMZH010000015.1:0-235672 GCF_905220285.1 Paraburkholderia sp. J94 | reverse complement strand
GGCGCCCAGATCCGGCGCGGCGATTTTCGCCAGCGAACCGCCGAATTTGCCTACCGCGGTACGTGCGGCCGAAACGATCACAATCTCAGTCATTTTCCATTCCTGCGTTAGAAGTACTCACGAAATTCGTGGCGCATAAAAACCTTGAACTGCCGACCCTGAATTGCTACCCGTTACGCATGTCGATGACGACATCGATGCAACGAATTGAGGTCTTATCACACGCCAATGACGAATCGGTGAAACGGGAAAGCGCTGTCCGTAATAGATAACATTTAATTGCGGAACAGCGTCTTTCCGTGTGATTGAACGCGAAGAATTATTATTTCGCGGTGGCGGTGGCCGTAGCGGCCTCGAATTGATTTTGCGTCGCTTCGATCGCCTGGCGCGTCATGCCGCGAATGCTTTCCGCGGCATTGCCAAATGCAGAAAATGTGGAATGCATCGCCGCGACAAAGGCTTCCGAGCCCACGGGTGCATGTTGCGAGAATTGCTCGGTCAGCGCCTTCACATTGCGCTCCTGCTGCGTGGCCTGCGCTTGCGCGGCTTCGGTCCAGGCGGCTTGCGTCTTCGTCGCGATATCGAATAGATGGCGGCTATACGAGAGGCTTTTCGCGGCGAGCTGCTGCGATGCGCTCACCTGCTGCGTGAAGAATTCCACGGGGCTATTGGTCTGCAACGCGCCCTTGAACGCGGCTTCATTCTCGTTGAGCGCCGCGCGCGCCGCCTGCATGTTCAGCGCCACCACGGCTTCCGCGCCTTGCCATGCGGGCGTGATCAGCGCAAACCAGGTCGCGACGCCAGATGCGTAATTGGCTCGAAGATGCTCAGGTGCGGAAACGGTCATCAGCGATGCTCCATGATTAGAAATGCTAAATAGATAGACTAAATGGCGCATCTGACGACGGGCGGCCCAGAATGCATTGCTCGGTCTCTCATTTCAGCGGCCTGCGACGTGCGCGGCGCCATTTAGAGAATTCATTCTAAGCCAGAAATTTAACAATTTTGTGCAATACGGAATTAGGTATTAACCCTGGGTTATCCCGAATGGGTTTATTTTTTGCGGTTGTCAGGCAAATACATAAAAGCCCTTAAATACAGGCTAAAACGTATTAGCTCGCGTTGTCCGCTCCAATACCGCTACCGGACAACGCGTCGCTTTTGGCGTGTGGTCAGACGATCAGAAGCCGTGAATTAGTGCAATGCGGTAGAGCATCTGGTTTTCTCCAGACGAAATATCGGCCGAGCCCGGAATATTTGCGTAATCGAATTGCGTTCCGGTGTTGGCGCTGACCGCGTGCTGCCACGCGCCTTCGAGATAAACCGACGTGCGCGGGGACAGGTCGTAATTGAGCTTGAGGCTCAGCTGATGCCATTTCGGACGGAAGCTGCCCACGCTCGACGTGAGATTCGCCTGGGTATAGGTGTACGCGCCGCCGAGATAGAGCGCATGCGTGAAGTGATAGAGCGCGTTCACTTCGATGTTGTCGAATTTCCATGCATTCCAGGTGCCGCCCGCGGGCTGCGTCGCGCCGCCATCGGACGTGAAATAGGCATTCGCCGTGGGATCGTAGACATCGACGTGCGAATAGGCGACGCCGAGCAGCCAGTTCGAAAAGGCGTAAGTCGCACCCACGCCGATATTCTGCTGCGAGCCCGCCGTGAACGTGGCGTCGTCCGATACCGCGCCCGATGTGGTGCCGGCGTGATTGAGCTTCAGGTACGACGCCGCAACCGTCAGCCCGCCATGCACGTATTGCGCGGCGAAGCCGTACAGCCGGTTGTCCGCGAAGCCGCCCGCCTGATTGCTGAATGCATACATCGCTTCGGCGCTGAAGCCGTGATACGTCGGCGAGACGTATTTGACCGCGTTGTTCGCGCGAAACGAGTAGTCGGTGTTGTCGTTGTCGTAGGGGTGCGCAAAGATATAGCCGGTCCAGTTGCCATTGGCCGTTGTCGGCGAAAACATGTCGACGCTCGGGTCGTACTGGCGGCCCAGCGTCAGCGTGCCGTAACGGTCGGATGCGATGCCGACAAACGCCTGGCGTCCGAATTCGCGGCCACCCTGGCTATTGCGTCCGGTATTCACGTCGAAACCGTTTTCAAGCTGGAAAATCGCGTGCGTGCCGCCGCCAAGATCCTCGCTGCCCTTCAGGCCCCAGCGGCTGCCGTAGTCGTAGCCGCTTTCGAGTTGATACGCGCTATGGCCTTGCGCATTGCTCGTGTAATTGAGCCCGTCTTCGATCTTGCCGTACAGCGTCACGCTGCTTTGCGCCTGGGCCGCGCCGCTTGCGACGAGCGCCATGCACAGCAGGCCGCCGCTTTTTCCCCATGTTTTTGCGTGCAAATCCGATCTCCCCGTTGAAACGGACACGGCACGGCGAGCGCGCCGTGCCGATCCGTCGTTGTTGAAAGGGAGGAGTGTCGAATACCGATATTTTCGAACTAAGTGCCTGCGCGAGAAGGGACCGTTGCGAGATCTGGCGCAATCAGTGCGGCTGCGTGACCGACTCGATGGCGTCGCGACGCACTTTCTCGATGTACTTTCCCAGCGCGACCGTCGAAATGATTCCCACGGCCAGCGTGATGGCAAAAGCGGCGAGATGTTCGAGCGGCGAGGTGTTGTTGATCATGTGACGTGGCTCCGTGGCGGGTCGTGATATCGGCTGCGCATTGCGCTTCGATGCGCGCGATCGGCAGTTGCAATCAATGTAAATCGGCATCTGGACACTGTCTGTCCTGATGCGTCCGCGCATTTCCACCCGCAAAAACACGAGGCAATTGGACAGCCGCTGTCCGATTGCGGACTCACCATGCAGGCCATCGTCACTGCCCGCATGGAAACCATGAACGCCTCGAATTCTCACGGCCGCTCGCTCGCCGACCTGACCGTGCGTGAACTCGCCGGACTGCGTCTCTTGAACGAACGCCTTGCGCTCGCCGAACGCGGCATTCTCGAACGCGCTTTCGCGCGCACGCAGCCAGAGCACGACGTCGAATCCAACAACGACGTGAACGTGCAAGCGCACGTGATCTGCCACGCCACCGCGAGCGACAGCGCGACCTTCACACTCGACGCGCATGCGCTGCTCGACAACACCCACGCGCAATGTGCGAATGAAGCCTTGCCGGAGCCACTCGCCGACATGACCGCGTGTCGTCTCTTCAACGATCTGCGTGTGCAGCATTGCGGCGGCGACTGGACGCGAATGCTCGTAATCGACGTAATTCGCATCGACCTGTCGATCGTGCAGCGCCGCTCGCAAACGTGGACCGCGTGAGCCCAGCGCATCATGCACTCACGCCTTTGGCGATCACGAAAGCCATGACCGGCCCGCGCAACGCGAGCCCCTATACCGCGCGCAATCTCGATGCCGCCATCGCGCATCTCGAACTCGCGATCGAAGCCGATCGCGAAGCCGCCGTGTTCGGGCCGCACTACTGGCTCGAACGCGTGCGCCAGGCGGGCGCGACGCCCGGCATCGTGATCGCGCAAACACGTCGTCTCGAACGCCTCGCGCAACACCTCATCGCGTCGAGCGAATCTGCAATTGAAATCAATTCCAGGTAATAAAATGTAATTGAAAGTCGAACGTCACCGCATCGACGTAATACGCCTGCAAATTTTCACTGATTTTTTTCGCGTGATTTCCCCACGAACGAATGAGGTGAACAATGAAGACAGCACGGCGGTGGAAAGCGGCAATGGCGGCAACGGCGGCATTCGGTGCAGGCGCGTTTGCGTTCGGCGGCATGCAGACGCCCGCCCAGGCGCGCGAAGCGTCGGATATCAAACATGTCTTGCTGATCAGCTTCGATGGCCTGCACGAACAGGACGTCTCGCGCTGCATCAGCGGCAATACCTGCCCGAATCTCGCGCTGCTCGCGAAATCGGGCGTGACCTATACGAACGCCTATACGCCGGGACTTTCCGATTCTTTCCCCGGACTCGCCGCGCTCGTCACCGGCGGCTCGCCGAAATCGGCGGGTCTGTTCTATGACGTCTCCTACGATCGCACGCTTTACGCGCCCAACGACACGGGCTGCGTCGGCAAGCAGGGCTGGAACGTCGTATTCGACGAAACCACCGGCATCGACGCCGAAAACGGCGGCGCGCTCGTGCATCTCGACGGCGGCGGCGCATTCAATCCGCAAGCCATTCCGCGCGCGCGCGTCGGCAAGAAATGCGTGCCGGTCTTTCCGCACGACTACGTGAAAACCAACACGATTTTCGAAGTCGTGAAGCAGAATCTGAGCGGTTCGCGCACCGCCTGGGCCGACAAGCACGCGTGGGGTTACGACTGGCTCAATGGGCCTTCGGGACGCGGTGTGGACGATCTCGCGCGCACCGAGATCAATTCGATCGATCCGGCCACGCAAACGGCCTACACCGATATTTATACGCACACCGAAAAGTTCGACGACTATCACGTGCAGGCGATCCTGAACCAGATTGGCGGCCAGAATTCCACGGGCACGCGCGACGAGCCGGTGCCCACGCTGTTCGGTACCAACTTCCAGACCTTGAGCGTCGCGCAGAAAGCCACGGTGGCCTCGGGCGGCGGCTATCTCGACGCGAGCTTCACACCGGGACCGAACGTCACGAATGCGATCACGTATCTCGACACGTCGCTGGGCCGTATCGTCGCCGCGCTCCAGCAGCAGAACCTGTACGCGTCCACGCTCATCATCGTGACCGCGAAGCACGGCCAGTCGCCCGCCGATCACAGCAAACTCGTGAAGAACGGCGACACGCTCACCGCGCTGCTCGAAGCGAATAACTATCTCGATCCGAATGGTCAGTTCGGCCAGAACGCCACGAAGACCGGCAATCTGAACGACGGCAGCGGACTCGTCGGCACGGGCCTCGTGCAGACCGACGACGTGGGCCTGATCTGGCTGCGCGATCAAAGCCAGCGCGACGCCGTGGTCGCCACGCTCAAGCGCAATCTGTCGTGCAACGCGCCCGGCATCTGCGCCGATGGTCCGCAGGCGTACATTCTCACCGGTAACGCGTTGCAGCAGCGCTTCGGCGATCCGGCGCAAGGCCGCACGCCCGATATCGTCGTGCAGCCGAATCCGGGCGTGATCTACACGTCGAGCAAATCGAAGGACGAGGAGCACGGCGGCAACGCGCCCGACGACAGCCATCTGGGCCTCGTGGTGTCGTATGCCGGTTTGCGCCACGGCGGGCGCACGGTGACGGAGCGCGTCGAGACCACCCAGGTCGCGCCGACGATTCTGCGCGCGCTCGATCTCGATCCGCATCTGCTGCATGCGGTCGAACTCGAAGGCACGCGCACGCTGCCGTCGCTCGGTTTGCGCGGCGACGAGTAATCGCCCGCACGCGGACGCCTCGCCGGGCGTCCGCGCCGCCCCTGCCTCTGCCCGGCCGCAGCGGTACAATGCCAGCAATCAAAGCAGGCCTGCGGGTACGGGACGTGAGCGAGTTTCAGGGTGTTCAGGGTGAATTGACGGCGGGCGCCGATGCCGACGCGCAGGCGAATTTGAATGAGGGCTTCATCCTCACCCGCCATTGGCGCGACACGCCCACGCATACCGAAGTCGACTTCTGGCTGGCGACGCCCACGGGGCCGCGCCAGTTGCGTCTGCGTGCGCAAACCTCGGTGGCCTTCGTGCCCGTCGAGCAGGAAGACGCGGCGCGCGCCGAGCTCGAAGCAAGGCGCGATACAAAGCGCGATGCCAAATCCGACGCAAAATCCGGCATCGAATTCCGCCCGCTCGAATTGAAGGACTTCCATCAGCGGCCTGTGCTCGGGATTTACGCGCGTCAATATCGGCAGTTATCGGGCGCGGCGAAACGGCTCGCGAAATCCGGCGTGAATATCTACGAAGCCGATATTCAGCCGCCCGATCGCTACATGATGGAGCGTTTCATCACCGCGCCGGTGCTGTTTCGCGGCACGCCCGACGCGCGCGGCGTATTGATCGACGGCGAGATGAAACCCGCGAACGGCTATCGGCCCGCGCTGAAACTCGTGTCGCTCGATATCGAAACCAGCGCGCGCGGCGAACTCTATTCGATCGCGCTCGAAGGCTGCGGACAACGTCAGGTGTATATGCTCGCGCCCGAAAACGGCGACGCGAGCGGACTCGATTTCGATTTCGAGTATTGCGAAAGCCGCGCGCAGATGCTCGAACGCCTGAATGCGTGGATGGCGCTGCACGATCCCGATGCGATCATCGGCTGGAATCTCGTGCAATTCGATTTGCGCGTGCTGCACGAGCATTCGCGCCAATATGGCGTGCCGCTGCGGCTCGGCCGGGGCGGCGCCGTGATGGAATGGCGCGAGCACAGCATCAATCAGAATCACTATTTCGCGGCGGCGGCGGGCCGGCTGATTATCGACGGCATCGAGGCCTTGCGTTCCGCCACCTGGAGTTTTCCGTCGTTCAGTCTCGAATCGGTGTCGCAAACGCTGCTCGGCGAAGGCAAGTCGATCGACAATCCGTATCAGCGCATGGACGAAATCCAGCGCCGTTTCGACGAAGACAAACCCGCGCTCGCGCGCTACAACCTCAAAGACTGCGAACTCGTCACGCGCATCTTCGAGAAAACGGAATTGATGGCGTTCTTGCTGGAACGCGCCTCGGTCACCGGCTTGCCCGTGGATCGCAGCGGCGGTTCGGTCGCCGCATTCACGCATCTGTATTTGCCGCGCATGCATCGGCTCGGCTACGTCGCGCCCAATCTCGGCGACATCGTCGGCGAAAACAGCCCCGGCGGCTTCGTGATGGATTCGCGGCCTGGCCTTTACGATTCGGTGCTCGTGCTCGATTACAAGAGCCTGTATCCGTCGATTATCCGCACGTTTCTGATCGATCCGGTCGGGCTGATCGAAGGCTTGCGCCAGCCCGGCGACGAAACGTCCGTGCCCGGCTTTCTCGGCGCGCGTTTCTCGCGCACGATGCATTGCTTGCCTGAAATCGTGCGGCAAGTGTGGGAAGGCCGCGACCAGGCCAAGCGCATGAAGAATGCGCCGCTTTCGCAGGCGCTGAAGATCATCATGAATGCGTTTTACGGCGTGCTCGGTTCGACGGGCTGCCGGTTTTTCGATCCGCGTCTCGCTTCGTCGATCACCATGCGCGGCCACGAAATCATGCGCAAGACACGCGAATTGATCGAAGCGCAGGGTTACGACGTAATTTACGGCGATACCGATTCGACTTTCGTCTGGCTCAAGCGCGCGCATTCGGAAGACGACGCGACGCGCACGGGACGCGAACTCGTCGCGCACGTCAACGCCTGGTGGAAGGCGCATCTGCAAACGCAATTTGGCCTTGAAAGCGCGCTCGAATTGCAATTCGAACGGCATTACTCGCGCTTTCTGATGCCCACCATCCGCGGCGCGGAAGAAGGCAGCAAGAAGCGTTATGCGGGCCTGTCGCGCGCGAAAGACGGCAGCGACGAAATCGTGTTCAAGGGACTCGAAACCGTGCGCACCGACTGGACGCCGCTCGCGCAGCAATTCCAGCGCGAACTGTATCGGCGCGTGTTTCAGCGCGAACCTTATGCCGACTATATTCGCGATTATGTGCAGCGGACTTTACGCGGCGAATTCGACGATCAACTCGTATTCCGCAAACGGCTGCGCCGCCCGCTCAGCGAGTATCAGCGCAACGTGCCGCCGCATGTGCGCGCCGCGCGGATCGCCGACGAATTCAATCGCCAGCTTGGCCGTCCGCTGCAATATCAGAACGGCGGCTGGATCAGCTATGTGATGACCACGGTCGGTCCCGAGCCGCTCGAAACGCTGAGCGCGCCGCTCGATTATGCGTTCTACCTCACGCGCCAGTTGCAGCCGGTCGCCGATGCGATCCTGCCTTTTCTGCGCGAGGAATTCGAAACGGTAATTTCCGGGCAGGCGAGTCTGTTCTAGTTTTTAATGCGCGCGGCAAGACGCGCTTCGAGATTCGCCCGCACTTCCGGCCATTCGTCGTCGATGATGGAAAAGCGCACGGAATTGCGTTTGCGTCCATCGGGCATGATGCGTTCGTGGCGCACGATGCCTTCCTGTTTCGCGCCGATACGCAGAATCGCCGCGCGCGATTTCTCGTTCAATTCGTCAGTGGTGAATTGCACACGCACGCAATTCAGCGTGTCGAACGCATAAGTTAGCAACAGATACTTCGCTTCGGTGTTCGCCGCCGAACGCTGCATCGACGCCGCCAGCCACGTATGGCCGATTTCGAGTTTGCGATTCGCGCGATCGAGCTTCCAGAAACGCGTGCTGCCGATCACGCGCCCCGTCGCGCGCTGCACGATGACGAACGGCATGACCGTGCCCGCGCGCTCGCCTTCGAGCGCCTTGTCGATATAAGCGTCGACGGTGGCCGGTCCCGGCACCACGGTCACCTTGAGATTCCAGAGTTCGCCGTCGGCGGCGGCTTCGACCAGCGCGTTGGCGTCGCTGGCGCGCAGCGGGCGCAGTTCGACGATCTCGCCGCTCAGCGTCGGCGTGGTGAGGGAAGACGTATCGCTCATGATGATTCGTGTGTTGACGCGTGGTGTGTTGTGGCTTGCGGTTCACCGCTGGGTTCACCGCTGGGTTCGCCACGGGGTTCGCCATCGTCGCGGCGCAGCAGGCGGCCCGCGTTCGCGATCACGACGAGCGTGCCGACGTTATGCAGGATCGCGGTCGCCACCGCGCCCAAGACGCCCAGCGCCGCCAGCGCGATCACGGCCACGGTCCACGTGAGGCCGATCGCGGCGTTGGCCGTGGCGATGCGGCGGCAGCGGCGGCCCAGCCGGATGCAGTCGGGCAGGCGGCGCAGGTCGTCGGCGAGCAGCACCACGTCGGCGGACGCGACGGCGATATCGATACCGCGCTCGCCCATCGCCACGCTCGTCGAGCCCGCCTTGATCGCGAGCACGTCGTTCAGGCCGTCGCCGACCACGAGCGGATGATGGCCCGCGTCGATCTCGCGCAGCACGTAATCGAGCTTGTCGTGCGGCAGCGCCTGCGCCACCACGGTCTCGATGCCGACTTGCGCCGCGAGCTTGTGCGCCACATCCGCGCGATCTCCGGTCACGAGCGCCTCGCGTTCGATACCGAGCGCACGCAGATCGGCGAGCGCTTCGCGGGCTTCGGCGCGCAGCGTATCCGCGAAACCGAACCACGCGAGCAGCTTGCCGTCCTGCACGAGACCCGCGCGCGGGCCATCAAAATCCGCGGGCGCGGACGGCAGCACATCGACGAATTGCGCGAGTAGTTCGTCGCGGCCCAATACAGCTTCGCCGTCGCGCGTGTTCGCCTGCACGCCCAGGCCGCGAAGCTCGCGCAGATCGCGCACGTCCTGCTCATTCAGCATCTCGTCCGGGTTCGCGTTCAAGCCGTCGCGCACCAGCGCGCGGCACACCGGATGCGCGCTGCCTTGCGCAAGCCGCACGGCCAGCGCACGCGCGTGCGCCTCGTTCACGCCGGGCTGCCACGCAATCTGCGTCACGCGCAATTCGCCGTGCGTGAGCGTGCCGGTCTTGTCGATCACGAGCGAATCGATCTCGGCGATCTTGTCGAGAAACGCCGCGTTGCGAAACAGCATGCCGCGCCGCGCGCCCGCCGCGATGCCTGCGATGGCCGTGGCCGGCGCGGCCAGCACGAGCGCGCACGGGCAAGCCGCGACGATCACCGCGAGCATCGCCGACGCGTTCGCGCTCACGAACCAGACAATCGCCGCGATCAGCAGCACGAGCGCGAGATACGCGTCCATGTAGCGTTCGAGCGCCTGCGTGATGGGCGGCTTCGCGGCCTCGGCGCGCTGCATCAACTCGACGACCTTGCCGAGCGTCGACGCCTCGCCGACCTGCGTGACCTCCACGCGCAACGGTCCGTCGAGATTGATCGCGCCGCCGTAAACGCTCGCGCCCTCGCCCGCGTCCTGCGGCAGCGACTCGCCGGTGATCGGGCCGTTGTCGACGCTCGAACGGCCTTCGCTCACGCGCCCGTCGGCGGGAATGCGCGCGCCCGGCAGTACATCGACGAGATCGCCGGGACGCAGCGCGTCGTACGCGACTTCCTCGATCGCGCCCGTCGCGCTCACGCGCCGCACGATGCCCGAGGTGAGGCGTCCGAGCGCGCGGATCGCTTCCTGCGAGCCAAGCACGCTGCGTTCTTCGAGCGCGTGGCCGAAGGTCATGACGATGGGCAGCAGCGCGGCGGTCGTCATGTCGCCGACGGCCCACGCGCCCAGCATCGCGAGCGCGATCAGGCGGTCGGTCACGCCGTGCAGGCTCGGCGACTTGAGGCTGTGCCACGCGCCCGCGAAGACCGGCGGCGCGACCACGAGCGAGGCCGCCGCCGCGAGCAGTTGCGCGAGCGTCGCGTCGCCCTGGACGAGATGCGGCCACGCGAGCGAGAGCATCAGCAGGCCGCCCGCGATCAGCGCGAGCAGCGTGTGGCGCGTGATCGCGCGGCGTTCCTCGGCGGACATCGCGAGGCCGGGGGCGAGATCGTCTGCGTGATTAACTTGATTATCGTGATCGGCGTGATGTTCATTCGCGTGATGAGGTGCCGCGTGGGCTGCGTGGTGCGCCGCGTGCGCTTCACCGCGCTCGATCGTTTCCGATTGCGTATTCATGGTCATGGCGCACGTCCCGGCAACACGAGGCTCGATCCATCGTTCGGATCCAGCGTCGTCACGCGCGCGGCCTTCGCAAGCACGGCCTGAACGCGATCGCGATACGCGCGCGCAACGAGCCCCGGATCGTGATCCTGCGCGAGCGCCGCTTCGAGTTGCGCAATGGTCGAGGTTTCGGATTGCGCCCTCGCCACGCGTTCGGCCGCGCTCGCCTGCGCGTCCTGCACGATGCGGTCGGCGTTCTGCTGCGCGCCCTGGCGCGTTTTCTCCGCGACCGTGCGCGCCTGCGCGACATCGCGTTCGGCATTCTGCATCGACGTGAGCACGGCGTTGAACGCATCGATCGCCGAGCCCGGAAACGACGCCTGCACATCCACGCGCGCGACTTCGATGCCGAGGCTCGCCTGCGCCGCCGCGAGCGCATCGAGATGACGCTGGATCGCGCGCGCGAGGTCGCCGCGCAACTGCTCGCGGCGCACGGCCATCTGCTGGTCGGCGGCCACCATTTCGGGGCGCGCGACGAGGATCGCGTCGAGGTCGCGCTGCGCCGCCGTCTCCACGACCGCCGCCGAAACGATGCGTTCGAGCGCGTCGTCGAGATGATCGAGTTGCAGCGCGTAGGCGTAGGGATCGGCCACGCGATAGAACAGCGTTGCGCTCACCTGCACCACGCCGCTGTCGCCGGTCAGCACGTAACCCGAGCCCGCGAGCGCGTCGGTGTCGAGACCGAGCGTGGCGCGCGCACGCGGATCGCGCGACAGCGAAACGATGCGCCGCTCCAGCACGCGCTCGCTGCCCGGCACGAGCAGCACGTTTTCGAACGGACGCGGCCACGCAACGAGCAGCCCCGCGCCCTGGCTGCGCACGAACGCGCCGAAGCGCGTGACCACCGCGCGGCTGTCCGCCGGAATGCGGCGCACGTTCGAGGTCGCCCACGCGAGCGCGGCCAGCACCGCCAGCACGGCGACGAACCAGAACGCCAGGCGCACGGCCTGGGCGCCGGGTCCGAGCGCGGGGAAGTCGTCGCGCGTGCTCATCGGGCCTTTCCGGCCGCTTTGGCGCTCGCGTGCGGCGGCGGCGCGGTGAAGGTCGACGCGCCGCCCAGCCCCGGCGGCCCTTGCACGAGCGCGCGGAACGGCGCGGCATCGGTGCGCAGAATCAGATTCGTGTTCGTGTTGACGACCGAGCCGAGCGTGTCGAGCGAGCGCAGCATCGTGTAAAGCTGCGGATCGGCGGCGTAGCTCTTGCCGTAGATCGCGGCCGCGTCCTTGCGCGATTGCGCTTCGAGCTCGGCGGCTTTCACGTTGGCGTCGGCGATCAGCACGCGCGCGTCGCGGTCGGCGTCGGAGCGGATCTGCGCCGCCTCGCGCGCGCCCTGCGCCGTGCGCTGCGCGGCCACGGTCTCGCGCTCGGCGCGCATGCGCTCGACGGTCGCCGCGAGCGTCACGGCGGGCAGCGTGAGCTTCTCCAGCCCCACCTGCGTGACGTGCACGCCATACGCGGTGTAGACCTGCGCATCGACCTGACGGCGCAGCTGCTCCTCGAATTCGGGGATATGAACCTGCGCGGGATCGGTGTTCACGAGCGAGGCGAGGTCGAAGCCCGCCGACGTCGTCTGCAACGCGGAACCCACCAGCGAACGGATCTGCCGCGCGGCTTCGTCGGGCTCGTTGCGCACCGCGCGCACGAAGCGGCCGATGTCGTTCGCGTTTTCCGGCACGCGCCACGCCACGTAGGCTTGCACGATGATGCGCAGGCCGTCGCGCGTGCCCACGTCCTGCAATCCGCTCGACGTCGTATGCAGACGCAGATCGACGGGCACCGCCGCTTCGATCGGCGCGGGCCAGCGCCATGCGAGGCCCGGCCTGAGCAGCACGCGCACGGGATCGCCGAAACGCGTGACCACGGTGGCCTCGCCTTCGCGCACCTGCACGAAGCTCGCGACCACGAGCGCGATCAGCACGCAGAGCGCGGCCAGCGCCACGCGCAGCGCGAAACGCGGACGCGGCGCGGGACTGCCCGCCGCGCCGTGCGAATGTCCGTGATGGTGATGATGGTGCGCATCGCCGTGCGCGTGATAGTGGCCCACGTTCACATACCCTTGTTCGAGATTCGCATGAGGTTGCCCGAGTTCGCTGAGGTCGATCGCGCGCCGCTCACCATGCCGGCCTCACGCCCGCCGCCGCCGTCCCAGGCGTGAAGGTGCGCAGGTCGATGGTCGCGCGATTGCCGCTGGCGAGACGGTCGTCGATGATCGTCACACTCGCGTTTTGCAGGCCTTTTTGCAGGCGATGCAGGTAATACTCGAACGCGAACGCGGGGCCGCCGAGGCCTTGCGCGATCACGTCGGCGTCGAAATCGGTCTGCTGCACGCGTGCGGCCGCGAGCGTGTCGGCGGCGTCGGCGCTGCCTTGCGCCACCGCTTCGATGGCCTGCTGCTGCGCGCCGCCGAGCGTGGCCGCCGCGAAGCCGCGTGCTTCCACCACGCTCGCCTGCGCGCGGATCTGCGCGGCCTGCACGCCGTGATACGCGGCCGCCGCGCCTGCGGGCGGATGCACGCTCTCGATCACCACCGCCATCACCTCGATGCCGCTCGCGAGGCGGTCAAGCTCGCCCTGCACGCTCGCGCGCAGCGTGTTCGCCATCGCGGTCTGCGGCGTGTCGATCAGCGACTGCAAGGTGCGCGAGGCGAGATAGCGCACCACGGCGCGGTTCGCGATCGCGCGCACGGTCTCGTCCATGTCGACGGCGCGATAGAGCGCCGCGCGCGCCGCCGCGTCGGAGAGCGCGATGCGGTAGTCGAGGCGCACATCGGCGCTCACGACCTGGAAAGCCTGCTGATCGCCGCTCGTGCCCGCGATCACCTGCGTGGTTTCCCACGGATGCGCGACGTCCCAGAGACGATTGAGCTGATCGGGCGGCGCGGCGTCGGCGGCCACCGGACGCGCGGCCTGGCTCGCGTCGTTCGCATCGTTCGCACTCCCCGAGACGATCAGCTGATGCACCGCGCCGTTGTCGATTACGCGCGCGCGCCCGAACGGCCAGGGCAAGCCGACGTGCAAGCCGGGCTGCCACACGGCGACCGGCGCGCCGAAGCGTTCGTACACGGCGCGCTGATCGGGACCGAGCACGGCGACGCCGCCGAGCAGCCAGCCCAGCACGATCACCGCGACGATCGCGCCGGGCAGCAGGCGCACGAAACTTTGCAGCGCCCAGTTCTGGCGCAGGTCGATGCCGTAGCGCATACGCAGTTGCGCGTTCAAGGCCGCGAGCGGGCGCGCCTGCACGCGCAACGCGTTCGCGAGCGCGCTGTGCAGGAACCACGCAGCCGATGGCGGTGACGAGGCGAACGCGGCCCACATCGAGCGCACCGCGAGTTCGACGGCCACGAGGCCGCTCAGCGCCGCGACGAGACGCACGAGCCAGGTGAGCGTCTCGCCGGTCTGCGCGAACCAGGCCGCGCCGAGCGCCGCGCTCAAGGCCGCGACGAGCAGCACGCGCAGCAGGCCCGCCAATGCGGCGGGCGTCTGCGCAACCGACGTCGATGCCGACGCGGCTTGTTCTGCCCGATGCGTTTGCACGCGTTCGGCGTAGAGCGCCGCGAACGCCAGCAGCAACGCGCCCACGCCCGCGACGAGCAACGGCGCGGGCACACCGCCTGAGCCTGCAACGAGTTCACCCGGCGCGGGCATCGCCCACGCAAACACCACCAAGGCGAGCGACACGATCGCGCCCAGCGGCACGACAGCGGGCCGCCACGGCAACTCACGCAGCAAGGCTTGCCATTGCGCGCTTTCATCGGCGGCGGACAGCGTCGCGTCATCCGGCTTCGCGCGTTCCCGCTTCGCACGGTCGTGCCGCAACGCGAGCCGCGCGAGTTGCAGCAGCGTCTTCCAGACCGGCTTTGTGATAGGCGTGCGCTGCACGCACAAGCGCGTGCCAATCACCGCGATCAACAGGTTCAGACACGCGCTCGCCAGCACCGCGCACGCGCGCGCGTCGATCATCAGACGCGGCGCGAGCGTGGCGGCGAGTGCGAGCGCGGCCCAGACGACGGCGAGTCCCACCGCGCAGCCTGCCAGCTTCGCATGTCCCGCGCGGCCGGCGAACCCGCCGGACGCTTCGCGGTTGTCGCGCGCTGCGCGATGCACCATCGGCGATCCTTTCATGAAAATTACGGAAATCGGGCGCGCAAACGTTAGCGACTCACGCGCCCGGAAACGCGCGCCCAATGTAGCGCGCTCGTTAAGGAAACTCAACATTCGCGGCCCGCCGCGAGGCCGATGAATCGTCCTCGCAACCCGGCCTCGCGCGTGGCGGCGGCTGCACCTTGCACGCGCTTTTCGGCGCACAATAGGCGACGCGGCCAAGGCCGTGCGGGGGAATGGCAAGACTCGAATTCATGCGGACGGCATGCACGCGATGGGCGGCTTCGGCGCCCGCGCGAGGCCGTCGTCATCGACGCTCAATCCAACATCGGCCACACGCTATGGACGGCTTGCTGATCGGACCGGCAACACGCAGACAGGCAATCGCCGCAGGCCTTTGCGCACTCGCGATCCTGCTCACGCTCGCCCTCGCCGCGCCCCGCGCACGTGACGCGCTGCCGCCCGTCGCGCCCTTCATGCCGATGTGCGCGCTCACGGTCTTCACCACTTCGGGCATCGCCGCGTTTCTGCTCGGCGGACGTTTTGCGGCCACGCGCCTGCCGATGCTCGGCGCGCTCGGCGGCGCCTATGCGTTCACGGCCATCGCCGTCGCGCTCCAGCTCCTGATGTTTCCTGGCGTGTTCACGCGCACCGGCCTGCTCGGCGCGGGTCCGCACAGCGCCGCGTGGATGTGGGTGTTCTGGCACGCCGGATTTCCCGCGTTCGTGATCGTCGCGGAAATCGTGCGTAGCCGGGCTCAGGCCGTGGAATCGTCGATGGCGGCGGCGTCGACTTACAACGGCCCGCGCGGCTGGCTGCTGATCGCCGGTCCCGCCGCGCTCGCGGCGCTGCTCGGCGGGCTCGTGATCGCCGTCGATTTCGCGCAGCCCTGGCCCGCACCGCATGCCGCCGAACCGGGCGCGCCGCTCGCGGTGCATGGCGTGGGCATCGGCATCGGCTTGATGAATCTGGCGGCTATCGCCGTCGTGCTGCTCAAGGGACGGCTGCGGCTCGTGCTCGATCTGTGGATCGTCGTGGCGCTGCTGGCTTCGTTCGTCGACGTCGCGCTCAACACGCTGAGCGTCGAGCGCTTCACGCTCGGCTGGTACGTCGCGCGCGTGTTCAGCATGTTCGCGCCGGGCGTGCTCGTGTGCGTGCTCGTGTGGGAAGTGACCGCGCTGTACCGGCGGCTCGCGGAGGAGCACGCGTCGCTCGTGCACAGCTCCGCGCACGATGCGCTCACGCGCGTCTACAACCGCAGCTATTTCGACGAGCAGTTCCGCCGCGCGGTCGAGCAGGCGGCACGCGCGGGCCAGCCGCTTTCGCTCGTGATGATCGACGTCGATCACTTCAAGCAGTACAACGACGCCTACGGCCATCTGCACGGCGACGCCTGTCTCGGCGCGGTGGCGGGCGCGCTCGCGGACACGCTGCGTCGGCCCGGCGATTTCGTCGCGCGCTACGGCGGCGAGGAATTCGCGCTGGTGCTGCCCGACACGAACGCCGACGAAGCCGGCGCGCTCGCCGAACGGGCGCGCGCGGCGGTGGCGCGGCTGGCGATCGCCGCGCCGCGCGCGGGCGGCCACGTGACGGTGAGCGCGGGCTGCGCGACGAGCGCGCCCGTTCATCTGCAATCCCACGCGAACGGACAGGCCAAAGCCAGCACGAACGCCAGCGCCCTCGCGCTGATCGAAGCCGCCGACGCCGCGCTCTACGCGGCCAAGCGGGCCGGACGCAACCGCATCGCGCGCGCGGACGCGAGCCTCGCCTGAAGCTGTTCCGGTGACGATCGCGATGCCCGCCTGCCCTCGTGTATTCACGGCGCATGATGCGGTTTCATGCGCCGCACCGTCCGCGTGGCGCGCGCTGCAAGCCGTGCTACGCTGAGCCCCTTCCCCCACCGGGAGACCTCCATGGCCGACATCGCGCACGTGTTCGTCCTGATGATGGAGAACCGTTCCTTCGATCACGTCTTCGGGCTCGCGGGCCTCGAAGGCATCGCGCCGCCGCCCGCTTCCTGGGGCTTCGCCGATGGCGCCGCCGACCGCCTCTCGACCGACCCGCCGCACGAATTCGACGACGTCGCCGCGCAGATCGCCGGCACGCCGCCGATGAGCGGCTTCGCGAGCGGACCGAACGCGGCCATCGCGATGCACGGCTTCGGCGCGGGCGCGCTGCCGGTCGTCGATCAGCTCGCGCGCGAGTTCGTGCTGTTCGACAACTGGTTTTCGTCGATGCCGGGACCGACCTGGCCGAACCGCTTCTTCGCGCACGCGGCGTCGTCGGGCGGCCTCGCCAACAGTCCGGGCGGGCTAACGAGCGCGGCCTCGGAAACCATCGACAGTCTGGGCTTTTCGTTCCAGAACGGCACGCTGTTCGACCGCCTCACGGCGCACGGCAAGCGCTGGCGCGTCTATCACGCCGACGCCTTCCCGCAGGTGCTCGCCATCAAGGGCCTCGTGGGCGGCTTCTTTCACGGCGACACGTTCCGCACGATCCGTCCCGGCAGCACCGACGACGCCTTCCAGCAAGACCTCAACGACAGCGGCGGCTACGACATCGACTACACCTTCATCGAGCCGAGCTACGGACTCCTGAGCGCCAATTTCGCCGATGGCAATTCGCAGCATCCAGTCGGGTCGATGTCCTCGGGCGAGCGCTTCATCCAGTACGTGTACGAGACGATTCGCAACGCGCCGGCCATCTGGCCGCACAGCGTGCTGCTGGTGACGTGGGACGAGCATGGCGGCTTTTTCGATCACGTGCCGCCGCCCGCCGCCACGCCGCCCGGCGACGCCGATCTGAACAGCCAGCGCGCCGCCGTGCCGCGCACCTTCGCTTTCGACCGGCTCGGCGTGCGCGTGCCCGCGCTGCTGATCTCGCCATGGGCGCCGCGCGGCGGCACCGGCAGCGCGCTCTTTCCCGGCGCGGCGGGTGCAGCGGGTGCAGCGGGCGCGGCGCAGGCAACGGCGTTCGATCATGCGTCGATCGTGCATTCGGTGCGCGAGTTGTTCGGTCTTGGCGCGCCGTTGACGCAGCGCGATGCGGCCACGCCGTCGTGGACCGGCGCGCTGCTCGCCGCGCCGAGAGCGGATGGCGACGATGGACCCGCGCGATTGACTGCACCGGCGATCTCCGCCGCGCCTGCCGCGCCGCCCGCAGCGGCCGCGCTCGCGCAGCATGCGCCGCTCGCGGGCGTGGCCACGCCCACTTCGACGCAGGTGAACGGCTTCGCGTCGATCGCGCATGCGCTCGATCTGCAAATGGCCCAGGAGCAGAGCACCGCGCCCGCGATCGCAGATCCGTCCTTGTTCGGCGCGCGTCTGCGCGGACAGGCGCCGGGCGCGGCGACGCCCAAGGCCGCGACCCCCGGTCATCCGACTGCGCAGGCGGTGGCTGATTACGTCGCGTATATCGCGAAGCAGACCGAGGCGCATCGGCGGCGGCGCGGACGCCGGTGACACGCGCGCGTTTGAAACGCAGCGCTTGAGGATTTCGCCGATCGAACCGCCGTGCTTGAGCCGCTTTATCCGCTTTATCCGCTCTAGCCGCTTCAGCGCGCGCGATACGCCTTCGGCGGCGGCGTGGGCTTCGCGCGGCGCACGGGGCGTTTGGCGCGCCGCGTGCCCTGGAGCGCCGACGCCTGTCGCGCCGCCACCGGTTCGATGCGCACGCGCGCCGATCCCGCGCTCGAATACCCCAGCACGCGCGCCGCGCCGAACGACAGATCGATCACGCGTCCGCGCGCATACGGCCCGCGATCGTTGATGCGCACGATCACCGAACGCCCCGTCGCGGGCAGCGTCACGCGCGCGAACGAACCGAACGGCAGCGTGCGATGCGCCGCCGTCAACGCATACATATCGAAACGCTCGCCGTTCGCGGTGCGATGGCCGTGGAATTCGCGTCCGTACCAGGACGCGATGCCGGTCTGGAGGCGGCGATGCGCTCGCAGCGCGTGCTGGCTCGACGACACGCGGCGCGGCGTGACACGATGCGCGTCACGCTTGCCCGCCTGCGACTTCGCTTCATGTGCATCGTGTGCATCGTGCTTGAGCGGTTCGACGCTCACGGGCTTGCGCGCGTGCGCGGTGCCCATCAACGCGAAAAGCAGCGGCACGAGCGCGACGCGCAGCCTTCGTGTGTGACGCCGCGTCGTGCGTCGCGTCGAGCACGAGGCGTGCCCCGACGCCTGCGCGTGTGGTTTGTTTTTCAAATTGTCCCCGATGATTCGAATGTTCTTCCGCCCGCATCGGCCCGGCGTATGGATGTGCGGGCGCGCATGCAAACGTGCAGACGTGCGGGCGTTCAGGGCGACGCGAGCGGCCCCGAACCGGCGGGCAGATGCGCGAGCGGATCGACCGGCTTGCCCGCTTCGCGCATCTCGAACTGGAGCACCGCGTGGCCGTCGGCGCGCGCGCCCATTTCGGCGATCGACGCGCCCTGTTTCACCGTGTCGCCTTCCGCGACGAGCAGGCGCCGGTTGTTGCCGTAAGCGGTCACATACCCCTCGTCATGCTTGACGATGACCATCAGCCCGTAAGCCTTGATGCCGTCGCCCGCATAGACCACGCGCCCCGGCGCGGCGGCGCGCACAGGCGTACCGGCGCGGCCCGAGATCTCGATGCCGCGCGCGCCGTCGACGCCGAATTCGCGCACGATCACGCCGCTGACGGGCCACACGAAGCGGCTCGACGCGCTCGCCTGCGACGCCGCGCCCCCAGCGCCCGCCGCCGGTGCCGACGCCTGCATCGACGCCGCGCCGTCATGCCACGAGCGCCAGTCCGGCGGCCCGAGGCGCAGCACCTGGCCGGCGCGCAGTGGCGCGGTTTCCGCGATGCTGTTCCATTGCGCGACTTCGCGCGCGCTGCGGCCGAAGGCAAACGCCACGCTCTGCAAGCTGTCGTTGGGCTTCACGCAGTAGTAGCCCGCCATCACGCTGTGACACGGACCGGTATCGGTCACGCCTTCGATGGCGCTATCGATCGCGCAGCCGGACATCGACGCGGCCACGGCAAGCGAGGCCGCCCAAACCGCGCCACGTCCCAGCGATTCATGGAACGACCCGATGCATGAATCCAGGCACGATTTCATTGATTCGTCATCCTATGTTTATCGGCAAGACAATCGACACGCGGGTTCGGCGACGGCCACGGTGCGGGGTGTCAAATGCCGAGCGGCGCAAGTCCCGGTGGGGAGCCTGCGCCGCTGTGGAATGCGCCGCTTCAAGCGGCCATCACGGAGGCGTTAGTGCTTGAATTCCGGCGCCTGGTCGATCGGCTGCGCGCGGTCGGCGGGCGACTGCATGGCGGCGTCGTGGCGAGCGTGATGCTTGCCGCTGTGCTTGTGAGCGTGCTTGTGATGATGGTGAGTCGCGGCGGACGCCGTCTGCGTGAAGGCGGCGGCGGAAACGAAAATGGCGAGGCTGGCGATCAGGATGCGCTTCATGAGGTCACTCGATAAAAACCGGGATTAAGGAACGACGGAACGTGTGCCCGTCGCTCGCATAACGCCCACCTTATCGCCCAGTTGACGCGTCGCCTTCTCGCCTGACAATCCTTTACAACAATGCGCGAAACCCGCCCATCTCTGCAAATTTCCCTTAAATTCAGGGACGTTTCGCGCGGTGCGCCGTGCGTCTGTGGTCGCCTCAAAACACGCCGAGCGCGAGGCCGGCCGCGAGCCCCTCGCCGAGTTCGGCGCAGCGCGCGAGATCGTCGGGGGCGATCGTTTTCGGCGCGAGAATGCGCTCGGTCGTCTGCGCGTGCGTGCAGACGATGAGTCCCTGCGCCACCGCTTTCAGGCGCCAGCCCGTGGCGATGCGCTCGATCTGGCGCAGCGCGTTTTGTCCGTCGCTGCCCGCGCAGATCATCGCCGCATAGGGACGCCCGTTCACGCGGTCGAGAGCCGCGTAATAGCAGCGGTCGAAGAAGTCCTTCATTAGCCCCGACATGGCCGCGAGGTTTTCGGGCGTCGCGAACAGATAGGCGTCGGCGGCCAGCACGTCGGCGGGAATGGTGGCGTCGGCGCGTTGCAGACGCACGTTCACCCCGCTCTGCGCACGCGCCGCATCCGCGGCCGCCTGCGCCATCTGCTGCGTGCCGCCGGTCATCGTGTGATAGACGATCAGCAGCGTTTTCGTGGGCGCTTGCGTGGACGCTTGCGTTGTCATTCGCGTGGAGGGTTCCATCGGCGTGTTCATGGCTCAATGCGTGCGTGTTCTCGTCCGGCGATGATACCGCGCGCGCTCATGGCTTCGGCACGCCTGCACGCGCCGCTTCGCTGTATCATCGACCGATGCCTACCACCACCTATGTCGCCCTGCTGCGCGCCGTGAACGTCGGCGGCACCGGCAAGCTCGCCATGACCGAATTGCGCGCGATGTGCGAAGCGCTCGGCTTCGCGAACGTACGCACCTATATCGCCAGCGGCAATGTCGTGTTCGACAGCAGCCTCGCGGCATCGAGCGTGAAAAAGCAACTCGAAGCGCGCCTCGATGAGTATGCGGGCAAACCGGTCGGCGTGTTGTTGCGCACGGCTGCCGAGATGGCCGCCATCGTCGCTGCGAATCCGTTCGCCGATGCGCCGCCCGAGCGCACCGTCGCGATCTTTCTCGATGGCGCGCCGCCCGCCGACCTGCCCGATACCGCGCGCGGCCAGCAGTCGGAGACGATCGTCGCGGGCAAGCGCGAAATCTACGTGCATTACCCGGATGGCATCGGCCGCTCGAAGCTCAAGATTCCCGCCGCCGCCAACGGCACCGCGCGCAATATGAACACCGTCGCCACGCTCGCGCAATGGGCCGCTGAAGCGAAATGAAAGCCCGCTGATACCTTCGCGCAGCCGCGATGCAGCACAACTGTCACGCGCCAGTCTTATGATGAAGCGCCGTGCACCCGCAGAGGCAGACAGACGATGACGCTTCCATACGGCTTCGCGAAAGGCAAGATCACGACCGCGCCGCAACTCAAGCCCACGCAGCGGCCCCACGAAGTGCAGTACCACCTGCATTTCGGGCTCGACGTCGGCGGCGCGCATTGGGACGTGGCCGTGAACGTCGGCACCACCGACGCCGACGACCTGCTCAAATACAAGCTGCTGTTCGATTTCCGCCACGCCATCCTGCAGACGCTGCAAGCCGATGCAGCGGGCGCGCAGAATCTCACGGGCCAGCATGCCTTGCCCGCGCTCGACTTCCAGCGCAGCGACTTTCTCGCCAACACCGGCACATGGCGCGACAGCGACGTGATGGACGGCACCGACGCCGTCGAACCCGTCGCCACGCTTCAGCGCCTGTTGTTGCGCGCGCAACAAGCTGGTAACGACGTGTATGTGTACGGCCGCTTCTACAGCGAAGGCAACGGCGTGCACGACGTGCATATGAATCAGGGCTCGAAAGGCGAGTTCATCCATCGCGCAGGCAACGACCGCAACGATCACAACGACATCTGGCAGGACGGCGCGCTGCTCGTCGACGTGGGCGCGCCGCAATGGGCGCTCTACGTCGCCGCGTTCGATCAGCAATATCTGCCGACCGACGACCTCGGCAATCCCACTCCGGATTCGAAGCCGATTGCCTGAGCCGGTTTCGTGAACCGGCTGCGATCCGGCCCGGTCAAGAGATAAGCGCCGCGATATGCACGGCATGTCGCGCGGATCGTTGAAGCGGCGGGGCGAGACGGCGTAATATACGCGGAATCATATCGATTCCCCGTCAGGCCGCCGCGCGGCCCGGAGCCTTCACGATGAACCTCGCGCCCCCTGCCGACCCGGCTCAATCCATCGATATCGCCGATATCGCCGGTGACAGCGTCGCGCTGACGCTGTCCGGCAGCGTGCTGCGTCCCCAGACGCTCACGCTCGATGCGCTGCGCGCGATGCCCAGCGTCACGTGCGCGCCCTTCGATCTGCGCTGCTACACCACGCAGCGTTTCATCCGCGCGGTCGAGCCGTATCGCGGCGTGCTGCTCACGGAGCTGATCCAGCACGCGGGCCTGCGCTGCGAGGCGCACGGCGACTTCAAGCGGATGATTTTTCTCGCCGTCGGCCATGACGGCTATGCGGTGCCCTTCACGTGGCACGAGCTGTTCAATTCGCCGGTGGGCGAGCAGGCCATCGTGGCCTACGAATGCGGCGGTCAGCCGCTGAGCGCGGCGGACGGCGCGCCCGTGCTGTTTTCCGGCGCGGATCGCGTGCCCGCGCCGCGCCATCTGAAGCGCCTCGCGCGCATCGAAACGCGCGTGATTGCGCTTTGAATGGGCGCTGAATATGCGTTGATCGTTCCTTGAGCGCGCTGTGATCGCGGCTTGAGCACTCGCTTCCGATCACGCGCTTCAGGCGAACGCGGCCAGCGCGTGCCGGAGGCCCAGCACCGCGCGCGCCGAGGTGCAACTCCCGCGCTCAGGAAAGAAGCCGAGTTCGACGCCCTTCTGCTCGCCGTACGCGAACGCCGCGCGGCACGACGCATGCACCTCGGTCGCGCCGCTCGCGCGCACGATGGCCGCGACGTTGAGCGCATCGACGCCGCTGCCCGGCATGATGGCGATGCGCTTCGCCGCCTGCCGCACGAGCGCGTGCAGCGCGACCATGCCATCGGCGGCCCGCGCCGCGCATCCCGACGTCAGGATGCGCTCGAAGCCCAGCGCGACCGCTTCTTCGAGCGAGCGCGCCGGATCGGGCACGAGGTCGAACACGCGATGCAGCGTCGTGCCCAGGCCGCGCGCGCGTTCGCACAAGAGCGCGAGCACGTGCACGTCGAGCTGGCGATCGGCACGCGCCGCGCCGAGCACGACGCCCGCGAGTCCGGCGGCGCGCATCGCGTCGATGTCGGCGAGCATGGCCTCCACATCGGCGGGCGACCAGGCGAACGCGCGCGCGTGCGGCCGGATCATCGCGTAGACGGGAACGGGCGCGCGCGCCGCCGCCGCGATCAGGCCGGGCGTGGGCGTCAAGCCGCCCAGATCCAGCGCCGAACACAACTCAATGCGGTCGGCGCCGCCCGCGATGGCGGCATCGAGTCCGTCCACGCTGTCCACGCAGACTTCGAGCGTAATGGGCATCGGCGATCCTTGTTCGTTGGGGTGATGGCGATGGTGACGATGGTGGCGATGGTGACGATCGTCGCGCAAGCGGCGACGGTGGCGCGCTACGAAAGCGCCTGACGCGCGATCAGCGCCGCGCCGATCAGCCCGCCATCGGCGCTGAAACGGCCCGGCACCACAAGCGGCCCGGCACGCCGATGCAGCACGCGCGCGCGCACGGCGTGGTCGAGCCGCGCGATCAGCGCGGGCGCCGATGCGAGCCCGCCGCCCACGGTCACGATCGACGCGCCCGTGACGTTGACCGCTGCCGCCAGCGGGTCGGCGACCAGTTCGAGCCAGACGCCGATCGTCCGCATCGCGGCGCGCTCGCCGCGCGACCAGGCGTCGAGGATCGCATGGCTGTCGGGCGCGGCCAAATCCGGGTGCAAAAACTGATGCAGCCGCTCGATGCCGCGCGCGCCGCCGATCGTATCGACGCAACCGCGCTGGCCGCAGCCGCACGCGAAGCGCGGCACATAGAGCGGTTCCGGCTCGCCTTCGGGCTGGCATTGCGTGTTGACGATCGGACCGTGACCCCACTCGCCCGTCACGCCACCCGCGCCACGTATCGACTGGCCGTTCGCGACGAGCCCGCCGCCCACGCCGGTGCCGAGCACGATGGAGAACACCACGCGATGACCGGCGCCCGCGCCCGCCACGGCTTCGGCGAGCGCGAGGCAGTCGCCGTCGTTGGCGGCGAATACCGGACGGCCGAGCCGCGCGCCGAGTTCGCTCGCGAGCGGGCGGCCCGTGATGCAGGGGATATTCGCGGAAAGTGCGGTGCCGTCGGCGGGATCGACGAGGCCCGCGATGGAGAGCGCGAGCGGCGCGGGATCGATATCGTCGAGTGCATGCGCTGCGAGCATCGCGCTCAACGTATCGGCGAAATCCGCCCAGTCGCTTGCGGGCGTGGGCTGCTTCGCGAGCACGACGAGTTCGCCCGCGCGCGTGCAGGCCGCGAGGCGGATGAACGAGCCGCCGATATCGGCGCTATAGAGGGAGCGCGCGCCCGCGAGCGCGGGCAAGGCGTGGTCCGGCATGAGGGCCTCTCGCAGCGCCGCCCGCGCGGTGTGCGCACGCCGCGCCGGGCGGTCCCGGCCGGCGCCGGGGAGCGGCGGCCCTCACACTTTACGCGGCGCGGCGGGCTGGAAGCAAATGCATCGGCAGAAGCGACGCACAAGCGACTCAGAAGCAAGCCACAAGCGAAGCACGCAATGCCAGCGTTCGAGGCGACGCCTGCGCGCCGCCCATGCTCAGTCCGCCGTCGAAAGCTCGCGGCGTTGCACAGGCTGGCATTGCGCCACGACCTGGGCGAGACGGGCGATGGCGTGATCGACATCGGCCTGCGTGGTGTAGCGGCCGATGCTGAAGCGCAGCGTGCGGCTCGCGGCGTCGGCGTCGAGGCCGATCGCGCTCAGCACGTGCGAGGGCGCGCCCGACGCCGAGTTGCACGCCGACGTGGACGACACTGCCACATCGGCGGCCAGCATGAACGGGAAAAAGCCCGCGTGGCCGATCGTGAGGCTCAGCGTGTGCGGAATGCGGCGCGCGGCGCGCGCGTTCTGCGTGACGCCGTCAAGACGCAGCGCGCCGTCGCGCAGACGCTCGCTCAGTTGCGCGATGCGCTGCGTGTCGGCCTGCATCTGCTCGGCGGCCATCGCGCACGCCGTGCCCATGCCCACGATCTGATGCGTCGCGAGCGTGCCCGAGCGCAGTCCGCGCTCGTGGCCGCCGCCGTGCATCTGCGCCGCGATGCGCGCGGCGGCTTCGCGGCGCACGTACAGCGCGCCAATGCCCTTCGGCCCGTACACCTTGTGCGCCGACATCGACAGCAGATCGATGCCGAGCGCGTTCACGTCGATCGGCGTCTTGCCGAGCGCCTGCGCGGCGTCGACGTGCAGCAGCGCGCCGGCCGCGTGCACGATCGGCGCGATGGCGGCGATGTCGGTCAGCGTGCCGATCTCGTTGTTCACGAGCATCAGCGAAACCAGTCCGGTGTCCTCGCGCAGCGCCGCCTGCACAGCGGCGGGCGTGATATCGCCGTGCGCGTCGGGACGCACGAAACTGGCCGTCATGCCGCGATGTTCGAGGTTCGCGACGGTGTCGAGAATCGCCTTGTGTTCGAGGCAGCTCGTGATCAGATGACGGCGTTCGGCGGCGTTATCCGCGTAGCCCTTCAAGGCGAGATTGTTCGATTCGGTCGCGCCCGAGGTCCAGACGATCTCGTCGGCGTGCGCGCCGATCAGCGCGGCCACCTGGGCGCGCGCGGCTTCGACGAGCGAGCGCGCCTGCATGCCGGCCGCGTGCGAACTCGATGCCGGGTTGCCGAACGCGCCTTCCATGCCGAGGCATTCGCCCATGGCGGCAATCACGCGCGGGTCGGCCGGAGTGGTCGCCGCGTAGTCGAAATAGTGCAGTTTTTCAGCCATTCTCGTGGTACTGGGAAGTGAGATTTCGATACTCGAATGGCCATCCATGCTACGCGGCAGCAACGAGAAAATGATTCCAAATCACTCGCCGATTTCGGGCAAACGCAGAATTATTTTTTCTTTCGTGCCAGATCGAAAGCGGCGAATGCCGCTTTCAAACCCTTAAAGCGTGAAATCCTTATACCGGCGCTTCGCCCAGATGCTCGGTGTGCATGTCGCTCAAGCGGCACAGCAAAATGCCGTAGCCCGTGAGGTGCCCGAGATACACGCTGGTATAGACGCCCGCCGCGGGCAGCGCCTCGAACAGCGTCTGCAACGCGGCCAGCCGAAGCGGTTTGGCGTCGAGACCGGGCCGCTCCACACGCAGGTCGGCGACATCGGCCAATTGCCGGTGCGCGGCCACGAGCAAACCGAGCCCGCGCAGATACTCCGTTTTCCAGTGCGCGTCGAGCGCTTCGAATTGCGCGTGGAAGGTGTCGAACGTTTCGAGAAAGTTCACCACCGAATCGAATAGCTCGTGATAGCACCAGAAAAGCGGCAGGCGCGTGCGATTGCGCTCCAGATGCGGCGAAACCCACGACTGCGCGATATCGGCCTTCAACAGATCGTGCGCCTCTTTCAGATTGCTGCTCGATTTGCGCAGCGCCGCCGTGAGCGACTTCAATTGCTTGCGGTCCAGTTTTTCTTCGGCGATTTCCGCGAGCAATGCAGTCGCCTGTTCATTGCCGCTATTCACGAGCGTATTCGCCCAATAACCATGATCGGGCGGAAAGACAATCTGCTGAATCACGAAACCGAGCAGCATGCCGAGCACCACGCCGATCAAGCGTTGCTCCAGCAGCGGAATATGTTCGCCGGTGTAGAGCACGAGCGTCATCGGCACGGTGATGCTCGTCATCTGGAACACGGAAGGCCGCACGCTCACGATCGCGAAGATCACGATCGGCAGCAGCAGCACGCCGAGCCATAAATGCGGTGCGGTGAGCCAGATCAGCAGCGTGCCGATCGGCATCGCCACGAGATTCGAGGTCACGCGCTTATAGAAATAGCCACGCGCGGCGGAAATCGAACTGCCGAGCGCGAGTGTGAGCATGGTCGAGCCCGCGAGCGCAACAGCCGCGTCGGGATAACCAAAGTGATAGGGAATCGCAAAGCCGATCCACAAGCCGAGCGTGAGCTTCGTGTACTTCGCCATTTCCGAGAGCGAAAAGCGCGCGAACGAGCGGCGAAACGGCGTTAAAGGTTTGTGGACGTATTGGGATGGCGTCATGGGCGTTGGTCAATTCAAGCGGATTCAAGCGAATTCAGGCGAATCCGGGCGGGCGATCCCGCGCGCGAAACACTCGCGTGCCACCAGGCGTCGCCCCCGATCAGGATGCTAATCGAGCCAGCGCAATTTCTGGCGCTTCTTTCATGCGCCCAATTCTGCTTTCGCTTACACCGCGCGACACACCGTTATCGATCAGTCAGCGCACCGCAAGCTTCGCTTTGCACTGCAACATGCGCTTTTCTTTTCGAATCATCCGACAAATAGCGCGCAACGCCCGCCAGATCAGCGTTTTCCCGAATTCGCCAAGCTTGCGAATTATTTTCAATTTCTTTCGAGTTTTGTTCCCTTACCGTCTTGCAAGTTGTTTGGCGTTCGCTCTGCGAACCTCACCGTATTCACTGAATTAACTGAGCAATGGGGTAGGCCCATGACGATAAAAAACAAGGTCTCGATTTGTCTGCCCACGTGCAATCGTCCCGATCTGTTGATTCGCTGCATTGAGTCGTGTTTGCAGCAAACACATACCCACATCGAAATCGTGATCGGCGACGATTCGCAGGACGACCGTACGGCGACGTTGATCGCCACGCGTTACGGTCACGATGCGCGCGTTGCGTATCGACGCAATGTGCCCTCGCTCGGCCAGGCGCGCAATGTCGCGAGCCTGTTCGCGCGCGCCACCGGCGACAAGATCCTGCTGATTCACGACGACGATTTTCTGGTCGCGGACGGCATCGAAAAACTGCTGGCGCAATGGACGCGCTACCCGGATCTGCAAGTCGCGTTCGGCAATCAATACGAAGCCGATCATCGCGGCCGCATCGATCACGCGGGCAGCCGGCGGCTCAATCTCGCGTTTCATCGCACGCCCGCGGCGGCCGGTTTGCAGGCGCTGCCCGGACGCGCGGGCATCGTGCAGATGTTCCCGAATAACGGCTGGCTCGCCGACGCCGCGCTCGTCAAGCAGATCGGCTATGGCGGTCACGACGAAGTGTGCTGCGACTTCGTGTTTGGCACGCTGCTGTGTCTCGCGGCGCGCAAGGTCTGTTATGTCGATGAATACGTGTCCATCTATTGCAAGACCGACGTGTCGGTTTCACAGGCCACGCGTCATACGCCGAGCGCCGCCTCGCTCGCGGCCTGGCGTTTCGTGCAGGCGCTGGCCTTGCCGCCCTCGCTCGAACCCGCGCGCCGGCTCGCGCTGCGGCGACTCGTGCCGATCGTCGTGTCGCTGCATTTTCGCAATCGCGAAGCGCGCGTCGGCCTGACGCTCGCGCTGCGCAATCTGCGCGCGTATCGCTTCGGCTTGAGCCCGCGCCTCTACTATCACCTGCTGATGATCTGGCGCGGCGCGCGGCGCGTGAATCAAGCGTTACCGACGCTGGATTTCGACGCGGCCGAACAGCCGGTCGACATCACGCGCACGCGACTTCCTTAGGATGCCGATGCGATTATTTCATCGCACTATGAGCCCATGACCTTGTGCGCGTCGGGCGCCCCGGCGCGATCGGGCGTGCTCATGGTTTCGAGCGCCGCATCGTGATGCAGCAGCAGCGCCGCCGCCGCGCCGATCAGTCCCGCGCCCGCGAGGCACAGCAAGCCCGCGCCGAAGCTGCCCGTGCTGTCCTTGATCCAGCCCATCGCATAGGGGCCGAAGAAGCCCGCCAGATTGCCCAGCGAGTTGACCGCCGCGATGCCGCCCGCCGCCGCCGCGCCTGAAAGAAAGGCGGCGGGCAGCGTCCAGATCACCGGCAGACAGCCGAAGATGCCGAAGCCCGCGACCGAAAGGGCGAGCATCTTGAGCACCGGATTGTCGAGTCCCGCCGCCGCCGCGATGCCGGCCGCCGCCACCGTGAGCGCGAACGCCACGTGCTTCTTGCGTTCCAGACGGCGGTCCGAATGACGGCCCCAGAACACCATCGAAATCACGCCGACGATATACGGCAGCGAAGTCACGAAACCGGTTTGCACGTTCGTGAGCCCGAACCCCTTGACGATCTGCGGCAGAAAGAAACTCAGGCCGTAATTCGTGGCGTTCGCACCGAAATAAATCAGCGCCACCGCCAGCACGCGCGGATTGATCAGTGCCTCCATCACGCTGAACGTATGCACCGCTTCGCGATGCTTGCGCTCCTGCGCCTGACGCGCGACCAGCCATTCGCGCTCGTCGTCGGCGAGCCAGGTGGCTTGCGCGGGCTTGTCGGTGAGATAGAGCAGCACGACGAACGCGAGCACGAGCGCGGGCGCCGCCTCGATCAGATAGACCCATTGCCAGCCCGCGAGCCCGCCCATGCCGTCCATCGACAGCAGCGAACCCGACACCGGGCCGCCGATCACCGTGGAAAGCGGTATCGCCGCCATGAAGTAACCCACCACGCGCGCGCGGTATTTGGCGGGGAACCAGAGCGTCAGCAAAAAGATGATGCCGGGGAAAAAGCCCGCCTCGGCAATGCCTAACAGAATGCGCAGCGTATAGAACACGTGCGCGTTCGACATGCCGCTCCACTTCGCGATATGCGGAATGAACGCCATCGCGCCCGCCAGCAAGCCCCACGTAAACATGATGCGGGCAATCCAGCGCCGCGCGCCGAAGCGTTCGAGCAGCAAATTCGACGGCACTTCGAAAAAGAAATACGCAATAAAGAAAATCCCCGCGCCAAAACCAAATGCGCTCGCCGATAAATCGAGCGCCTTGTTCATTTGCAGCGCAGCAAAACCCACATTCACGCGATCCAGATAGGCGATGAAATAGCAGACGATCAGGAAGGGCACGAGGCGTGCCGTCACGCGGGTCATCGTGCGCGTTTCGAGGTCCATCGGTTGTCTCCTTCGAGGCTGGCGTCTCGCTCCGCCGCACCTGCGCCGGCAACGGGCCAGTCCGTATCATGTGGTTACAGACTAGGCGCTCAACCGCCGATGCGAAAGGCGCGTTTCGATAAAACGCCGCATCGTCCGCTTGAGCAGCGATCGATTCAGCCTTTCTGCCGCATTGCAGCTTAAGCGCAGCCTTTTTTCATTCCGGCTAACATGGCCGTTCGATTTTTATATCGGGCGGCATCGCCGCGAACTCAACCAGATTCAGGAGCACCAGAAATGTCTTTCCGCATGACGATGTTGGCGGCCGCAGTCGTGGCCGCGAGTGTGGCCAGTGCAGGCGCGCAAGCCCAGGTCGCCGGCGCGCAGCCGCTGAGCGTGACGGTCGAGCAATCGCAGGCGCTGCTCGAAGGCTGGAGCGTGAAGAAAAGCGTGCTCGGCAAGGCCGTCTATAACGACGACAACGTCAAGGTGGGCACCGTGCGCGACCTGATCGTGGCGCCGGACGGTTCGGTGTCGGCGGCCATCGTGTCGGCGGGCGGCTTCCTCGGCGTGGCCGCGCACGACGTGGCCGTGCCCATCGCTTCGCTCGAAGTGCGCAAGGGCAATCTCTATCTGCCGGGCGCGACCAAGGAAGCGATCAAGGCCACGCCGGCCTTCCAGTACGCGAAGATCGAATCGCCGCCGAAGCCCAAGCGCATCGACAACAAGCAGGAACAGCAGCAGTAAGCCGCACGGCGCGGGCGGCACAGTGCCGCTCGTGCGTCCACGCGTCAGCGCGCTTTGGCCGCTGGCGCGCGGTCGCGAAAACATACGCTTTACCTTTGGCTTACGGGCCGCGCGTGTATTTCCGTGTATTCAGCCGCGCGTTTTAGCCGCCCTGCGCGATCTCCCTCAGCTCGATCCCTTCCCACGTGCCGCGCGCGCACAATTCCTCGATCGTTTCGCAGATCGTGCGGCGCACCGCCAGCGACGCCGAACTCACCGGCAAGGCATTCGGCCAGCAGATGCTCGCGGGCCGCCGGATCACCGGATCGACGATGCGGCGCATTCTGGGCCGGTCCGCGCTCGCCCGCAGCGCCAACGCCGATGCAGGCAGGATCGTGCACGCCGCGCCCGACTGCGCGAGCGACAGCAGAATCGGCAGCGAATCCACATCGGCGATGATATTGAGCGGCACCTGCTCGCGCGCGAACGTGCGCTCCAGCAGCAGGCGCAGGCCGTTCGCCACGCCGGGCGCGACCATCGGCACGTCGGCGAGCGAGGCCAGCGTGATGCTGCGCGTGCGCGCCGACACGCCGCGCGGCTCGCCCAGCAGATATAACTCCTCGTCGAGCACCGGCAGCGCGGAAATGCCGGGCGTGGCCGAGTCGCGAAACAGAATCGCGAGGTCGAGACGCCCGTTCGCGAGCAGTTCGTTCAGATAGCCGCTCATGCTCTCGAAAAATTGCAGGCGGATGCCGGGATAACGCTCGCGCACGCGCTCGAACACCGGCATCGCGAGCACCGAGGTCATGGTCGTCGGAAAGCCGATGGCGACCGTGCCCGATTCCGCGCCCACGCCGTCGCGCACTTCCTGGCGCAACTGCTCCATCTGATGCAACACGAGCCGCGCGTGGCGGTAGAGCGCCTGGCCAGCGGCCGTGGGCTTGACGCCCTGCGGGCTGCGCACGAGCAGCGGCACGCCGAGATCGTCCTCGAGCTTCGCGATCTGCTGGCTCAGCGAAGGCTGCGCCACAAAGAGCTTTTCGGCGGCCTTGCCCAGACTGCCGTAATCGACGATGTGCACGAAATAGCGAAGCTGACGAACGTCCATGTGGTGCTGCCCTTCCTGCCGGTTCACGCGAGGGTCATAGGATACCCTTATGACCGGCACATTCAATCGGTATTTCCGCCGCGCAAGACATTCGCCTACAGTCGCCTCATTCCTATTGAAAAAGCGCCGGACGCACCGGCGCTGGAGACGGCGATGCACGCATGCCAAACCGATCGGCTCGAACAGCCGACGCTGAACGTCACAGATTTCCTCTCCCCCGCTCCCGCCGCCGCGCTGGCCGCCACGCTCGATTGCCGCACCACGCCGCGTGCGGGCGACGCGCTGCCGCCCATCTGGCACTGGCTCTACTTCTGGTCCGCCGCGCCGCAAGCCGAACTGGGCAGCGACGGACATCCGCAAAAAGGCGGCTTCCTGCCCGATCTCGGCCTGCCGCGCCGCATGGCTGCGGGCGGCCGCATGACCTTTCATGCGCCGCTCAAGATCGGCGCGCAAGCCGAACGTGTGTCGCGCGTGCTGAACGTCGAGCATAAGGAAGGCCGCAGCGGGCGTCTTGCGTTCGTGACCGTCGAGCATGCGATCGAAGCCGATGGCGTGACGGCGATCCGCGAGGAACAAGACATCGTCTATCGCGAACCGGCCGAGCCTGGCCAGCCGCAGCCGAAGCCCACCGCCGCGCCCGCGAACGCCGACTTCACCCGCGAGATCACGCCCAGCGAAACGCTGCTGTTCCGCTATTCGGCGCTGACCTTCAACGGCCATCGCATTCATTACGACCGCGATTACGCGCGCGGCGTCGAGGGCTATCCCGATCTCGTCGTGCACGGTCCGCTGATCGCCACGCTGCTGCTCGACCTCGTGGCGCGCAGCGTGCCCGGCGCCGTCGTGCGCGAGTACGCATGGAAAGCGGTCAGGCCGACGTTTCTCGGCCATACGTTTCGCGTCTGCGGCCGCCGCGCCGAAGACGGCCAATCCATCGAGTTGTGGGCGCAGGACCACGAAGGCGCGCTGACGATGTCGGCGCGCGCCGTGCTCGCCTGATTTATCAGCCTCGCAAACTCATCCCTTCCACCGAGATTCACCGAGATCCAAGACATGAACGACGCCACGCCCGATCAATTCCAGGACATTCGTGAAGCCGTCCGCGATCTGTGCAGCCAGTTTCCGAACGAGTACCACCGCAAGATCGACGAGGCGCGCGGCTATCCCGAAGCCTTCGTCGACGCGCTGACGAAAGCCGGCTGGCTCGCCGCGCTGATCCCGCAGGAGTACGGCGGCTCGGGCCTCGGCCTCACCGAAGCGTCGGTGATCATGGAGGAAATCAATCGCAGCGGCGGCAACTCGGGCGCGTGCCACGGCCAGATGTACAACATGGGCACGCTGCTGCGCCACGGCTCCGAAGAACAGAAGCGCAAGTATCTGCCGAAGATCGCCAATGGCGAACTGCGCCTGCAATCGATGGGCGTGACCGAGCCCACGACCGGCACCGACACCACGAAGATCAAGACCACGGCCGTGCGCAAGGGCGACCGCTATGTGATCAACGGCCAGAAGGTGTGGATCTCGCGCGTGCAGCACTCCGACCTGATGATCCTGCTCGCGCGCACCACGCCGCTTTCGGACGTGAAGAAGAAAAGCGAAGGCATGTCGATCTTCATCGTCGATCTGCGCGAAGCCATCGGCAAGGGTTTGACCGTGCAGCCGATTCTCAACATGGTCAATCACGAGACCAACGAACTGTTCTTCGACAACCTCGAAATTCCGGCGGAAAACCTCATCGGCGAGGAAGGCAAGGGCTTCAAGTACATTCTCGACGGCTTGAACGCGGAGCGCACGCTGATCGCGGCCGAGTGTATCGGCGACGGTTACTGGTTCATCGACAAGGTGTCGCAATACGTTAAGGATCGCCAGGTATTCGGCCGTCCGATCGGACAGAACCAGGGCGTGCAGTTCCCGATCGCGCGCGCGTTCATCAACGTGGAAGCCGCGAACCTGATGCGCTTCGAAGCCGCCCGCCGCTTCGACGCCCACCAGCCCTGCGGCGCGCAGGCCAACATGGCGAAGCTGCTGGCCGCCGACGCCTCGTGGGAAGCCGCCAACGCCTGTCTGCAATTCCACGGCGGCTTCGGCTTCGCGTGCGAATACGACGTCGAGCGCAAGTTCCGCGAAACGCGTCTCTATCAGGTCGCGCCCATTTCGACGAACCTGATTCTCTCCTACGTCGCCGAACATATTCTCGGCCTGCCGCGTTCGTTCTAACCGGAGAGCCGAATCATGCGCCCTCTCGAAGGCATCAAGGTCGTCACGTTCGAGCACGCGATCGCCGCGCCGTTCTGCACGCGCCAGCTCGCGGATCTGGGCGCGCGCGTCATCAAGGTGGAGCGTCCCGGCGTGGGCGATTTCGCGCGCGGCTACGACGAGCGCGTGCACGGTCTCGCCTCGCATTTCGTCTGGACCAACCGTTCGAAGGAGAGCCTCACGCTCGACGTGAAGCGCGACGAAGCGCTGGAGATCGTTCACACGCTGCTCGCCGACGCCGACGTGTTCGTGCAGAACCTCGCGCCCGGCGCGACGCAGCGGCTCGGTCTCGGTTACGAGGCGCTGCGCGAGCGCTATCCGCGCCTGATCGTCTGCGATATCTCGGGCTATGGCGGCGACGGTCCGTATCGCGACAAGAAGGCTTACGACCTGCTGATCCAGAGCGAGTCGGGCTTTCTGTCGATCACCGGCACGCCCGACGAACCCGCGAAAGCTGGCTGCTCGATCGCCGATATCGCTGCGGGCATGTACGCGTATTCGAATATCCTCGCGGCGCTGATCGAGCGCGGCAAGACCGGACGCGGACGCCATATCGACGTGTCGATGCTCGAAAGCATGGTCGAGTGGATGGGCTATCCGCTCTACTACGCGATCGACGGCCAGACGCCGCCGCAACGCAACGGCGCGGCGCACGCGACGATCTATCCGTATGGTCCGTTCAAGGCCGGCGACGGCAAGTCGGTGATGCTCGGTCTGCAAAACGAGCGCGAATGGAAGGCGTTTTGCGACGTCGTGCTCCAGCAGCCCGAACTCGCCACCGACGAGCGCTTCGTCTCGAACAGCCGCCGCGTCGAGCATCGCGCGGCGCTCGGCGCGCTGATCGAAGCGGCCTTCGCGAGCCTCAGCGCGCGCGATGTGGTCGAGCGCCTCGAAGCCGCGAAGATCGCCAACGCGCACATCAACGACATGCAGGCCGTGTGGGAGCACGCGCAACTCGCCGCGCGCGAGCGCTGGACGCAGGTGCAGACGCCCGGCGGCACGGTGCCCGCGCTGCTGCCGCCCGGCGTCACGCTCGCGGACGCGCCGCGCATGGACGCCGTGCCCGCGCTCGGCGAGCACACCGACGCGATCCTGAACGAACTCGGCTACGACGCGACGCAGATTCGCGCGCTGCACGACACCGGCGCGGTCTGACGAACACAGACGACCCGCGCCAACCATTGAACGCCGCAGCAATAAGCGGCGCATGGCAGCAAGCCCCCGTGGCCCTTCGGCCCGGGGGCCGCATCACAATCGGAGACATCACATGCACCACGCGGTCAATGCCGCCGGACGCCTCGACCGGCTACCCGTTTCACGCTTTCACTGGAAGATACTCGGCCTCATCGCGGGCGGCGCGTTCCTCGACGCCTTCGACATCTATCTCGCCAACGGCGCGATGGCGTCGATGGTCAAGGACGGCTTCACCGACATGCGTCACGGCGCGCTGTTCGTCTCGTCGACGTTCATGGGCATGATGGTCGGCGCATTCATCGCGGGCTGGCTCGGCGACCGGCTCGGGCGGCGCTATTCGTATCAGGTCAATCTCGCGGTGTTCGGGCTCGCCTCGATTGCCGCGTGCTTCGCGCCCAACATCGAGTGGCTGATCGTGCTGCGCTTCATCATGGGCCTCGGGCTCGGCGCGGAACTCGTGGTGGCCGCGGGCACGCTCGCGGAATTCGTGCCGCCCGCCACGCGCGGCAAGTGGGTCTCGCTGCTCGCGGTCATCACCAATAGCGGGTTGTTTGCCGCGCTCGCGGCGGGCTACTGGGTGATTCCGCATCTCGGCTGGCGCTATATGTTCGCGCTCGCGGGCGTGGGCGCGCTGGTCGTCTGGTTCCTGCGCCATCGCATGCCGGAGTCGCCGCGCTGGCTCGAATCGGTCGGCCGCTTCGAGGAAGCCGAAGCCACGCTCGCCGAAATCGAACAGGAAGTGCGCGCGCAAGTGGGCGAGCTGCCGCCCGTGCAACGCGCCGTCGATCTGCACAAGGGCAGCGTGCCGCTCAGCGCGCTGTTCGCCAAGGGCATGCGCGGCCGCATGCTGGTGGCGGCGCTCACGGCCATCGGCGTGAACGTGGGGCTGTATGGCTTTATCGCGTGGCTGCCGACGTTTTTCGTCGCGCAAGGTTTGTCGATCGTGAAGTCGCTCGGCTTCGTGTTCGTGATGTCGATCGGCTCGCCGGTCGGCGGCCTGATCGGCTATTTCATCGCCGACCGGGTCGGACGCGCGCGCGGCATCGTGATCTCGTCGATCGTGAGCGTCGCGCTCGGCTGGCTCTACGTGACGCTGCGCGACCCGACCGTCATCATGCTCGTGGGCTTCTGCCTCGTCAGCGCAATCTACACCATCTGCACGCTCGGCCTGTTCGGCTACATTCCCGAACTGTTCCCGACCGAAATGCGCCTGCGCGGCACCGGCGTGGCGGGCACCTGCGGACGCGCCTCGTCGATCGCCACGCCGTGGCTCGCGCTGATGCTGTACGAGCGCTTCGGCGTCTCGGGCGTGATCGCGATGGTGACGGCGATACTCGCCGTGCTCTGCGTGGCGATTCTCGCGCTGCGCGTGGAAACGAGCCGCGCCGCGCTGGAGGATATCGCGGGCGATATGAGCAACGCGGATGAAAACCGCAGCGATACACCGGCCGTTTTCGCGCCGGAAAGCCGCTGATTCAAGGGCTTTTTGCGTCGCGCCGCGAAAGTGCTTTCCGTTCGTAAGGGACGGTAAGCGCTTTCGCAAACTCCCGCTTTCTGTCACAAAGGAAATGTCCCCGGACTGGGTACCATCCGCGCATTGCTTACAAACGGATCGCACCATGTCCGCATTTCGACGAACCCTTGCGCTGCTCACGATGTGCGTCGCGCTCGCCGGCCTGAATGGCTGCGCCACCGCCATTGGCAATATCGGTCTCGGTGTCGGGCTGGGCGTCGCGGGCACGGTCAGCGCAATCTATTGCGCGCTGGCTTGCTATCACTATTGATCCACGCAATCCCCGCTTGAGCGCAGGCTTTCGCAGCCTGCCGCGCCCGATCCAGGCGGACGCGCCGTGCAACGCGAGCGCGCCGCCCTGCCTCGAAGCCTGACCCTTCCCGCCATCTGCATTCCGCGTTCCGCATTCCGTTTTGCTCCGGCAAACGATCGCCGGCAGTCCCGCGCGTTTCTCCTCTTCCTGTGTCGCCGCGCCCCGCGCGAATCTCCTGAAACGCCCACACCGAAGGCATTTCGTAAGCCACGCGCGCTTTGACACACGCCTGCCTCACACAGTAAAATTATTTCATCACACGTTGAATATTGGCGCGGGTGCCCGCCACTCTCCCATACCGAATCCGATGGACAAGCTGGGCAGCATGAAGATGTTCGTTGGCGTCGCCGAAGCCGGCGGTTTCGCCAAGGCCGCAACGCGCGCCGCGCTCAGCACCGCGGCGGTGTCGCGCGCGATCATGGAACTGGAGGCGAGCCTGCAAACGCGCCTCTTCAATCGCACCACGCGCCAGATCTCGCTGACCGAAGCGGGCCGCCGCTATCTGGAGCATTGCGAGCGCATTCTCAACGAGGTCGCGCTCGCCGACGCCGAAGCCATGGGCGCCGCCGCGCAACCGAATGGCCGTCTGCGCGTGCACGCCACTGCGAGCTTCGGCCAGCACTACCTCACGCCGCTGCTCGCGCGCTATACCCAGCAATTCGAAGACGTCTCCGTCGATCTCGTGCTCGCGCAGCGCACGCCCGATCTGCTTGAGGAGCGCTTCGACGTCGCCATCGTGGTCGCGCAGACGCTCAAGGATTCGTCGCTCGTTTCGCAGCGGCTCGGCACCTCGCGTTCGGTGCTGTGCGCCGCGCCGCAGTATCTCGCGCGGCGCGGCACGCCACTCGAAATCGCCGATCTGGAACGGCATACGTGCGTGCAGCTCACGCGCCAGGATCTGCCCGTGCTCGCATGGGAATTCGAAGGCGAGCGCGCGCAGCCGTTCCGTCCCACGCAGCAGGCGCCGCTTACTGTGAATATCGCGGAGGCGCTCGGCGAGGCCATCCGCGCGGGCATGGGCATCGGCATGCTGCCGATCCCCACGGCGCTGCAAGGCATGCGCGACGGCTCGCTCGTGCAGGTGCTGCCCAATGCGCGGCTCAAGCCGTTCAACGTGTTCGCGCTCTATGCGTCGCGCCAATATCTCGATGCGAAGATCAGGACGCTCGTGGAATTTCTGCGCGACGCCGTGCCCCGCCGCGTGGCCGAGCACGAGCAGGAGCTTCAGGTGCTGGACGCGCGCTACGATCACGACGTGTTGTACGAGACGTAACGGCAATCAGGCGTCGTCATCTGCGAGAAGCGTTGAAGGTGCTTTCCCTTCGCGCTTAATTGATAGCACTACGATACAAATCAGCGCGAGCGCCGATGCGCTCGGCTACACGCCCTGTCGCGATGCGCGTGGCGCTTCGTGAGCCGCGCGCTCACGCACAGCCGCCGCATGGACTTCATCGACCTCACCGATTTCACGCGAGCCGGATCTTCGGCTGCACCCAGCCGTTGATCCGCTCGGCGGTCCACAACAGCGTGGCCTTGCGCAAGCCGTGCAAGGACTGCTGATGGCGTCGATAGAGCATCGCGTGGCTCAGTTGCGCCACGCGTCCGCGTATGAAGCCGCCACGGAAAAAGCCGAAGCGCCCGAGCGTGCCGAACGCGTCGTAGTCGCTCAGCGAGACCAGCGCGCCGAAATCGCGGAAGGCGAAATCGGGCAGCGCTTTGCCCGCCAGCCAGCCCGGCAGATGGCGCGCGAGATATTCCGCCTGCTGCGTCGCGACCTGCGCCGTGGGCGCGAGCGCGCGTTCGGCGCCGGCGGGCGTGTGGCTCGAACAATCGCCGAGCGCGAAGATGTGCTCGTCGCGGGTCGATTGCAGCGTCGGGCCGACCACGATCTGGTTCGCGCGATTGGTTTCCAGCCCGCCGATGCCGCTGAGGAATTCCGCCGCCTTCACGCCCGCCGCCCACACCATCAGATCGGCCTGGGCGAGCGCGCCGTCATCGTGGACGAAGCCGCCGGGACACGCCTCGGTCACGCGCGTGCCGGTCTTGACCGTGAAGCCGATCATCTCCAGTTGCTGCTGGCTCGACGCCGAAATGGCCGGCGGAAACGCGCCGAGAATGCGCGGCCCGCTTTCGAGCAACGTGAGTTGCAAACGTTCGCGCACCGAGGCGTCGCCGTAAGCGCTCGCCACTTCGAGCAGGCGGCTCAGCTCGGCCGCCAGCTCCACGCCGGTCGCGCCGCCGCCGACGATCGCCACGCGCAGCGCCTCGTCGCGCGCCACACTGCGAAACGCCCGCGCGCGCAGCGCTTCGTTGAAGATCTCGGCCTGCTTCTGGCTGTCGATGAAGTGACAGTGCTTCGCCACGCCCGGCACGCCGAAGTCGTTCGCGCGGCTGCCGAGCGCGAGCACCAGCACGTCGTACGCCACTTCGCGCGGCTCCAGCGCGGTCGTGCCGTCCGGCATGGTGATCGCGCCCAGCTGCACGCGGCGGCGCTCGCGGTCGAGGCCGAGCATCTCGCCGGGCTCGTAGGCGTAACCGTGCTCGCTCGCATGGGCGAGGAAGATGACCTGCTGTTGCTGCACATCGCGCGTACCGGCGGCGATGGTGTGCAGCATCGGCTTCCAGATATGCGTGGGGCTGCGATCGATCAGCGTGACCTGCGCCTTGCCCGCACGCGCGAGCGTGTCGCCGAGCTTCGTTGCCAACACGATGCCGGCGATGCCGCCGCCCACGATCACAATACGAACCGGTTTCGACATTTTCAATTCAACGCGTGATGAATAAAGACCGATGGTAAACCCGCCCCGCGCCGTGTGTCAAACAGACGCGGACGCACAAGCCAACCAGAACGCAGACCCGAAGCCCGCGGCAACGCGCCCGTCATGGGCTCTCGCGGCGACGCCGCCGCGCTCGGGTACACTCACGTCCATCGAAAATCATGGAATGCAGATCCGCATGAAAGAGAAGGCCACCGCATCGCAGACGCCCACGCCGATGAAGCGCGGCCGCGGGCGGCCGGCGCAGGACGCCTCGGTCGGCCCCGACGTCCTGCTGCGCAACGCGCGCAAAACCTTCGGCACGCGCGGCTACGAGGCCACCAGCGTGCGCGAGATCGCGCGAGAATCGGGCGTCGACCCGGCGCTGCTCGCGCATCACTTCGGCTCGAAAGAAGCCCTGTGGACGGCCGTGGTCGAGCAGATCGCCGAACACGCCGCGCCCATGATCGCGGCCACGGCGGCGTTGCGCGACTCGGACCTCGGCCCGAAGGCGCGCGTGGACCGCGCGCTGGAAATCTATATCGACAAGGTGTTCGATCAGCCCGACATCGGCCTGTTCTTCGCCACGGCCGCGACCGAGGAAGGCGCGCGTCTCGACCGTCTGGTCGAGCGTCTCGTGCGCCCGTTCCACGACGTCTTCGTGCCGCTGCTCGCCGAAGCCGCCCAGGCGGGCGTGCTCAAGGTGCAGGACGCCGAGATGCTGTTCTTCGTGCTGATGAACGGCATCAGCAAAACGGTGAGCTACGGGCATCTGCTGGCCGCGTTCTCGACGCTGCCCAATCATCCGAAGAAATTCAAACGCAGCGTGCTGGAGACGGCGCTCGCGCTGCTGTCGTAGGCGCGCGCGATACGCACAGACGCGCATCGACATGTGTGCGATGTCCAACGCACACATTCAGCTAGCGAGTCGCTCCAGACTGACTACAATGCTTGGGTGTCCTTCGCGCTTGCATCGCTCGCGCGACGCGGCGCACGCAGTCCGCCCGGTATTTACCCCAGGCGCATCTCAGGTCGTGTGACGTTTCAATTCCTTCATTGGAGGCATGTCATGACGTGCCTGAACGAAAGGATTGTCGGCGCAATCATTTTTATGCTGAGCGGATATGCACTCGCGGACGGCATCGAGACCGATGCGCCCGTGGCGATGACGCTGGCGAACATCGCGCCCACCATGCCCATGGAAGTCGGTTCCTCGATTCCCGAACCGCAGCGCTACATTTATCGATACGAGATGGCGTATCAGAAGGCGCAAGGCGCGCCGCCCGATACGCAATTCGATAACTTCTATAGCGCACAGATCGAGCACGAGTACCACTTCGCCGATGCCGCCGCAGCAGCGGGCGCAACGCCAGCGAACGCGCCAGGGCAACCCGCGCGGGCGTATCTGCACATGGGGCCGTCCACGGCGCCGCAACTCTCGATCATCCAGATACCCAACTCCACGCTCACGCTCGGCGCGCAGCCGCAGCGCCGCCTCTCGCTGATCGTCAACGACTGGGTGTTCTCCGGCACGGCGCGCATCGCCGTGCTGCGCTCGCACGATACCGGCGCGACGCTGACCGTGCGCCACGGGTTCTAGCGCAGCGCCGCGCAACGACCACGTTACGCCGAAGCCAGCGGCCCGTCGAACGACACGCGGTCGCGGCCGCCGCGCTTCGCCGCATAGAGCGCGGCATCGGCGAGACCGTAGGCCGTGTCGAAATCGGTGCCCGCCGCGTTGTCGCTCACGCCGAAACTCGCGGTGATATTGCGGCTCACCGGCTCCGGGAACGCGTGCGCCGCGATCGCCGCGCGCATGCGCTCGGCCAGTTCGAGCGCATCGGCGATCTCGAAGCCCGGCAGCACCACCGTGAACTCCTCGCCGCCCACGCGGCCGATGATGCCGTGCTCGCCCATGATGCCGCGCAGGCAGTTGACGATGCCGAGAATCACCGCGTCGCCCGCCGGATGGCCGAAGTCGTCGTTGACCTTCTTGAAGTCGTCGATGTCGAGCAGGATCATCACCGCGCGATCGACGCGCAGCGCCTTGACGGTGCGCTCGATCACCGCGCTGCGATTGAACACGCCCGTGAGCGCGTCGTGCGTCGCGCGATAGTGCAGCTGCTGCGTGAGCGCCTGCATCTCGCGCTCGGCGCGGTCGCTGCGCCCGATCAGGCGGCGCGTCTCGCGCATCAGGCGCTCGTAGTGGCGGATCAGTTCGTCGAGCGCCTGGTGGTATGCCTGCGCGTCCGCATGCGGGTCCGCGCCGATCGCGCGCGCGCGTTCGAGCGCCTCGCTCTCGTTGCGGAACAGGTCCGGGGCCAGGCCGTGCGAAGCGTCGCGGCGATAGGTGGTGTCCACGCCCGCGGCCCTCAAGTCGCAACCGGACAATCGTTGAACTTGATCGCCGTGAAGTCGGTCTGCAACTCCTCGCCGAATTCGAGGATCGTCTCGTCTTCCTCGTCGCGATACCAGTTCACCTGAACCTGATTGCCCGCCGACGCGGCGCGGTCGAGCGCATCGAACACGCTGAACAGCATCTTCGTGCTGGAGCTGTTGAAATACGTGAGCGTGACGTCGACCGTGATGGCGGCGTCCGCGCTCGCATCGAGCCACGCGTTGAGCTGCTCGATGACCGGCGCGTAAAACGCGGCGGCATTCTCGGGATACGACTCGCCACGAAGCGAAAGCCATTGCTGATCGAAGCGGAAATCGATTTCCGGCGAAGTCGCCGTAGCGGCGATAAAGAGGTTTTCCATTCTGTAACCGGCCCTGGTCAGATGATGGTCTTGAGGCAAAACAGCGTGGTTTCCGGGTCGTCCTCGCGCGGATAGAACGCGAATTCGAGCGGCGCGCTCGCATCGCGCGCCATCGTCAGGAAACCCAGCCCCGCCCCCTTGCTCTCAGTCGGTGTGTCGGCTCGCAGCGACATCTTGTAGGCCTGCTTGATTTCCTCGATCGACATCGAGCGCAGCGGCTCCAGCTTCTCGCGCAGATCGTCGACGGCAACGGTCGCGATCGGATTCATGCACACCATCAGATGGCGCTCGCCTTCTGCGGAAATGCACATCGCGCCTTCGCGCACGGCGCCGCCCTGCTGCCAGTTTTCGGCGAGCGCATCGGACGAGTAATGCACGATGTTCTGCGAGAGTTCGATGAACGACGAGAAGATCTTGCGGCGCGTCGGCCCGCTCAGTCCGGCCACTTCCAGTTGCAGCTTCACGACCTCGCTCATGGCGGCCACGATGCTGTGGGAGAAATAGCCTTTGTGATAAAAAATCAGATTGCGCTGCCGCGCAACTTCAAAGAAACAATGGTTCTGATCCAGAATTCCAGACATATTCGTGGATTGCCTTAAACACGTGCAAAGAAAAGTGTGACGTCGTCGCGGCGCGCCTGCGCGCCTTGCCATTTGCCGAGCGCTTCGAGCAGTTGCGCCGACATCGCGGCGGGCGCATTCGCGCGCTCCGCGAGAATCAGTTCGAGCGTGCGGCGTTTGCCGAACGCGATCTTGCGCGGGCCGCCGATCTGATCGGTCAGGCCGTCGGTCGAGACGAACAGCAGACTGCCGCGCGGCACGTCCACCGTATGCAGTCCCCACGCGTAATCGGCGAGGCTGTCGACATAGCCCACGCCCATGCGGTCGCCCGCGATGCTTTCGAACGCCTCGGCGTCCGGCCGCAAAACATGCAGCGCCACGCGCGCGCCCGCAAACTGCAATTGCGCGCGGCTGGCGTCGTACCAGAAGAACGCGGCGTCGAGGCCGTCGTTCGATTGCGGCGCATCGCCCACGCCGTTGATCTGCCCGAGCAGCGCCTTCACGTTGCGATTGACCGCCGCCAGCAGCGCCGACGGATCGCGCGGGCCCAGTTGCTCCAGCGCCTGCGACAGCGACGCCGACGCGAGCAAGGTCATGAACGCGCCCGGCACGCCGTGGCCCGTGCAGTCGGCCACCGCGCCGAACCAGCCGTCGGCGAACGCAGCGAAGTGATAGAAGTCGCCGCCCACCACGTCGCGCGGTTCCCAGACCAGCGCCGCGTCGGGCAGCGTGCTGGAAAGCGTGTCGCGCGAGGCGCGCAGCATGGCTTGCTGGATCACGCTTGCATACTCGATGCTCTGCATGATCTGGCGATTCTTCTCCGCCTGCATTTCCGCGACGATGCTCAACAGGCGCAGGCCGTTGCCCACGCCCAGGAAGCGGCCTTCGCGCGTAACGATGAACCCGTCCACGAGCGCCTTCTCGCCGACTTCGACGGTCTTGAACGTGAGCGCCTCGATGCTCATCTCCGCCTCGACGATCAAGGGCTCTTTGTCCATGAACGCGATGCAGCTTTTTTTATCGTATAGCTCGCGATGAAACGGCTTGCTCATTTGCGACAGGAAAATATCGCGATTGATCAGGCCGATGGGACGATCGTTTTCGATCACCGCGAGACTGGCCATGTCGCGCCTCGAATAGAAAATCTCCATCACAAGAGAATTCGAATCCGAAGCGTCGATGGCCGGTACGTCCTGTGCCAATTCCCCGGCGCTACGCGGACCTGCTGAAAGTCCCGGACGACGAAACTGCGCAAGCGCGGGATGCATGGCTATCCTTTTCGCTGAATAAGGAAAACCAGCACGCTAATGACTCTTTATGTCAGTTTCGTTACATTCGTCTGAGAAATAGCTCCAATCGACGCAATGATTCCGCGTTTGCATTCGACGGAATGCACGCTAACGTTTGCGCGTTTTTTCGTTGACCGAAGCGGGTAATTTTGACTGCATCGCGTACGCGGAGCCTTTTTCGCAGGGCTGAGATGCGGTGAGGCTCGTCTGGCTGCTACGCGATGCGCGTCAATCCGGCATGGCGCAGCCTGACTGGATTATTTCTGGAAATTGAATAAATCGCGCCGATTGGCAATGACGCTTCGCAGCGCGATCTATTTTAAAAATGCCAACGCGGCATCTGAATTCTTTATCGATGCTTTTTATCGACGCATTAACAACTCATTTCCAGCATCGACACGCGATTGCGGCCTTCGAGCTTGGCCTGGTACATCGCGCGGTCGGCGGCGTCGAGCAAGATTTGCGCGGCGCTGCCCGCGTCGTCCGCGCGGGTTTCGGCGGCATCGGCACTCAGCGCGGAAACGCCAATCGACACACTCAGTTCGATGCGTGCGCCGTCTTCGCTCTGAACGACGATCGATCGCACCGCGCGGCGAATGCGTTCGGCCACCGTCAGCGCATCGGGAATATCGCATTGCAGCAGCGCGACGAACTCCTCGCCGCCGTAGCGCGAAATCGTGTCGCCGACACGCACGTGCTGGCGAAGCGCCGCACCGATCGCCGCGAGCGCGTGATCGCCCACGGTGTGGCCGTGCACGTCGTTGATCTGCTTGAAGTGGTCGATGTCGATGAACAGGCACGAGATCGGCTCGGCGTGATGCGCCGCGCGATGCACGTCGTGATGCAGGCGCTCGTCGAAATAGTGCCGGTTCGACAGACCGGTCAGACGGTCGGTGATGCCGATCAGGCGCAGATGCTCGCGGTGCGCGACGTTGTCGAGACTCAGCGCCGCCACGTTCGCGAAGCGTTCGAGCAGATCGGTCGCCATGCTGGCCTCGTAGCGAAGCGGATCGCCGCTCGCGAGGCACAGATAGCCGAGCACGACATCGTGTGCGCGCAGCGGCAGCACGATCGCGCTGCCCTCATGCACGCGCGCGTCGATGAAGGTGTCGCGAATCGCGGCGTCGAGTTCGCTCGCCGGGCCTAGCCAGCAACGCGCGAACGCGGCCTGCGCGCCGCACAGACGCGCGAGCGCCGCGCCGTTGTCAGCGCCGGTTTTCAGGCACGATTGAGCCGCTTCGTGCGGCGCGTCGATCTCCAGCAATTCGCGCAGCAGCGGCTCGCGTTCGTCGATCCACAGACGCACCGACGCGAGCGCGAACACCGTCCGCAGCCGCACGAGCACGCCGTCGAGAAAGGTGGTCCAGTCTCGTGCGCCGATCAGTTGCAGTTCGACGGTTTGAAAACTTCGCAACGCACGTTCGTTGCGCTGCACGGTTTCGATCAGCGTAGCCAGATCGCTTGTGGCGGGGGGCGCGGAGTCGGTCACAATGCACGCAGGAAAAGCCAAATATTTCTTATTACGGCAAGTTACGCCATAGCTTGAGCGATTCGCTCGCGCGATTCTCGTTACGCCGCGTTTTTCGCGTCATGCGGCGGCGCAGCCGATCCCTTACAATGAGCCGCTTTCGGGCCGCTGCGCCGGGTCCGCCCGACGTTTTCCTGCCGTTTTCCCGACGTTTGCCCGACGTTTGCCGCTCGCTGTCTTTCTCCCGCCTCGCCATGAATCGTGATCTCGAACACGCGCTCGACGCCGCGCAACACCACGCCGCCGCCGGGCAAGTCGACGAAGCCGTGCGCCTCCTGCAAGACGTGCTGAACCAGGCGCCCGATCACGGTGAAGCGCTCGAAGGCCTCGGCTATCTCGCCGCGCGTCAGGGCGATCACGCGCGCGCGGCCGACTATCTCGTGCGTGCGTCGGCGAATATGGCGATGTCGACGGAGCAACTGCATTTCGCCGCGCAGGTCTGCCAGCTCGCGCAACGTCACGCCGACGCGCTCGCGCTCTACGAACGCGCGCTCGAGCGCTCGCCGCATCACGCGGAATCGGTGCTCGGCGTGGCGATGGCGCTGATCCGTCTGGAGCAGCCGCAGCGCGCGCTGGCCACGATGGAGCAGCTCTGCAAGTTGCAGCCGCGTTCGCCCGAAGCGCACTACAACCGCGGCACGCTGCTCGGCACGATGACGCGCTATGAAGAAGAACTCGACGCGTACCGGCACGCCATCGCGCTCAATCCGCGCTTCGTGCTCGCGCATGTGAACCTCGGCGTCGCGCTGCGCGATCTGGGCCGTTTCGACGAAGCGATGCAGCAGTTCAAGAAGGCGCTCAGCATCGATCCGAACGATGCGGGCGCGCGCACGAATCGCGCGCAGACCAATCTGCTGCGCGGCGAATTCGAACACGGCTGGCGCGAGTACGAATGGCGCTGGCGCGACGGCAGCCAGGATCACGGCTTTCCGGCGCAGACGCTCTGGAGCGGCGCGCAGCCGATCGCGGGCAAGACGCTGTTCGTGCATCACGAACAAGGTTACGGCGACACGCTGCAATTCGTGCGTTTCGTCGATCGCCTGAGCGCGGCGGGCGCGCGTGTTGTGCTGCGCGTGCAGGACGCGCTATTGCCGCTGCTGCGCGGCTATCGCGGCGCGGCCGAGGTGATCGGCGAACAGGACGCGGTGCCGCCATTCGATTATCACGTTCCGCTGTTGAGCTTGCCGTTCGTGCTGAAGCTGCGCGCCGCCGATCTCGCCGTGGCCACGCCGTATCTGGACGCGGACGCCACGCGCGCCGCGCAATGGGACGATGTGCTCGCGGCCGGCGATGGAAACAGCGATAACACGCCGCGTATCGGCATCGTCTGGTCGGGCAGCCGCACGCATCTGAACGACCGCAATCGTTCGATGACGCTCGAACAGCTTCTACCGCTCTTTAACGCCGACGCACGTCTTTTCGCGCTGCAACCGGATATCCGCGAAGGCGACCGCGACGCGCTCGCGCAACTCGAACAACGCGGCGTGCTGCGCGATGTGTCGGCGCGGCTCACGAACTTCGCCGACACCGCCGCGTTCGTCGCGCGGCTCGATCTCGTGATCAGCGTCGATACCGCCGTCGCGCATCTCGCGGGCGCGCTCGGCAAACCGGTGTGGGTGGCGCTACCGTTCATGCCGGACTGGCGCTGGCAACTCGGGCGCAGCGATACGCCGTGGTACGCGAACGCGCGTCTGTTCCGCCAGGCGCGCCGCGACGACTGGTCGAACGTGGTCAGCGAGTTGCGCGCCGCGCTCGACGCCTGGCCGCGCGCCTGACATCACGTGAAGCAGCCCACGCTCACGCGTGCAGCTTGAGGCCCTTCACGGCCTTGTCCACCGCCTTCTTCGGCCCGTGCAACGCGATGCCGACGAGATTCAGATTCTCCGCATCCTCGGCGCGAAACACCTCGCGATTCGCGGCGTCGTGGCCCGTCGAAAACATCGCGTGAACATAAGGCACGATCCGCACCTCGCGCGAGATCGCCTGGCGATGCGCGGCCTGCAGGCCCGGCAGATCGGCGGCGAACACCATCATCGGCTGGCCGAGCATGCGGCCGTACTGACGCCCGGCGGCGTCCTCGTAGGGCTCGCCCAGCGCGTCGGGCGCAGCGGCGGCCACGCCGGTCGCGAGAAACGCGACCACATTGAGCTTTTGCCAGACGGCGAGATCGTCGCGCACGATCAGGGCGACTTTCGTATCGAACATGATTGCATCCAGAATGAACAAGCCGCCCATGATCGGCGACTCGCGCGCTTCAGTCTGGAACGTTTGTGCACATGTGCCGGTAGGCGGCGGGCGTCATGCGGTAGGCGCGGCGGAACCAGCGCCCGAGATGGCTCTGATCGGCGAAACCGACTTCCGCCGCGACCTGCGCGGGTGTGCGCCCCGCCGCCAGCAGACGGCGCGCGGCGCGCAGCCGCAAGCGCACCAGATACGCGTGCGGCGAGGTGCCGAACGCGCGCTGAAACAGCCGCGTGAGCCGGAAGCGGTCGACGCCCGCGATCTGCGCGAGGTCGTCGAGGCCGAGGTTGCCGTCCATGTGCGCGTGCAGCGCGTCGCGCACGCGCGCGATCGCGGGCGGCGCCGCGAGGCTGTCGGCTGAAGTCAGTGTCTCGCGCAGCTGGCCGCCCAGCAGCATCAGCAGGCGGTCGAGCGACTGATCGCGCGCGAGGCGGCCTTCTTCGCCGTAGATCGCGAGAAAGGCGTGGCGGATCGATTCGACGAGCGCGCGGTCATCGACGAGCGTCTGGCCAAACGCCGCTTCCACGCTGCCGAGCCCCGGCAGATCGAGACGCTGCGCTGCGTGCGCGACCCACGCCTGCGGCAGATAGAGCATCGCGTAGGTGAAGCCTTCGGTCTCGGGCGCGTGGCCGTCGTGCAGCGCGCCCGGCTCGATCAGGATCGCGCGGCCCGGCACGCTCGTGTGCAGCGCGCGATGGCACTGGAAACGCTGCACGCCCTGCTCGGTGTAGCCGATCAACATGTCGTCGTGATCGTGCGGATCGTAGGCGTGGCCGCTGAAATGCGCGCGCAGGCCTTCGATGCCCGTCTCCGCGTCGCGGCGCGCGACGAGCCAGTTGCCGGGGCCGCGAGCCGGCGCGTTGCTGCTCGCGTTCGCGGTCGCGTCCTTCATGATCGGGCGTTGCTCCTCGTGTTGGCCGCGGGATGAGGCGACCAGTGTACGTCAGCCGCGCGCGGCGCTTCAGGCGCGCTTTCGTGTTACAGATCGCTTTCAGCGCGGCATGAGGAGGGAACTCCGCGCGCGGCGGCCCGGTCCGTCAAGGTATCGCATTTGCTCACTGAGAACGTTCACGTTCAACCGAAGCGAAATCATGCCGACGAATGCCTCCGATCACGACGCCGCCAACGCGCGGCCCAGCGCCAAGCTGCCCGCCCATCCGCACGACGCGCAAAATCCGCAAGCCGCGCCGCGCGCGCCCGCTTCGCCCGCCGGCGAGCATCCTGCGCCGCCCTGCACGCTCGTGATCTTCGGCGCGGGCGGCGATCTGACGAAACGCCTGCTGATGCCCGCAATCTACAACCTCGCCGTCGATGGCCTGCTCGACGGCGGCATGCAGATCATCGGCGTCAATCACGGCGAGCGCGCGACCGAGGCGTGGCGCGACGATCTGCACGACGCGCTAGCGCAATTCGCCGCCGACAAGGCCAGCACCTTTCACGCGGGCAAGCTCGACGACCGCGCGTGGGACTGGGTCGCGCAGCGCCTGCACTACATGGCCGGCGACTTCGAGGACGACGCGCCTTATCAGCGTCTGGCTCAGCAGCTCGAAGGCCAGGCTTCCGGCAAACAACGCGGCAACGTGGTGTTCTATCTCGCCGTCGGTGCGCGCTTTTTCAAGCCGATCGTCGAGCGACTCGGCAAGGCGGGCCTGCTCAAGCAGGACGGCGCGCACGATAAAGGCAACGAGGGCAACGGCCCGTTCCGCCGCATCGTCATCGAAAAACCCTTTGGCAGCGACCTCGCCAGCGCGCGCGATCTGAACCGGCATCTGCTGCGTTTCGCGCAGGAATCGCAGATCTATCGCATCGATCATTTTCTCGGCAAGGACACCGTGCAGAGCATTCTCGCGGTGCGCTTCGCGAATGCGATGTTCGAGCCCATCTGGCGGCGCGAATATATCGACAGCGTGCAGATCACGGCGTCGGAAGTGATCGGCGTCGAAGGGCGCGGCAGTTTCTACGAGCCGACCGGCGCGTTCCGCGACATGGTGCCGAACCATCTGTTCCAGTTGCTCGGCATGATCGCGATGGAGCCGCCCAATTCGTTCGACGCGGAGTCGGTGCGCAACCGCAAGGCGGAAATTTTCGACGCGCTGCTGCCGCTCAAGCGCGACGACGTGGTGTTCGGGCAATACGCGAAAGGCCCGGCGGGCGTGGCCTATCGCGACGAACCGAACGTGGCGAAGGACAGCACGACGCCCACGTATGCGGCCGCGCGCGTGCACATCGACAACTGGCGCTGGGCGGGCGTGCCGTTCTATCTGCGCACGGGCAAGCGGCTCGCGGCGCGCCGCACGGAGATCTCGGTGCAGCTCAAACAGGTGCCGTTCCGGCTGTTCCGCGACACGCCCGTCGATGCGCTCACGCCCAACGTGCTGACGCTGCGCATCGACCCGACGCACGGCACGCGCTTCGATTTCAACGTGAAGGTGCCGGGGCCGGTCATGCGCGTGGGCGCGGCGTATTCGTCGTTCGACTACAAGCAGTTTTTCGCGGAGCACGCCAACGTGGGCTACGAAACGCTGCTCTACGACTGCATGCTCGGCGACCAGACGCTGTTCCAGCGCGCGGACAGCATCGAATCCGCGTGGGCCGCCGTGGATGGCGTGCTGCATCCGCACGGCGCGCCGATTCCGGTGCACGACTATCCCGCAGGCAGCGCCGGTCCCGCCGAAGCCGACGCGCTGCTCGCGCGCGACGGCCGCGCCTGGCGCACGCTCGCGGCGGACGATCCCGTCAGCCCATAAACTCGACATATCGCACGCACGAACAACGGAGGCACGAGTGGCAACAGCACGAAAAACAACCACGAAGCAGGCGGCAAAGAAGGTCATAACGAAGGCGACAACGAAGCGCGCAACGGCAAGCCGGAAGGCGGCCGTTAAAAAGACGGCGGAGAAGAAGACTCCGGCAACGCGCGCGCACCAGCCCGAGAACATCCTCGCCATCGACATCGGCGGCACCGGCCTGAAGGCGGCCATCATCGACGCGAACGGCGCCATGCGCACCGAGCGCGTGCGCGTGGAAACGCCGCATCCGTGTCCGCCGGACCTGCTCGTCGAGACGCTGCACACGCTCGTGCAGCCCTTGATCGCGCAGTATCCGCCGCAGCATGTGTCGATCGGCTTTCCCGGTTTCGTGCGCGACAACCGCGTGCTCACCGCGCCGCATCTCGGCGTGGAAGGTTGGCACGACGTGCCGCTCGCGCGGCTGCTCGGCGAGCGGCTGGGCATCGCGTCGGTGCGCATGATCAACGACGCGGAAATGCAGGGCTTCGCCGCCATCGAAGGACGCGGCCTCGAATTCGTGCTGACGCTCGGCACGGGCGCGGGCACCGCGCTGTTCCGCGACGGCGAGCTGATGCCGCATCTCGAACTCGCGCATCATCCGGTCAGCAAGAAGCACGCGTATGACGAATATATCGGCGACGCGGCGCGCAAGAAGGCGGGCAACAAGCGCTGGAACCGGCGCGTCGAGAAAGTGATCGGCATTCTCGATTCGCTCGTGCATTACGACAAGCTCTGGATCGGCGGCGGCAATGCCGAACGTCTGACGTTTGCGTTGCCGCCGAACGTGGCGACCGTGCCGAACGATCGCGGCATCGAGGGCGGCGCGCGTCTGTGGCATCCGCGCTCGGTGCGCGAGACGCGGCAGTTGCCCGCCGCGACGCTGCGCACCGGCGAATTCGAATAGATCGCGGCGTAACCGCGCTTACCAGCGCAGCAGGCGCGGTCCGAGCCACGCGCCGATGGCGGCGGGCAGCAACATGCCGATCGCGTACCAGACGCTCCAGAACGCCGGGCTCATTTCCGGGCAATGCGCGCAGTAGGCGATGGTCGCCAGCGCGCTCGCGAACAGTCCGGCGGCGGCGCCCGCCACGCGCGGGCGCGTGGGCGCGAGGCCGCGCGCGGCCCAGAACACCGCCGCGAACGTGGGCACCGAGAGCAGCACGATATTGAACGGGCAGGTGCGCCACGACAGGCCGAGCACCAGCGTCGCGCGCTGCGCGGGCTCCGCTTCGCCGAGCGTGAGCCAGCCGCCCGCCCACACGACCACGAACGGCACCGCCAGCAGCGCCCACGCGTAGCCGCCGCGCACGCCCGGACGGCCGAGGCGGCTCACCGCGAGCGCCGCCGCCAGCGCCACGCCGATCGGAAACGCGAGCTTGGCCCAGAAGATCGGCGTCTGCGCGACCGCGAGCAGATCGTGGCGCACGCCGAACACGATGCTCATCAGCGCGAGCGAGCCCGCGAAACCCAGCGGTAGCGCGCGCGCGAAGCGGCGCAGCGCGGCCTTGCGGTCCACCTTGGCGACGCCCGTGGAAAGCAGGCTGATCAGGTCGTCGGTTTTCATTGCGCCCCCCGGATGCGCGCGGCGAGCGCCTTGAGGCCGCGGTGGATGCCCACTTTCACCGCGGACTCCGAGAGCCCCGTGAGCTTCGCCGTCTCCACCACCGACAAGCCTTCGAGCTTCACATGCACGATGGGCAGGCGCTGCTTGTCGGGCAACTGGTCGAGCAGCTTGCCGATGTCGCGGCGCGCCTGCGCGGGTTCGTCATCGGGCGTGGCGAACAGGTCGGTATGGTCGTCGAGCGGATCGTTGAGCGATTCGCGGCGCGCGCGCGAGCGGAAAAAGTCCATCAGTTTGTAGCGGGCGATCGCGTGCACCCAGGCCGTGAGCGGTTCGTCGGGACGCCACGTGTGACGCGCGTTGTGCACCGCGAGCAGGATTTCCTGCACGAGATCTTCCACGTCGTCGTGCATCTGCGGAATGCGGCGGCGCAGATAGCCGCGCAAATGGCGTGTGAGTTCCTGCAGGAAGCTGCGGTAGGCGTCGGCGTCACCTTCCAGTCCGCTGACGAACAGCGCTTTGAGACGGATTTCCGCGGGATACACAGGGCGTCCTGGGCTGGCGCGACGATCGGTTGGCGTGACGGGAGCGCCCGCCTCGTGAAAGCTCGCGGCGGGCTGGCGCGGTTCCGAGCCCGCGTGGAATCCGGGATCGATGGTCTGAGCGTAGCCGAACGCATTGCGCATCGCAATAGCGCCCGCGCCGCCGCCGTGGGCGTCGGGTACCCGCATCCGCCATCGTCTTGCCGCCGCTTTTGCCCAGCTCACCTTGTTGGTCCTCCGTGTTCGTTCATCGCGTGCGCGCCGTATCGACGTTATTCGTCGCGTGCGCCGCGCCGGTTACACGCTGCGTGGATTTATTTGCGCAGCGCACCGTTCGCGAAAAATTTTCATGCGTGCTGTAACCGCCGAAGCGCGCGCGGCGAATTCACACGTAACCGTCACGCACTTGCCCCACGAGGATTCGCCATGGGACCGACCGCCGGAACACCCGATGCTGCTCAGCGCGCCGTTGAGCCAGCGGCACCCGCAGCGCGCCGCGAGCGCCCGATTCATCCGCTCTGGCTGCGCGTCACGCACTGGCTCAACGCGCTCGCGGCACTCGTCATGATGTTCTCGGGCTGGCGCATCTACGACGCTTCGCCGGTGTTTCGCGGCATCGTCATTCCGCCGTCGATCACGCTGGGCGGCTGGCTCGGCGGCGCGCTGCAATGGCATTTCGCGGCGATGTGGCTGCTGGTCTTCAACGGCCTCGTGTATCTCGGCCTGAATCTCGCGAGCGGCCGCCTGTTTGCGAAGTTCTTTCCGCTGAGTCCCAGCGCGGTCGTGCACGATCTGCGCGCCGCGCTCACGGGCAAGCTCTCGCACGCCGATCTGCGCCAGTACAACGCCGTGCAGAAGCTCGCGTATCTGGTGGCCATCGCCGATCTGATCGTGCTCGTGCTCTCTGGCCTCGCGATCTGGAAGTCGGTGCAGTTTCCCGTGCTGCGCGAACTGATGGGCGGCTATGACCGCGCCCGCGTGGTGCACTTCTGCGCGATGGCGCTGCTCGCGGCGTTCGTGGTGGTTCACGTGACGATGGTCGCGCTCGTGCCGCGCTCGCTGCTCACGATGCTGCGCGGGCGCTGATCGCCACGCCCGTTCGCGAAACCGGCATCGCGCATTCCATAAGGATTCCCAATGAACACGAACGACAAGCGGATCATCACGGTGGACCGCGCGGCGATACTCACCGACGCGCGCCGCGAGATCGACAAGCTCGACATGCCCGCGCGGCGTCTGTTCGGCAAGCGCCTGCTCACGCTCGGCGGCCTCTCGATGCTGACCGGCTGCTCGATCACCGACGACGCCTCGGTCAACACGCTGCTTTCCGCCGTGTCGCGCCTGAACGACCGCGTGCAGGCCTTCATCTTCAATCCGCACCAGCTCGCGCCCACCTACAGCGAGGCGCAAATCACGCGGCCGTTTCCGTTCAACGCGTTCTATAGCGAGGATCAGGCGCCCGTGGTCGATGGCGGCAGCTATCGGCTCAAGCTCGGCGGACTCGTGACCGGCCAGCGCGTCTGGACGCTGCCCGAACTCTACGCGCTGCCGCACGCCGACCAGATCACGCGACATATCTGCGTGGAAGGCTGGAGCGCGATCGGGCGCTGGGGCGGCACGCCGTTCGGCGACTTCCTGCGCCGCGTGGGCGCGGACACGAGCGCGCATTACGTGGCATTCCGCTGCGCCGACGATTACTACGAAAGCATCGATATGGCCACGGCGCTGCATCCGCAGACCTTGCTCGCGTTCGACTACGACGGTCAGCGTCTGCCCGCGAAATACGGCTATCCGATGAAGCTGCGCATGCCGACCAAGCTCGGCTACAAGAACCCCAAGCACATCGTCGAGATTGTCGTCACGAACACTTACCCGGGCGGTTACTGGGTCGATCAGGGCTACAACTGGTTCGGCGGTTCGTAACGCACCGAAACCCATCTTTCACCCTGCTTTTTTGCAGAACGTTTCACTCACCAGGAGCATGACCATGAAGAAGATCACGATCGCCGCACTCGCCGCTGTTTCCTTCGCCGCCACGTTGGGCCTGAGCGCAGGCAGCGCCTTTGCGCAAGGCAGTGGCGCCATGTCCAACGACGCGATGTCGAAGGACAGCATGCACAAGGACACGATGGGCAAGGACGCCATGTCGAAGGACGACATGGGCAAAGGCGGCGCGATGTCCCACGACAAGATGAGCAAGCCGATGAAAAAGGACAACGCCATGGGCATGGACCACGGCGCGTCGGGCGCGATGTCGAAGTAAGCGCACTACACGCACTCCGCGCCGGCCGCGCCGCCAGCCGCGCTTCCCGCTCACGCGGGAGCGCGGCTTTTTCTTTGTGCGCGCGGGCCGCCTTAACATGCACATCTGAAATCTTTATATGAAATCACTATTTAATTTGCGCATGACGCGGTGATAGGCTGATTGCGATCGGCGCGGCGTCCGCGCGCGCCGCGCCCCCAACACGAACCCATGCGCCGGCGGCTGCTCGCCGTCCGCGAGCCGAGGAGCCACGATGAGCGTCGAATTCATAGGCATGATCCAGCAGCGCAAGGTGTCGGAAACGCATCTCGCGCAAGGCCCCGCAATCGATGTCGACTATGTGCGCAGCTTCGCGCAGGCGCACGAAAACGCGGGCTTCGACCGCATTCTCGTGCCGCATAGCTCCGTGAGCCCGGACGCCACGCTCACCATCGCCTACGCCGCGAGCGTGACCTCGCGCGTGCATTTCATGCTCGCGCATCGGCCCGGTTTCGTCGCGCCCACGCTCGCCGCGCGCCAGCTCGCCACGCTCGATCACTTCTCGGGCGGCCGTCTCGCGGTCCACTTCATTTCGGGCGGCAGCGACACCGATCAGCGCCGTGACGGCGACTTCCTGACGCACGACGAGCGCTACGCGCGCACCGACGAATATCTGCAGATTCTCAAGCGCGTCTGGACCGAGGAAAAGCCGTTCGATCACACGGGCCGCTTTTATCGCTTCGAGCAGGCGCATTCGGAAATCAAGCCGCGTCAGCAGCCGCATGTGCCGATCTATTTCGGCGGCGCGTCGGCGGCCGCGCTCGAAGTGGCGGGCAAGCATGCCGACGTGTACGCGCTGTGGGGCGAATCGCAGCAGCAAGTGAAGGAACTGATCGAGCGCGTGCGCGCCGAAGCTGCGAAGCATTGCCGCAGCGTGCGCTTCTCGGTGTCGTTCCGCCCGATCCTCGCCGATACGGAAAAGGCCGCGTGGGAGCGCGCCGAGCACATCCTCGAAGCCACGCGCCGTCTGCGCGCCGAACAGGGCGTCGCAGCCGGCGGCCCGCTGCAGAGCGAAGGCGCGCGGCGCCTGCTCGCGGCAGGCGGCGACGGCGTGCGCGCCGACGAACGGTTGTGGACCGCCGTGGCGAAGGAGATCGGCGGACGCTCGAATTCCACCGCGCTCGTCGGTACGCCCGAACAGGTCGCGCAGACGCTCGCCGAGTATCACGCGCTCGGCGTCACGACCTTCCTGATCCGCGGCTTCGATCCGCTCGAAGACGCCATCGACTATGGCCGCGTGCTGATTCCGGCCACGCGCGAACTCACATCGCGCGCGGCCGCCTCACGACCCGCTTCGAAAGCCGCTTGATCGACGAACAGGAACACATCATGACCACGGCTCTCGATATCGCGCACGACTTCCGCCAGCCGCCCGTGCGCCGCTTCTGGTTCGACGACGACAGCGCCGCCAGTACACGCAGCGTCGCCGAAGAACGACGCCATCGCCAGGAGCGGCTCGCGGGCGCGTTTCGTTTGTTCGCGCGCTACGGCTTCGATCAGGGGCTCGCGGGCCACATCACCGCGCGCGATCCCGAATGGCCCGACCACTTCTGGGTCAATCCGCTCGGCCTGCATTTCGCGCGCGTGCGCGTCTCCGATCTGCTGCTCGTGAATCGCGACGGCGAAATCGTGGTGGGCCACGGCCCCGTGAATCAGGCCGCGTTCGCCATTCACGCCGCCATCCACGAAGCGCGCCCCGACGTGGTGGCCGCCGCGCACACGCATTCGCTCTACGGCAAGGCGTGGTCGACGCTCGGCCGCACGCTCGATCCGCTGACGCAGGACGCCTGCTCGTTCTACGAAGATCACGCGCTGTTCGACGACTTCCAGGGCGTCGTGCTCGACACCGGCGAAGGCGCGCGCATTGCCGCCGCGCTCGGGCTGCACAAGGCCGCGATCCTCAAGAACCACGGCATCCTGACCGCCGGTCCGAGCGTGGAAGCCGCCGCGTGGTGGTACATCGCGCTCGACAATGCCTGCCACGCGCAACTGCTCGCCGAAGCGGCGGGCACGCCGCAGCGCATTGCGCACGACGTGGCCGCGCTCACGCATCAGCAGGTGGGCCGCCCCGGCGGCGCGCAGCATGCGTTCGAGAGCCTTTACGCGGGCCTCGTCGCCGCCGAACCGGAGTTGCTCGACTGATGGCGATACACAAACTGCGTGAGTTCGTCGGCGAGATCGCGCGCCTTGTCGACGAAGCGCCCGAGGAACCCGCGCTGATCGAGCGCGGCCTCGCCGCCTTGCGCGAACTCGTGCGCGACGACGACTGGTTGCCCGACGCATTCGCACAACCCTCGCCCGAGCGCTATTGCCAGTATCTGCTGCACGCCGACGCGCGTGAGCGCTTTTCCGTGGTCAGCTTCGTCTGGGGCCCGGGGCAGCAAACGCCCGTGCACGACCACACGGTGTGGGGACTCATCGGCGTGCTGCGCGGCGCGGAATATGCGCAGGGCTACCGGCGCGATGCCGACGGCGCGCTGCACGAACACGGCGCGGAAGTGCGTCTCGCGCGCGGCGACGTGGAAGCGGTCTCGCCCGCGATCGGCGACATTCATCGCGTGCGCAACGCCTTCGACGACCGCGTCTCGATCAGCATCCACGTGTATGGCGCGAACATCGGCGCGGTGCGCCGCGCGACCTATCCCGCCGACGCGCCGCCCAAGCCCTTCATCTCCGGCTATTCGAACGATCTCCTCCCGAATCTCTGGGACCTCAGCAAGGAACATCCCGTCACATGAAGTCTTTTCCCACGCGCAGCCTTCACGACGTGCGCGCCGCCCTGCTCGCGAAACGCGAAATCGCCCTGCTCGACGTGCGCGAGGAAGATCCGCACGCGCAATGCCATCCGCTGTTTGCGGCGAACCTGCCGCTCGCGAAACTCGAACTCGACGCGTGGACCAAGCTGCCGCGCCGCAACGTGCCGATCGTGCTGCTCGACGACGGCGAAGGCTTCGCCGAACGCGCGGCGCAGCGGCTCGATGCACTCGGCTATACCGATGTCGCGCTGCTCGAAGGCGGGCTGCGCGGCTGGATCGACGCAGGCGGCGAGGTGTTTCGCGACGTCAACGTGCCGAGCAAGGCGTTCGGCGAGTTTGTCGAAGCGCAGCGTCATACGCCCTCGCTGTCCGCTGAATCGGTCGACGCGCTGTTACGCAGCGGCGCCGATGTCGTGGTGCTCGACGCACGCCGTTTCGACGAATACCGCACGATGAATATTCCCGGCAGCATCAGCGTGCCGGGCGCGGAACTCGCGCTGCGCGCCCGCGCGCTGGCGCCCAATCCGGCCACGCGCGTGATCGTCAATTGCGCGGGGCGCACGCGCAGCATCATCGGCACGCAGTCGCTCGTGAATGCAGGGCTGCCGAATCCGGTCGCCGCGCTGCGCAACGGCACGATCGGCTGGACGCTCGCGGGGCAGACGCTGGAGCACGGCAGCACGCGCCAGTTCGACCCGGAAGCGGGCCGCGACGACGCCACGCTCGAAGCATCGCAACGCGCCGCGCGCACGCTGGCCGAGCGCGCGGGCGTGGGCCGCACGACGATCGCCGAGGCCGCGCGCTGGACGGCTGAAACCCAGCGCACGACCTATCGCTTCGACGTGCGCACGCCCGAGGAATACGAGCAGGCGCACGCGAGCGGTTTCGTCGGCGCACCCGGCGGTCAACTCGTTCAGGAAACCGAAATGTTCGCGCCGGTTCGCGGCGCGCGCGTGGTGCTGTTCGACGACGACGGCGTGCGCGCGAACATGACGGCCTCGTGGCTCGCGCAGATGAACATCGACGTCTATGTGATCGACGATGCATCGCCCGCCGATCTCGATGCGCATGGCGCGTGGCAAGCACAAAAACCGTTACCCGCGCCGGTGGCGTCGATCACGCCCGAAGCGCTCGCGGGGCGGCTCGCCGAAGCGGACAACGGCACCGTGGTGCTCGATTTCACGTCGAGTGCGAATCACGTGAAGGCGCACATTCCGGGCGCGTACTGGACGCTGCGCTCGCACCTCGCGCCCGGGTTCGCCGATCTGCGCGCGTTGCCCGACGCGAAGCGCTACGTGGCCGTGTGCATGACGAATGCGCTCGCGCCGTTCGCCGCGTCGGACATCGCCGCGCTCACGGGCAAGCCCGTCGAAGTGCTCGAAGGCGGCACGTCGGCGTGGATTCGCGCGGGATTGCTGGTAGAAGAAGGCGAGGCGACGCTGGCCTCGCCGCGCATCGACCGCTACCGGCGTCCGTATGAAGGCACCGGCAACGCGCGCGAAGCGATGAACGCGTACCTCGAATGGGAATACGGTCTCGTCGAGCAACTCGGCCGCGATGGCACGCATGGCTTCTTCGTGATCTGAGACGCGTGATTCGAGCCCTGAAAACAAGGCTCGAAACGAGCCTTGCCCTTCACGCCGCCTTTGCGATGCGCGCCGCCTTAAAGCGGCGCGCGATGCTTTGCGCGAGCACCGCGAGCGCCGATTCCATGCGCCCGATCGCACGCGAGCGCACGATCCACACCGCGATTTCCGGCTTGAAATCGGCGATCTGCACGACATCGAGCCGGTCCGCATGCGCGCTCGCAGTCACGAGCGGCTGCGGCACGAGGCCGAGACCGACGCCGTCCGCGACGAGCCCGAGCTGCAATTCCGCGCCCAGCGTTTCGAGGTTCAGCCGCAGCGTGTGACCTTGCGCGGCCAGCGCGTGCTGCAAGCCCGCGCGGAAGCCGCAGCCGTCGGGATTGAGCACCCAGCCGAACGACTGGCATTCCGCCAGCGTGTGCGCGCGCCGCTTGAGTAACCCTTTTTGTGCAACCACGGCCAGCTTGAGCGCGCCGAGCATTTCGCCCGCCAGCGCTTCGGGCAGCGCGCGATTCGCGGGCAACAGCACCACGGCGGTGTCGAGTTCGCCGTCTTCCACTTTTTGCAGCAGCGGCGCGCCCCAGCCGGTAGAGACGCGCGCCTGCAGTTCGGGATGCGCCGCACGCAGCGCCTGCAAGGCGTCGAGCATGGCGATGTCGGCGACCGTTTGCGCCACGCCCAGACGCAGCACGCCCGCGAGCGGCGCGCCGTCGTTCACGAGCTGGCGCAGCGCGTCGACTTCACGCTGGATCGCGCGGCATTGTTCGTAGACCGTGCGGCCCATCGGCGTGGCGCGCAGCGGCTTGGTGTTGCGGTCGAGCAGCGCGACGCCCAGCGCTTCCTCGAAGTTCTGGATACGCCGCGTGACGGCGGGTTGCGTCAATTCGAGCGCTTCGGCGGCCTGGCTCAGCGATTCGCTGCGCACGACGGCCACGAAGGCTTCGATCTCGTCGAGTTTCATGAATGGAGTTCCTGCGTGATGCACCTGGCGGCTAAGCCTACGTGAATGACCGCTCGGGTTCAAGATGCGCCTACTGCTTCTTGCATATTTAGATAGAAGAACAATGCGTTTGCGTTATGACGATGCGCTGCTTATCGTGGGCCATTCACGCCAGTTCCGCTATCGAGGATCGATCCATGCGCCGTTCCGCTTCACGCTTTCGCTTCATTCACCGCTATTTCGCCGCGCTCGCGGCATCGTTTGCGACATCGTTCGCCTTCTTCGCGAACGCGGCGCACGCCGACACCACGCTCAAGGTCGGCGACCAGCAATTGCAGACGCGCGGCATTCTCGAAGCATCGGGTCAATTGAAGGACGTGCCGTACAAGATCGAGTGGTTCAATTTTCCGGCCGCGCAGCCGCTTGGCGAAGCACTCAACGCGGGCGCGATCGACGTGGGCGGACTCGGCGACGCGCCGCTCATCTTCGCCTACGCCGCCGGCGCGAGAATTCGCGCCGTGTCGGCCACGCGCTCGGTGCCCGTCGATCTCGCGATCCTTGTGAGCGCGTCGTCGCCGATGCGCACGGCCGCCGATCTCAAGGGCAAGCGCATCGCCACCACGCGCGGCTCGATCGGCCATTACCTCGCCGTGGCCACGCTGGAGCGCGCGCATCTGAAGCTCAGCGACGTGACGTGGGCCTTCATGCAGCCCGCCGACGCGAAGGCCGCGCTCGCTTCGGGCACCGTCGATGCGTGGTCCACGTGGGACCCGTATGTGGCGCTGGCCGAGTCGCGCGATCACGACCGCAGCATCGCGAATGGCGTGGGCGTCTCATCGGGCCTGAGCTTCCAAGCCGCCACCGATGAAGCGATCCGCACGAAACACGCTGAAATTGCGGACTTTCTGCGCCGCGTGGCCGCGGGCCAGCGCTGGGCGCTCGCGCACCCGGACGACGTCGCGGCCATTCAATCGCGCGTGACGGGCCTGCCCGCCGACGTGCTGAAGACGGTTTATCAGCGTGCGCAATTGCAGCCGGTCGCCATCGACGATGGCCTGATCGCCGAGCAGCAACGCACCGCCGACCTCTATCACCGCGCCGATGTCATCAAGGCGCGGCTCGACGTCACGCCCAGTTTCAATCAGCAATTCCCCTTAAATTCGCGTTAAAGCGACATCAAGCGTGGACCTGACGGTGGGCCAAAAACCGTCAACCCCACGGCGGAGCCTTGTTGCAGAAGGGCGACAGCGCATCGATTTCATTACAGGAATTTAAATTGTTCGAAATATCATTGCGCCACTTTCAGCGCGCTGGACTCCGCCGGCGCGCACGGAATATCCAGATCCGACCGCTAGCGCGCCTGCCGCGCGGCGATCCAGACGAATAGAAACGGGGAACACATGAAGAAGACCACCGCGGCGCTCGGCGTCGCACTGCTGGCCGCATCGGCTCAATCGGCATTCGCACAAAGCTCGGTGACGCTGTATGGCCTCGTCGATACGGCGCTGCGCTATCAAACCAACGCGAACTCGAATAACGACGGCCTGATCTCGATGCGCGAAGGCGTCGTGACGCCGAGCCGTTGGGGCCTGAAGGGCACGGAAGATCTGGGCGGCGGCACGTCGGCTGTCTTCAAGCTGGAAAACCAGTTCAATCTGTGGAACGGCAAGCTCGCGAACACGAGCAACCAGTTGTTCCAGCGTAACGCGTATGTCGGTCTGTCGAACACGAAGTACGGCACGCTGACCTTCGGTCGCCAGCAAACGCCGTTCTTCGACGAAATGGGCAACACGTTCGATCCGCTGACCGTCGCCGACTACTGGCAGGACAGCTGGGCGTACAACCCGGTCGGCCCGTTCCTCTTCACGAACAGCTCCGCGAAGTACACGAACACGATCGGCGGCCTGCATGTTGAAGCGATGTACGGCTTCGGCGGCGTCGCGGGCAGCACGGGCCAGAACTCGATGTACGGCTTCACGGCTTCGTACGCGTTCGGTCCGGTGCAAGGCCTCGTGGGCTTCCAGCAGAACGACGTTTCGGGCAAGAAGTTCAACATCGCCAACGTCGGCCTCGTCTACACGGTCGTGCCGACGGTGCGCCTGCTGGCAGGCTGGCTGCATTCGCAGGACAACTCGGGCACGGTCGACCAGGCGCAACAGCAGGTCAGCGGCGCACCGGCCCTGATCTCGAGCCTGAACCGTATCGACGACAACTTCTACGTCGGCTCGACGTGGCAAGCCACGACGCCGCTGGCGATCACGCTGGCCGGCTACTACGGCCATGCACGCAACGCTGCGCTGGCTGACGGCGGTTACGGCGTCGGTATCAACTACTCGGCCACGCTGCTCGCCGAGTACTCGCTCTCGAAGCGCACGGAAGTCTACGGCACGGTCGACTTCACGCGCGGCACGGGCGCTTACCTCGCGGACTACCCGGGCCGCAACAACCAGACCGGCGTCGCAATCGGTCTGCGCAACATCTTCTGATGACGCGGCGCCCGCTTCGGGCGCTGGGTTCGAAGACGTAAAAAAACCGCCCGCGTTGCAAAACGCGGGCGGTTTTTCTTTGGGTCTTTCGATCGACAGTGCTGACTGTGTCGACTGCGCTAATAGCGCGTATTGCGCTTATTGCACCGCGCCTTCGCGCTGCGTTTGCGCTGCATCGCGCGACGGCGTCATGCGATCGGCGCGAGCGGCGCGATCGGCGAACGCCTGAATATCCATCTCGTCGTAGCGAATGAAGCGGCTTTTCTTCACGAGGCGATAGCCGAGCCACATCAGCGCAAACAGCGGAATGCCGATATAGGTCGCCAGCACGCTCGCCCAGTCGATCTTGTCGGCGACGAAGGCCTGATAGTCCTGGCCAAGCATGATGATCAGACAGACCGCGAAAGCGAAAATCGGCCCGATGGGAAACCACTTCGACGTATAAGGCAGTTGCTTGAGCGAATAGCCCTGCGCGACGAAGCCCTTGCGGAAGCGGTAATGGCTCACCGCAATGCCGAGCCACGCGATAAAGCCCGTCATGCCCGAGGTGTTGAGCAGCCACATATAGACGGTCTTGTCGCCATACATCGACGAGAGAAAACACAGCGCGCCCACCGCCGTGGTGGCGTACAGCGCGTTGCGCGGCACGCCGCTTTGCGAGAGCTTCGCGAAGATCTTCGGCGCGCGCTTTTCGATCGCGAGGTTGTAGAGCATCCGCGTGGACGCGTACATGCCCGAGTTACCCGCCGACAGCACGGCCGTCAAAATCACCGCGTTCATCACGCCGGCCGACATGGCCAGACCCGCGCGGCGGAACACGAGCGTAAACGGGCTCACGCCGATATCGGTGACGTCGGATTTCAGGAGGTTCGGATCGGTGTGCGGAATCAGCAGGCCGATGACGAAAATCGCCAGCACGTAGAACAGCAGGATGCGCCAGAACACCTGACGCACCGCGCGCGGAATGGTTTGGCCCGGATTCTCCGATTCGCCCGCGGCCACGCCGATCAGCTCGGTGCCCTGGAACGAGAAGCCCGCGATCATCGTCACGCCGAGCAAGGCCGGCAGGCCGCCCGTGAACGGGCCGCCGTCGAGCGCGAAATTGCCCCAGACGTGATCGGCGCCGCCCTTCAGGATGCCGACGATCATCAGCAGGCCCACGCCGATAAACGCGATCACCGTAATCACCTTGATCAGCGAGAACCAGTATTCGGCTTCACCGAAGCCGCGCACCGAAAGCGCATTGAGCAGGAACATTACGCAGAGAAACGCGGCGCTCCACCAGCCGCCGGGCACGTGCGGGAACCAGTAGCTCATCACCAGCTGCGAGGCCACCAGTTCGACGGCGATGGTCACCGCCCAGTTGTACCAGTAGTTCCAGCCGAGCGCGAAGCCGAAGCCCTCGTCGACGAACTTCGCGCCGTAGGTCGCGAACGAGCCGGAGACCGGCATGAACGCGGCCATTTCGCCGAGGCTCGTCATCAGGAAGTAGACCATCAGGCCGATCACGAGGTACGCGGCCATCGCGCCGCCGGGGCCGGCCTGCGAAATGGACGCGCCCGATGCGACGAACAGGCCCGTGCCGATCGAGCCGCCGATGGCGATCATGGTCAGGTGTCGGGCTTTGAGACTGCGATGCAAGGCGGGCTTGTTGTCGCCGGCGCCGGAAGCATTTTCCGAAACGCGATGCGGATCCGAATCCATATAAATCTGTGTGTGTGTTCTATGTGTTGCTGGGTAAGGCTTCGAGGCTCCCGGAAAGCCCGATGACCCATGCGATTGCGCAAGAAGCTAACCGCCGTCGATAGGCGGTAAGCGGCGCCGAAGTCGCCGCGAATAGCAGAGCACTTGACACAACACCTTGACGCAACGCCCGGACAGGCGTGCCGATTGATCGAGCTGATCGAGCGCTGACGCCGCTCGTCTCGAAGACTGGAGCCGCGATTTTATAGCAGTGGCCGCCGCACGTCGCGCATGCGGCTGAAGTTTGCACTGGGTTGGTGGCGGGATTGCGGCGGTTTAAGCGTGTACGTGGGCGCGGATGCGCCGTGGCGCTTGATGAAATATCGGGGCGCGAACGGGGATCGGCGTGATTGCCGGCGTGATTGCTGACTTAATTGCCAACCCGATTGCCGACTCGATTGCCGGCCGATGGGGACATAACGCGCGGCCTTCTGTTCACTGGCCGCGCGTGACGGGTGACGTCTGGTGTGGCGCGCGCAGCCTTGGCTGTTAGTTGCGATAACGCCGATCATCCCCATGACGCCGACAACGCCCATCAGCCGCCCGACGGCAGCTTTTCGTAGCTCGCCAGCATTTCCTCGAATTCCGCCTCGTCGGGAAAGCCCACGACTTCGTGGCGCACCGGCACATACGGCGTCGGCTTCAGGTGCGCCGCGAAACGCTCCATCACCACGGCGCGCGGCACGAACGCCGTCTGTTTCGTGGCATCGCGCACCAGCACGAAAAAGTCCGTATCGGGCAGCAGCGCGTGCACGCCCTCGCTCCACGCGCAGACGCTGCGCTGCGCGCCATCGGCACTTTGCAGGACCGTGTGCTTCGCCACGAACACATCGCGGCCTTCGCGCACGTGCAGCTCGTCGAGCAGGCCCTTCTGGTCCTGATAATCGGCATCCTGTTCGCGCAGCCGCATGCGATGCAGCCTCGCCGCCAGCGCGGGCGGCACGAAGCGCTCCCACGCGTCGCCGTTCCAGCGCAGCATGAGCGGCGGCAGCGGACGCGACTGCGTGTACGCCTGCTCGGCCAGCTCGACGAGCGTCTGCAAGCCCGCCTCGCTGCGGTCGCCGGTGAGCAGCAGCACGGTGCGGTTCGGCGCCATCACGACGGGCGCGCCGGAAATCGCCTGGCGATACAGCAGGTCGGTCAGCAACAGGCGCGAGGCGTCGTAAAAGTCGCCGAACTGCGAGAGAAACACGCCGTTCTGCAAGGCCAGCCACGGTTGCGACGACGCCTCGCGCAGATTGTCGATGGCGATCGCGAGCGCTTCGTCGAAGCTCACGCCCCACTTCGCCAGTTGCGCGTCGCCGAGCCGCATCACGTTGAATTCGCTATCGCAGGCGATGCCGATTTCGAGGTTTCCGCACAACGCGCGAAACGCGATGTCCGGGCGCTTCGCGTGGCCGTGGGTCTGGAGATCGAGAACGCCGCGTTCGGTCGCGCTGCGGATCACGGGCCTGAGCTTCGCCCTCGCCTCGGCGAGCGTGGCGGGCAGGTCTTGATGCATCATGCCCGCCGCCATCCGGCGCAGCGACGCCTCGCGATCTTGCGGCGCGGCGTTGCTGTAGTCCCGGTACATGTTCGACAGATTGATGATGCCCGGCTGCACGCCGTCGGCGAGTTCCGTCTGCACGAGACGATCGTGCTCCAGTTCGACGCACCACGTGCGCGTGTCGCCCGCCGCACGCAACGCGGACAGAAACAGCTCCGTGAATTCCGCCACGGAAGGCGGCGCAGGCGGCGCGGGCGCTTTGCGGAAACGGTCGAAGAAACCCATGGTCTTTGAATATTGTTGTCGAGGAAACGAGTGCCGGCACGACAGCCAGGCGATGCGCGAAACCGCGTCGATCCAACGGCTAACGGCGCGATTCGCGCATTCTGAAGGCCCGCGTCGAGAGGAATGCTTCAGGGCCCGCGCGCAATCGTTTGCCGTTCATGACCGCATCGGCCGAATTCGATGGACACCGCGGCAAGCCGATGGTGTCATACGCAAATTGTCTTCTCTGGGAGCCGCATCATGCAACGCCCCGCTTTTATCCGGCACTGGACCGAGCTTGAAGGACCGGACGACAGCCATTACACCGGCGACACCGAACTCATGGGCATCGGCGCGCCGCTGGCCCGCACGTTCGGGCTCACGCGCATCGGCATTCATCATGTGCGGCTGCTGCCCGGAAGACGCACGTCGTATCCGCACGCGGAAAGCGCCGAGGAAGAATTCGTGCACGTGCTCGAAGGCACGCCCGATGTCTGGATCGACGGCCATCTGCATCGGCTCCAACCGGGCGATTCGGTGGGGTTTCCGGCGGGCACGGGCATTTGCCACACCTTTCTGAACAACACGCGCGACGAAGTGCGGCTGATGGTCGTCGGCGAGGTGACGAAGCCGGAAAACCGCATTCACTATCCGCTGAACGCGGCGCATCAAGCCACCCGCGACGATGGCTGGACCGACTGGCCCGAGCGGCCCATCGGCCCGCACGACGGCCGGGCGCAGAGCGAGTAAGCCACGCCCCGCGCGCCGGAAAGCCCGCCTGACGCGCATGTTAATATTCGCACGCGAACTATTTACTCAAGCTATTCACTCAAGCTATTCACTCAAGCCATTCACGCGCGTCGATGCGCGGCGGCGGCATGCAATTCGAGGTGCGGGGCATGGATCATCGGCTCGTCTATCTGCTCAATGTGGGCCAGCGGCGTCTGCATCGCTGGTCGCAGGCGCGCGCGGCGTCGGGCGGCGCGACGGCGGCGCAAGTCGGCCTGCTGTTCTATCTGGCGAAAAACGACGGCGCGCTGACGAGCGAGGCGGCCGCCGCGCTCGACCTCAAGGCGCCGGGCATGAGCGGCCTCGTGGATCGTGCGGAACGCGCCGGTCTCGTCGAGCGCCACGCCGACGAAAACGACCGCCGCGCTTCGCGGCTCTGGCTCACGAAAGACGGACGCGCGGCCGTCAAGCGTTCGAAAGCCGGTCTCGCCGATCTGAACGCGCGTCTGACCGAAGGCTTCAGCGAAGCCGAAATCGACGTCGTGGCGCGCTGGCTCGGCAGCTTGCAGGACAAGTTTCCCGCCCTCGACGACGACGCCTGATCACTGCCGCGCAAGCTTCGTGAAATCTGGCGCGCGCTTCTGCGCGAACGCCGTGAACGCTTCTTTCGCTTCCGCGCTCGCAAGACGCTCGACGAAAATCGCGCTTTCGCTGTCCATCTGCGTGACCAGCTTTTCCGCGTCGCGCATCAGGCGCTTCATGGCCGTGAGCGAGCCCGTGGGCCGCGCGGCGAGTTTCCCGGCGATACGGCGAGCTTCCGTGCGTAATTCGGCGAGCGGCACGGTCCGGTTCGCGATGCCCCACGCGACGGCGGAATCGGCGGGAACGGGATCGCCCAGCGCGAACATTTCGAACGCGCGCGTGTGCCCGATGCGCAGCGGCAGCAGATAACTCGACGCCGCTTCCGGCACCAGCGCGAGATTCACGAACGGCGTGATCAGTTGCGCGTCGTCGGCGAGCAGCACGTAATCGCAGTGGAGCAGCATCGTGGTGCCGACGCCCACGGCCTTGCCCTGCACAGCGGCGACGATCGGCACCGTGGCTGTGGCCAGCGCGCGCAGAAAGCGCAGCACGTGGCGCTCCTCCGCGTCCCGATTACCCATCGCCTGCGCGGCGAATTCCGATACGTCGTTGCCCGCCGTGAAAAGATCGCCGTCGGCCTGGATCAGCAGCACGCGGATCGCGTCGTCGTCGTTCGCGCGCGCGACCGCGTCGGCCAGCGCGCCGTACATCGCATTCGTCAGCGCGTTCTTCTTGTCGGGCCGGGACATCGTCGCGGTCAATACACCGTCTGCCAGTTCCACCTGAATTTCCGGGGTCATCGTCTCGTCTCCAGAGAGGCGTGTTAAAGTTCGCATGCGAAGTATAATTTTATTCGCATGCGAAGTAAACGCGAGAGCGGCGTGAAGTCGGTGCGAACCGCGCACGACCGTGGCCCCAACGAACCCCATTTCCGTGGATCTTTGCAAGGAACCACCACTGCGTTACCTTATCCGTCCTATCGCGCGAACGCGCGCGCCACGGACCTCAGGAACGCACTCATGGCCTCCCGCATCAACGAATTCGAGCAGCCCATCGGCCCCGCCGTCGACCACTGGACGCCGCGCGAGCGCCCCGCGCGCGTGACGATCGAAGGCGAGCGCTGCCGCATCGAACCGGTCGACGTCGAGCGTCACGCCGCCGACCTCTTCGAAGCCTATCGCCAGGCCGCCGACGGCCGCGACTGGACCTATCTCTTCACCGGCCCGTTCACCGACTTCGCCGCGTTCCGCGAATATCTGACCAAGGCCGCCGCGTCCGCCGACCCGCTGCACTACGCGATCATCGACCGCGCGACCGGCAAGGCCGTCGGCACCTTCGCGCTGATGCGCATCGATCCCGCGCACGGCGTGATCGAAGTGGGCAGCGTGACGTTCTCGCCGCTGCTCAAGCGCAGCGCGCTGTCGACCGAAGCGCAATTTTTGCTGATGCGCTATGTGTTCGACGACCTCGGCTATCGGCGCTACGAATGGAAATGCGACAGCCTCAACGCGCCCTCGCGTCAGACCGCGCTGCGGCTCGGCTTTCAGTACGAAGGCATCTTCCGGCAAGCGGTCGTCTATAAGGGGCGCAGCCGCGATACCGCGTGGTTCGCGATCATCGACGAGGACTGGCCGCAGGTGCGCACGGGTTTCGAGCGGTGGCTCGCAAGCAGCAACTTCGACGCCGACGGTCAGCAGCGCGCGTCGCTGGCGAGCCTGCGCGAAGGGAGCGCACGCGCATGACGCCGATTCAAACCGAAGCACTCGTGATCCGCGACGTCACGCCCGCCGACCGCGAAGACTGGCTGCGCCTCTGGGCGGGCTACACGGCGTTCTACGAAACCGAGGTCGCGCCGCGTGTGAGCGCGCACACGTGGGCGCGCCTGCTCGATCCGGCTGTTCCGATGCTCGGCCGCGTCGCGCAATCGGGTACGCACGTGGTGGGTTTCAGCATCGCCGTGCTGCACGAAGGCACGTGGGTCGAGGCGCCGATCGGCTATCTGGAAGACCTGTTCGTCGATCCGGCGCATCGCGGCGTGGGCATCGGCAAGCGGCTGATCGAGGATCTCGTCGCGCTCGGACGCGCGCGCGGCTGGTCGCGCCTCTACTGGCACACGCGCCAGGACAATCCCGCGCGCAAGCTCTACGACACGTTCGTTCAGGCCGACGACTTCGTCCGCTACCAGCTCGCGCTGTGAGCCGCGTCCATGACGGCAAGGCGATGCGGGCGCGTATCGCCCGCTCGCCGGTCGTTTAAGCCTTCGCTGAAATCGGTTCCAAACCCAGCCGCAACCGTAGCGCAATCAATCAGAAAACCTTATCGCAACGTTCAATTAATTTCGTTTCCCTTAAGCGTTGACCTGCGGCAAAGTGTCATCTCCGCGACTGGAGTACATCTCCGTGAACCAACGCATCGATCCGTCCCTTCTTGCCCCGCCCGACCTGTCGTTCGCCACGCTGAACTCGGGTGTCGTCCTGCCGTATCTCGAACGCGGGGCCGGCGAACCGCTCCTGTTCGTGCACGGCTCGCTGTGCGACTACCGCTACTGGGCGCCCCAACTGGACGGACTCGCGGACGATTTCCGCTGCATCGCGCCGAGCCTGAGCCATTACTGGCCGGCCGCCGACGCCTGCATCCAGGGCGAATTCGGCTGGGAAAGCCATCTGCACGAACTGGCTGATTTCATCGAGGCGATGGGGCTCGAATCGGTTCACGTCGTCGGCCATTCGCGCGGCGGCTCGATCGCCTATCACCTCGCGCGCCGTTATCCGCGCCTCGTGCGCACGCTCGTGCTCGCCGATCCGGGTGGCCCGCTGCGCCGTCTCGAAGAAGACGAAGACGTGCTGCCGCCCGCGACCAACGCGCTGCGCACGCGCGCCGCGAACATGATCGAAGACGGTCTGCTCGAAGAAGGTCTCGAACTGTTCGTCGACTCCGTGAGCATGCCCGGCGCGTGGCGCAAGAGCCCGCACGCGTTCCGCGAAATGGCGATCGCCAACGCCACGACGCTGCCCAAGCAACTCGACGATCCGCTGCCCGCCTACACGCGCCGCCCCGCCGCCGACATCAAGTGCCGCACGCTGCTGATCGACGGCCAGCGCAGCCCGCTGATGTTCCGCAACAACGTGGAAGCGCTCGAAGAGTGGATCGAGTTCGCGCAGCGCGTGACCATGAAGGGCGCGACGCACGGCATGAACGGCACGCATCCCGACCTGTTCAACACCTACGTGCGCAACTTCATCGCGCAAGTCTGATGCAGGCGTTCGGCGCGCGCCGAACGCTTCGCTCCTCTTTCCCCCGCTTTCGTTACGCCAGCACGTCCGCGAACACGCGCGACGCGAACTGATTCGAGTCCGTGCTCGCGTTCACCACGCCCACGGTCTTGAGATCGTCGGCGTAGAGCGCGATTTCCTTTTTGAACGCCGCGCCCACCGGATGATGACCGTCCGTGTGGCTCTTGAGCATGGCCGTGAGCTGGTTCACATCGGCGTTCGGCGCGTAAGCCGAAAACACCTTCGCCGCTTCCGCCGGATGATCGGCGGTCCATTGCGTGGCTTCCAGCAGCGCCGCCGTGAGCGCCTGCGCCGTCGCTCGGTCGCGGCGCACGAGCGTGCCGCGCACGCCCAGCACGCAGCAGACGCGATTCGCGTACTCGCCGCACAGATTGTTCGACACCTCGACCAGATGATCCGATTCGCGCAGCGTCCAGATGGTCGGGTCGCCGTCCGCGATCGCCTGCACTTCGCCCTTCTTCAGCGCCTCGCCGAGCAGGTTGGCCGGATACTGACGCCAGCGCACTTCGCTATCGGGATCGATGCCGATCTTCTTGAGCGTGATCGCGAAGAAGTTCTTCGCCGGACTCGCCATGTCGCTCACGCCCACCGCGCGGTCCTTGAGTCCCGCGAGATCGACGATGCCCGACTGCTTCGTCGCGAGCAGACGCATGCAGCCGCCGTGAATGCCCGCCGTGAGCTTTACGTCGAAACCCTGTTCGAGCGGCTTGATCCAGCGTAGCGCCATGCCGACGCCCGCATCCGACTTGCCGGTCGCGATCGCTTCGAGCAGCTGATCGGTCGAGCCCGCGAAGTTCACGAGTTCGACGTCGAGGCCGTGCTTGCGGAAGAAGCCTTGCGTCGCGGCCACCGGCACGGGCGCCGTACAGATCGCGCCCGCGTTCCAGGAGAGTTTGAGGTGCTTCGCGTTTTCGTCGGCACGTGCGCGCGTGGCGGGCAAGCCGAACGCCAGTCCGCCCAGCGCCGCCGCGCCGGTCGCGAACGCGGTGTTGCGCAGCCACGTTCGGCGGGCGGGTTGAATGAGTTGATCGGGCTGTTCTGGCCTGCCGTATTTGTCGGTCGGATTCATGATATCGGAGTGGTATTTTATTTAGGCATTCTTATCAAATCGTGATGCACTCATGCATCGAGGCCGAGTTGCGCGAGCACGTCGCGGCGCAATTCGACGAGCTTCGGATCGTCGCGATGACGCGGATACGGCGCGTCGTTGCGCACCTCAGCCACGATGCGCGCGGGCCGCGCGCTGAACACCACGACGCGGTTCGCCATCACGAGCGCTTCTTCCACGTCGTGCGTGACGAGCAGCACGGAAACGCGCGTGCGCTGCCACAGCGCGACGAGTTCCGACTGCATGCGCATGCGCGTGAGTGAATCGAGCTTGCCGAATGGCTCGTCGAGCGCGAGCAGCGCAGGATCGTTGACGAGCGCGCGCGCCAGCGCCGCACGCTGCGCCATGCCGCCCGAAAGCTGATGCGGGTACGCCTGCTCGAAGCCCTTGAGGCCGACGAGTTCGAGCGCGGCGTCGATGCGCGAATCGGCATCGCCCTGCGCGGACGTCCCACGACGCGCGAACCAGCCGCGCCGCGCACGCTGCGCCTGCGGACCGAGCCCGACGTTCTCGCGCACCGTGCGCCACGGAAACAGCGTCGGGTCCTGAAACACCAGCACGCGCGACGGATCGGGACCGGCGATGGGCGCGCCATTCGCGTGCAGCGTGCCGCTCAGCGGCGCATCGAGGCCCGCGACCAGACGCAGCAAGGTCGACTTTCCGCAGCCGCTCGGCCCGAGCAGCGCGACGAACTCGCCGGGCTCGACCGTGAGACTGACGTCTTCGAGCACCGGCAGCGTTTCGCCGCGCAGCGCGAAACCTTGCGTGACGTGGCGCACGTCGATGCGCGCGCCGACGGGTGGTTCGTCCGGCTCGCCCAGCGTGCCGTATGGCGCGAGGTCTTCGGGTTGCAAAGCCAGTGTCGCGGCTACCATTTGAGCAGTCCTTTTTGCCAGCCGAGCAAGCGGTCGCGCACGCGGAACAGCAGCGTGATGAGGCCCGAGCACATCAGCGCCATCACGAGCAGGCCCGCGTACATGTTCGAATAGGCGGCCCAGCCCTGGGCCCATTGCAGATACCAGCCGAGCCCCGCTTTCACGCCCATCATCTCCGCGACGATGAGCACGGAAAACGACGCGCCCAGCCCCATGAACAAGCCGACGAACACCGACGGCAGCGCCGCCGGAATCGCGACGCGCACGATCAGGAACGCGGGCCGCGCGCCGAGCGTGCGCGCAACGTCGTAGAACGCGGCGTTCACGCCCGCGACGCCCGACCACGTGAGCACCGCGACCGGAAACGCCGTGGCGAGCGCGATCAGGAACACGCTCGCGCTGAAGCTCGACGGAAAGAAGAAGAACGCAAGCGGCAGCCACGCGGTCGCGGGCAGCGGGCCGATGAGCCGCAGCACCGGATGCAGCCAGTAGCCGACCGCACGCGACCAGCCGATGCTCACGCCGACGACGAAGCCCGTCGCTGCACCGATCAGATAGCCAATCGATAGCAATCCGAACGAATGTGCGACGCTGGAGAGCAGCCGCGCGTAATCGTCGAAGAACACCGCGATCAACGCTTGCGGCGGCGCGAAAAACGGACGCGGCAGAATTTCGAGCTTCGCCGTGATGATCTCCCACGCGCTCACACCGAACGCGAGCGCCAAAAGCCACGGCGCGATTGTGGGCGCGACGCCCGCGCGGCGGCCTCGCCAGGCGAGCAGAAACGCCACGGCGGCCAATGCGAGTTCGAGCGCTAGCAGTGCGTCGGTGTGCGGCCAGTCGTCGAGACTCGGCCATGCGCGTGTAACGGCGGCCGCGCCGAGCCATGCGAGCGACGCGCCCCACGCAGGCAATCCCGCCCAGCCGCTGCGCGCGGCGTGTGGGGTCTGTGCAGGCGCGCGCTCCGTCGCGGCCTGCTGCGTGGGCGGCAGCGTCAACGTTCGTGCTGCGCGAGAAGTCATGATCGATCGTCCTCCATTGCGAAAATCAGGCCGCGCCGATCTGCGTATCGGACACGGCGCGCACATCGATGCGGCGCGGCAGGATGCCGTCGTCCACGGCTTTGTCGGCGACACGCTGCAAGGCCGCAACATCGTCGCCGGTCACGAAACGCAGTCGCAGCGCGGAACGCTGCGTGATGGTGAGCGCCGCCGCGTCGGGCGTGCGCGTGAGCGTGCCGTAGACGCGCGCGTAGGCTTGCGGATTCGCGAGCGCCCACTGCCCCGCGTGCTGAATGCGCACGAGCACGTCGGCGATGGCGGCGCGCTTGAGCGGATCGGCGTGCGCCGCGCCCGAGGCGGTGATGAAGTTCAGACCGGTGTTGATGCCCGTGCCGTCGCGCAGCACGCGTGCGCCGCGCGAGACGGCGATGCCGTAGTACGGATCGAAGGTCGCCCAGACTTCGAGCGCGCCCGAGGCGAAGGCCGCGAAGGCGTCGACGGGCAGGATGTAGCGCACATTCACATCGTGGCGCGAGAGGCCCGCTTCGGCGAGCGCGCCGTAGAGCTGGAATTCGGAAATGCTGCCGCGCGCCGACGAGACCGCAATCGTGCGGCCCTTCAGTTCCGCGACGCTGCGGATCGGCGAATCCTGCGGCACGAGCAGGCCGAGTTGCGTGGGCGAACCGACGCGCGTGGCGACGATGCGCAGTGACGGATCGCCCGTCGCTGCCGCGAGCACCGGCAGGTCGCCGGCGGGCGCGATATCGACGGCATTGGCGCGCTGCGCCTCGAACAGCGGCGCGGCACCCTGGAAGTTCGCCCAGCGATAACGGTAGGGCGCGCCGTCGAGCACCTTCGCGGCTTCGGTGAGCGCGCGCATTCCGCCGGCCTGATCGCCGAGCACGAGCGTGACCGACGCGAGATCGGCGGCCAGCGCACTGCGCGGCGCTGTGGCAAAGCCGAGCGCCGCGAGCGATGCAAGCGGCGCGGCGGCGCACGCGCCGAGCAGACGCCGGCGCAGCAGGAACGACGTGGAAGCGGAGACAGAAGCGGTCATAGGCCCTCGCGTGCAATATGGCTGCAAGCGTAGCGACGATATGTACCGCTGAGAATTATTCTATTTCGATATGTTTATATCGAAACACTATTTATGTTTTGCATGCACGGCGCACCGCTTCCGTGCATGCGCAGTTCGCGGACTGCGTTTCGCGAACCTCACTTGGCGAACAGCTGGCCGATATCCTTGAACGCCTTGAATTCGAGCGCGTTACCGCACGGATCGAACAGGAACATGGTGGCCTGTTCGCCCACCTGGCCCTGGAAGCGGATATACGGCTCGATCACGAAGGCCGTGCCGAACGCGCGCAAACGCTCCGCGAGCGCTTCCCACTGCGTCCATTCGAGCACCACGCCGAAATGCGGCACCGGCACATCGTGGCCGTCGACCGGATTCGTGTGGGCGCTTTCCTGCGACGCCGTTTTCGGATGCTCGTGAATCACCAACTGATGGCCGAAGAAATCGAAGTCGACCCAGGCGTCGCTCGAACGTCCTTCCGCGAGACCGAACACGCGGCCGTAGAAGTCGCGCGCGGCAGGCAGATCGTAGACGGGAATCGCCAGATGAAACGGGGAAAGACTCATGATGCGCTCCGGTATGCGTGGGTGTTGTCGTAGGGAATTCGCATCATCATACGCACGGGCGTGGTTCAATAAAATCAATATATAATTTTCGAAAACATAAAGGAAATTTGTGAATGATCCGTGAGCTAAAAACGCTGATCGCCGTTGCGCGCGAGGGAACGTTTGCCGCGGCGGGCAAGCGCATCGGCCTCACGCAAGCGGCCGTCAGCGCGCAAATGCAGCGGCTCGAAAACGAACTGGGTTTCGCGCTATTCGAGCGCGAAGGACGCAATGCGCGCCTCAACGCGCGCGGCGAACAACTGCTCGTGCAGGCGCAGGAAGTGATCCGCCTCTATGGCAATCTGAGCGCCGTCACGGTCGATCCGGCCATCGAGATGCGCGTGACGATCGGCGCGATCGCTTCGGTGCAGCGCGCGTTGCTGCCCAACGCCCTCGCCGCGTTCTACCGCCAATGTCCGGGCGCGCGCACGCGCGTGATCCCTGGGCTGTCGATGGAACTCATCAATCTCGTCGATGCGGGCGAAGCCGATCTTGCCGCCATCATCCGGCCACCCTTCGCGCTTCAGAGCGATTTGCGCTGGACCTCGCTGGTGCGCGAGCCGTTCATGCTGATCGCGCCGCGCGCGGTCAAAGGCGACGACTGGATGGATCTGATCGCTACCCAGCCGTATATCCGCTATGACCGCGCGTCGTTCGGTGGCCGTCAGGTCGACCGCTTTTTGCGGCGCATGCAGTTGAACGTGCGCGAGATCTGCGAACTCGACGAACTCGAAGCCATCGTCAAGCTCGTCGAGAACGGCGTGGGCGTGGCGCTCGTGCCACAGACCGCTACGTGGCGAAAGTGGCCCGCCAAAGTACGCGCGCTCGATCTCGGCCATCACGTGTTTCATCGCGACATCGGCATCGTGCATCGCGGCGCGCGGCAGATGAGCGAGTCGGCGAAACTGCTGCTCGGCTTGCTGGAGCAACAGGCTCAGGACGTCCGCTGAGCCAAGAAAAAGCCACGGCGCGCCGCGTGGGCGACACCGTGGCTACATGCATTCGAACGCGCAGTGAGCGCTCAAATAAGCGCTCAAACGCCGTCGAACGTCATCACGCGCCGAGCGCCGGATCGCTATAGCTCGGACGGCCCGTCTCCACGTGGCCCGCGATGCGGCGCACGAAGGTCGCGTCGCTATCGACGGTGATCGTCAGGTCGTACCAGCCATGCGCGTTGCGCAGGTCGAGATAGAGTTGCTCGGTGTCGCCGCCGCGCACCGTGCGCTGGATCTTCGTGGTCGAATCGTAAGCGTTGACGATCGTGAACTGGCAGCGCGCATGGCCCGTGTTTTCCAGACGCAATTGCAGATTGCCGTTCGCCACGTCGTAGCCCTCCGCCACTTCCGGCCGCGCCACGTCGCTGCCAAACCAGCCCGTCTGCACCTGCTTGCCCGCGAAACGGCGCAGGAAGCCGTTCGGGCCGTGCACCGTGAAATCGTAGGCGCCGGTCAGGCCAATCGAGAGCTTGTCTTCGAGGCGCTTGCCCGCTTCCACCGTATAGGTGCGCGGCGCATCCGCACTGCCCGCCGTGTAGACGAGAAACACCGCGCCCGCGCGCCCCGTGTTGATGAAATGCGCGCCCGCCGTGCCCGTCGACACATTCGCGTTGAAGCGCACGAACAGCTCATACGGCAGCGCACGCGCGAGGCGCACGCCGGATTCCTGCTTCGGCACCGCGCCGACAGCGGGCGGCAACGGCACATAGTCGGGGTGACGGCTCTTGTCGGGCGGCGCATAGCCGGTGGTCGACGGCAGCGTGGGCAGCGCGGCATTCGGCGTGGCGAAGTCGAACGCGGCGGTCAGGTCGCCGCACACAGCGCGACGCCACGGCGTGATATTCGCCTCGCGCAGATCGTGATGGACTCCGAATCGTTTTTCGATGAAGCGGATCACCGAGGTGTGATCGAAGGTTTCCGAGCACACCCAGCCGCCGCGCGACCACGGCGACACCACCAGCATCGGCACGCGCGTTCCGAGGCCATACGGTCCCGACGCGTACTTGCTGCTGCCAGGAAAAATCTCGTTGGTAATATCGACCGTCGACAGACCATTCGCGCTCGACGTGGGCGGGAACGGCGGCGCGAGGTGATCGAAGAAGCCGTCGTTCTCGTCGTAGTTCACGAGCAGCACGGTCTTGCTCCACAGATCGGGATTCGAAGTGAGGATCTGCAGCACCTGATCGACGTACCACGCGCCGTAGTTCGCGGGCCAGTTCGGATGCTCCGAATAGGCTTCGGGCGCGACGATCCACGAAACCTGCGGCAGCGTGTTGTTCGCCACGTCCTGCTTGAGCACGTCGAAATAGCCGCCGCCCGCGAGCACGTTCGTGCCCGTGCGCGCGCGATCGTAGAGCGGGTTGCCCGGCTGCGCGTTCTGATATTGCGTGAAGTAGAGCAGCGAGTTGTCGCCGTAATTGCCGATATACGGATTGTCGCCGGTCCAGCCCCACGAGCCCTTCGCGTCGAGCCCCTCGCCCACGTCCTGATAGATCTTCCACGAGATGCCCGCGTTTTGCAGCACTTCGGGATACGTGGACCAGCCATAGCCCGCTTCCGCGTTGTCGACCACGGGGCCGCCGCCGCTGCCGTCGTTGCCCACCCAGCCGGTCCACATGTAGTAGCGGTTCGGGTCCGTCGAGGTCATCGTCGAGCAGTGGTAGGCGTCGCAGATCGTGAAGGCGTCGGCGAGCTGATAGTGGAACGGGATGTCGTCGCGCGTGAGGTAGGCCATCGTCGTCGTGCCCTTCTGCGGCACCCACTGATCGTAGCGACCGCCGTTCCAGGCGGCGTGCGTCGTGGGCCAGTCGTGCGGCAGATCCTGAATGAACTGCAGGCCGAGATTGGCCGCGGTCGGATGGAACGGCAGCACTTCGCCGAGTCCCGCTGCGAGCGGCTGATTCCACACCGGCTTGCCGTTGGGCAGCGTGATCGTGCGCGTGTCGCCGAATCCGCGCACGCCGCGCAGCGTGCCGAAGTAATGGTCGAACGAGCGGTTTTCCTGCATGAGGATCACGATGTGCTCGACGTCCTGGATGCTGCCCGTGCGATTGTTCGCGGGAATCGCGAGCGCGTTGCGGATGCCTTGCGGCAGCATCGTCAGGGCGGTGGCCGAACCGGCGCTCATCGCGGCGGTGCGGAGAAAGTCACGGCGGCTTCTCGAAGTCATGTTCTGGTTTCCATCTTCAGGTTGAGAAAGCACGCGCGACGCGCCGACGCCGATTCAATCGGCAAGCGGCAAAGGTCGCGCGGCCGGGGGCGTTAATCGGCGGTGTGAATCTCGGGTGGTGCGAGCGGTGCGTTCTGCGCGCTTTGCGTGCCGTCGTTCGCGGCGGGCTGCGCGGGCGAGCGCACGGCGGCTGCGGTCAACGCGGCGGTGCTGTCCGTGTTCCCGGCGGCATTCGATAATATGGAATCCGAATTAGGTGCGAACGCGGCAGCAGAAGGTGCTGGCGTTTTCCCTTGTGTCGAGGCAGGCTGCACATCGGCCAGTTCGCGCGCGGCGCTCGACGTGAGCGAGACGCGCGCGTCTTCGGCGCGATCGCCGCACGCGCTCAACGCGCTGACCGTCATGGCGCAGACGAACGTCACGGCGCACGCGCGCCGACTCGTTCGCGTCACGCGTGTCATGTGTGCGATATGCACGTTATGCGCGATGTGCGCCATCAGCGCCTCGGGCAAGCTCAAACGTTTGCGCGGCGCGCTCCGCCATAGCGGACGCACCGGCGCGAAATCGACCGTCATCGAAGTCTCCAACCAGAGAGAGGCACAACAACGGCTCGAGGAGCGGCCCGAGCGATGCGCTAACCGCGCGTAAGCAGCGGTAAGGCAACGCTGAAGCATAGCGAAGCTGCTTTTAATTTTTGTGACGAAACAGGCAATCCGCGCATTCACATCAGGCGCGTATGCACGGCGCGAAACTTCGTCAGCAAAATGAAGGCTTGCTCGATGCAGTCTTTCATTTCGTAATCGTGCGGCACGCCGTTTGCTCGCCCATGCGCGAACAAGGACTCGCCATGGCCCATGACATGAAGTCGAACAAGCAGACGAAGCCTGCGAGGCGCGCGAAACAAGCTGTGCGTTTTCCGAAGCCATCCGAACGCCAGGCAATCCTGATTGAACAGCGCCGCCTGAAAATGGCGCGCTCCCCGCACGCGTATGTGCGCGGCAACACCGCCCAGTTTTACGAATGGATTCTCGAAACCAACGGCAGCGCACTGCCCCACGGTCCGGCGATCTGGATCTGCGGCGATTGCCATACCGGCAATCTCGGGCCGGTCGCGAATCAGGACGGCAAGGTCGAAGTGCATATCCGCGATCTCGATCAGACCGTCATCGGCAATCCGGCGCACGATCTGATTCGACTCGGTCTCTCACTCGCGACGGCCGCGCGCGGTTCGTCGCTTTCCGGTCTGACGATCGTGCACATGATGGAAGCGCTCGCGGCCGGTTACGAAGCGGAGTTCGCGACAAAGCACAGGAATCCGAAACTTCCAGAACGACCTGATCCGGTTCACCTTGCGATGAAGCTCGCTGTGCGCCGTTCGTGGAAACATCTCGCGCAGGAACGCATCGAGGATCTCAAGCCGACGATTCCACTCGGCAAGCGTTTCTGGCCGCTCACACGCGAGGAAAACAAGGCGATCGCCGAGATCTTCTGCGACGAAGCCATCGCGAGCCTGCCGACCGGACTGCGCGGCCGCAATGACGCGGGCGAAGTCGAAGTGCTCGACGCGGCATATTGGGTCAAGGGATGCAGTTCGCTCGGACGCCTGCGCTACGCCGTGCTGCTCGACGTCGACGGCGGCGTGATCGAGGGCGACGATCTCTGTCTCATGGATATTAAGGAAGGCGTGAAGGCGGCGGCGCCGCGCTATGAAGACGCGTCGATGCCGCGCGACAACGCCGAACGCGTCGTCGAAGGCGCGCGTCATCTTGCGCCGTTTCTCGGCGAGCGCATGCGTGCGGCGCGCATGCTCGATCGTGCGGTGGTGATTCGTGAATTGCTGCCGCAGGATCTCAAGCTCGAAATCGACGAACTCGACGAGAACGACGCGCGCGCGGTCGCGTTCTATCTCGCGGCGGTCGTGGGCAAAGCGCACGCGCGGCAGATGGATCCGCCCTCGCGCCGCGCGTGGCTCGCGGAGCTGCGGCGCAATCGATCGAAAACGATCGACGCGCCGCTGTGGCTCTGGAACAGCGTCGTGCAACTCGCGAGCAGTCACGAAGCGGGTTATCTGGAGCATTGCCGCCGCTATGCGACGGGCGTGAGCTGAGGCGTGCACGCGATGTGAACGCGATAAGAACTGAGGCGTGAGCGGCTGCCCGCGAGCCGGCGAAGCAATCGGCCGGGCTGTTAAACTGGCGCGGTTGTGTCGTTGGCGCCGCGCATTGTCGCTTGTCTTCGTGTGTCGCGCGCCGCGCACGTTTTCCGAAGCCCTTCCCGTTTTTTCGCATGCTCGATCCGTCCGCCGTCGTCCGCGCACTCGCTGCCAAAGGTATTGCCGCGGACGCCAGTCAGCGCCTCGCGATCGACGCATTGCAGGCCATGCTCAACCGCGACGGCGCGCGTGCCACGCAGGGTGTGTATTGTCACGGGCTGCCGGGACGCGGCAAAAGCCTCGTCGTCGATACGGCGTTCGCGCTCGCGAACTGCCCGAAGCGGCGCATCCATTTTCACGAGTTCACGCGCGAGGTGAATCGCCGGCTCGTGCAGGCGCCGCGTAGCGACGATCGTCTCGGCGACGTTTCGCGCGCGTGGCTCGACGGCGTCGATTTGCTCTACTTCGACGAATTCCATGTTCACGATATCGCCGATGCCTTTCTGATCGGGCGCTTTCTCGAAACCGCGCTCGAACGCGGCACGCGCATCGTGCTGACCTCGAATTACAGCCCGGATAATCTGCTGCCCGATCCCGAGTTTCACGCGCGCTTCGAACCGACCATCGCGTTGATTGCGCGGCATTTCAAGGTGATCGCGTTCGACGGTGCGCGCGACTATCGTGAACTCGGCGCGGAGTCGGCGGAACCGCGCTACTTCGCGCCGCTCGACGGCACGCGCGAAACGTTGTGGTCGATCTATCGCGAGTACGAGGCGCAAAGCGCCGTGCATCCGGCGACGATCGAGGTCGCCGGGCGGCCGCTTGCCGTCACCGCCGCCGGCAAGCAAATGGTGTGGGCCGATTTCGATGCGCTGTGCGGCACGCACCGTTCGCATCTCGACTACCTGGCCATCGCGGAACGCTGGCAGGGCCTGATACTCGATGGCGTCGACACGGCGCAACTGAAGCGCGGCGACGTGCTGCAACGTTTCGTCTGGCTCGTCGATATTCTTTACGATCGCAAGCACGCGCTGTTCATCGCATCCGACCGGCCGATTCGCGCCGCGCTCGACGGCCTCGACGGCGCACACGACGTGTCGCGCACGACGAGCCGTCTCGCTGAGATGCAATCGCGCGGCTATGTGAGCAGTCTCGTGCATCGGCATATCGCGGCTTCGTCGTCGGCGGATCGGGAAACGATCGGCTGACGTCTTACGGATGCGCTGCGACTCTGCGCGCGCCGCAAGGATTTTTCATCTGTTGTACAGTCCGTCGAATCTCGACTCGAAGTGGACAGACAGCACGATGACTTCCCCCTCCTCTTTTCACCCCGTTGCGCTCGAACACGCGAGCCGCCTGATCAATCACGGTCCGACGGTGCTCGTCACGAGTTCCGACGGCCAGCGTCGCAACATCATGGCCGCGGCGTGGTCGATGCCGGTCGAATTCACGCCGCCGCGTCTCGCGGTCGTCATCGACAAGAAGACGTTCACGCGCGAGCTCATTCACACGAGCGGCACCTTCGGTGTTTGCGTGCCAGGTTTTGCGGCGATGGATCTGACTTTTGCAGTCGGCAGCATCAGCGGACGCGATGCGGATAAGTTCGAGCACTTCGGCATCGACGCGGTGACCGGGCCGGTGCTCGGGTTGCCGTTGCTCGAGAAAGGCTGCGCGGCGTGGATGGAGTGCAGGCTGATTCCCGAGAAGCACACCGAGGATGCTTATGACACGTGCTTCTGCGAAGTGGTGTCGGCGGCGGCCGATCCGCGCGTGTTCAATAAGGGGCACTGGGTGTTCGACGATAGCAACACCGATCTGCATACGCTGCATCATCTGGGTGCCGGGAATTTTGCGCGCGCGAGCGGGATGGTTAAGGCACGGGGGATTGAGGGTTAAAGGCCGGTTTTTAGTGGTGGGCGCGGGGTTTTCGACGGTTGGAGGCCTTGCGCGGGGTGTTTTTGATTCTGATAATTACCGAATACGTAGTGATTGATACAGATGGGCGTTTGCGTGGCTTTTGTGGGCTCAAACTGGAGCGAATGAGGGAGTTTTAGGGTCCGAAAGTCCGGTCATCCGTGGAACATTGGGGTTTGAGCCCCTGATTGATCGGCTGAATCGCTTGCTGGGCGGGGATTTTAGCGGTTTGTGCGATTTTTTGGGATTGTTTCACGGGGTTGGAGTTTGGAGGTGATTTGAGGGTGAGTTAGGCGGGTTTTTGCGCGCGTGGGAGGGTTTGGTGGGTGTGGGTTGGCTTGGTTATTGGGGATGATCTTGGCGTTATTTGACTGTTAGTTGCGTAAATGATGATTTGGCTGAAGAATGGGGGTGAGGTGTGTCTGTGTGCTGGGGGCTGAATGCAAGTCGTGGCTGGTTCAGGGGATGATTCTCTTCGTGGGCGGCTGACTCGTATCAGCGCGCCGGGCTGCCTCCTATTTCTTATTCGAGGTGCTGAAGGCCAGCGAACCCGCGCGAGCTACTGTGCAGCATATGCGCGGCACTTCATTGGCCGATCGACGAGCTCTGTGTCGAGTCGCGCGAACGGATTCACCTCTTGTGGATGGGCTGTGTTCGGGGGCGCTGGATCTGCAGGCCGGTGTGTTGGCGCTCCGGTATTCATCGGTTGGAGGATGCGAAGCCGCATCTTCTTCAATAGGCGGATAGACGTCTGACGCGGAGGTGCCCCACTCCGTACTGCTTGACTCGTGGTGCCGGTCACAGCCTTCAGCGTTCTGACGCAATGCGTCACCAGGCCGAAGCCAAGCGAAAGTCGCCTCCTTACTGAGCGCACGGCCAGCCCCGAATTGAAGCCGTCCAGAGCCGACACAGCTGTGTCGAGTCGACACACCGATGCGGGTTGCCGGTCGGGCATCGCTATACCTTAAATCCCGCAGTCACCGGCATCCCCATCACGGCGTAACGCCCCCGCGCGGACGGCAGGATGGCCTGTGTCGACTCGACACACAACGGTCCACCGCACATGCTCGTCGGCTGCAGTATGAGTACGGCAGGTCACGCCTCGCCTACGAGCGAGACGATGCATAGGGCGTCGCGCCGGCTTTGGCGGTCAGCGAGAGTTGTGAGTGTGTCGAGTCGACACAGAATTTGGGACCGGAGGAAATTGCAGCGCCGGTCAGACGAATGGCCGTTGTGTGACACATAGGTGCCCGCGTCGGGCAGTCCGAGGTGTGGCCGCGTAACGCGCTCGATATGTGTGTGTCGACTCGACACACATCATCGTCGCAAAATGACGGAGAGCTACCGCTCACTGACTTGGGATCAGGTCACGAGATTTTCGGCCCTCATCTGCTTTAATCGCAAAGCTCAATCCGGCCAGCTTCTAGCCGTGTAGCGATCTATGTCGAGTCGACACACTCCGAGTCTCAGGTCATCCGCCGTCGCCAATTTGTGATTGCTGAGCCACCGTGTGTCGACTCGACACAGATTTGGCAGCCGCTCCAGGCAGAGCAACCTTCAGTCGGCACCAGCTATTCCCCAGTCAACGAGCAGCCGATTCAGTCGCTGGGTCGCCGCGCTCGAGCTTGAGCGTCGAAGGTCTTGGCGAACATCCTGTGTCGACTTGACACAAAATCAGCCGAGATCAATTGCATCAGAGTTTGACCCAATTCTCGTCGCGGCCCCCAAAAGTACGTCAGCAGGACGCAGCGCACATTGCGACGGCGATGGCGTTCGAAGTCATCGCGCTGTGTCGAGTCGACACAGCCGCGGAGCGTCGTCTACAGCAGAGCAACACCACCATCACCACACTCATATGATCAACGTAGCGCCAGGCCATTGCGCTCCCCGACGTGTGTCGACTCGACACAGCAGACCGCCCCGCCGTATCAGGGTTGATTGCCGTGAGCGACAACGCTCCTCCGGGGATGACTCTCGCTCTCATTGCTCGACCTGTGTCGAGTCGACACAAGTCACCGCAGCGCGGCTGCAGATAGCCGCTCCCGACGTTCAGTGCGCGGTGATGTGCCGACTGCTCATCATGTGTCGACTCGACACATAGTCAAATGGCAAAGCCGTACTGCAAACGTCACGCGCAAGTACCTGAACAACACACTCCGTATCGTCAAGAATGCATGCGCTAATCGTGTGTCGACTCGACACACTAAAGAACATCACCGACCCCGCGTCATCAATCGTCGGCCATTGGCACGAGTAAGCCTGTTCCAGACAACTCCGCGATCCGCCAAATCCCGCCACTCTCCCACTCTGTGTCGAGTCGACACAGCCCCACCCCGAAAAACTAACCCAGCCACATCGACCCACGTCCTCAGCAAAACATTCGGCGCAGGCCTACCCGTGCGTCGACTCGATACACACTTCGCTCCGCAGATTCAACCCGGGCACGCCCGTCAACATCCATCACAGCTCTCCAGTACACGTCTACCCTGCTGTGTCGACTCGACACACGCCCCGCCCCGAAAACTAACCCAGTCATATCCGCCTACGTCCTCAGCAAAACATTCGCCCTCGGCCTAACTGTGTGTCGACTCGACACACAGTTCGCTCCGAAGATTTCCCCCCCGGCACGCCCTTCGACATCCATCACCTATTCCCGGCACACGTCTACCCTGCTGTGTCGACTCGACACATGCGCGGTCCCGAAAACCAATCCGGTCACGCTCACCGCCCCTCATCGCTAACCTCGCGGAGCACACGTCCCTCGCTGTGTCGACTCGACACACACTCCGGTCCGAACGATCAACCCCACGAAATCAATCAACACCTCAACCAACCTCTCCTTACACTCCAAACCTCTTGTGTCGACTCGACACACACGTGGCTCCGAAAAATCTCCACCTCTCGCCCACCCCTCTCTCCCACGACACACAACGTGTCGACTCGACACGCCCCAACACTCCCCACGACACTAATAAAAAAAGCCCGTATCAGCGGGCTTTAAATCTCAGCAAACGTCCTACAAACCGGCCATCACCCCGGCTTCACGTTGAACAGTTGGCTAATGAGTTCTCGAATCTGGGTCTCCTGCGCGTCGGAAAGCACGCCGGTTTTCAGCTTCACGGTGAAGCTATTCGTATCCTTCGTGATGCTGCCCGCGTGACTCTTCCCCGAGAAAATTTTCTCGATGCTGCGTTCCGACACGCTGCGCTCATCCACGGTCCGGTTCGACTGCGCGCCGATCGCCGCCGCCAGTTTGCCCTGATCCAGCGTCCCCGCCACCACCGCCGGCCACAGTTCACGTGCCGACGCGAGCCCCGCCGCGCCATGCTTCTTGATCGCCGACACGATTTCATCCGCAGCAGAACCACCCAGCAAACGCGGATTCAAATCGAGATCGAGTCGCACAAAGTCCGGCAGGCTTTCGAACGCGAGGAATCGATACAGACCCTTGCGCGACATACCCAGCGCCTCGGCCATGCGCGTGCGCGTCGGGAATTCGTGTTCAGCGCGACGCAGCGACTGCGCAATCTCATAGTCGGTCAGATCTTCGCGGCCGACGTTTTCCACCAGCGCGAGCACCGCCATGTCCTGATCCGAGCAATCGATCACCGATGCGCGGATCTCTTCCTCGTGCAGCAACACGTGCGCGCGCAGACGTCGCTCGCCCGCGATCAGCTGATAGCCGCTATCCGCGCGACGCACGACAACCGGCTCGATCAGCCCGACTTCGCGAATCGATTCGGCCAGCGAGGCCAGCCCTTCGTCGCTGAAAATCTTGCGCGGCTGCCACGGGTTCGGCTGGATCGCGTTCACCGGCAGCATGAGCTTGTCGCTCTTGGTTTCGAGTTCCTGAATGCGCTGCTGCGCGACCGCGAGCGCGCCCAGCATGCCGGGGCCGGTCTTGAATGCGCTGCTTCGGCGCGGCTCGGGCGGCGGTGCCGCGGGACGCTCGGTCGTCTGACGTTCTGCGGTCGAGCCGAGCTCGGCAGTCTTCGCCGCCATCTTGTCGCGGAATGAACTCACTTGCCGGCCCTCCATTGTTCAACGTAAAGATCGTCGATCCATCGCACGTAATCGGTGAGCGGCTGGCGCACGCGCGCCACCGTCTTGTCGGCCAGATCGCCCTTGCTGATGTCGAAAACCGTTGCCATGGCCAGCGCGCCGTTACTCATCGCCGAACTCGCCGGCACTTCGATCGCGCTCAGCCAATCCTTATAGGTGCGCTGCACCCACGATCGCACGACCGGCGCCGACGACGTCTTGCCGTAATCCACCTTCGACAGCAGCACCGAGACAAAGTCGTAAGTCTTTTCGTCGCCGCGCTCCATGATCGTGTGCGCGAGGTCGGAGAAGAGACTCCAGAACGACACCGAGCTAATGAAGTCGAGGCTTTCGGGGACCAGCGGCATGACCATCGCGTCGGCGGCCATCAGCGCGTTGATCGTCAGATACGACAGCGACGGCGCCGTATCGAGAATGATGTAGTCGTAATGCTGACGGAGCGTCTCCACGCCCTGACGCAGCAAGTCCCAGAACTTGAAGCCAGGGTTCTTGATCACGGTGCCCGGAATATGAAATTCCGCCGAGAACAGCGTCGGGTGTGCCGGAATAACATCGAGTCCATCCCAATAAGTCGGCTGCACAAAGTTGAGCAGGCCGCCTTCCATGTGCGGATCGTAGATGTACGGCAGCACCGTGCTGTCTTCCGTGACTTCCTTTTCCGCGTAAAGTCCGCACAGTTCCGTGAGCGACGCTTGCGGGTCGAGGTCGATCAGCAGCACGCGACGGCCGCGCAACGTCAGACCTTGCGCGAGGCACATCGTCGTCGTGGTCTTGGTCGAGCCGCCCTTGAAGTTGGCGACGAGCAGCACCTTGCCGTCCGCGTCGCGCACGCCGGTGTGCAGCGGCGTCTGATAAATATCCGAAACCTGCTGGACCCAGGTGCGCGCGTCGGGCAAAGTAAACACGCGACTGCGGCCCGAACCTTGTGCCTCGCCCTGCGGCAATCCTTCACGCGTGGCCAACAGGTTATTCAGTTTGATCCGGTCGATGCCGCACATCTCGGCAACCTGCGCCGACGTGAACGTGGGCGCAGCCTTGCGCGGCTTCGGCGCCAGCATCATTTCCCGAAGCTCTTCTGACAGGTGACCGGCTTCCTCCGCGAATTGCGTAACCGTCGACAGGTCGACGCGCCGATCAATTGATGGGAATTCGATAGTCTTTGCCATTAATACGCTTTTTATCGGAATTTGGATAAAGCGTAGAATACAGGAAAAGCGTTTCAGAACACACTGATTGAGCCCAGTATTTTAAAAAATCGACCTTTTTATTCGTCTTTTAACGGCTTCCTGGGCTTAGGTTAAGGCTCAGACCTTCGCGGAGCGGCCAAGCCCGCCAAGGGGCGTTTAAAGCGGTTTGCGCCTGCCTGCTTAAAAATTAAGCAAATCGTCAGTTGAATGTCAGGTCATGGGGCACTCTGCTATTCAATGCTGTCCTATTTTCTCGTGTTTATCTGACATACCTTTCGCGTCCGCGCGCAGAGGTCACGATTTTTGTGCGCTTTTCTTGAATCGCAGATTCAAGATGCCGCACCGCGATTCTGCGGTAACGGATTTTGTGTCGCCCATCCGATCGGGCCATCCCAGACCGCGGATCTCGCACAAATTCCGTTACCTTCGATCCTCATAGCTTCAGCGACATAGCGCCTCGCCGCCCCTCCGCGGCCGCAGCGCACAAAAAACGTGACCTTCCGCGTGCGATTCCGCCGAAACGCATTTCTGCAGAGTCGCAAACACGGATCTCTACCATGGGGGATCTACGCGCCGCCGAACAAGTGCACAAAAACCGTTACCGGGACACCGTTCGACGGGACTTCACGCTTAAGCGAAACGCCAATCCATCCATCCAGAAGCGCTGCACATTAAACGTTACCCTCCGGCCACCTCGCCTCCCGCGGCTGTCCGCACAAAAAACGTGACCTTCGCGGTCATCTCACTCGCACGCACAAAAATCGTTACCTGGCACCCCGTCTGATGACGGCTTCCCAGTGCCCGACATGCCAAAAAATCGTCTCGCACAAAAAACGTCACCTCGGAACAACGAGATCGCACACAAAACGTTGCCTCTTAGCTCCTCTTGATCCGCGAGCTTTCGCCTTTGGATCGCCGATTCATCGCACAGAGCGCCCGTCTCTCCTTCCAAACGCCCGAAAAATCTGCCCATTACCCAGAAATTCGCCTCCGTATTGCAAGGCAATCGGCGTCGAATTTCGCGCGAAGCGTCTTTTGCAATACGGGGTTGGTTTGTTTACTTAAAAAAAGAAAACCCACAAACCCACTAACAGCGCCCATCGAATGCTTGGCAATCAAGTACTTGCTCTCGAAAAGCACCGGTCTCTGTGCAAGAGGCAGCGATTTATGTGCAATGGGTTGCCGTTTTTTGTGCTGGCGATGTCGCGTTCTATGTGCAGCAAGGTACGGTTTTTGTGCCGGACCCCAATCAGCACCCCGCATCGGGTAACGTTTATTGTGTTGACTTGTATTTGAGGAGTGATAGAGTCGCGCCCAATATCGACGGAGAGCACACGAATGTCGGAGGACATCGGTCGAAGGACGACGACCCAGCAGATGTCGCTGGGGCTGTTTGAGGAAATGTCCGGGCAGCCCATCAGCGAGAGCACGAGGGAAATCGGCTTTCAGCGCAATAACGTTTTTGTGGCGATCAACGGGCTAGGCCTGTCGTCGCGGCGTTTCATCGACGCCGCGTATTTCATCGCGGCCCAGGAACCGATCGCGCACGAGACCTACGACGTCGACCTGAACTACTTCAAGTGGCTCATGCGTTACGAGAGCCGCAACGTGCGCCACCTGCAAAGCGTGATCAAGGAGGCGCAGCGCGTGCTGATCGAGGTGACCGACACGCCGCCCGACCGCGCCCCCACCGAGGACGATCAGTGGGTGTCCGAGCAGCTCATGGGCAGCGTCAAGATCGGCAAGGGGCGCATCCAGTTCCGCATTCCGCCGCTGATGCTGCGTCACATCACTGGCCCGGAGAAGCATCACTGGCTGAACCTGTGCATCACGGCGGCGTTTTCGCAGACTTTCGCGCGCGCGATCTACGACTACATCCAGCCCTTCGTGAGCGCGGGCCTCACCGACTGGATCGAGCTCGACGTCATGCGGCGCTGGCCCGGCAAGCTCGGCACGAGCGCGTCGGAGTTCAAGCACTTCCGGCCGAAGTATCTCGATCCCGCCGTCAAGCAGATCAACGAGCTTTCCGATCTCGACATCAGCTACGAAACGCGTGCGGACGGCGAGAGCTCGCGCAAGATCAACAAGATCCGCTTCCGCCTGAAGCGCAAGGACACCGTCGCGGCCATGCTCACGCGGCAGCCGAACGCGCACGATCTGCTGCTCACGCTCAAGGAGGAGTTCGGGCTGAGCAACAAGCAGTTCGATGTGATCGCCGAGCATCGCATGAGCTGGACCGACGAGCGCATTCAGCAGGCGATCGAGTACACGCGTTTCCGTCTGAACCAGGGCAAGGTCACCAAGAGTCCGGCCGGTTATCTGATGAAGGCGCTCAGCCACAACTGGCAGGTGTCCGAGGCCGAACGCAAGATGGTCGCGATCCAGACCGAGCTTGCCACCGCCGAAACGGTCAAGGAGGCGGCGAAGGAAGCCGCGAAGGCCGAGGCGGGCGCCGCCGTGAAACAGAGCATCGCCACGCGCGACGAAGAGGCGCGCACGCGCCGCAACGACGAGGTGCAGCGCGGCCGCGAGCACTTCGAATCGGCCGACGAGAAGACCCGCAAGGAGCTTGTGCGCCTCTATATCGCTTCGCAGGCGGGCAAGCTGATGTTGCGTCGTCTGAAACTCGAGGCTGGCGCGCTGTCCGACGCGAACATCCTCAATCACTCGGATTTGTCGTGGTATTTCGGCCAGTTCGTGTACGGCAAGCTCAAGCAGAGCGCGGCGTAAAGGTGTGAACGCACACGTTGCGACGGCCCGAAATCGTCGATTTCGGGCTGAATTGCCTATTGCGTGCACGCACCGGGGCGGCGTGTCGCGCTAGACGTGAATTAGTTGCAAAATCAGGCGTTTAGTCGAATTGTCCCAACGCGTGTTCACAGAGTTTTCAACAAAATCTGTGGATAAGTTAGACATGATCCTGCGCGGTCATTCATATCGTCGTCGAAACTGTCAAGCGCAATTCCATCGCCCGTGATTCAATCGGATTCCTGATTAATTTCGCTGCTTCATACCGCTGCCGCGACGGGCATCGCGGTCGTCATCGCCGCGTTCGCGAGCACACCCAGCATCGTCCCCCGGCATAGCGAGGTCCCGCATCGGCAAGCGTACTGGCGCTGCGCCTCGTCGGCCTCGCATTGCTCGATCACCAGCGCATAGTCGATGAACAGCTCCTCGCCGGGCGCGATGTCGCGGACGGCTTCGATAAAGACGCGTCCATCGTCCTCGATCGCCTCGCAATTCGCGGCGCACGCGTGATTGAGCCAGCGTGCGCCGTTGCCGCCGCGGCCGCCGTCGATCACGCGTCCATCGGAGAGCCCGAACAGAAACGTGTGGCCCGTATCGTCGCGGCGCGCGTTCCAGCGCGTGGCCTCGCGCCACGTCGTCACCTTGCCCTTGTATTCGAAGATGCGCTCGCCGGCCCGCAGCGGACGCAGCGCGAAGACGCCTTTGCCATGCACCGGCGATTGCCGGACGGTCATACGTTTCATAGTCGCCGCCGTGAGGATGAGGGGATGGGCGTGTCGAGTATAAGTCGAGAAAATGACGGCGAATCAATGATGCGCGTGGCGCGAGAAAATGGCGGCCCGCGAGGGCGCGAGGTCACCCTTCTGGTGCAGCGCGCGGGCGTAAAACGGTCGATGCAGCGGACGCATCCGATGCGTTGAATGCGGCCTATGCGCCCGTCTTCAGCGTGAGCAGGTTGGCGTCGCGCGCGAGCACCCAGCCGCCCGCCTCGCGCCGATAGATCGACAGCACGTTGCCTGTGCGGCGCGTGGCGTCGCCGCCGGCGCGCGGGATCACGCGCACATCGAGTTCGCTCCAGCAGTACGCGAGGTCGCCCGATACCGCGAGTTCCCGCACCTCGCCCGACGACTCGATGCGATGCGTGACGAGCAGGGCCGCGAGCGCATCGGCGAAGGCCTGACGCCCGCGCATGGGCGGCTGCCCGGCCACGAGGAACACGACGTCCCCGGCGATCAGCCCGAGCAGCGTGTCGATGTCGCCAGCGGCCGTTGCGGCGTGCCAGCGCGCGATCAGATCGCGAATCGGCGTGTCGTCGTTCATCTCAACTCTCCTGGGTCCATTGACGGTGCGCGGCGGCGCGGAACGCGACCGGCGTGAGGCCCGTCTGCTTGCGGAAATAGCGGCTGAAGTAGGCGCTGTCCTCGAAGCCCATCGCGTGCGCGATCTGCTTGACGCTCAGCGCCGAATAGACGAGGTCGCGCTGCGCCTCGCGAATCAGGTGCTCGTTGACCACCTCAGTGGGCGACTGCGCGAGCGCCTCGCGGCAGATACGCGCGAGCTGCGCGGGCGCGACGCCCAGACGCTGCGCGTAGAACGCCACGGGCCGATGCTCGCGCCCATGCGCCGCCACGAACTCGCGAAAGCGCCGCAGCAGCTCCGCGCGCCGGTCGCCCGCTGCGGCGGCGGGTGCCGCCGCGAGGTCGCTTAAACGCGCGACATGGACGAATAGCGCCGCCATCAGCGCCATGCCCGCGGCGGCGTGGCTCCGCCTGCCGCTGCGGTATTCCTGTTCGAGCAAGGCGAACAGCGGCGCGAGCATGCCGACGCTCGGATCGGTCCCGCGCACCGGAATCACGGCGGCGCGCGCGAAGATCGCGGCGATGCCGGGCGCGGTGACGTCCACGAGCGCTTCGAGCGGACGCTGCGCCGCTGTGATCACGAGACCGTCGATCTGCGGCGTGAACGCGAACGCATGCACCGTTTGCGCGGGCAGCACGACGAGGCAGGGCGGTTCGAACGCGTGCCTGACGCCGTCGATGATGACGTGGCCGCCGCCGCCGCGTATGTACAGCAATTGCAGCAGCGCGTCGTGCCGATGCGCCGCGATCTGCCAGTCGTTCGGGCGGCTGCGCTCGGGAATCCATTCGAAATTGAACGCACCATAGCCCGGCGGTCGCGCCGACTCGCCGTACAGGTCGTAGTTAGGGATTCTCCGCATGCAGTCTTGCCTCCTGCGTACAAATTGTCCTGCTCATCGACACGTTTGTCCACTTCGCTCATGAACCTCGCCTCTATACTTTTTCACACATCCAGGCCGCAAGACGAAAGCCTCGGCAAGCGTACTCGTCAATTCGATAAGGATTCCAGATGAATGATGAAGGGCAGAAAAACATGCGGACGGATTGGCTGCAACTCGACGATCAGGTCTGCGTGATAACGGGCGCGGCGGGCGGCATCGGTGCGGCGATTGCGCAGACTTTTGCGGCCTCGGGCGCGCGTGTCGTCCTGCTCGATCGCGACTTCGACAAGGCGCAGATTCTGGCGGCGCAATTGCAGGAACAGACGCAAAAACAGGCCATCGCCATCGGCTGCGATATCGGCGACGCGGCGAGTGTCGCGGACGCCGCCGCGCGCGTGGCGCGCGAATTCGGCGCGGCGCACGTGCTGGTCAACAACGCGGGACTGCTGCGTCCGGGCGGCATCGAATCGCTGTCGCTCGAAGACTGGAACGCGATGCTGCGCGTGAATCTCACCGGCTACCTGCTGTGTTCGCAGGCGTTCGGCAAGCCGATGCTCGCGCGCGGCTCGGGCGCGCTCGTGCATGTCGCGTCGATCGCGGCGCGTTATCCGCAAACGCATAGCGGCGCGTACAGCGCGAGCAAGGCCGCCGTCGCGATGCTCGCGCGCCAGCTCGCGGCCGAGTGGGGCCCGCGCGGCGTGCGCAGCAATACCGTGTGTCCCGGCATGATCCGCACGCCGCTTTCCGCGTCCTTTTACACGCAGAGCGATATCGAGGCGCGGCGCAGCGCGATGATCGCGAGCCGGCGTATCGGCGAGCCGCAGGACATCGCCGACGTGGTGGCGTTTCTCGCGAGCGCGCGCGCCGCTTACGTGAACGGCGCGGAACTCGTGGTGGACGGCGGCCTCGACGCGATGCTGATGGATCTCGTGCCGCGTCCTGGCTACGAAGGCGCGGCGACACGCTAACGCGCCTATGCCGATCGACATGAAGGAGACAAACATGAAGCAGCGACACCATTCAAACCCACCGCCGATTCCCGCGACCTGCGATGTGCTCGTGATCGGCGCGGGCGCAGGCGGACTCTCGACGGCCATCACCGCGCGCAAGGCGGGACTCGACGTCGTGGTCGTGGAAAAGGCCGCCGTCTTCGGCGGCACAACGGCCTATTCCGGCGGCGTGCTGTGGATTCCGGGCAACCGTCACGGCATGCAACAGGGCGTGCAGCAGGGCACGCATGAAAAGCCCGATACACGCGATGCCGCGCGTACCTATCTGCGTGGCGAACTCGGCGCGTTCTACGACGAAGAAGCGATCGACGCCTTCCTCGAACACGGTCCGCGCATGCTCGATTTTTTCGAGCGCGAAACCGCCGTGCAATTCGTGCCGACGCTCTATCCCGACTATCATCCGCATGTGCCGGGCGGTGTCGATGTCGGCCGTTCGGTGGTCGCCGCGCCGTTCGACGCGAGCCGGCTCGGCGCCGATCTCGCGCGTCTGCGACCGCCGCTCCAGAGCATCACCTTCATCGGCATGATGTTCAATTCGTCCAATGCCGACCTCAAGCATTTCTTCAACGCCACGCGTTCGCTGGCATCGGCGTGGTACGTGGCGAAGCGTCTGGCTTCGCATGTGAAGGAGCTCGCGATTCACGGACGCGGCGTGCAGGTGACGAGCGGCAATGCGCTGGCCGCGCGCCTCGCGAAGTCGGCGCTCGATCTGCACATTCCGATTCTCACGGGCACGGCGGCGCGCGATTTGATCGTCGATGCGGGCCGCGTGACGGGCGCGGTGGTCGAGCGCGCAGGCGTGCGCGAGCGGATCGCGGCACGCCGCGCCGTGGTGCTCGCGGGCGGCGGCTTCTCGCACGACGCCGTGCGCACCGCGCAGACCTACGCGCATTTGCAACGCGGCGGCACGCATGCCTCGCCGGTCCCGGACGACAACACGGGCGACGGCGCGCGGCTGGCCGAGCGCGTGGGCGCACGGGTGACCGCGCGCTATCCGCAGCCCGCGGCCTGGATGCCGGTCTCGCGCGTGCCGCGCGGCAAAGGCCGCTTCGCCGTGTTCCCGCATCTGCTGGACCGCTACAAGCCGGGCATCATCGGTGTGACGCGTCGCGGCGAGCGCTTTACCAACGAGTCGAATTCGTATCACGACGTCGGCGCCGCCATGATCGAGGCATGCCGCGACGACGCGGACACCGCGATGTGGCTGATCTGCGATCACGCGACGATCCGCAAGTACGGCCTCGGCTACGCAAAGCCCGCACCGGTGCCGCTCGGGCCGATGCTGCGCAACGGCTATCTCGCGAAGGGGCGCACGCTCGCCGAACTCGCGCGGCGCGCGGGCATCGACGCGCAAGGACTCGAAGCGACCGTGCGCCGCTACAACGAGCACGCCGCGCGCGGCGAAGATCCCGCGTTCGGGCGCGGCTCGACTTCGTTCAACCGCTATCTGGGCGATCCCGCGCAGCGCCCGAATCCGTGTGTCGCGCCCATCGGCGACGGCCCGTACTACGCGCTGAAGATCGTGATGGGCGACCTCGGCACCTTCGACGGCCTGCGCACGAGCGTGGAAGGCGCCGTGCTCGCCGACGACGGCCGTGCCATCGCGGGCCTCTACGCCGTGGGCAACGACCGCGCGAGCATCATGGGCGGCAACTATCCCGGCGCGGGCATCACGCTCGGCCCGATCATGACCTTCGGCTACCTCACGGGCCGCCATCTCGCGGGACTCGACCACGCCGTCGAGACCGCAGCCGCATGAATCACCATCAGGCAGGAACCCTCATGAGCAAGCCGTTTATCGATCACCGCATCTACACGATCCGTCCGCGCGGCATGGCGGAATTCATCGACGTATTCGACCGCCTCGCCATGCCGATCCAGTTGAAGTATCTAGGCGCGCCAGCGGGTTTTTATATGAGCGACATTGGCGCGCTGAATCAGGTCGTGCATCTGTGGGCTTACGAGAGCATTGCCGATTACGATGCGCGCCGCACCGCGCGCGATGCCGATCCGCATTGGCCCGCGTATTTGCAGGCATCCGCGCATTTGATCGTCGCGCAGGAAAGCCGCATCATCCGGCGCGTGGAATTCAAAAGCCTCGCGAACGCAATGCGCTGATCCACGCGACGTGATCGGCATCGCATTCGCATTGGTGCTGCATTCGAAAAGGTTTGATGCGCACTACCGCGTTTATCGCAAGCGTTTAGCGCATTAAGATTTGCCCGCGTCGTTCAGGCGATGAACGATGCTGGTCTCCAAACCGACTTGACCTCCGCTTGCGCAAAGCGGAGGTCTTTTTTTATCCAATTTATTTCGCGTCGCGCAATAACGCATTGCGATTTACGTTTGAAAGAATTGAGCGAGTTTTGGTAATAATTCATTGCATTCATGCAACGTTAACAAAGCTGATTCCGCTCTTATAATCCGCGGGCATTCGATTCGGCGCTTTCCCGATTCAAGGATTGCGTGGATGGGCAATCGAATAACGAAAGAGAGAAGAAATGCGAAAACGAAAGCTGCCGGCGGCGGTTCTCTTCGCAGGACTGCTCGCGGGCTCGACGGCGGCGCACGCCGATCAATGGGGCATTCAGTTCGCGGGCGGCGTTGCGGATCATGACGTGAAGAAAGCGGATCTCGGCATCGTGTGGGATCCGGGCTGGCATTGGTGGGAGATCGGCGGCTATCACTTTACCGTGGTGGGCGAAGGCCACGTGGCGTACTGGGACATGCGGGAAAGCCCGGCCTCGCACGCGAACATCTGGGAGTTCGGCTTTACGCCGGTCTTCCGTTTCGTGAAGAATTCCGGCTTTATCCGCCCGTTTATCGAAGCGGGCGTGGGCGTGCGGCTGCTTTCGCACGTCGACGAAACGCCGGACCGTAGCTTCTCGTCGTCGTTTCAGTTCGCGGATATGGTGGGCGTGGGCGCGATCTTCGGCGAGCACCAGAACTATCAGGCGGGCTTGCGCTTCCAGCATCTGTCGAACGCCGGGCTCAAGCATCCGAATCCCGGCATCAACTTCAGCCAGATCTACGTGCAGTACAACTTCTGACCGGCTCAGCCCGGTCCGCTATCTCACAGGCGCTTCGCCGCACGGTCGTTCGAACCGTTGCGCGATGCGCCTGTTTCATTTTTCCGTTCAGTTTGCGCGCCGGTTTCATGCACCGATTCAATGCGAGCACTGGACGCGCCGCTTCATTGCAACGTTTGGCATCAATCTATTGCGTAATTCGTTCTGTAAGCAGATTGTGTGGTTTGCCGCCTACAGCCATGCCGTGAAAAGCCGATGAAGAAAGGCCTTCGGAATCGCCACTGCGTCTCATAAAAAATCGAACTGTTAATTAATGCTTTCAGATGGCTTGTTAATTAACGGAATCGCAACGGTGTTTATTCTCCAAAAATGCGAACGCGTCACCGTTTGCCTCTATCATGAGTCGCGACGTTTTACCGCAGCCCAGCCATGAGGACAGAATGGATCTAGCCAAAATCCGCCGCGAAGCCTTCGCGATGCCCGTGCACAATCCCGCGTACCCGCGTCCGCCGTTCCGCTTCGTGAACCGCGAGTACTTCATCATTTCCTACGAGACCGACCCCGACGCGCTGCGTGCGATCGTGCCGGAGCCGCTCAAGCCGGAAAACAATCTCGTCCATTACGAATTCATCCGCATGCCCGATTCCTCGGGTTTCGGCGATTACACCGAAAGCGGCCAGGTCGTCTCGGTGCGCGACCCGCAAGGGCGTCTCGGCAACTACACGCATTCGATGTATCTCGACGACGAAGGTCCGATCGCGGGCGGCCGCGAAATCTGGGGCTTCCCGAAGAAACTCGCGCGCCCGGTGCTCGGCGTGGACGGCAACGACACGCTGCTCGGCACGCTCGACTACGGCACGCAGCGCATCGCGACCGGCACGATGGGCTACAAGCATCACGTGCTCAACAACGAAGACGAGCGCCGCAAGCTCGCCGACACGCCCAACTATCTGCTCAAGGTGATTCCGCACGTTGACGGCAGCGCGCGTATCTGCGAACTCGTGCGCTTCTATCTGCGCGACGTGACGGTGCATGGCGCGTGGAGCGGCCCGGCCGCCATCGAACTGCATCCGCACGCACTCGCGCCGGTCGCCGATCTGCCGGTGCGCCGCGTGGTGGGCGCGCGTCACGTGATTGCCGACCTCACGCTCGATATCGGCGAAGTGGCGTACGACTATCTCGCAGAGCCGGCCAGTCACGCCGATTCCGCCACACCCACGCGCCAGACCGGCCTCGACGAACGCGAAGCCGAAGTGGCCTGATGCGCGACGCATCTCTTACATTTGTCTAAACAATTAAGGATTACTTATGTCGTTGAAGAACAAGGTTGCAGTCATCACGGGGGCCGCGAGCGGCATCGGCGAACATTGCGCGCGCACCTTCGCGAGCCAGGGCGCGGCGGTTGTGATCGCCGACCTGAACCTCGCGGCGGCGGGCAAGGTCGCCGACAGCATCGTGTCGGCCGGCGGCAAGGCGCTCGCCGTGGCGATGGACGTGACCAACGAAGAAGCCGTGAACGCGGGCATCGAGGAAGCCGTGAAGGTGTTCGGCGGCATCGACGTGCTGGTGTCGAACGCGGGCATCCAGATCATCAGCCCGGTCGAGGACTTCCCGTTCGCCGACTGGAAGAAGATGCTCGCGATCCATCTGGACGGCGCGTTCCTGACCACCAAGGCCGTGCTCAAGCACATGTACGGCAGCGGCAAGGGCGGCTCGATCGTCTATATGGGTTCGGTGCATTCGCACGAGGCGTCGAAGCTCAAGTCGGCCTACGTGACCGCGAAGCACGGCCTGCTCGGCCTCGCGCGCGTGGTGGCGAAGGAAGGCGGCCCGCGCGGCGTGCGTGCGAACGTGGTGTGCCCCGGCTTCGTGCGCACGCCGCTCGTCGACAAGCAGATTCCCGAGCAGGCGAAGGCGCTGGGCATCTCCGAAGATGAAGTGGTCAAGAACGTCATGCTCAAGGACACCGTCGACGGCGAATTCACCACGCTCGACGACGTGGCGAACACGGTGGCGTTCCTCGCCGGTTTCGAGTCGGCGGCGTTGACGGGGCAGTCGGTGCTCGTCACGCACGGCTGGTCGATGCACTAATTCACGCGAGGAGAACGTATGCGCAGCAGCACGAAAAACGACGCCATCGCACGCAAGGAGCGCAAGCCGATCGAGCTGCCGCGCTACGACGAAATCGCCCTTGTTTTACAGGGCGGCGGCGCGCTCGGCTCGTATCAGGCCGGGGTCTTCGAAGGGCTCGCCCAGGCGGGCGTGGAGCCGCACCGGATCGCGGGCGTGTCGATCGGCGCGCTCAACACGGCGATCATCGCGGGCAACGAACCGGCGAAACGCGTCGAAGCGTTGCGCGGATTCTGGGCGTCGATCTGCCATCCGCTCGACTGGTTCGGCAATCTCGGCGCGCTCGCGCTGCCGATGTTCGGCCATCAGGCGCTGTCGCGCCGCTGGGCCAGCATGTGGGCCGCGAGCCGCGCGCTCACCGAAGGCCAGCCGGGCTTCTTCGCGCCGCGCCTGCCGCTGCCGGTGGCGGGCTGGCACAAGGCGCCGCCCACGGCCGTGAGCTATTACGACACGGCCGCGCTCAAGGCCACGCTGCAACGTTTCGCCGATTTCGACCGCATCAACGACGGGCCGATCCGCGTCTCGGTCGGCGCGGTGAACGTGCGCAGCGGCAATCTCGTCTATTTCGACAACGCGAAGATGCGGCTCGAACCCGAGCATTTCATGGCGTCGGGCGCGCTGCCGCCGGGTTTTCCGGCCGTGGAGATCGACGGCGAATTCTACTGGGACGGCGGCCTCGTCTCGAACACGCCGCTGACCGAAGTGCTGCGCGAGGCCGATCACAAGGACACGCTGGTGTTTCAGGTCGATCTATGGAGCGCGAACGGCAGCGTGCCCGCCGACTTTCTCGACGTGGCCGAACGCGCGAAGGACATTCAGTATTCGAGCCGCACGCGCGCGATCACGAACATGCTCGCCGACCGCCAGAAGCACGCGCGTTTCATCAAGGAACTGCTCGAACACGTGCCGCCCGAAACGCGCCGCAGCGATCCGCTGTTCCGTCTCGCCGAACGCGTGGCCGACGGTTCGTCGATCAACGTGGTGCATCTGATCTACAAGAACAAACCGTATGAAGGCCACTACAAGGATTACGAGTTCAGCGTCGATACGATGGAGGAGCACTGGGCGAGCGGACTCGAGGATATCCGCGCGTCGTTTGCGCATCCAGACTGGTTCGCGGTGCCTAGCCGCGAACAGGGTTTTGTCACGCACGATATTCATCGCCGCGCGGGCGAGGTGCCGGAGTCGGATCGCGACGAACTGACGACCGGCGCGACCGGTCAGACCGAAACGCCGCGCGTGCCGGCCTGATCGCCAGGTCCTTCGATCGCCACGCGAATTACGCGGCGATCGATTCCGCGGATGCCACGGATTCCACGGATGCCGCGCGCGCGACGCGCAAACCCTGCTGCATGTCGAAGCCCGACGGCTGCTGATAAACCCGCAAGCCGAACTCGGGCAGCACGGCGATCAGGTGATCGAACAGGTCGGCCTGAATCGCTTCGTAATCGCTCCACGTCGTGGTGTTGGTGAAGCAATAGAGTTCGAGCGGAATGCCGTCGGCGCCGCTCGCCAGTTGCCGCACCATGCAGGTCATCTCGTGGTGAATCTGCGGGTGGCGTTCGAGATACTGCTGCACGTAGGCGCGAAACGTGCCGAGATTGGTGAGCTGACGCCGGTTCGCCGAGCAGTCGCCCGCGCTGCCGAGCGCGCCGTTGAACTGCGTCAGCGCGTGGCGCTTGTCGTGCAGATAATCCGTGAGCAGCGTGAGACGTTCGAGCCGCGCGATTTCATCGGCGCCGAGAAAGCGCACGCTGGTCGCGTCGAGCGCGAGCGCGCGCTTGATGCGCCGCCCGCCCGACTCCGTCATGCCGCGCCAGTTCTGGTAGCTCTCGGTAATGAGCTTCCAGGTGGGAATCGTGATGATGGTGTTGTCGAAGTTCGCGACCTTCACCGTGTTCAGCGTGATGTCGATGACGGTGCCGTCCGCGCCCGCGCTCGGCAGCGTGATCCAGTCGCCGATGCGCAGCATGTCGTTCGACGACAGCTGCACGCCCGCGACGAGCCCGAGCAGCGTGTCCTTGAAAATCAGCATGAGAACCGCCGACATCGCGCCGATGCCCGAGAGCAGCAGGCCGATCTGCTTGCCGGTGGCGTCGCCGATCACGACCAGCGCCGCGGTGATGAACATCACGAGCTTGACGAGCTGCATCGCGCCCTTGAGCGAGAGGCGCGGCTGATCCTGGCGCGCCGTGCGATGGCTGAATTCGAGCGCGGACAGCGTGGCGCTGATCGTCATCGTGACGAGGAAGACGATGAGCGCGAAGACGATCTTGTCGGCGAGTTGCAGCGCGTTGTCGGGCAGACCCGGCACCATGCCGATCCCCAGCTTGATGACGACGAAGGGCGCGACGCGGCTGAGCCATTTGAAGGCGCCGAATTCGAACAGGGCGTCGTCGATGCGGGTGGTGGAGCGCCGCGCGAGACGCGCGACCACGCGAAACAGCAGGAAGTGAACGATGGCGGCCACAGCGAACGCGGCGGCCAGCAAGACGAGCGCGCCAACCAGCGGCGCAAACCAGATTTCATGCACGGTCATGGGGTAATGCAGGTTCCTTTTCAAGCGTTGAAACGAGCGCCGCGCGCGGCGCGTGCCCTGCGGGCAGGCCGTAGGGTACTTGAAAGGGACCGCGCGCGCGAGTCAGGGTTCCGCGCGCGTTTTCAGGGTCTGTACGAAAATAGCGCCCAACGAAACGCTCGACGAGGCACGCGTGCTGCGATTCATCCTTCTTCATGGTGTGCTGGGCTGGGGATTGACCTCCGCGCTGTTGTTTATCGGCGTGCAGTGGCTTACGCGCAAGCCGTACGGCGCGCGGCAGTCGCTGAGGACCGTCGCCAACTTCATGGCGGCGGGCGTCCTGGTGGGTTCGCTGATGTGGTGGTGGCGCGCGTGAAGGGGAGCGTGACGGCGCAGCGCGGCTGTGCACCAAGCGCGCGCGACGCTCAGATAAACGGCGGCTCGCTCTGCCAGTCGAAGAAGTCCGGCATGTCGGTGGAGACGCGATTGGGAAACGCGGCAGGGCGCTTTTCGAGGAACGCGCTCACGCCTTCGGCCGCATCCGCCGAGCGCCCGCGCGATTGAATCGCGCGGCTGTCGAGCCGATGCGCTTCCATCGGATGCTGCGCGCCCGCCATCCGCCAGATCATCTGCCGGGCGATGGCGGCGGAGACCGGCGCAACGTTGTCGGCGATTTCGCGTGCGAGCGCGTAGGCTGCGGGCAGCAGGTCGTCGGCGGCGTGTACGGAACGCACGAGCCCGCGCTCCAGCGCTTCCTGCGCGCTGAACACGCGCCCCGTGAAGCACCATTCGAGCGCCGACGAGATCCCCACCACGCGCGACAGGAACCACGACGAAGCCGCTTCGGGCGTGATGCCGCGCCGCCCGAACACAAAGCCGAATTTCGCGTCGGCGGATGCGAGGCGGATATCCATCGGCAACTGCATGGTCACGCCGATGCCGACCGCCGCGCCGTTGATCGCGCCGATCACCGGCTTGAGGCTGCGGAAGATGCGCAGCGCGACGCGCCCGCCGCCGTCGCGATGCACGGTGTCCACGCTCGTGCCGAGGCGCTTCGCATAGTCGAAGGTTTCGCCGCCCGACGAGAGGTCCGCGCCCGCGCAGAACGCGCGCCCCGAACCGGTGACGATCACGCAGCGCACCGCGTCGTCGGCGTCGGTGGCGTCGAAGGCGGCGATCAGTTCCTGCATCATCGTCGCCGTGAACGCGTTGAGCTTCTCGGGCCGATGCAGCGTGATGGTGGCGATGCCGTGCTCAACTTCGTAGCGCAGCGTTTCGAATTGCAGCGATTGCACAGTGCTCATGACGGTTCTCCCACACGATGCGGCGTGGCCGCGACGAAGCGCGGCGCGCGTTGTTCGACGTTCGCGAGCACGGCTTCACGCTGATTCGCGCCGCCGATCAGCGCATCCTGCTCGACCGATTCGGCGATCAGCGTGGCGGCCGCGTCGCCGCGCGAAGCGACATGCAGCAGACGCTTCGCGGCGCGGATCGCATCGGGACTTCTCTGCGCGATCTCACGCGCTGTTTGCAGCGCGAGCGCGAGCGGATCGTCGGTCACGCGCGTGGCAAGACCGATCTCGACCGCCTCCGGCCCCGCGACGATGCGCGCGGTGTAGATCAGTTCGCGCAGACGGTCGTCGCGCACGAGGTCGCGCGTGAGGACCATGCCGCCCATGTCGGGCACGAGGCCCCACTTCATTTCCATCACGGAGAGCCGCGCGTCGGGCGTCACGTAGCGCATGTCCGCGCCCAGCGCGAGTTGCAGGCCGCCGCCGAACGCCACGCCGTGCACCGCCGCGATCACCGGCACCGGCAGCTCGCGCCACAGCGTGCAGATGTACTGGAAGTCGTTGCTCAGGCCGCGCGTGCGCACGGCGATGGGCGTCGTGCGCGTGGTCTGCGCGAGCGCGGCCATGCTCTGCATGTCGAGGCCCGCGCAGAACGCCTTGCCGTTGCCCGAGAGCACGACGGCGCGCAGATCGGCTTCGTTCGCGAGCCGCTCGCCCGCCGCGATCAGCGCCGCGAACATGCCGGGGCTCAGCGCGTTCATCTTTTCCGCGCGATTGAGCCGCACGTCGGCGACGCCGTCGGCGATCGCGATCTGGACGAGGCCTTCGCCCTCGGCGCTCTCTTTGCTGCCTGGATTCATTGCCATTGCTCCTTGAGTGAATGTTCGCGCGTCACCATGTATCGACGAAACGCCGCTGAACGTGCGGGCGTGCAAATGCCGCGCGGGACGTTGCGCGCGCCCACTTTCGATGCAGATCGTCCAGATACTCGCGTTCGTTCATGGGAGGCCTCGCGGCACGCACCGAAGTGCGCCGGTTCGCAATGCGCGTTGAATCGCGGCGTGGAGACAACGAATCCCTGCATCGAGGATTCAGCGCGACGCGTATGAGTGAGATGTCGCCGACCATCCATGATGTGCAGGAACGCGCTTTTCTGCGCCTGCTGTTTTTCCCGGTTGACTTTGCAGCACGGTCGTGCGATTTATTTCGGCACCCCGAACGCGAGCCGCGTTCGCGTCGTTCCATCTGCATCACCCATCAACGTGTGAGAAGAAAGGAGACAACGCATGGAGTCGAAGAACGTTCCCGAAGTGGCCGAGCTGCTGCAGGATTCGCCGAAGAATTGGGGCAAGTGGGGCAGCGACGACGAAGTGGGCTCGCTCAACTATCTGACGCAGGCCGAGGTGTTGCGCGGCGTGGCGTCGGTGCGATCGGGCAAGACCTTCACGCTGCAGATCCAGATGGGGCATCCGAAGGGCGATCCGGTCTGGCCGGGGCGTTCGCAGGCGCGCCGCATGAACGTGATGGACAAGGGCCATTACATGTGCGGGAAAGGCCCGCTGTTTCCGGGGCTCGCCGAATACGCCGACGACATGATGATCATGTATCTGCAAGGCTCGACGCAGTACGACGCGCTCGGGCACGTCTGGTACGACGATCAGCTCTGGAACGGCTACGACGCGAAGTCGACCATCGGCGGTCTGGAGAAGGCGAGCGTGCTGCCCATCGCCGAGCGCGGCGTGGTGGGGCGCGGCGTGCTGATCGACATGGCGCGCCATCGCGGCAAGGCCGTGCTCGATCCGGGCGAAACCTTCACGCACGAAGACCTGCTCGCGGCCGCGAAGGCGCAGGGCGTGCAGATCGAGAAGCGCGACATTCTCGTCGTGCGTACGGGCTGGATCGGCTCCTTCTACGAGCGCGATCAGGCCGAGTTCTATCAGAACTTCGTCGAGCCGGGCCTCACGTATAGCCGCGAACTCGTCGAGTGGTTCCAGCGCATGGAGATTCCGAATCTCGTCACCGACACGATTGCAAACGAAGTGACCGTCGATCCGGTGTCGGGCGTGGCGCTGCCGCTGCATAACGCGCTGATGCGCAATCTGGGCGTGACGCTCACCGAGATCGCGCAGCTCGATCCGCTCGCCGCCGATTGCGCCGAGGACGGCCAGTGGAATTTTCTCTACACCGCCGCGCCGCTGAAAGTGGTGAACGGCAGCGGCGCGCCGGTGAATCCGGTGGTGGTGAAGTAGGCGTAGCATCGCCTGCATCGCGAACGCTGCTTCGTCCTTCGTCGATTCATTGAGAGCCGGTCCGCTCGCGCGGCGCAATCGCCGCGCGGCGGCCGCTTTTTGCTGGATGTGCTGGAGCGCCCATGACGCCCTATGAAAGCAAACCGTGGCTCGCGCATTACGCGACGGGTCACACGGCCACCATCGACCAGCAATACGGCGATGCATTGAGTCTCTTTCGCGCTGCCGTGGCGCGCGCGCCCGAGCGGCCCGCGCTGCTGTATTTCGACGGCGCGCTCACTTATGCCGAACTCGATGCGCAATCGGACGCGCTCGCCTGTGCGTGGCGCGAGCGCGGCATCGCGCGCGGCGAACGCGTGGCGATCTATCTGCAGAACGTGCCGGCATTCGTGATTGCGCTGGTGGCCGCGTGGAAGCTCGGTGCGATTGCGGTGCCCGTCAATCCGATGAATCGCGCGCGCGAATTGCGCGTGCTGCTCGCGGATTCAGGCGCGCGTCTGCTCGTCTGCCATGGCGTGCTGCACGATGAAGTGGTGCGTCCGCTATTGGCCGAGGAGGACGCGCGCGTGGCGCGCGGCGAAATCGAAGAGAGCGCACGCGTGAGCCCGCGCGTGATGACGACATCGGCGCTCGATTATCAGCAGCGCAACGACGAGCGTTTGTTTGCGGGCATGAACCGCGCGCGCGAAGCGCAAACGCGAGACGATGCCGAAGACCTCCGCACCGTGATCGAAGCGTATCGCGGACAAACACCGCCCGCGATCGAACTGCAAAGCGACGACATCGCGATGCTCGTCTACACCTCGGGCACCACGGGCGTGCCGAAGGGCGCGATGAACACGCACGGCAACGTGGCCTTTAACGCGCAGGTGTATCGCGACTGGGTGGGCTTGCGCGAAGGCGCGCCGCTGCTTGGCGTGGCGCCGCTCTTTCATATCACGGGCCTCGTCGGCCACGTGGGCGCGGCCTTCATCTGCGCGGCGCCGCTCGTGCTGGCGTTCCGCTTCGAGCCGGGTGTGATGCTCGACGCCATCGCCGAGCACAAGCCCGAATTCACCATCGGCGCGATCACGGTGTTTATTGCGCTGATGAATCATCCGCGTGCGACGCGCGAGCATTTCGCCTCATTGCGCCGAATTTACTCGGGCGGCGCGCCGATTCCGCCGAGCGTGATCGAGGCGTTCCGCTCGCGCTTCGGCCACTACATCCACAACGGCTACGGTCTCACCGAAACGAATTCGCCCACACATGTCGTGCCGGTCGGCAGCGAAGCGCCCGTCGATACCGCGTCGGGCACGCTGGCGATCGGCGTGCCCGCGTTCAATGTGGAGTCGTATATCGGCGACGACACGGGCCAGCCGCTTCCTGCGGGCGAAGTGGGCGAGATCATTTCGCGCGGGCCGATGATCGTGCCGGGCTACTGGAACAAGCCGCAGGAAAGCGCGAAGGCGATTGTCGACGGTTACTTCCGCACCGGCGACGTGGGCTTCATGGACGCGCAGGGCTGGTTCTATCTCGTGGACCGCAAGAAGGACATGATCAACGCGGGCGGCTACAAGGTCTGGCCGCGCGAAGTGGAGGACGTGCTGTACACGCATCCTGCCGTGCGCGAGGCGGCGGTGGTGGGCGTGCCGGACAGCTATCGCGGCGAAACCGTGAAGGCCGTGGTGAGCCTCAAGCCGGGCGCGAGCGTCACGCCCGACGAACTCGCGGCGTACTGCAAGGAGCGGATGGCGGCGTATAAATATCCGCGCATCGTGACGATCATCGACGAGTTGCCGAAGACCGTGACGGGCAAGATTCTGCGTCGTGAATTGCGGGGTTGAAACCGGGTTGACGCCTCGCGTAGACCTCGCCAATAGGTCTGGGCTATGACCGGTAGAGTTAATCGATAGTGGCCGATTTCGCCGATCCCACGTGTAATGCGTCAATCGTGCAATTCGAATGATGCAATGGAGGAGATCGAAAGTGAAAATCGTGGTGCCGGTCAAACGCGTGGTCGATTACAACGTGAAGGTTCGTGTGAAGTCGGACGGCACGGGCGTGGATATCGCGAACGTGAAGATGTCGATGAATCCGTTCGATGAAATTGCGGTTGAGGAAGCGGTGCGCTTGAAGGAAGCGGGGATTGCGACGGAAGTGATCGCGGTTTCCGCTGGCGTTTCGCAGGCGCAGGAAACGCTGCGCACCGCGTTGGCGATTGGCGCGGATCGTGCCGTGCTGATCGAATCGAATGAGGATTTGCAGCCGCTGGCCGTGGCGAAATTGCTAAAAGCGCTCGTCGATAAAGAACAGCCTTCGCTGGTGATTCTCGGCAAGCAAGCTATCGACGACGACTCGAATCAGACCGGTCAGATGCTCGCCGCACTGGCGGATCTGCCGCAAGCGACGTTCGCTTCGAAAATCACGGTCGCCGATGGCAAGGCCACGGTCGCGCGTGAAGTCGATGGCGGCGCGGAAACGCTCTCGCTTTCGCTGCCCGCAGTTGTGACGACCGATCTGCGTCTGAACGAGCCGCGCTACGTCACGCTGCCGAATATCATGAAGGCGAAGAAGAAGCCGCTCGAAACGATCACGCCCGCCGATCTCGGCGTCGATGTCGCTCCGCGTTTGAAGACGCTGAAGGTTTCGGAGCCGCCCAAGCGCAGCGCAGGCGTGAAGGTGCCTGACGTGAAAACGCTGGTCGAAAAGCTGAAGACCGAAGCCAAGGTGCTGTGAGGAGCGAATTCAAAATGACGAATCTGGTAATTGCAGAACACGACAATCAGTCGATTAAAGCGGCGACGCTGAATACGGTTGCAGCGGCGCAGAAAATTGGCGGCGATGTGCATGTGCTGATCGCGGGTTATAACGCGCAAGCGGCGGCGGATGCGGCGGCGAAAATCGTCGGCGTTTCTAAAGTATTGCTGGCCGATGCGCCGCAACTCGAACAAGGTCTTGCGGAAAACATCGAAGCGACGGTTCTTTCCATCGCGAAGCAGTATTCGCATATTCTCGCGCCCGCTACGGCAAGCGGCAAAAACGTGACGCCGCGTATCGCCGCGAAACTCGACGTCGCGCAGATTAGCGATATCACCGCGGTCGAGAATGCCGATACGTTCGAGCGTCCGATCTACGCGGGCAACGCCATCGCGACCGTGCAATCGCAAGACGCGATCAAGGTGATTACCGTTCGCACCACGGCATTCGATGCAGCCGCCGCAGAAGGCGGCAGCGCTTCAATCGAAAAAATCGAAGCGCCCGCAGACAGTGGCCTCGCGCAATTCATCAATCGCGAAGTCACGAAACTCGATCGTCCTGAACTCACGAGCGCGAAGATCATCGTCTCGGGTGGTCGCGGTCTGGGCAGCGGCGAGAACTACACGAAGGTGCTCGAACCGCTCGCCGACAAACTCAACGCCGCGCTCGGCGCATCGCGCGCCGCTGTCGACGCAGGTTACGTGCCGAACGATTATCAGGTCGGACAAACCGGCAAGATCGTCGCACCGCAGCTGTACGTGGCAGTCGGCATTTCCGGCGCGATTCAACATCTCGCGGGCATGAAAGACTCGAAGGTGATCGTCGCGATCAACAAGGACGAAGAAGCGCCGATCTTCACGGTCGCCGATTACGGTCTCGTCGGCGATCTGTTCGCTGCCGTGCCGGAGCTTGCCGATGCACTTTGAGCCCAACACCACGCCGCCCGTTCGCGACGACGCCGCCCGCGTCGCGTTCTCGCCGCAATCGTTCCTGTTCGTGCCGGGCAGCCGGCCCGAGCGTTTCGAGCGCGCGCTCGCGAGCGGCGCGGACGCCGTCATCATCGACCTCGAAGATGCGGTCGAGCCCGCCGCCAAGGACGCCGCGCGCGAGAACATCGCGAACTGGGTCTCGCGCCGCCATCCGGTGCTGGTGCGCATCAACGGCCGCGCCACGCCGTGGTTCGAAGCCGACGCGAAACTCGGCGCGCTCGACGGCGTCGCGGGCATCGTGCTGCCGAAGGCCGAACAGGCCGCCGACGTGAGCGCGGCCATCGCGCTCGCGCGCCGCCGCGTACCGGTGTTTCCGCTGATCGAAAGCGCGCTCGGCATGTGGAACGCGATGGAGATCGCGCGCGCGCCGTTCGTGAAGCGCCTGATGTTCGGCACGCTCGATTTCATCGCCGAAATGGGCATGCCCGACGACGGCGAGCCGCTCAATCACTATCGCTCGCAACTCGCGCTGATCTCGCGCGTCGCGGGTATCGAAGCGCCCGTCGACGGCGTGACGCCCGACATTCAGGATCTCGCGCGCATCGAGCGCGATGCGCTCAACGGCAAGCGGCTCGGTTTCGGCGCAAAGCTCTGCATCCATCCGAAGCAGATCGAGGCCGTGCATCGCTGCTATCGGCCGAGCGAAGCCGAACTCGCCTGGGCCGCACGCGTGGCGCAAGCCGCGCGCGAGGCGCAGGCGGGCGCGATCACCGTCGACGGCAAGATGGTCGATCGCCCCGTGATCCTGCGCGCGCAGCAATTGCTCGCGCTGGCCGCCGCCGTGGCGCAGAAGGGCGCGTGAAGCGGACGCGCGTGGCGTAGCGCGCTTAACCGGCCACGAGATTCGACGGGCGGCGACTCACCGGTGAGCGCCGCGTCATCCACGCGTTGTGGAATTGCCGCACGCGGCGCGGCGGCGAGCAGCGCTAAAGCCTAAAGCGCCCGAAAAGCCCGCCCAATGCGCGCAAAAAAACCGCGCCGCCGTCCGCAAGAAGCGGAACGGCGGCGCGGTTGGCTAATTGATTCGATATCCGAACGATATAAGAACGATATCGCTATCGAATCAATGCATCACTTCGCGACCGGCATGGTGAACTCCGCACCCTTTTCGGTGCTTTCCGGCCAGCGCTGCATGATCGACTTCTGCTTCGTGTAGAAGCGCACGCCTTCCTCGCCATATGCGTGCATGTCGCCGAACAGGCTGCGCTTCCAGCCGCCGAAGCCGTGCCACGCCATCGGCACCGGAATCGGCACGTTGATGCCCACCATGCCCACTTCGATCTGGCGGCCGAACTCGCGCGCCACGTTGCCGTCACGCGTGAAGCAGGCCACGCCGTTGCCGAACTCGTGATCGTTGATCAGTTGCACCGCTTCCGAGAAGTCCTTCACGCGCACGCAGGCGAGCACCGGGCCGAAGATTTCTTCCTTGTAGATGCGCATTTCGGGCGTGACGTCGTCGAACAGCGTGCCGCCCGTGAAGAAGCCGTCTTCGTGACCCGGCACCTTGAGGCCGCGTCCGTCCACGACGAGCTTCGCGCCTTCTTCGATACCGGTGGCGATATAGCCTTCGATGCGCTCCAGCGCCTGCTTCGTGACGATCGGGCCCATTTCGGCGTCGGCTTCCATGCCGTTCTTCACCTTGAGCGTGCGCGCGCGCTCGGCCAGACGCGGCACGATCTTGTCGGCCACGTCGCCGACCAGCACGGCCACCGAAATCGCCATGCAGCGCTCGCCCGCCGAACCGTAGGCCGCGCCGATCAGCGCGTCGACGGCCTGGTCGAGATCGGCGTCGGGCATCACGACCATGTGATTCTTCGCGCCGCCCAGCGCCTGCACGCGCTTGCCGTGCTTCGCGCCCGTTTCGTAGATGTAGTTCGCGATCGGCGTGCTGCCGACGAAGCTCACGGCCTTCACGTCGCGATGCGCGATCAGCGCGTCGACCACGACCTTGTCGCCCTGCACGACGTTGAACACGCCGTCCGGCAGGCCCGCTTCGGTCAGCAGACGCGCCATGAACAGCGCGGCCGACGGATCGCGCTCGCTCGGCTTGAGCACGAACGTGCAGCCCGCCGCGAGCGCGACCGGGAACATCCAGCACGGCACCATGCACGGGAAGTTGAACGGCGTGATGCCCGCGACCACGCCCAGCGGCTGGCGCACGGTCCAGTTGTCCATGCCCGTGGAGACCTGCTCGGTGTAGTCGCCCTTGAGCAGTTGCGGAATGCCGCAGGCGAATTCGATCACGTCGATGCCGCGCGCGACTTCGCCTTGCGCGTCGGCGAATACCTTGCCGTGCTCGGCCGTGATGATGGCGGCGAGTTCGTCCTTGTGGCGGTTCATCAGTTCGAGGAAGCGCAGCATGACGCGCGCGCGGCGGATCGGCGGCGTGTCGCGCCAGGCCGGGAACGCGGCTTTCGCGCTCGCGACGGCGGCGTCGACATCGGCGACTTCGCCCAGCACGAGACGGCGCGCGGCCGCACCCGTCGCCGGATTGAAGACGGGCTGCGTGCGGTCGCCCGCGCCGCGTTCGCGCTTGCCGCCGATGTAGTTGACCACGTCCGCGGAATCGGTGAAGGCCTGCATGTCATCTCCTCGCTATTGAGTGTCGGTTGAGCATCACTGTGACGGCCAGTGTACGGAGCCGCCCGGCGTCTGCAAAGACACGGCGGCTGAATTGATTGTTTTCCACTGTGAACAATCGCAGTGCGCAGCGCTGAAAGATGCGCAGGCGCGGTGCTATCATCGGCGCATCGTTGAGTATTCGGGGCAGGAGTCTTTTCGTGGATACGCAGAACGTCGAAGCACTCTGGACCCATTTGCACTGGCTGAATGTGCTGGCGGCGCAGGGCAGTTACACGGCGGCCGCCGCGCGCCTTGGCGTGAGCAAGGCCGCGATGAGCCAGCGGATCGCCGAACTGGAACGCGTGGCGGGCGTCGCGCTGGTGCAGCGCACCACGCGCAGCGTGCGCTTCACGGAGGCGGGATTGCGGCTGGTCGAGGACACGCGCGCGGAGTTCGAGCGCATCGCCACGAGTTTCGCGAGCGTGCGCGAAATGGCCGATATCGCGCGCGGCACGGTACGCGTGACCGCGCCCGTGGCATTCGCGCGTCAGCAACTGGTGCCGCGCCTCGCGCAGTTCGCGCGCGCGAATCCCGAGGTGCGCGTGCAGCTTGAACTCTCCGACCGGCTCACGTCGATTGCGAGCGAAGGTTTCGATCTCGCGATTCGCCACAGCGCGCAAGTGCCGGAAACGCATGTGGCGTTCAAGCTTTGCGATACGCGCTCGGTGATCGTCGCCACGCGCGCGTATCTGAAGCTGCGCGGCACGCCGCAAACGCCCGCCGATCTCGCGCAGCACGACTGTCTTTACTATCCGCGCACGCTCGGGTCGGGCGCGTGGTCGTTCGAGAAAACGGGCCGCCGCGCCGAGCAGTCGCGTGTGAACGTGACCGTGAACGGGCCGGTGTCGGCGAATAACAGCGAGGCGCTGCGCGACGCAGCGCTCGAACATCTGGGCATCGCTTTGCTGCCCGATTTCAGCGCGCAGGCCGCGTTGCAGGCGGGCAAGCTCGTCGTGCTGCTGCCTGCGTGGCGGCCGGTGGGCGCGTTCGCGTCGCAGTTGCACGTGGTGCGGCCCTATGGCGCGCACGTGCCGCGCGCCGTGACCTTGTTCGCCGATTTCCTGCGTCAGACCTTCAAGCAGGGATTTCCGCTCGAATGAGCCGATGAATACGGGGATGAAAGCCGCGACGCGCATCTGACGTTTTTTCGCATCGCCTGGCACAGCGGAGGTTGACGCGCCGAACGCACCGCCTTTACGCTCGCGCGCTGATGGTTCCCGGCGACGGGATCAAAAGGGAACGCAGTAACGGCGCGCGAACGGCGCACGCCGGAAGTCTGCGGCTGTCCCCGCAACTGTGAGCGGCGAGTCCATGCCAGCGAAGGCCACTGGGAAACCGGGAAGGCCGGCATCGGGCGGCGACCCGCGAGCCAGGAGACCTGCCATCGACCGAGGTCCAAGCAGCCGCAAAGGGCGGGGTGTCCCGATGCGCGCGCGCCGCCCGCGCGGCCGCCCGTTGCAAGGACAGTTCGACCTCAGGATCTGTCTGCTCATGAAGTATCGTCAATTCGTTCTCGCGACCGCCGTGGCCGCCTGCGCCTGGCAGTGCGCCGATGCGCAAACGTCCACACAAAGCGCTGAACAAGGCGCTGAACCCGGCGCCGCACCAACCCAGGCCGACGCAACGTTGCCGAACATTCTCGTCGTCGGCGACACGCAGCATCTGCCGCAATCGTTCGATCAGCGCTACGCCAGCACCCAGGTGCTCACGCGCGCGGATCTCGACCGGCTCGACCCCATCGACCCGAGCATCACGCAGGCGCTCGCCACGCTGCCCGGCGTGAGCGTGTCGCAGAGCGGCGGTCCTGGCGCGACCGCTTCGGTCAGCATTCGCGGCTCGGCGGCCAATCAGGTGGCTGTGTTCATCGATGGCATCCGCGTGGGGTCGGCGACCACGGGCACGGCCGCGTGGGCCGATCTGCCGACCTCGGCGTTCGACCGCGTGGAAGTGATTTCGGGCCCGGCTGCCGCCTCGTTCGGCGCGGATGCCGTGGGCGGCGTCGTGCAGCTGTTCACGCGCCACGCCTCGAATCAGCCGAATCAGACCACGGTGTCGTTCGGCGGCGGCTCGAACAAGACCTTCGACACGCAGCTGCGCACTTCCGGCACCGTGCCGTCGAGCGGGCCGCTCGCGGCGCTCGGCGGGCTCACGTATTCGCTCGGCCTGCACGACTACAACACGGCGGGCATCGACGCGACCAAGCCGTGGGCCTACGGCCACGAGGACGGCCGCAATCCGTATCACGCGCAGGATCTGGACGCGCGCCTCGGCTATGCGCGCGACAACTGGTCGATCTCGACCTTCGCGCTCTATCACCAGTCGGATCTCTCGTACGACAACGCGGGTTACGCCGATCGCCAGCGCGATCATCAGCTCACGACGGGCGTGGCGTTCCATCTCGACATCACGCCGACCACGCAGTTCGATCAGTCGTTCGGTTACGCGTATGACCGCCAGTTCATCTACGCGAACGATCCTGGCATTCCGACCGACGAGTTCGATTCGACGCGCCTGAGCAGCTCGACTTCGATCACGCATCAGGAAACCGGCCACACGCTGTTCGGGCAGGCGCTTTCGGGCGAGACCAAGCTCGCCTACGACTTCACGCGCGAGCAGGCGTATCTGCCCGTCGAAGTGCCGGACGGGCTGCCCGCGCGCAACGACTCCGCCGTGTCGATGCATCAGTCGGTCATGCTCGGCGACTGGACGCTGTTCCTCGCGGGCCGCCACGAAATCGTGCAGGGGCAGAGCGTGAACACGGGCAACGCGGCGCTCGCGTGGGCGATCACGCCGGTCTATACGGCGCGCGTCTCGTACGGCAACGCGTTCCGTCTGCCGACGTTCAACGACCTCTACTATCCGGGCTACGCGAATCCGAATCTGCAGCCCGAACGCAGCGATACGGTCGAAGTCGCGCTCGACGCGACGACGTCGATCGGCACCTTCACGGCGGCGCTCTACGACACGCGCGTGCACGATCTCATCACTTACGATTCGCAGACTTTTCTGCCCGTGAACGTGGGCCGCGCGCATATTCAGGGCCTCGATCTCTCGTACAAGGGCACGCTCGGAGCGAACACGCCGGTCAGTCTCGCGGTGGGCATCCTCAATCCGCAGGACGTGAGCGATCAGACCTGGTTGAACCGGCGCCCGCGTCAGACCGTGAACCTGAGCATCGATCACACGTGGGACGAGTTTCATCTGCACGCGCTGAGCACGGGCGTTTCGCTGCTCTACGGCGGCTCGACCTTCGACGATCAGTTCAACACCACGTATTTGCCGTCGTACACCACGGTGAATCTGCGCGCCTCGTACAAGGTGAACGCGCATCTGGCGATTTCGGCCACGCTCTCGAACCTGTTCAATCGCGACTATTCGACCGCTTACGGCTACAACTCGCTGGGCCGCACGGCCTTCGGCAAGATCACATACACGTTCTGAAACGTCTCGCGGCGGCGCGCGGTTTTGTACCGCAATGTATCTGCGCCGCCGCGGGAAAAACTCGCTTGCAATAAAGGGGGACGACGGAAACAAGCCAGATACGTCCAGCGGTTCAAATATCTCCAACGCAAGGTTGAACACAGACAACAGTGCGCCGACCGACTCACTCACTCATCGACTGGAGATTGATCATGAACCTCGTTCGTACCCTCGTTGCTGCCGCCGTCGTTGCCGTTCCCGCGCTCTCGTTCGCCGCCCAGCCGGCCCAGCAAGGCCTCACCCGCGCCCAGGTGCGCGCGGAACTGGTCCAGCTTCAGCAAGCCGGCTATCGCCAGTCGAGCGACAACAACCAGTACCCGGTTCACCTTCAGGCGGCGCTGGCGCGCATCGCCGCGAGCCAGGACGTCGCCTCGGCCAACGCGCCGACGCATGAAGCCAATGCCAATGCCAACGCCAACGCCAACGCCGTGCAGACCTCGTTCGGCGGCGTGACGAGCGGCAGCTCGGCCTCGGGCTCGCGCGTCAAGGCCGCGCACGCCACGCTGCACGACTTCTCGGGCGCGCAAGCGGATCAAGTCGGCCTCGAACCGATCTACGCCCACTCGTAATGCCCACGCCGCCGCGAGGCGCGCCGCGTTCGCGCGCGCCTTCGGCCTCCTTCTTTTCCTCCACACTCATTCCACGGAGTTCGACGATGCTTCGTCTCCTTCGCAATTCCCTCGCGTTCGCTGGCCTGTTGGGCGGACTCTTTGCGCTGCCCGCCGCGCACGCGGCTCAGCCCGCGCAGCCCGCGATCTCGCCCGATCTGCAAGGCAAGAACATCGTGCTCGTGCACGGCGCGTTCGCCGACGGCTCAAGCTGGGACAAGGTGATTCCGCTGCTCGAAGCGCGCGGCTTGCATGTGGTGGCGGTGCAGAATCCGCTCAGTTCGCTCGCCGACGACGCCGCCGCGACGAAGCGTGTGATCGAGCAGCAGAAGGGCCCGGTCGTGCTGGTCGGCCATTCGTGGGCGGGCATGGTGATCAGCGAAGCGGGCAACGACGACAAGGTGAAGGCGCTCGTCTACGTGGCGGCATTCGCGCCCGACGACGGCCAGTCGATCAGCGACATCACGAAGGGACTGCCGCCGCCCGTGTGGGCCAACGCGCTGCGCAAGGATTCGGCGGGCTATCTGACGCTCTCGACCGAAGCCGTGCTCGACGATTTCGCGCAGGATCTGCCGGTCGCCCAGCGCCGCCTGATCGCGGCCACGCAGGCGCCGTGGTTCTCGGGCTGTATCGACCAGAAGGTGGATCAGGCCGCGTGGCGCGACCGTCCGTCGTACTTTGTGATTCCGTCGCACGACCGCATGATCGATCCGCAATTGCAGGCGAAGATGGCCGAGCATATCGGCGCGAAGGTCACGCACGTGAACGCGAGCCACGTGGCGATGGTGGGCCAGCCGCAGCAGGTGGCCGACGTGATTATCGAAGCGGCGCGCAAGGCGCAGTAAGCGCCGCTTCTTCAAGCGTGCACGATTGGTTCGGATGTCGAATCAATCGTGCGTGCTTTAGTTGATGCCTTATTCCGACGGCTCCAGCTTGTCGATCGCGATGCCGAGTTCTCCGGCCATGCGTTCGACGAGTTGTTGCAGGCGCGCGACTTCATCGGCGAGACGCTGATGATCGGCGCGCAAATCCTCGAAATCCTCCGACGAAACGCTGCCATCCGGCACGCTTTCGCGCTCGCCCGCGTAGGAAGCGGGCACGCTCAGGCTGACTTCGCCGCAGAGCAGATGCATCCAACGGCTCTCGCGTTCGCCCGGCGCGCGCGGCAGCTTGACGACGAGCGGCGGTTCGCGTTCGGCGAGTTCGCTGAGAAACGCTTCCACCGACGACACATCCGCGAAACCATGCAGACGCGCCGAATTCAGGCGCAGTTCGGCGGCCGTCTGCGCGCCGCGCAGCAGCAGCACCGTGAGCAGCGCGACCGCCTGCGTGGGCACGCCGAGCACGCGGTTCAGGTTGTGCTCGAAGCGCGGCACGCGGCTGCTGCTGCCTTCGAACACGAGGCTCAAATGCTTGAGATCTTCGATGGCGCTGAGCACTTCGGCTTCGCTGACGTTCATCACGGGCGCGCGCGCGGTCTTCTGGTTGCAGCCCGAGGTGAGCGAGTTCAGCGAGAGCGGATAGGTGTCGGGCACCGTATGCTGCTTCTCGATCAGCACGCCGACGATGCGCGCTTCGAGCGGCGTGAGCGCGCGCAGCGCGCGCGGCGAGGAACCTTCGGCGGGAGAATTCATAAGCGGATCAGGCAAGAGTTTTGCACGGGATTCGATCATACCCGCCCTGGGCCGCTTGCCGGAACCCTGCCGATGCTTCGCGTGGCCGCTGCGCCCGCTTTCCGCCCGCTAGCCATCCGCCGGCCGCCCGCTCAGCGCTCCGTGCGCGCCACCGCGTGCTCCTCGAAACCAGACAGCACGTTGACCACGTTCACGCCGATTTCCTCCACCGCATAGCCGCCTTCCATCACGAATAGCGTCGGCAGCCCGAGCGCCGCGATGCGCGCGCCGATGCGCGAAAAGTCTGCCGATTGGAGCTTGAAGCGCGAGATCGGATCGCCTTCGAAGGTATCGACGCCCAGCGAGACCACGAGCGCGTCGGGGCCGAAGCCCGCGATGCGCGCGCCCGCGTGATCGAGCGCCTGCGCGTAGGCGGCCCAGTCCGTCCCCCACGGCAGCGGATAGTTCAGATTGAAGCCTTCGCCCGCGCCGCGCCCGGTTTCGTCCGCGTGACCGAGCAGATAGGGATAGTCGAGCAGCGGATCGGCGTGCAGCGAGGCGAACAGCACGTCGTCGCGGTCGTAGAAGATCGACTGCGTGCCGTTGCCGTGGTGATAGTCGATGTCGAGGATCGCCACGCGCCGCGCGCCCTGCGCGAGCCAATGCGCGGCGGCGAGCGCCGCGTTGTTGAGGTAGCAGTAGCCGCCCATCACGTCGCGGCCCGCGTGGTGGCCGGGCGGGCGGCACAGCGCGAACGCGGCGTGCGCGCCGTCGTGCACGCGCTGCGCGCCCGTGAGCGCGAGATTGGCCGACTCCTCGACCGCGTCCCACGTGCCCGCCGTGATCGGCGCGCCCGCATCCATCGCGTAGAAACCGAGCTTGCCGTCGATGGTGTGCGGCGCGCGATCGCGGCGCAGACCGCGCGCGGGCCAGATGGTCGGCAGCGCGTCGTGCGTGCGGCCGAGCGCGGTCCACTCCGTCCACGCGCCATGCAGGAAGTCGAGATACGCATCGCTGTGCACGCGGCGCAGCGCGTCCACGCCGAACGCCTCGGGCGCGATGGTCTCGTCGAAACCGGCTTCGGCCAGACGCGCGCGCACGATATCGACACGCCGGGGCATTTCGAAACACGGCTTGAGTTCGCCGTCGATCAGCTCGCTACGGCCGTGATGCAGGCGATGGCGCTCGCCGAGGATGGTCAGCATGCAGGTCTCCATTCGTGAATTTGAAACGCACGCGTACGGTGCATTCGGTGCATGCAGCGACTATGGCCGCACGCCGATTTTCTTTCCAAGAAGAAATATCCGATTCACAAGCAAGCCAGCGGCTATGCACGCGCCCGAACTGCATAAGAAAAAGCTATTCACTAGCAAAGAATTTCGTTCTTTTCTGCGCAATATTGGCGGTCAAAAGTGCGTCAATGCCACGCACTTCCGTGCGTCACCGTTACGCATCTTTCTTACGCAGGAGCCGCCGATGAGCCAATCCGATACCGTTGCCCGCCTCGAGCAGAGCACGATCCAGCCAATACCCGACGCCGAACGCCACGGCCGCGCGAGCGACCTGTTCACGATCTGGTTCGGGTCGAACATCATGTTGCTGACCATCGTCACGGGCGCGCTGGCCGTGACCGTGTTCAAGCAGCCGTTCTGGTGGGGCGTGCTCGGCATCGTGATCGGCACGCTGGTGGGCGCCGTGTTCATGGCGCTGCATTCGGCGCAAGGCCCGCAACTCGGCGTGCCGCAGATGGTGCAGACGCGCGGCCAGTTCGGCTCGCTCGGCTCGCTGCTGGTGGTCGGCCTCGTGGTGGTGATGTATCTGGGCTTCTTCGCCTCGAATCTCGTGCTGGGCGGCCAGGCGCTGCATAGCCTCACGACGCACGTCAGCGTGAACGACGGCGTGCTCGTGGTGGGCGCGCTGAGTCTCGTCGCGACCATCTTCGGCTACAACCTGATTCACGCCTACACGCGGGTGATGACGTGGTGCTCGGGCGCGGTGCTGCTGCTCGCGTTCATCTGGATCGTGGGCGTGCACGGCCTGCCCGCCGACTTCTTCGCGCGCAACACCGCGAACGCCACGGGCTTCCTCGGCACGATCTCGATCGCCGCGCTCTGGCAGATCGCCTACGCGCCGTATGTGTCCGACTACTCGCGCTACATGCCGCGCGCAACCGGCGCACGCGTGGCGTTCTGGTCGAGCTACTGGGGCTGCTCGCTCGGCTCGATCTTCCCGATGGTGCTCGGCGCGATGGTCGGCCTGATGGTCGCCGACGGCGACGTGGTCAACGGCCTCACCACGCTCACGCACGGCATCAGCGGCCTGGTGGTGATCGTGCTCTCGGTGGGCATCGCCGCCACCAACGCGATGAACCTGTACTGCGGCGCGCTCTCGTCGATGACGATCGTGCAGACGCTGTTTCCCTCGTGGTCAGGCCAGGCGCGCGCACGCGCGGTGACGGCGGTGATCCTGTTCGCGATCTCGCTCGCCATCGCGCTGTTCGGCCAAAGCAACTTCCTCGCCGAATACACGAACTTCATTCTGCTGCTGCTCTACGTGCTGGTGCCGTGGACGGCGGTGAACCTGATCGATTACTACCTCGTCTGCCACGGCGACTATCACATCGACTCGTTCTTCCGCCAGGACGGCGGCATCTACGGACGCTTCAACGGCGTGGCGATCTTCGCCTACCTGTTCGGCATCGCCGTGCAACTGCCCTTCGTGGCGACCGATCTTTACACCGGTCCGATGGCGAAACGCCTCGGCGGCGCCGATATTTCGTGGGTCGTCGGGCTGATTCTCACCTCGGTCGTGTATTACGTGGGCTGCAAGCGTTTCTCGCGCGCCGGTTCGGCGCAGAACCAGAACGATATCGCCGTGGGCATCTGAATCTCACGCATCGAAGAAAACGCATTCCGTACAGAGGAGACACCGCGCATGAACGCACCTGAATTCGCAGTCGGTACTACGCCCGGCACCCAGGCACGCAGTACGGCAGACTGGCAGCGCAGCGACGCCGCCCATCACCTTCACGCCTTCGTCGATCAGAAGGCGTTGAACGCCGAAGGCCCGCGCGTGATGGTGCGCGGCGAGGGCGTGTATCTGTGGGACAACGACGGCAAGCGCTATATCGACGGCATGTCGGGGCTCTGGTGCACCAACGTGGGTTATGGCCGCGCCGAACTCGTCGATGCCGCCGCGCGCCAGATGAGCACGCTGTCCTACTACAACATGTTCTTCCACACCACGCATCCGGCGGTGATCGAATTGTCGGAGCGGCTGTTCGCGCTGCTCGGCGATCGTTTCAGTCACGTGGTGTATACCAATTCGGGATCCGAATCGAATGAAGTGCTGATTCGCACGGTGCGCCGCTTCTGGGACGTGATGGGCCAGCCGCAAAAGAAGATCATGATCGGCCGCGTGAACGGCTATCACGGTTCGACCGTCGGCAGCGCATCGCTTGGCGGCATGGCGTTCATGCACGAAATGGGCGACCTGCCGATTCCCAACATCACGCACGTCGACGAGCCGTACTGGTACGCGAATGGCGGCGACCTCACGCCCGAGGCCTTCGGCTTGCAGGCCGCGCAATCGCTCGAACGCAAGATTCTCGAACTCGGTGCGGAGAACGTGGCCGCGTTCGTGGCCGAACCGTTCCAGGGCGCGGGCGGCATGATCTTTCCGCCTGAAGGCTACTGGCCGGAGATCGAACGCATCTGCCGGAAATACGACGTGCTGCTGTGCGCCGACGAAGTGATCGGCGGCTTCGGCCGCACGGGCGAATGGTTCGCGCATCGGCATTTCGGCTTCGAGCCGGATCTCGTTTCGATCGCCAAGGGGCTCACATCCGGTTATGTGCCGATGGGCGGTCTCGTCATGAGCCGGCGCATCGGCGAGGCGCTGGTGGAGCGCGGCGGTGTGTATGCGCACGGGCTCACGTATTCGGGTCATCCGGTGGCGGCGGCCGTCGCGCTCGCGAATCTCGACGTGCTCGAACGCGAGCAACTGGTCGCGCGCACGAAGGAAGACACGGGGCCGTATTTGCAGCGCGCATTGCGCGAGGCGTTCGCCGATCATCCGCTGATCGGCGAGATTCAGGGCGTGGGTGCCGTGGGCGCGATTCAGTTCGCGAAAGACAAAACCACGCGCGAGCGCTACGCCAACGAAGCCGATCTCACGTGGCACAGCCGCACGGAAGGTTTCGAGCGCGGCGCGATCGTGCGCTCGACCAACGGCCGTTTGATCGTGGCGCCGCCGCTCGTGATCGACTCGGCGCAGATCGACGAATTGATCGGCACGATGCGCGATGCCGTCGATGCCACGTGGCGGCATATTCAGGCGAGCCAATAAAACGAGGCGCTAGACGCTGCGCGCTTTCTAAAGGCGCGCAGCGTTTTTATTCATCTATTTGGTCCACGCGCGCGAGACTTCGTCGTAGCAAAACGCGGTGAAATCGCGAATCAACTGACGCGGATGCGAGCGCGTCGAACGCGCGACGCCCAGCACCGTCGGTTTCACTTTCTCCTTGATGGGCCGCGAAACGAAGCGCCCGCCGTCCACCGTCTGCGCGTTGCGCAGCGGGAAATTGTGAATGCTGTAGCCGAGCCCATTGGCGACCATGCCGCGCACGACTTCAGGCTGCGAAGAACTGAACGCGGCCACCGGCCGATTGCCGTAGCGATCGAACAGCGAAGCGAAATATTCCTTGCTGTGCGCGAGATCGAGCATCACGTAAGGCTCGTCGAGCAGATCCTTGAGACTCACCTGTTCGCTGGCGGCAAGGCGATGCTTCGCGGGCAGCAGCACGTAAGGCGGAAATTCGACGATGGGCGTGAAGTCGATCGTGTCGTCGATATCGATGTCGTAGGTGAGCGCCACGTCGAGCGTGCCGTCGCGCAGACCCACGAACAGCGTTTCCTGATCGCCTTCGCGCGTCTGGAATTCCACGCCCGTGCGCGCGTTCAGAAAGCGGCTCATGAGCCAGGGCATCAGCGGCGGCGCGACCGAAGTCAGGCAGCCGAGCGAGATCGTGCCCGCGATGCCGGTATCGGAATGGCGCGCGGCGATCTGCAATTCTTCCGCGCTTTTCAGCAGGTCGCGCGCGCGGCCGAGCAGATCGCGGCCCGCCTGGGTCAGCGAGAGTCCGTGCGCGTGATGGCGGATGAACAGTTGCAGCCCGAAGGCGTTTTCGAGTTCCGATAACGCCGATGAAATCGACGGCTGCGAGACGTGCAGCCGCTTGGCCGCCGCCGTGAACGACAGCGCTTCCGCCGTGGCGACGAAGTACCTCAACTGGCGCAGCGAATAGTGAAGGGGCGTGTTTTCCATGGGCCAGTCGAAGGGTCGGAAGCGAGAGCCGGATGTCGCGAGGCGGGAGCAAAGGCGCAAGCGCCAAACGTGGCGACGCGCATCGCTTGCATAGTCTAAGCCTTTTCAAGACATAGACAAACAATGTTTTTCGAATGAATTTTGGCTCGATAGATTCTAGGCTCGACGCGCTGGCGGCCCAATTTCGGCGCGCGGCGCGAGCATCAAAACAAGCATTGAATCTACCTGGAGTCCGTTCATGACCTTTTCGATTGCAGGCCGTTGCGCGCGTACCGGTGCCGTGGGCGGCATCGTGACGAGTTCGAGCATCGCCGTGCCGAGCCGCTGCCTCTGGGCGAGCCGCGACGGCGTGGTGCTGAGCCAGAACGTCACCGATCCGCGCCTCGGGCAGATCGGTCTGGGCGAACTCGCGCAAGGCTATGGCGCGCACGCGGTGCTCGAACGCATCGCGGGCGCGCGCCCGTATGCGGAGTGGCGTCAGCTCGCGGTGCTCGATGCGGCGGGCTTTTCCGCCTGGCGCACGGGCGAGCGCGGGCTCGGCCTGCATGCGGGCGCGAGCGGCGCGGACTGCGTGGCGGTCGGCAATCTGCTGGCGAACGACAGCGTGCCCGCCGCGATGCTCGAAGCCTTCGCGGAGCACGCCTCGCGCGCGCTGCCGGACCGCTTGCTGCGCGCGCTCGAAGCGGGCCTCGCGGCGGGCGGAGAAGCGGGGCCGGTGCATTCGGCGGGCCTGTGCGTGTTCGACGGCGCGAGCTGGCCGGTGGCCGAGTTGCGCGTGGACTGGAGCGATCAGCCGATCGCCGATCTGCGCGCGCTGTGGGACCGCTACGCGCCGCAAATGAACGACTACGTGCTGCGCGCGACCGATCCCACGCGCGCGCCGTCGTATGGCGTGCCCGGCGACGAGTAACGCGCGCGCCTTCATCGACACCGATCCCATCGATTCCAGGAGTCCACCTTGAGCGCCACCGACGCTACCCCCGCGCAGCAACCCGACTACTCGCAATGGCGCGATCTGGCCGCGCGCGTGACGCCGCGTGCACAGGCGTTTATCGACGGCCGTTTCGTGCCCGCGCGCAGCGGCAAGACCTTCACGGCGATCAATCCCGCGACGGAAGCCACGATCGCCGAAGTCGCGGCCTGCGATGCCGAAGACGTGGACCTCGCCGTGCGCGCCGCGCGCGCGGCGTTCGAAGCGGGGACGTGGTCGCGCTGCGCGCCCGCTGAACGCAAGAAAGTGCTGCAACGTCTCGGCGCGCTGATCGCCGCGCATCGCGAGGAGTTCGCGCTGCTCGATTCGCTGAACATGGGCAAGCGCGTGGCCGACGCCTGGCAGTTCGACGTGCCTGCCTCGGCGGAACTGTTCGCGTGGTACGGCGAGGCCATCGACAAGCTCTATGGCGAAGTCGCGCCCAAAGGCCCGGGCAATCTCTCGTTCGTGACGCGCGAGGCGCTGGGCGTGGTGGGCGCGGTCGTACCGTGGAATTTCCCGCTCGACATGGTCGCGTGGAAAGTGGCGCCCGCGCTCGCGGCGGGCAATAGCGTCGTGCTCAAACCGGCCGAGCAATCGCCGCTTTCGGCGCTGCGTCTCGCCGAACTCGCGCGCGAAGCGGGCGTGCCCGACGGTGTGTTCAACGTGGTGCCGGGCTACGGCGAAACGGCGGGCGCGGCGCTCGGTCTGCATGGCGACGTGGACGTGCTCGCCTTCACCGGCTCGACGGCGATCGGCAAGCGCTTCATGGAATACGCGGCGCGCTCGAACATGAAACAGGTGTGGCTCGAATGCGGCGGCAAAAGCCCGAACCTCGTCTTCGACGACGCCGACGATCTCGATCTGGCCGCGCAAAAAGCCTGCTTCGGCATCTTCTTCAACCAGGGCGAAGTGTGCTCGGCGAATTCGCGCCTGCTCGTACAGCGCTCGATTTACGACACCTTCGTCGCCAAGCTCGCGGAACAGGCGCGCGCCTGGTATCCCGGCGATCCGCTCGATCCCGCGAGCGGCATGGGCGCGATGGTCGATGGCGCGCAGCACGAGCGCGTGATGGCCTTCATCGAGCGCAGCCGCCGCAGTGCGTCGCTCGTCAGCGGCGGCAACGCGGCGCGCGTGAACGGCAAAGGCTGGTTCATCGAGCCGACGATCTTCGCGGGCGTGCGTCCCGATGCGGAACTGGCGCGCGACGAAGTGTTCGGCCCGGTGCTGGCGGTGATGCCGTTCGATACCGAAGACGAAGCCGTTCGGATTGCCAACGATTCGATTTACGGTCTCGCGGCCTCGGTCTGGAGCGGCAGCCTCAAGCGCGCGCATCGCGTGGCGGCGAATCTGCGTGCGGGCACGGTCTCGGTGAATACGGTGGACGCGCTGAGCATGCAGACGCCGTTCGGCGGCTTCCGTCAATCGGGCTTTGGTCGCGATCTGTCGCTGCACGCGCTCGACAAATTCACGGGCCTGAAAACCACCTGGATTCAATACTGAGGCGCGGGGATACGAACATGCCGACTGCAACACAGGTGCTGGATTTCGATTATGTGATTGTCGGGGCCGGCTCGGCGGGCTGTGTGATGGCGAACCGCCTGAGCGCGGACCCGGCCGTGCGCGTCTGCCTCGTCGAAGGTGGCGGCGACGACCGCTCGGCGCGCATTCAGGTGCCCGCCGGTACGATCACGCTCTACAAGAGCCCTAAATACAGCTATAACTTTGAGTCGGCGCCGCAAAAGCGCCTGAACGGCCGCCGTCTGCATTGCCCGCGCGGCAAGATGCTCGGCGGTTCCAGTTCGATGAACAGCATGATCTATATTCGCGGCATGCCCGCGGATTACGACCGCTGGGCCGAACTGGGCTGCGAAGGCTGGTCGTATGCCGATGTGCTGCCGTTCTTCCGCCGCTCCGAACGCAATCTGCGCGGCCACGACGCGCGCGTGCACGGCGACTCGGGCGAGTTGTGCGTGGATCAGCCGCGCGATCCGAATCCGCTTTCGCATCGTTTCATCGACGCGGCGAAGCGCATCGGCTTGCCGCACAACACCGACTTCAATAGCGGCGACGCTTTCGGCGCGGGCATTTACGACGTCACGCAGAAAGACGCGCATCGCCTGTCGAGTTATCGCGCGTTCGTGCATCCGGTGCTGTCGCGGCCGAATCTCACGCTGCTGACCGGCACGCGCGCGCTGTCGCTCGATATCGCCGATCAAACGGCGCGCGGCGTATTCGTCGAGCGCGATGGCGAAGTCGTGCTGCTGCGCGCGCATCGCGAAGTCGTGCTGAGCGCGGGCGCGATCGGCTCGCCGCATCTGCTGATGGTCTCCGGTATCGGCGACGAAGCGCAGTTGCGCGCGGCGGGCATCGCCTTGCGTCATCACTTGCCCGGCGTCGGGCGCAATTTGCAGGACCATCTCGACGGACTCGTGACGGTGCGTTCGCCGAGCCCGCAAACATTGGGCTTTTCGCTGGGCTCGCTGCCCAGCGTGCTTGGCGCGCCTGGCGCGTACTGGCTGAGAAAGAAGGGCTGGCTCACGACGAATTACGTGGAAGCGGGCGGCTTCGCGCGCACGCGTTACGCGGGCGACGGCGACCCCGACGTGCAGTTCCATTTCGTGCCCGGTTATCGCAGCCATCGCGGCCGCCTGTTTGAATTCGGCCATGGTTATGCGATTCACACCTGCGTGCTGCGGCCCAAAAGCATCGGCCGCATTCTGCTGACCGACGACGGCCAGCGCGCGCCGCTCATCGACTACAACTTCCTCGAACGCGAAGAAGACGCGAACGTGCTGATCGAAGGCATCAAACTCGCGCGCGCGATTCTCGCGGGACCGGAATTCGCGCCGATTCGCGGCAAGGAAATGCTGCCGGGCGCGAGCGTGCAATCGGACGAGGCGCTGCTCGATTACGTGCGCGACTACGCGGCGACGGTGTTCCATCCGTCCGGCACCTGCAAGATGGGCGTGGACGAGGCGAGCGTGGTGGACCCGCGTTTGCGCGTGCGCGGCGTGCGCGGATTGCGTGTGGCCGATGCCTCGATCATGCCGCTGCTCGTGAGCGGCAACACCAACGCGCCCTCGATCATGATCGGCGAAAAAGCGGCGCAGATGATGCTCGAAGACGCCGCGAATCTTCATTCGAATCGCGAAACGATGGCCGCCTGAAAGCACATCGAAGGCCGTGCGTTCGTGCCGCCCAGTGCATAAGAAAAAGCTATGCAATGAATATGAAAACGATGTTTCGTAAATAATTCGAGCACAGGTACATTCGATTCCAGGCGATGCGTTTCAGCTTTTCGCATCGATTCGAACCGCACCCACTCAGACATCACGCTCACGCAATCAGAGGCAGACATGAGCCACAAACGCATCCGCAAATTCAACACTCGCGAAACGTATCCCGAGCAGAAACTCGACAACGATCTGTGCCAGGCCGTGGTCGCCAACGACACGGTGTATGTGCGCGGCCAGATCGGCCAGGACCTCGATACGCGCGAATCGGTCGGTATCGGCGACGTGACGGCGCAAGCCGAAAAAGCGATGTCGAACATCGCGATGCTGCTCGAAGAATCGGGCAGCCGTCTGGAAGACATCTGCAAGATCACGATTTTCCTCGTGGACGTGCGCTATCGCGAAGCCGTCTACAACGTGGTCGGCAAGTGGCTCAAGGGTGTGTACCCGGTTTCGACGGGCCTCGTGGTTTCCGCGCTCGCGCGTCCCGAATGGCTCGTGGAAATTGACGTGATCGCGGTGATTCCGCGCGATCGTCAGCAATAAGCCTCAGCCACGAACCAGAGCAACAAGCCGCCACGCGCGGCGCGCAAGCAACGCATGCGCCGCGCCGCTTCACAAGGAGACGCCATGTCCCACACACGACTCGAATCGACGCTGTCGCTGCTGCAAACGCTGGTCGAATTCGACACGCGCAGCGCACGCTCGAATCTGGAATTGATCTCGTTCGTGCGCGAGTATCTCGCGGGCTTCGGCGTCGAGGCTTCGTTGAACTACAACGAAACCGGCGACAAGGCGAATCTCTACGCGACCATCGGGCCGCGTGACCGCGCGGGCCTGTGCCTGTCCGGTCACACCGATGTCGTGCCCGCCGACGGCCAGCCGTGGACCGTGCCGCCGTTCGCGCTCACCCGCGAAAGCGGCCGCGTGCTCGGACGCGGCACCGCCGACATGAAGGGCTTTCTCGCCTGCGTGCTCGCGAGCGTGCCGTACTTCGTCGAGCGTTGCCGCACGCTGCCGATTCATCTCGCGTTCAGCTACGACGAGGAAGTCGGTTGCCGCGGCGTGCGCGGCCTGCTCGACGAACTCGCGCGCGCGCCGTTCAAGCCGCTCGCGTGCATCATCGGCGAACCGACCAGCATGCAAGTGGCGATCGCGCATAAGGGCAAGCGCGCGTATCGCTGCTGTTTCAAGGGGCTTGCGGGGCATTCGGCGCTCACGCATCTCGGCGTGAACGCCGTGGATTTCGCGGCGGAATTCGCGGTACATCTGCGCCGCGCGAGCCGCGCGCTGCGCGAATCGGGTCAGCACGACGCGCGATTCGAGCCGCCTTATACGACCGTGCATACGGGCAAGCTCAACGGCGGCATTGCGCTGAACGTCATTCCCGATCACGCCGAACTCGAATTCGAAGTGCGTAATCTGCCCGGCGATTCGATCGATACGATCGTGCAGGCGGCGCGTCGTTTCGCCGAAGACGAACTCGAAGGCGAGATGCGCGCGACGCACGCCGACACCGGTATCGAATGGCAGGAACTCGTCGATTATCCGGCGCTGTCCGCCGATCCCGACGCCAACTGGCTGCGCGACATGGCTTGCGAACTGACCGGCGACGAAACGCTGCGCACGCTCTCGTTCGGCACCGAAGGCGGCCTGTTTCAAGGCATCGGCATTCCGACTGTGGTGTGCGGTCCGGGCTCGATCGAACAAGGCCACAAGGCCGACGAATACGTGGAAATCGCGCAGCTCGAACGCTGCCTCGGTTTCCTCGACAAGCTCGCGGTGAATCTTCCCGCACGCGTGCCCGGTTACGCGAACGCGTAACGCTGCACGTCAGACGCAACGCGCACAACACACACGCATCTTCACAACAGACGGACGCCGCAATCGCGAGCGCCCACGCACGATACGCGCGCACGCGCGCGGGATGGGAGAGTTGTCATGTCAGCAGAGCGCGGGGCCGTCCCGCTTATCGAAAAGCACACGATCGGCTATGTGCCGCCCGAGGATCGTCACGGCAAGGTGCGCGATCTGTTTACGCTGTGGTTCGGCGGCAATATCGCGCCGCTGCCCATCGTCACGGGCGCGCTGGGCGTGCAGATTTATCACCTCAATCTGTTCTGGGGCATCGTGGCCATCGTGATCGGCCAGGCGGTGGGCGGCGTGCTGATGGCGCTGCATTCCGCGCAAGGTCCGCAGATGGGCATTCCGCAAATGATCCAGAGCCGCGCGCAGTTCGGCTCGTGGGGCGCGTTGCTCGTGACCGTGATCGCGGGCGTGATGTACGTGGGCTTCTTCGCGTCGAACATCGTGCTCGCAGGCAAGTCGCTGCACGGCATCGCGCCGACGGTGCCGGTGCCGGTCGGCATCGTGGTGGGCGCGGTGGGCTCGGGCTGTATCGGCATCATTGGATACCGCTTCATACACGTGCTCAATCGCATCGGCACCTGGGTGCTCGGCATCGGCATCGTGGTGGGTTTCTGGATGATCCTCTCGCACGTGCAAAGCGCCGATTTCCTCACGCGCGGCGGCTTCAATCTCGCGGGCTGGCTCGCGACGGTGTCGCTCTCGGCGCTGTGGCAAATCGCGTTTGCGCCGTACGTGTCCGACTATTCGCGCTATCTGCCCGAGAACGTGGGCGTGGGCTCGACGTTCTGGGCCACCTATCTCGGCTGCGCGCTCGGCTCGACGCTCGCCTTCGTGTTCGGCGCGGTCGCGGCGCTCGCCGTGCCGCCGGGCGTGGACACGATGGACGCCGTGAAGCTCGCCACCGGTGCGCTCGGCCCCGTGATGCTCGTGCTGTTCCTGCTCAGCGTGATCAGCCATAACGCGCTCAATCTCTACGGCGCGGTGCTCTCGGTGATTACCTCGCTGCAAACCTTCGCGTATCGCTGGATTCCCACCTCGAAAGCGCGCGCCGTGTTGTCCGTCGTGATTCTCGTGGCGTGCTGTTTCGCGGCGATTGGCGCATCGAGCGACTTCGTCGGCCATTTCGTCGATCTCGTGCTCGCGCTGCTCGTGGTGCTGGTGCCGTGGACCGCGATCAACCTGATCGACTTCTACGTGATTCACGCGGGCCGTTACGACATCGATTCGATCTTTCGCGTGGATGGCGGCATTTACGGCCGCTTCAATCCGCAGGCGCTGATCGCCTACGCGGTGGGCATCGCCGTGCAGATTCCGTTCATGAATACGCCGATGTATGCGGGCCCGGTCGCGGCGCATATCGACGGCGCGGATCTGTCCTGGCTCGTCGGCCTCGTGGTGACGTCGCCGCTCTATTACTGGCTGGCTTCGCGCGACAGCGCGTACCGGCGTCGCCAGCACGCAGGCGTGCCGGTGTGAATGCAAACTTTTCGCAGAAGGAAACCGCAATGACTCTCGAAACGACAACCATCGATACGCTCGTGGTGGGCGCGGGCCAGGCCGGCGTGGCCATGAGCGAACATCTCGGCAAGCTCGGCGTGCCGCATCTCGTGCTGGAGCGCGACCGCATCGCCGAACGCTGGCGCACGGGCCGCTGGGACTCGCTGGTCGCGAACGGTCCCGTCTGGCACGATCGTTTTCCGGGCATGGCATTCGACGATCTCGATCCTGATGCCTTCGCTTCGAAAGAACGCGTGGCCGATTATTTCGTCGATTACGCGAAGCAGATTAACGCGCCCATTCGCACCGGCGTGGAAGTGAAAAGCGTCGAGCGTAAAAGCGGCGAGGCGGGCTTCGTGATCGAAACGAGCGAAGGCACGATCGAAGCGCGCCGCGTGGTGGTGGCGACGGGGCCGTTCCAGCGTCCGGTGATTCCGCCGATCGCGCCGCAAACGCCGGGTCTGCATCAGATCCATTCTGCCGATTACAAGAATCCGCAGCAGCTTCCCGCAGGCGCGGTGCTGGTGGTGGGCGCGGGTTCGTCGGGCGTGCAGATCGCCGACGAACTGCAACGCTCGGGCCGCCAGGTGTATCTCTCGGTGGGCGCGCACGATCGCCCGCCGCGCGCGTACCGCAACCGCGATTTCTGCTGGTGGCTCGGCGTGCTCGGCGAGTGGGACGCGGAAGTGGCGCGCCCCGGTCGCGAACACGTGACGATCGCGGTCAGCGGCGCGCGCGGCGGCCAGACGGTGGACTTCCGTTTGCTCGCACAGCAGGGCGTGACGCTGGTCGGTTTGACGAAGGCGTTTGAAAACGGCGTGGCGACATTCCAGCCGGATCTCGCGGACAACATCGCGCGCGGCGACGAAAACTATCTCTCGCTGCTCAATGCCGCCGACGCGTATATCGAGCGCAATGGTCTCGATCTGCCGGAAGAACCGGAAGCGCGCCGCGTCTATCCCGATCCCGAGTGCGTGACGCATCCGATTCTCGAACTCGATCTCGCACAGGCCGGTGTCACGTCGATTATCTGGGCGACGGGTTATGCGGTCGATTACAACTGGCTGCACGTGAATGCCTTCGACGAGAAGGGCAAGCCGAAGCATCAGCGCGGCGTGTCGAGCGAGCCGGGTATCTATTTTCTGGGCTTGCCGTGGCTTTCGCGACGCGGATCGAGTTTCATCTGGGGCGTGTGGCACGACGCGAAACACGTCGCCGATCACATCGTTACGCAGCGCAAATATCTGGCGTATCAGGACGCCACGCAGCGCGAAGCGCAAGCCTTGCGCGATGAAGCGCAGCTACGTGAAGCGACGCAACGCGAAGCGCGCGCGCTGAGCGGCGTGGGTGTGAGCTGATTGCGTGCAGTGTAAAAACGCCGGCGTTCGCTTATCAGGCGAACGCCGGCGTATGGCATGGCGCGTTCAATGCGCGGGCTGCAATTGGCCCCAGCTAATCAGAATCGCCTGAATGCTGCGCGCGTAAGCATCGCGTTCGCGCGGCGATTCCGAGTGATAGGCGCCAATCGCGCGCCACGTATTGCCGTAGCGCACCATCTTCTGTTTGAGCAGCCACGCGGCCACGAAGATATTCACGCACGGATCGGTCAACGCGCGATGCGGAATGCCCTGGCGCGCCAATTCCGAAAAGTGAATCGAATTGATCTGCAATTGCCCGACGTCGATTGAGCCATTGCTGTTGTGATTGATCGCGGTGGCGTCACCTTTCGATTCGCGCCAGGCCACGGCGCGCAGCACGAGCGGATTCACGCCTTGATACGCGCCGGCCTTTTCGAAGCATTCATCGGCGGTTTCGGCCGCGCGCGCGACGCCCGAATTGCCGAGCGCCGCGCCGAGCGCGAACGCGCAGGCCAGCAGGAATCGCACGCAGCGGATCAACGAAGCGGGTAGCGTCGGCATCGAGAGGTCTCCGGTGCGGCGCTCAATGCGCGAGGGCTGCATCGAGTTGCCGCTCGACATCTTTCAGGTACGCGCGCGACGTGTCCGAGACCACGAGACGCGGCGTGGGCATCGCGCAATGGCAGTCGCGCACGCGCGCCGCTTTCTTCTTGCGCGCGCTGCCGTGCGTGGCGGCGGGCGGATCGTCGTCGTCGCCGCTCGAAGGCGGCAGCATCGTGAGCGAAGGCAGCGGCGGATACACGGCGGCCGGTGAAGCGGAAGGCGCAGCCGAGGCGAGCACGGTCGCGGGCGCCGACTCGGCCCACGCGTTGGACGCGCATTGCGCGCCGAGCGCGAGCGTGGCCGCCGCGAAAATCATCGTACGCATGCGCTCAGCTCCCCGTCTTCAGCGGCTCGATCGCCACGCTGTACGTCTGGTTCGCGCCTGCCGTGAGATTCTCCAGCGCGGGCTTTTGCGCCTGGCGCGCGGGCACGCCCTTCCAGATCGCTTCGTTGATATAGCGAAGATCCTGACCGAGCGCGGTCACGCGGATCACCGTCGGTTGCTTTTGCGCGGCGGCGAGCGCGCCCGCTTTCGCGAGCACGGCGCTCAATTGCGGATCGCGCGCGCCGAGCGCATCGGCGGGAATGTCGAAGCGCAGAATCGCGGCCGCTGCGGACGCCTTACCGGCATCGGCGGTGTTGGCCTGGGGCAGTTGCGCGCAGCCTGTCACGGCAAGTACGGCGAGGAGGAAAGCAATGCGCGGCACGTCCAGGCTCCAAAGTTTCGTGGCGATGTGCACGTTGTCGGCCATTCGTGAGCCAACTTGAGAGTCGGGAGGCAAACGTTTGCGAAAAAGAAAGAGTTTGCTCGCGAGGGGCGGCTTGACGGAATGTCGCTGCGAAGTCGCGCACGTTCGCGCATGGAATTGCTCTGTCAATTTCGAGGTGAATTAGTCTGATGAATCAATGGAATCGTGCGATTCAGATGAGGTGTGCGCGGGATTAAATGCAAATGGCCGCGCGCCGGGTTCGGCGCGCGGCCATTCACGTCATCGCATTACATCAATAGTGAACGACGGTGCGGATCGACTTGCCTTCGTGCATCAGATCGAAAGCCTCGTTGATGCCATCGAGATCCTTCGTGTGCGTGACGAACGGTGCAAGCTGGATCTTGCCCGCCATCGCGTCCTGCACCATGCCCGGCAGTTCCGAACGGCCCTTGACGCCGCCGAACGCGGTGCCGAGCCAGCGGCGGCCCGTGACGAGCTGGAACGGACGCGTGGAGATTTCCTGGCCCGAACCCGCCACGCCGATCACCACCGACTGACCCCAGCCGCGATGCGCGCATTCGAGCGCCGCGCGCATGACGTTCACGTTGCCGATGCACTCGAAGCTGTGGTCGACGCCCCAGCCCGTCATCTCGACGATCACTTGCTGGATGGGCTTTTCATGATCCTTGGGATTCACGCAGTCGGTCGCGCCGAAAGCCTTCGCGAGTTCGAACTTGCCCGGATTCGTGTCGATGGCGATGATGCGGCCCGCCTTCGCGAGCTTCGCGCCTTGAATGACCGCGAGGCCGATGCCGCCGAGGCCGAACACCGCGACCGTATCGCCTTCCTGCACCTTGGCCGTGTTCTTCACCGCGCCGAGGCCGGTGGTCACGCCGCAACCGAGCAGGCAGACCTGCTCCGGGTTCGCCTGCGGGTCGATCTTCGCGAGCGAGACTTCGGCCACGACCGTGTATTCGCTGAACGTCGAGCAGCCCATGTAGTGATAGACCGGCTGGCCGTTGTAGCTGAAGCGCGTGGTGCCGTCGGGCATCACACCCTTGCCTTGCGTGGCGCGCACGGCGACGCACAGATTGGTCTTGCCGCTCTTGCAGAACAGACATTCGCCGCATTCGGCGGTGTAAAGCGGAATGACGTGATCGCCGGGCTTCACGCTCGTCACGCCTTCGCCCACTTCCACGACGATGCCCGCGCCTTCATGGCCGAGCACGGCGGGGAACAGGCCTTCGGGGTCGTCGCCGGAGAGCGTGAAGGCGTCGGTGTGGCAAACGCCCGTGTGGGTGATCTTCACCAGCACTTCGCCCTTGCGGGGCGGTTCGACGTCGATCTCGACGATTTCCAGGGGCTTGCCCGGGCCGAATGCAACAGCAGCACGTGATTTCATAGCAATCTCGGTATCGGTAAGGAAAGGAGTCGGCCAGTCGACCATGAGGCCGCGCGGGCGGCCGGTGTTTGAAACGGGATTAACGCAAATACGAACGCACCAGCGAAACCACTTCTTCGATGGGTTTGTCGGGTGTGCCGTTCGCCGCCGCGAGATGGGAAAACTCCTCGCGCAAATGGCTCTCCAGGACCCCGGCCATCAGCCCGTTGATCGCGCCGCGCACCGCCGCGATCTGCTGAAGGACCGGACCGCAATCCGCCCCTTCCTCGAGGGCGCGCTCAAGCGCGTCGATCTGCCCGCGCACGCGGCGTACGCGCGCGAGAACGCGCTTTTTCTCTTCGGGACTATGGGGCATGTTCGATCCTGGTGGGATACTGCACGGGAGTATCCTAGCATACTCGGTGGGAGTATGTTGGAGAATCCGCCGCTCTGGCATCCGCACGCTCCGCGCTTACGCACAGCATAGTCAATGCGCCTGCGATGCGGATTGGTTATTCGATACTTCTGCTTACATTTAAGGGCGCGATAACTCGCGCATTATTCATAACAATGCGTGACCGGATATCAACATAACAGTAAGATTACGCATTCAAGAAATAACGAATAACAGATCGGGTTGCGCAGAATGCGAATTCGCGCGGCGCGAATCTGGGTGGCGGATTCGATTTGAAATCGGATGCGTTCGGTGCCATCAACGCAGGCCAGGGCCTGTATGTGAGTACGTACGCGAAAAGCGCGACGAGTCAGCAACTCGATGTCACTGAAGCGCAGTCGCAACTGATGAGCGGGCTTGCTGCTTTACGTCGTTCGCAACGACGCAGCTGCACAAGGAAAAATCCCGTCACCGCCGACGAAATCGAAAAGATCGGCGAAGAAGTGGCAGCTTCGATCAAACGTCGTTAACCGATCGCGCCAAAAGGACCGATGCGTTATCCGGCCTTAACCTGCACGTGATAAACCGCCCACGGGCAGGTCACAAACCGCTCTTTCAGCGGCTTGCTCGCCTGCTCGGGCACGCGATCGGCGTCATAGACGACCCAAAGCGGCCCCAATCCGCCCAACGGCATGGGCTTACCGTCGAGATGCGTGGCAACGATATATCGCCACGCGCGCAGGTTCTCCAGCGACACCATAACCGCATAACCATCGATAGCGCGCAGCATGACTTGCACCGACGCGGACGAGGACGCACCCGCAACGCGCAGCACATCGCCAAGCAGCGGCCCAGAAAGCGTATGCGGCTTCGCGTCATACTCGAGCGTGGGCCGTATCGTCACCGCAGGCAAACGCATCAGCGACGGAAAATCGAACGCATAAGCGTTAGCAAATTCCACAAGCTGCTTCTCGAACAAACGATCGAGCACATCGACGCCGCCGCGATTATGCCGATCGATATCGCCGGAGATCGTCAGCACAGCGGGCGCATCCGCGTGGCCTGCGTTGTTCGTCTCGTGTTTCCCCGCGAAGGCCGACGACGCCACGCCGAACGCCGCCGCGCCACTCAAGAATTGCCGCTTGTTCATGTCGTTTTGCCTCTTTGTTGGCCCGAACGGCGGCGTAACCGCGCGCGAGCCGATATCGAGCGATGATCGCCGGAGTGAGAGTTAGCGCCCTTTGCCCGCGCGTTCCGACTTCGTCGAATCGAGCGCCGAAATCGCCGCGGCAAGACGCTTTTTCGACGCGCCATCGAGCATCAGCAGTCCGGCGCGCAGCAGATCGCGCTTCTTCACTGTCACGCCCGCATGGCTGCACTTGCGTTTGAGGCGCGAGATGCGCTTCTGGTCCGCCTTGGCGACGGCGACGCGATGACGCGCGGCCTTGTCTTTCTTCGCACGCTTCGTCGTGTGCTTGCTTGCGCGCTTGTTCGCGCCCTTCGCCGCGCGCGCGCTTTCCGGTGCGGGTGCGGGGGGCGTCACGACCTCAGCCACGACCTCGACCGGCGCGACGCCCGCCTTCTTCGCCTTTTTCACGGCTTTCTGGAAATCGGCCGTGGTCGGGAAATAGAACGCCTTGCGCGTAGCCTTACGCGCGATTACTTCAATCATCATGATCTCGTCAACTGAAAAACCGCAGCAGTATATACCGGCGCGAGACAGCGTTCAGCGCGCCAGCGATCGTAACAATGAACGGTCACAATCTAATTCGGATTCCAGAAGAAAGTTAATGAACGAACACCTCGAATATACATCGGTATAACTCCGTTAAACCGATTGCCATATCGTCCAAAAAGCGCTCCGATGCTAGCCTTTTCACCAGTATAGGTCGCAATTCCCGCGCGGCCACGAATCAAGCAGCCGATTTAACGGAGTGTACGGAATGAGATTTCTTCGCGTGAAGGCCTTGCTGTGCGGCGCTACTGTGGCGCTGGCCGCGTCGGCAAGTCAGGGCGTGCTGCCGGCGCAGCCCTCGGCGGATGCATCGCCCATCTACGGCGTGACGATCCCGCCCGGCTATCGCGAGTGGCAGATGATCGCGCCCGCCGCCGAAGCCGCGCCGCTGGATGAATTGCGCGTGGTGCTCGGCAATCCCGCTGCGATCAAGGCGATCAAGAACGCCACGCTGCCGTTCCCGGACGGCGCGGTGCTCGTCAAGCTCGCTTACAAGAAAAAGCAGTCCGACGACTTCGCGCCCGCCACGGTGCCGGGGCAGCCCACCACGGTGCAGGTCATGGTGAAGGATTCGAAGCGTTACGCGTCGACGGGCGGCTGGGGTTTCGGACGGTTTATCGACGGCAAGCCCGCCGATCTGAAGCAGCATCAGACCTGCTTCGCGTGCCACGCCGAGCGCGTGAAAGATCGCGATTACGTCTTTACGCGCTTCGCGCCCTGAGCGACACGCGCGAATCAACGGCGCGACGAACTCGCCGCGCCGCGCTCAATCAATTCAATATCCCGTCCGCACGCGCAACGCCGTCACGCCGCGCAGATTATTGCGGTGCTGCCAGACGAGCGCATCGAGATTCTCGGCGTCCAGCGCGGGAAAGCGGTCGAGCAATTGTCCGATCGCCACTTCCATTTCGAGCATCGCGAGCCGCGCGCCCAGGCAATAGTGAATGCCCGCGCCGAATGACAGCGAAGTCGCCGCATCGTCGCGTGCGAAATCGAGTCGGTCCGGTTGCGAGAACGCCTGCGGATCGCGATTGGCCGCGCCGATCAACATAAAGACCACCGTGCCGCGCGCGAGCCGTGCATCGCCAATCTCGATGTCGTCGAAAGCCGTGCGCACGACCATTTGCACGGCACCGTCGTAGCGCAGACATTCGGCGATCGCGCGCGGCAGCAGCGAACGGTCGTTCTGAAGCGCCTGATACTGATCGCGATGGCGAAACAGCGCGAGCATCGTATTGCCGATCATGTTCGATGTCGTCTCGTGCCCGGCGATAAACAGCAACACCGCGTTCGAGACCACTTCTTCATCGCTGAGCCGAACGCCGTCGACTTCGACTTGCAATAGCGCGCTGATCAAATCGTCGCCGTCGTGCGTGCGCCGTTGTTCGATCACACCGTGGAAATAGCGTTCGAGCGTGAGCGCGGCTTCGTCGGCGGCGCTCAGTGCCTGCGCATCGAGCGGCGCGAGATCGAACGCGGCGACCAGTTTGCTTGCCGCGCCCGCGAGCGCGTGTGCGTCGTCGAGCGGCACGTCGAGCAACTGACAAATGATGCGCACCGGCAAGGGCAGCGCGAAATCGCTCATCAGGTCGAAAGCGGCATTCGTACCGATTGCATCGAGCAGCGCGCGCGTCGTGGTCTCCACAGTTTCGCGCAGCTTCTCCATCTGCCGCGCGTTGAAGGTTTTCATCAGCAGCGCGCGCAGCCGCGTGTGGGTCGGCGGATTCATCATCAGCAAGGTGCGATTCAGCGACTGGAACACGGGCCGCGCCGTCGCTTCCTCGCCATAGCGTGCGGCCACGCTCTGCAGATAGGTCTTGCCCATGCGCGGATCGCGCAGCAAGGCGTCGATCACCTCGAAGCGTCCGGTGACGAAAACCTGCGGCGCGATCGGCAGCAGCGCGCCGGCGGCGCGAATTTTTTCATACGCGGGATAAGGATTCGCGAAGAAGGCGGGCGAGGTGAAGTCGGAGAATTGCATGGCGGTGCGTGATGAGTGTGGGCGGATCGTAGCGGATCGAACCGCTTAATACAATGCGGACGTTCCGGCGCGTCGAGCACGGAGAACACTTGCGTCGCCTGTTTTATTCCGAGCCGCTTTAAAAATTCACACGTTAATGCACGGGCGCGAAAACCGGCAGCCGCTCGCGAATCCATTCGAGCAGCGCCGCCGGTCCGGGCGTGAGTGCGCGATTCGACTTCACGAGCAAACGCGCGCGCGTGTTCTGGAAAATGTTGTGCTCGATCGGCCGCGTCGTCATTTCGCCGCTCGCGACTTCGCGCTGCGCGGCGAATTCACCGATCAGCGTGACGAAATTCTCGACCGCCACCATGCGTTTGAGCACGGCCACGGAGTTGCTGGTCATGGCCGCCGGAATGTCGATGCCCTCGGCCAGTTCGACCATCCGCACTGCGTAGCCAATGCCGAACGACTCGGGCATCAGCGCGAGCGGATATGCGCGCAAATCGTCCACGCGCGCGGTGGCTTTCGTTTTCGCGAGCGGATGTTCATGGCGCAATAACAGCACGACCGGTTGATTCGAACTCGCGAGGCAGCGAATCAACGGATGCGGCGGCGGATTGTAGGCGAGGCCGATATCGGCGCGGCTCGACGCCACTTCGTCGATCACGCCGTCGCGGCCCAGCACGCTCAACTCGATGGTCAGCGCCGGATAGCGTGCGCAGAACGGGCCGAGCACGGCGTCGGTGAGCGTATCGACGAAACCCTCGCTGACGGCAAGCCGAATGCGCCCGTGTTGCAGGCCGCGCAGCGCGCCGAGTTCCGCTTCGAGTTTCTCCTGCTGCGCGCGGCAGCTTTCGACAAAGTCGAGCAGATGCGTCGCCGCATCGGTTGGGCGCACGCCTTTCGCGGAACGGTCGAACAGCGTCGCGCCGAGTTCGTCTTCGAGAATGCGGATCTGGCGCGTGATTACCGAAGGCGACGTGTTGAGGCTGTCGGCGGCGCCACGGATCGAACCGTGATCGAGCACCGCGTGAAAGTAGCGCAGGCGTTGATGATTGAGTTGACGCATGGTGAGCACCTGTTCGAATGTCGTGCGTTGCCCGCGAGGCAACAGGGGGTGGGCGCAATTGCTGTTGTCCAGATCGCGCCTTCCTGACACCATCGCGAAACCGGGATTCCCTCGGTAATTAGTCAGCGATCCGAATCAATATGCGGAAGGAAGCACTCGCTGACCGCACGTTCGTTTAACCGCGATGGCGCGATTTCCGCAGTTGAATCAAGAAGTCCTTTGTCATGGTTGAAGATGCCCCTCAAAAGCCGGACCACATCCTGATCGTCGACGACGATCGGGCGCTGCGCGAACGCATCGCCGCGTATTTGCAGGCCAATGGCATGCGCGTCACGCACGCTGCCCGCGCGCGCGATCTGCGCGCATTGCTCAACAGAGTCGAACCCGATCTCGTCGTGCTCGATACGCATCTGCGCGACGCGGACGGCCTCGCGCTATGCGGCGAATTACGCGCGAACCGCCGCTTTCATGCGCTGCCGATTCTGTTGCTGTCCACGCGGCAGGGCGTGGAAGATCGCATCGTCGGCCTTGAAATGGGCGCCGACGATTACCTCGCCAAACCGCTCGCGATCCGCGAACTCTTCATGCGCATTCGCGCGATTCTGCGCCGCGCGCGCTTGCCGCCGCCGGGCCTGCGCGTCGCGCCGACGCCGAGCGTGCTGCGCTTCGGCGACTGGCGGCTCGACACGCTGGCACGGCACCTCGTCGATGCGGGCGGCGAAACTGTCGCGCTGAGCAGCGCCGAATATCGTCTGCTGCGCGTGCTGCTCGATTATCCGAACCGCGTGCTCTCGCGCGATCAACTGCTCGATCTCACGCAGGGCCGCGAAGCCGATCTGCTCGACCGCTCGATCGATCTGCTCGTGAGCCGCGTGCGCCAGCGTTTGCGCGACGGCGTGCGCGAGGGCCGCTACATCAAGACGATCCGCAACGAGGGCTACCTGTTTTCGGCCACGGTGACGCAAGCAGGCGGCCCGCGCGAGACCATGTGTTGCGATGTCGCTTGAAGTCGAGCCACGCTTAACCACTTCGAGCGACGTCGCGTGACTACGTCCGTCACGGAATCAGCAGCAGCTTGCCGGTGGAGCGTCGGCTTTCCATATCGTCGTGCGCCTGGGCGGCCTGTTCGAGCGGATACACGCCGCCGATACGCACGTCGATCGCGCCGGCCACGATCCAGTCGAACAACTGCTTCGCACGCGCGCGCAGCAAGGCGGGCGTGGCGATGTGATCGGCGAACACCGCATAGCCGATCTTGATGCTGCGCGGCAGGCTCATGATGTGCAGCGGCCCCGCGTCGCCGAGCACCGGGCCGTACCAGCAGAAGGTGCCGCAGCGGCGCAGCGAGGCCATCGACGCGTGAAAGGTCGTCGGGCCGGAGCCGTCGTAGACCACGTGCACGCCTTCGCCGCCGGAGAGCCGCACGGCTTCCTCGGCGAAGTTGCCGTCCGTGTCGACGATCACGTGGTCCGCGCCCGCCTCGCGTGCGATCTCTGCTTTGGCCGCGCTCGACACGCGGCCGATCACCGTGCCGCCGCGCAGCTTGATGATCTGCGTGAGCAGCAAGCCGAGGCCGCCCGCCGCCGCGTGCACGAGCGCGATGTCGCCGCGCTGCACCGGATAGAAGTCGGTCGCGAAGTGGCTGGCCGTGAGGCCCTGCATCATCAGCGCAGCGGCGGTGCGATGGTCGATTTCGTCGGGCACCGGCACGAGCGCGGTGACCGGGATCACGACGCGCTGCGCGTAACTGCCCGGCGCGTAGACCCATGCCACGCGCTGTCCGGGGCGCACGTCCACGACGTTCTCGCCGACCGCGAGCACGCGGCCCGCGCCTTCGACGCCCAGCGGTTTCGGGTCCGGCATCGACTCCCAGAACGCGCCGCGACGCACGCCGATGTCCATGAAGTTGACGCCCGCAGCGTCGACTTCGACGAGCGCTTCGCCCGGCCCCGCGACGGGCTCGCTCACATCGACGAGACGCAGTTTCTCTGTGCCGCCCGGTCCTTCCATCACGATCTGCTTCATGCTCGCGCGCTCCTTGTATAGGGTGTTTTGCGTGGCGTTTTCATGGTGCATTCCTTGAGTTGACGTACGACGCCATTGGAACGCCCGCACGTATCCCGGTTGTTTCCGCCAACGCGTGAAAATGTAAGCGCGTGTGTCCGCGTGCGCGGCCGATACACTGCGCTACAGACGCGTAGCGCAGCGATCGGCTTTGCGCGACGCAGTCAGACGGCGCTGCTTTGAAGACAGAGAGACCGCGCGTGAGGCGCGGGTGCGCGACGCGCATGGCTGCGTTCGCTGGCGCGACGCTCGTCGAGCGCGGTGACGGCCGCCGAGAACACATAACCTTCGTTGCGCAGCGTCTTGATGTAACGCGCTTTGCGGGCGGTGTCGTTGAGGCGTTGCCGCAAGCGGCTCACGAGCAGATCGATCGAGCGGTCGAACGGATCGGCGCTGCGCCGCTGCGTGAGGTTGAGCAACTGATCGCGCGTGAGCACGCGTTGGGGATGGTCGAGAAACACACGCAGCAGGCGATATTCGGCGCCGCTGAGCGCGACCGGCGTATCGTGGGGATCGAGCAATTGGCGCGCGGCGGTGTCGAGCCGCCAGTTGCCGAAGCCGAGCGTCGCCGCGCCGTCCTCGGCGTGCAGATCGGGCGGCAGCATGCGCGTGCGCCGCAGTACGGCGCGGATGCGCGCGAGCAGTTCGCGCGGCGGAAATGGCTTGGTCAGATAATCGTCGGCGCCCATTTCGAGGCCCACGATGCGGTCCATGACGTCGTTGCGACCGCTGATCATCATCACTGGCACGAGGCGATGCCGGCTCTCGCGCAGCACGCGATAGAGCGCGAGCCCATCCTCGCCGGGCAGGATCAGATCGAGCACGATCAGGTCGGGCAGGCTCTTGTCGAGCGCCGCGTGCATCTCGCGTCCGTTGGCGGCGCGCGTTACGCGCATGCCGTTCTTTTCGAGGTAGTTGCCGACCAGTTCGCGCAGGTCGCGGTCGTCGTCGACGATCAGCACATGGTCGATTTTATCCATGATGGTCTTAAGCGACGCCGAGCGTCGTGTCCGGTTCGCGTGGGGCGCGGGCCGCTCAGTCGTGCATGCGGCCGCCCGGCCCCGATGCGAACAGATTAGCCGCAGCGCGCCGCGTATTCCATCCGAATCTGGATTGAGTCCATAGACGAAAAAGGATGGGGACCTTATACGTCCGTATAGGTTGTTATAGGCCAACGGCATTCGAATCGTTATTCACGCTTATCCGGCGTTTAATTATTCGGGAAACGCATTTCACGAGTCAATTTAAAAAACTACAAACCAGACATAATCGGGATACATTCGCTGCTTTTAATGATGGCCTGCACTTCGGAATCGGTCATTCGAGAAATGGGTCACGCGCTTTCGTGTTGCCGAACCGAGGTTTTCCCTCATGAACAGGATGAACCAGCATGCCTTCGAATGTCTTTTCTCCGATGCGGCGCAGCCTGCTGACCGCCACCGCGGCGGCCGGCGCGCTGTCACTGTTTCCTGAAGCGATTTATGCCAATACGGCCACGCCCGATATCCGGCCGTTCAAGGCGAATATTCCCGATTCCGCGCTCGACGATCTGCACCGGCGCATTGCCAATACACGCTGGCCGGGAAAAGAAACCGTCGCCGACGAATCGCAGGGCGTGAAACTCGCGCGCATGCAGCAACTGGTTCAATACTGGGGCACGGACTACGACTGGCGTAAAGGCGAAGCGAAGCTCAATGGTTTTCCGATGTTCATCACGGAAGTCGACGGGCTCGATATTCAGTTCATTCATGTCCGCTCGCGTCATGCGAATGCCATGCCGCTGATCATGACGCACGGCTGGCCCGGTTCCATTTTCGAATTGATTAAAGCGATCGGGCCGCTCACCGATCCCACCGCCTATGGCGCGAGCGCCGACGACGCCTTCCATGTGGTGGTGCCGTCGCTGCCGGGTTTCGGCTTCTCGGGCAAACCCACGCAGCCGGGCTGGGGCTCGGACCATATCGCGCGCGCATGGGGCGTGCTGATGGCGCGGCTGGGCTACGAGCGCTTCGTCTCGCAGGGCGGCGACTGCGGCTCGGTGATCTCGCACCGCATGGCCTTGCAGCACGTGAAGGGTTTGATCGGCATTCACGTGAACATGCCCGCGACGGTGCCGCCCGATATCGCGCGCCATCTGGCCTTGGACGATCCCGCGCCGGCCGGTCTTTCCGCCGACGAAAAGCGCGCTTACGAAAAGCTGAGCGTGTTCTATCGCGACAATTGCGGCTATTCCGCCATGATGGTGACGCGTCCGCAAACCGTGGGTTACGCGCTTGCCGATTCGCCGGTGGGTCAGGCCGCGTGGATGTACGACAAGATTTCGCAATGGACCTATAGCGGCGGCGTTCCCGAGCGTTCGCTGACGCGCGATGAAATTCTCGACGATATTTCGCTTTATTGGCTCACGAATAGCGCCACGTCGTCGGCGCAAATCTATTGGGAAGATCATTCCAACAATTTCAATGCCGTCGATATCGGCGTGCCCGCGGCCATTACGGTATTTCCCGGCGAGATTTATCAGGCGCCGCGCAGTTGGGCGGAGCGCGCTTATCACAATCTCGTCTATTTCAATGTGGTCGATAAGGGCGGCCATTTCGCCGCCTGGGAGCAACCGTTGCTGTTCGCGCAGGAAGTGCGGGCCGGTTTTCGTCCCATGCGCAAACTGGCTTGAGCGCTTGAGCGCTTGAGCGCTTGAGCGCTTGAATCGCGCGGCAATCGCGCGGCAATCGGGGCGTGAATGAAGGAAGCACTGAATGGCCGCGAATAGCGGCCAATGAGTGAGACTGCTGGCGATAGTCGGTTGGCGATTAATAACGAATCATGGCGTGGACCGTCGAGAGGGCTTTTGTTACCATCGTTCATTCGCCCCTTTTAAAACCGCTTTGTTCGCCAGCGGCCCATTTCCAACGATGTCCGACTCTCCAACCGCTCCGTCCACGACGGACCCAGACAGCGCCATCGTCTATATCGTCGATGACGACGCGCTGTTGCGCCGGGCGTTGACGGGGCTGTTGCGTTCCGCCGGCCTGGCGGTGCGGGCATTCGAATCGACCGACGCCTTTCTCGCCGCGCCACGGCCGGCCACGCCTTCGTGTCTGGTGCTCGACGTGCGTCTGCAAGGGCGCAGCGGCCTCGCGTTTCAGGCCGAGTTGAGCGAGGGTGGGCGCGCGCATCTGCCGATCATCTTCATGACCGGTTATGGCGATATCGCCATGTCGGTGAAAGCGATGAAGGCGGGCGCGGCCGATTTCCTCGCCAAGCCGTTTCGCGATCAGGACATCATCGACGCCGTGCTGGCCGCGCTGGAGAAAGACGCGAGCCGTCTCGAAGCCGACCGCGCACTGCACGAACTGCGCGCAAGCTGGGATTCGCTCACGCCGCGCGAGCGCGAAGTGCTCCAGCACGTGGCGGCCGGATTGATGAACAAGCAGATCGCCGCGAATATGGGCATTGCCGAAATCACCGCGAAGATTCATCGCGGTCAGGCCATGAAAAAAATGCACGCCCGTTCCGTGGCGGAATTGATGCGCAAGATGGAAGCGCTCGGCCTCTCGCATCTGCGCGCCTGAGTACTTAAAGCGCACGCCCGATCGCCGCGAGATCGGCGCGAAATCTATACCTTCATATGATGGCGGCGCGCCACGGCGTCCCGTATTCTGACGCTGCCGCGCGAGCGCTGTGTTGCCCGCGCGTTTGCTAACGTGCGCCCAATCATCGCGCGGTTCAGAACAACGATGGGAGAACGACTATGCGTGCGTATCCGGCAGCTTCTTGCGATACGCCCGCGCGTGCGTCCGAGCCTGCCTCGCATCGTGACGCGGTGTCGTTCGTCGTGGTGATGTCGCGCGCGCTGGCGGCGTTGTTCGTGGCTGCGTGTTGCTACGCTGCGTTCGCGACGTACACGGCGTCGTCGCGCGCGTCGAATGAACTGCTGCATGGCATCGTGCCGTGGATGTTGCCTGCGCTCGTGGCGTTTGCATTCGTCGCGCTCAAATACGGGGAATTGCGCACGCGCTTGCGCCATTACGCGGAGGCCATCGAAGCCGATGCGGGCGAAACCGTCGGCGTTGCGCTGCCCGAAACCGGACCCGCACCCATTGCGCGGCTCGCGCGCGCGGCCAACCACAGCGCGCGTCAACATGCGGGGCGGCAGGCCGAACTGCTGCATGTGCTGGCGGCGTACGCGCACGATTTGCGCACGCCGCTCACGCGCATGGGCATGCGCTGCGAACTGCTCGACGACGACGCGATGCGCGACGCGCTCGAACGCGATCTCGCCGAAATGGCCGAGCTGGTGGAGGGCAGTCTGTCGTGCGCGCGCATGCAATGCAGCGCCGAGGAGCCGATGCGTTCCGTCGATGCCGATGGCCTGCTCGATCTGCTGATCGCCGACTATCGTGACGCGGGCCGCATCGTCAAACTCGACGGCCACGTGGGCCGTCCTGTCGTCACCTGTCCGCACGCGCTGCGCCGCGTGCTCGTGAACCTGATCGACAATGCGCTGCGCTATGGCGGCGACGCCTGTCTGAGCGTGCGCGTGGAAGCGCGGCGGCTCGTGATCGCCGTGCTCGATTCGGGGCCGGGCATCGTGCCCGCGCAACTCGATGCGGTGTTCCTGCCGTGGTATCGCGCGCCCGGCACGGCGTCGGCGGCACCGGGTTCGGGATTGGGGCTCGCCATCGCGCGGCGTCTGACGCAGGCGATGCGCGGCGAGCTGCATCTGGAGAACCGCCGCACGGGCGGGCTCGAAGCGCGCCTGAGCTTGCCGCTCGCGAGCGCCTGAACGCAGGCGTGCCTCACGCGGCGGGCAGCATCACGGTCACGATCGTTGTGCCGCTCAAACGCTCCGTGAGTTCGTGATGCGCCGCGCGTTCGCCCCACCAGCGCGAACGCCGCGCCTGCTGACGATGACCGACCACGATGAGATCGGGATTGAATGCCTGCATGTGGCGCACGACCACTTCGGTCATGCGCCCGAAACTCACGTAGCCGCTCGCGGCGATGCCATCACGCGTCAGCTGGACGAGCGCCTCATCGAGCGTGCCGCGCGCCAGTTCCTCCAGACGATGAAACGCGAGATCGCTTAGCAGACCTCCGCAATGGGCGTTGGCGCTCTGCGTATCGACGACGGAAACGACGTCCACATGCGCGGACAAGGCCAGCGAGAGTTGCGTGCAGCGTTCGAGCGCGGCCTGCGCTTCGGCGCTGCCATCGTAGACGAGCAGCAATTTCGCAAAGGAGGGCATGACTTTCGGAAGGGTGAGTGTGTGGCTCAATCGTGTATCTGAATTGCGCAATCAAAACAGTTGGGCGGCGGCGTTTATTCCCGCGTGCGGCGCGTCGAATTCTGTTGTGCGGATATATTCCGACATAATTTCCGGCGCACCTTGCGCTATAAAGATTGAGATTCACGAAACGTCTCGAATCGCGGATCGTGCTGCCTGCAAGGCGCGAAATGTGCGAAATGCGCGTCATGGACAAGCATGCGCAACGTTCTGGACAAGGCTCGTGCGTGTCGGATCGCTACACTCGTTTGTCATGAATCGACGCGATCTACGCGTGATTCATCGCGAGGTTTCGCCTGTGCGCGACGCCACATTTCCTTTCGAATTTCATCTGGCAAACGATCATGTCCGAGTCTTGCTCCGCACTTTCATCGAATGTCCGCCATCATTTCTTTATCGACGGCGATTGGGTATCGAGCCATTCTGATCAGCGTCACACGATCGTTTCGCCGTCGACGGAAACGCCGTTCATGACGGTGCCGCTCGCCGATGCCACCGACGTCGAACGCGCAGTCGCGGCGGCGCGGCGCGCGTTCGATCAAGGTCCGTGGCCGCGCTTGTCCGGGACCGAACGGGCGACGTATTTGAAGCGGCTGACGCATGAGTTGCGCCAGCGCCTGCCCTTGCTCGCGCAACTCTGGACCGATCAGGTGGGCGCGCCCATTTCGTTTGCGCAGAAGCTCACGCCGTTCGGCGCGAGCCGCTTTGAATTTTTCGCTTCGCTGGCCGAGCAATATGAATTCGAAGACTGGCGGCCGACGCAGCGTGGACGCGCGTGCGTGCGCCGCGTGCCGGTGGGCGTCGCGGCATTGATCGCGCCGTGGAATGCGACCTTTCCGATCGTCTCGCAGAAGATCGCGGCGGCGCTGGCGGCGGGCTGCACGATGGTGGTGAAGTCGCCGCCCGAGTGTCCGTTCGACGCGCTGATCATCGCGGAATGCGCGGCGGCGGCGGGCATTCCGCCTGGCGTGCTCAATGTGATTACGGCGGGGCGCGAGGCGGGCGCGCAACTCGTGCAGTCGCGCGAAATCGACAAGATTAGTTTTACCGGCAGCGTGGCGACGGGCCAATGGATTCAGCGCGCCGCTACCGACCGGCTCGCGCGCGTGACGCTCGAACTCGGCGGCAAGTCGGCGGCGATTCTGCTCGACGATGTCGATCTGCCCGCGGCGCTCGCCGCGCTTACGCCGTTCACGATGCCGTTTTCCGGCCAGATCTGCTTCGCGCAAACGCGCCTGCTGGTGCCGCGCCATCGTCACGATGAAATCGTCGAGGCCTATGCGCAGGTCGTCGCGGGTATGAAGGTCGGCGATCCGCACGCGCCGGACACGGCCATTGGTCCTGTGCTCAATGCCGCGCAGCGCGAGCGTGTGCGTAGCTATATCGATCGCGGCGTCGCCGAAGGCGCGACGCTCGTGACGGGCGGCACCGGCAACGCGGGATTCGAGCGCGGTTTCTATGTCGAGCCGACGGTATTTAGCCGCGTCACCTCGACCATGACCATCGCGCGCGAGGAAATCTTCGGACCCGTGGTGTCGATACTGCCGTACGGCAGCGTGGATCAGGCGATCGAGATCGCCAATGATTCGGACTACGGATTGAGCGGATCGGTTTATGGACGCGACGAGGAGCGCGCGTTCGAGATCGCGTGCCGGCTGCGCACGGGCAACGTCGGCATCAACGGTGTGGAGATCGCGCCCAACGTGCCGTTCGGCGGGATGAAGCGCTCGGGTATCGGGCGCGAAGGCGGTCGCGAAGGACTCGAAGCGTACCTCGAAACCCAGGCCGTGTTCGTGCCTGGCGCGGCTTAACGATCTATCTGCAGAGCAACGCGAGCGCGGTTATTGGAAACCAGGAGCCAGGCCATGAACTTCGACAAACACGAGATGACGCTCGACGGCGATCCGCATGCGAGCGAAGTCTGGTCGGACGTCATGCTGAATGTTCACGGCTTGCGCTGCGATTTCGACGCGCGCGCGCCCGTGCTGTCGCGCGTGCAAGGATGGAAGCTCGGCGAGGTCGGCTTTTCGCTGGCCGATCTCGCGGTGCTCTCGCTCTCGCCGGTCGGCACGGAACGCGCGTCGTGGCAAGGCGACTGGCTGTTCGTGAAGCTCGTGACGGCAGGCCATGTCCACGTGCGCAGTCAGGATACGGTTCGGCGTTTCGATGCGGGCAGTCTGTTCGTGATCGATCCGGCGTGGCCGTTCACCGAGGTCTTCGACGAACGCGCGCGCTTGACGGTATTGCGCATTCCGAAAGCGGCGTTGCGCGAGCGCGGCGTGCAGTATTCGAAGCGCGCGCCGTTGACGGTCGATATGCGTTGCGCGGACGCGCGTGCGACGCGCGACATCATTCAGTGCATGGCCGCGCAGACCGTCGCGCCGAACCGGCACACGCAAACCATGATGGGCGAGCAATTGATCGAACTGATTCAACACGCCGTACTCGACCCCGATGGGCGGGCTGCGCGACGCAGCTCCGATGCGCTGATCTGGCAGGCCAAGCGTTTTATCGACCAGCGTATCGGCGACTCGGGCCTCGACACGGCGGCGATTGCGGCGGCGGTTCACGTGTCGACGCAGCATCTGCAACGCGTGTTTCGCGCGCAAGGCGGCACGCCGATGCGTTACGTCTGGCAAGCACGGCTCGCGCGCGCCGCGCATTTGCTGCGTAGCGATCCGGCCGGTGTATCGATTCAGGAGATCGCGTGGCAATGCGGCTTCGCCACTGCCGCGCATTTCAGCCGTCTGTTCAAGCAGCAATACGGCGAGCCGCCTTCGGACTTTCGTCACTCGGGCTCGCCGCTCGTAGTGTCGTCGCGAGATTAACTCGCGGTCGCCTCGCGCGGATTGGGACGCTGCCCGATCACCTGATCGCCGCCACCATCGACGATCTGCTTGCCGATGGCGGCCAGTTCGTTGTCGTCGAGCGCGGCGATCAGCGCATAACTCAGCCGCGCGCGACGCCACGTAAGCACGTTGAGGCTGTCGACGTGCTGGCGCGTCATCGCGCTATCGGGCTTGTCGTCCTTCATCACGCAGAGCGCGACCGGCAAGCCCGTTTTCGGCAGATAAACGATCTGCACGAGCGGCTTGTTATTGAAGCGCAGGCGTTGAATGCGTTTGAACGTGAGGCCCGCCGCGCGCAGATCGGGCACGCGCAAGGGCACGCCGTCGTCGCTATGGATTTGTTCGATCACGCGCGCGGCGGCTGCCATATTGGGCATGTCGGTGGAAACGGTGTCGCGTGTGTAGAGGCGCTGATAGTTGACGGCCGCCGCGACCCAGGGCATCACGCCCGGCGCGGATGCCGCCGCCGACGATGGACTCGCGGATTCACCGGGCAGCCAGCCAGGCGCGACGCTGAGCACGAGCGCGCCGCACGCGGCACACGTGAACGCACCCGCTAGAAATGGCCACGCGAAACGGGGCAAAGAGAAGCGAGGCCACGCAAAACGCGCTTTCCTTTTCGCATCACCGGACGCGGACCGCTGCGCGTTACCGATCGGCGTGACTTCGGCAATGGGCGTGACTTCAGCATCAGGCGCGGAAATCGGCGCAGCCGAAAATTCATCCGTACCGCCATACGCCCGGCCCAATTCCGCCACGCGCCGCGCGAGCCGTTCGGGCACAGGCGGCAGCCGCTGATACGCAAACGCATGCCGATACCGCAGCGCCGACGCCTGGAAGCAGGCCACGCGCCGCGCGACATCGGGCGAAACGCTCATTGTCTTCTCCACGTTCTCGCGCTCGCGCGGCGTGAGCTCGCCGTCCACGTACGCCATGAGCAGGACGTCATCCATATTCATGCCCCAGGTTCCTCACTATTGGCCACGCTGGTTACGCGCTTTTCTTTTTCTGTCCTTCGATCAGGGCGCCGATTGCCTGGCGAGCCCGGGAAAGCCGGCTCATGATCGTGCCGATCGGCACGCCGAGCACCTCGGCCGCTTCGCTATAACTGAGTCCTTCCACTGCAACGAGCAGCATCACCACGCGCTGTGCTTCGGGCAACTGCTGCACGGCCGCGATGATCTGTCCGTTCATCGCCTGTTCCTCGGGCGTGCGCGCGGACGGGTCCGGCACGGTCTCCAGAAAACTGTCGTCCCAGTCCATGCCCGAGCGGTTGCGCACGTTACGCGCGCGCAGTTCGTTGATCCACGTGGATTGCACGATCGAGAACATCCAGCTCAGCGGCGCGGTGCCCGGCTGCAATTGATGCGCGCGTTCGAGCCCGCGCACGCAGGCGCGCTGCACGAGGTCCTCGGCGTCGTGCCGGTCGCCCGAAATGCGCAGCGCGAACGCCCACAAACGCGGCAGCATCGTGGGCAGGAGGGCGGAGAAGTCGGCGGCGGTCATCGGCTTGATGTCCTGTCCTCGGCCACGCGGGCACGGCTCTTCATGCGCATGCAACGCGCAGAACGCACGACGCGCGCAAAGCGCGCGCGGCGCATGCCGGCGCGCGTGAGAGCCGATTCGAAATTCTCGCTGGATTCCATGGGGTGACGCGGGTGTTGGCTGAGATTCGCCTGAACAGAACACCGGGGGGGCGCCGATATTCCATTCGCGTTCGGAGGCGGCGAGCGCACGCGGGCGCGCGGCTCGCCGGCTGCTTCAGACGACCGTGATCGTCGTGTCGATGTTGCCGCGCGTGGCCTTCGAATACGGACAGGTCTGATGCGCGGCGTGCGCGATCGTTTGTGCGGTGTCGGCGTCGAGTCCGGGCAGCGAAACGTTCAGGCGCGCTTGCAGCGAATACGAACCGTCGTTGACGACGAGATCGATTTCCGTATCGACGGCAGTATCTTTCGGCAGCGCGATTTTCATCTTGCCGGCAGCGAGACCCATCGCGCCGATGAAGCAGGCCGACCAGCCCGCCGCGAGCAGTTGCTCGGGATTCGTGCCGGGCGCGGACGAACCGGGCGCGGAGAGCTGGACGTCGAGACGACCGTCGCTGCTACGCGCGGCGCCTTCGCGGCCGCCGGTCGTGTGAGTCTTGCCCGTGTACAGCACTTTTGCGGTGTTTTCCATGATGTGTCCCGTGTTCGGAGTGAGTTGACGACAGGACGCATTAGACCGGTCCAACTTATCTGGCATGTGTCCCGCAGTGCGCGAATTGCAAGGCTATGTATCTGTCACGCGGGGCCGACACATTGAGATACATACGAGCGGCGTTCACACGCGAATGCGCGAATGCGTGAATGCAAAAACGCGCCGCGAACTGAAATATGCGAGATACAAACGCGTGCTGAAATGCAAGGCCATTTCTTTAAGGCGCGATCGACAATCGCGTTCAGCCCATGACGATCATGCAGAACGAACCCGTGGAATTCGAAAGCGATCACGCGAGCCACGCGTGCGAAAGCGCTGTGCGCAAACTCGGCGGCACGGAGCAGCTTTTCTGGTTGCTCGACCGCCACAGGCCGACGCATTTCGTGATGGCCGCGCAGTTCGACCGCGTGTTCACCGCCGATGCGTGGCGCGCGGCGCTGCATGCCGTGCAGCAACGTCATGCGTTGCTGGGTACGCGCATCGTCGGCGACGAGCAGGCGAATCTCGTCTTCCATCGCGATGACGAGGCGCGTATTGCGCTGCGCGTGATTCGAGGCGCGGCATCGGCGTGGCAAGCGCAGGCGGAGCGCGAATTGCGCGAGCCGTTCGACACGTCGGTGGCGCCGCTCGTGCGCGTGACCGTGTTGCAGGACGAGCGCGCGTCCACGCTGCTGCTGGCCGCGCATCACTCGGTGCTCGACGGCATGGGTGGCGCGTATGTGATCGAAGATCTGCTGCGCGCGCTCACGGGTGAAGCGCTCGATCGATTGCCCGTCGTACAACCGCTCGAAACGCTATTGCGCGAGTCCATCGAGCAGGCGGATGCACCACCCGCGCCTACACCCGCGCCGCAGGCGAAGGTGTTCAGGCCCGTTGGCGCTACGTCGTTGAGGGTGGGCGCGAGCGCGCTCGATCCCGCGCTCACGCAGGCACTCGTCGAGCGCGCACGCATCGAGCAAACAACCGTGCATGGCGCGCTCGCGGCCGCTGTTCACGAAGCGGGCCGGCGTGTGTCGGATGCGTGGCGCGCGCGGTCGCTGCGCACCGTCACGCCCATCGACGTGCGCGCGCTCGCGAACGGCGCGGGCAAGGCGAACGGCGTCTATATCACGCAGACAATCACCGTCGACGATCATCCCGTTGGCGCGGACTTCTGGGCCGCCGCGCGCGCCATGAAAGCGCAACTCGCACCGGCGCAGAAGTACGAAAACGTAGTCACGGAATTGAAGGGACTGGATGCGGTGATGGCGACGAAGCCGTCGGTCGAACATGCGTCGGGCTTTCTCGCGCACGTGCTCGCATTCGACGTGCTGTTGTCGAATCTCGGCGATGCGCCGATTCCGACCGGCTACGCGGGATTGAAGCTCGAAGCGCTGTGGGGGCCGATGGTGTCATCGGGTTTCGCCGACGATCAGGTGATCGGCGTGTGCACGCTCGATGGCGTCCTGCGGCTCACGCACGCGAGTTATGGCGCGCTGCCGGGACTGCTGGCGGAGATGGAAGCGGTATTGCGCGAGGCCGTCGCGCCGTGAGGCATTGACGGCCCGAAAAACGCGGCGCGCAACCCGCGCGCGCCGCGTGGCACGCCATCAGGGCGTTTCGTACGTCATCAGCTTGCTGGCGACCGTCTGCACGCCCGCGACTTTCGATGCGGTGTCCTGAGCAATCTGATCCTGCGATTGATCGAGGATCGTGCCGGCCAGCACGACCTTGCCGGTGCGCGCCTTGGCGAACACGGCGATGTCGGTGTCGTTGAGCGCCTTCGTGGCGTAGATCGCCTCGCGGACCTTCTTCGCGAGCGCCTTGTTGGCGGCGCGGTCGGCCTTCATTTCGGCGCGGACCTGTTCCTTGGTGAGCGCCGGAGCATCGGCGGCGGGCGCGGCGGTCTGGGCGAGCGCGGTGGAGGAGAGCAGCACGGCGAAGGCTGCCGTGAGAGCCTTGGAGCGAAGCGTCATGAAATCACCTGTTGAAGTTTGGAGGAAGAACGTGGAGCCGGGACGCGTTATGTTGTCTTGCCCTGCTTGCGAAAAGCATAGACCGCGCGTGCGCATGCATCCATCAGACCTTCGGTGTTCATCTCCTATACGAAAGGAAACTGCGGGGCATACCTCGGGTTATCGGCGCGACGCCGCGCGATACGGAACGAAAGGCGGAAAGGGAAGCGAACGCGAATAGAAGCGCCAATACAGGCGCGCGCCGTCTCACACTGTGAGCAGCACACGGGAATCGAAAGGGTATGAAGCAGGCAATCGGCGGAACGAGCGCCGTCACGTCACGATGCAAGCGCCGCGTTCACGGCCGCAGTGAGATCGTCGACACTGACTGGCTTGATGAGAAACGCGCGTGCGCCCAGCGCCAGCGCGCGCTGGTGCAATTCGGGCATCGGATAAGCGGTGATGAAGAGAGTCGGGATCGCGAGCTTCGCGTCGATCAGGCGCGCGAACATGTCCACGCCGCTCATGCCCGGCATCTGCACATCGGAAATGATGCAGGCGGGACGCGCGCGCGCGACGGCGCTCAACAGCTCCGCGCCGGATTCGAATGTCACGACTTCGTAATCGAGCGACCTCAAGAGGCTCGACAAGCCCGAGCGGACCGACGCGTCGTCGTCGACCACCCAGATCACTGTTGGCGTACACAAAACTGTCTCTCCCATGGCGTGCCGGAGGGCGGAACGGCTGATCCGTCGCGTGTACGCGGTTCAAGCTTACCTGACGGGAAAAAGCCCCGAAACCATACGGACGTATATGTAGGGTTCGCCGCAATGAGCCGCTATTATTCCACGCAGGTCAAAAGCCCTCGAATACGGCAAGGAATCAAACTGGCCGCCCACGCGAACTTCGCCGGATCGGCGTCGCCGGGCGAGCCCTGCTTGCCGCTCATTCATTACAAAATCAATTCGAATCTATTTCATAGGCATTTCTCCGTGCCTTGTCGCGTCGCTGCGTGCCGCGCGGCGCGAGGCATTGCGGTGGAGTGGAATATGGTCCAAATCGACAGCGAACGTGACGAGCGCGGCCTCGCGACGGCGAGCGGCGCGACGGCGCACGCACGCGATATTGGCGCGTCTGCATCTGCATCTATGTCCGCTACCGTTCCCGCGCCCGACGATGCAATCGCGCAGGAAGAAGCGAAGATCTGCGCGCGCCTCAAGGCGCTGCGGCTCGCGCGGCGCATCGATCTGAAAACGCTCGCGGCATTGTCGGGCTTCACGGAAGATCAGTTGCGCAGCATGGAAAGCGGCGTGCGCGCGCCGCCGTTCGCGTCGCTTGCGCGGCTCGGGCGCTGCCTTGGCGAAGACCTCAGTTATTTCTTCGTCGACCGTTCGCCCGCGCAAACGCAGCAAGCCGACCGGCGCATGTCGATCGTGCGTAATGACGAGCGCAAGCCGGTCGCCAGGGACGATGCCGCATTGGGATTCGAATACGCGACGCTCGCGCATCATATGGCGCGCAAGCGCATGGAACCGCTGTATTTTTCGTTTTCGGCGCACGCGCAGCATGATTATTTTTTCGAGCATCCGGGCGAGGAATTCGTGTTCGTGCTCGAAGGGCAACTCGATTTCGAAATCGTGATCGACAAGGACGTAAAGACGATCCGTCTCGAACAGGGCGACAGTTTCTATTTCGATTCGGCGCTGCCGCATCGCTGCTTCGCCGCGGGCGCCGACGCCAAGGCGCTGATGGTCGTGGTGAATCAGGAGGACAAGCGGTGAGCCACGTGCAGCCCGAGGCGTCGGCGGCGGTCTTCATCGTCGACGACGACGACAGCTTGCGCAAGGCGCTCACGAGTCTGCTGGAATCGGTGGGCTTTCGGGTCGCGGCGTTTGCCTCGACGAGCGCGTTTCGCGCGCATGCGAAAGCCGATGTGCCGAGCTGTCTGATTCTCGACGTGCGACTAAAAGGCGAAAGCGGGCTGGAATTCCAGCAATGGGCGGCAGCGAATGCGCTTCATATGCCGATCATTTTCATGACCGGTTATGGCGACGTCGAAATGTCGGTGCGCGCGATGAAAAGCGGCGCGGTGAATTTTCTCGCCAAGCCGTTTCGCGAGCAGGACATGATCGAGGCCGTGACCGAGGCACTGGAGCGCGATGCAGTGCGCCGCAAGGCGCAAACGTTGGCTAGCACGCTGCGCGAGCAGTTTTCGACGCTGACGCCGCGCGAACGCGATATCGCCGTGCTGGTCGCGGCGGGCAACATGAACAAGGCGACGGCGAGCCAGCTCGAACTCAGCGAAATGACCGTGAAGATTTACCGGGCGCGCGCGATGAAGAAGCTCGCCGCGCGCACGACCGCCGAACTGGTGCGCAAGGTCCGCGCGCTGCAACTGGAAGGCGCAGGCGCCGGCCGATTTGAAGGCAGGATCGAAGCAAGAAGCGATGCAAAAAGCGAAGGTGAAGTGGACGGCGCAGCATGGTCGCCGTAACGAGCACGCCAGCAAGCGGCATCGTCATAACAAGAACAGTACACCGGTAACGGAATTGGCCAACCTGCGCTGGCGTCGGGGCGTCGGGGTCAGGCATCGTGCAGGGCTGCATGGGGAACATCGATGGAGAACAACGCTTATCACGCCGCGCCGAAGGTCGACGACGCGGTGGTCTACGTGATCGACGACGACGAGTCGATCTGCGCGGCGCTTTCGAGCCTGCTGCGTTCGTCAGGCTTCAGCGTCCAGACCTTCACGCGTATTGAGGAATTTCTTTCGGCGCCGCGTTCGGATGCGCCGAGCTGTCTGCTGCTCGACGTGCGTCTGCGCGGCGAGAGCGGGCTCACGTTTCAGCAGAGCGCGCGTCAGCATCAGGTCGATATGCCGATCATCTTCATGACCGCACACGGTGACATCGAAATGTCGGTGCGCGCGATGAAAGCGGGCGCGCTCGACTTCCTCACCAAGCCGGTGCGCGACCAGCGTGTGATCGACGCGGTCTCGACCGCCATCGGCCGTCACGCGGCATGGCTCGAACGCAGCCGCTCCGAGGCTTCGCTGCGCGCGCGTTACGACCTGCTGACCGCGCGCGAACGCGAGGTGGTGTCGTATGTCGTCGAGGGTCTGCTGAACAAGCAGATCGCCGGTGAATTGAACCTCAGCGAAATCACCATCAAGATCCATCGCAGTTCGGCGATGCGCAAGCTCGAAGCGCAATCGGTCGCCGACCTCGTGCGCAAGATGGAAGTCATCAGCGCGGCGGCGCAGGCACGCTTTTGACGGAGACTTTTATGGCCGTACTGGCGCAGCGGCTGGCGAGCAACGAGATTCCGGGTTGGGAAGCCACGGGCGCGGCGGATGCCTACGGGCGCGTGATCGGCGCCGAGTTGCTGCAACGCGACGACGATCTGAGTACCTGGCGCGCCATCGCCGAAGGCTGCGAGCAGCCGCTGTTCGTGAAGGCGCCGACGGCGGAGGCGGCTTCGCGCGGCCTGCTCGCGGCGTTCGAAAAGGAATACAGCCTGCGCGAGGCGATCGATCCCGAATGGGGGCTGTGTCCGCGCGAACTGTTTCGCAACGGCGGCCAGTTTCTGCTGACGCTCCAGCATTGCGAGGCCGTGCCGCTGGGCAGCGACATCGCGCACGCCCGCTCGTTGCGGCAGTTTCTTTCGCTGGCCGTGTCGCTGTCCGCCGCGCTCAAGAACATGCACGCGCAGGGGCTCGTGCATAACAATCTGAGTCCGGCCAATCTGTTCGCGGGCAGCGATTCGCGTGTCTGGGTCACGGGCTTCGGTCATGCGTCGAGCACCTTCGGCCTCGGCGCGCCCGGCGGCGAGGGCGGCGTGGTGGCGATGAGCCGCCTGCCGTATCTCGCGCCCGAGCGCACCAGCACGGCGAGCCAGCATAGCGATCCGCGCAGCGACCTCTATGCGCTCGGCGTGCTGCTTTATCAGCTGCTGTCGGGGCACATGCCGTACGAGGCGCGCGAGCGCGAGGAATGGGTGTATTCGCATCTCGTCAGCACGCCGAGGCCGCTGCGCAACAGCGTGCCCGACCTGCGTCCGCAGATCGAATTCGTCATCAGCAAGCTGCTCGCCAAGGCCGCCGACGACCGCTATCAAACCGCTGCGGGCGTGGAAGCCGATCTGCAATTGTGTCTCGAAGAATTGACGCAAGGGGTGGAGATTTCACCTGCTTCGCTCGGGCGCGGCGACCGCAAATCGCGCGCGGTGTTTCCGGTGCGCACCTATGGACGCCAGCGCGAACTGGAGCAACTGCACGGCGCGCTCGAACGCGTGCGCAAGACCGGCGACGCGATGGCGGTGATCGTCGAAGGCGAGCCGGGCGTCGGCAAGACGTTTTTTATCGACGAATTCAAGCGCAATATCGGCGCGGCGGGCGTGCATTTCACGCTGGGTAAATTTGATCAGTACAACGACAATATTCCCTATGCGGCCTTCGTGCAGGTATTGCGCGGACTCGTGCGGCCGCTGCTGCGCAAGTCGGGGCCGGAAATCGCGCTCTGGCGCGCGCGTTTCGAGGACGCGGTCGGCAAGAGCGGACAACTGATCGTCAATCTGGTGCCGGAGATCGGCGCCATCGTCGGGCCGCAGCCGCTTTGCGCGGCGCTGCCGCCGCAGGAAGCCACCAATCGTTTTCTGCTGGTGGTGAAGCGCTTTCTCATGCTGTTCTCGGACAAGCAGCGCCCGCTCGTGCTGTTTCTCGACGACGTGCAATGGCTCGATTCCGGCACGCTCGAAATCATCGACGGCTTGTCGTCCGATGCGGAGCTGCGCAACCTGCTGCTGGTGCTCGCGCATCGCAGCATCGAACTGGGCCGCTCGCGCGTGGCGAGCGAGCGTCTCAACAGCATTCTGTTTGGTCGCAAGGTGACGGAGCGCATCGGGCTGCGTCCGCTCGGTCTGCCCGATGTCGTGAGCCTGATCGCCGAAGCGCTCGACGAAGGGCCTGGCGTGGTTGCGCCGCTCGCGTCGGTGATCTTCGAAAAGAGCGGCGGCAATCCGTTCTTCACGATCGAATTCCTGCGCGAGCTGATTCAGGAGCGCCTGATCGTCTCGGACGTGTTCCGCGTGGGCTGGACGTGGGACATCGACCGCATTCGCGACAAGGGCTACACGGGCAATGTCGTCGATCTGCTGACGATCCGCCTCACGCGTCTGAACGAAGACACCAAGCGCGTGCTGTCGATCTTCGCTTGCCTTGGCGGCACGGCGCGCGTGGGCGCGCTCGCGCGGGTGCTCGGGCTGGAAAGCGGCCAGGTGCTCGCGACGATGCGCGAGGCGGAGTCGGCGGGGCTGGTCACGCGCAAGGGCGACGCGTATCGCTTCGTGCACGACCGCGTGCAGGAGGCGTCGTACGCGATGCTCGGCGAGGCCGCGCGCGAAGCGGCGCACGCGCAGATCGGCACGCGCCTGCTCTCGGCCATGTCCGCCGCGCCCGCGACCGCCGACGTGTTCGAGGCCGTGGGCCATCTGAATCGCTCGCAGCGGCGGCTGTCGTCGGCCGACCGCGCACGCCTCGCGGAACTCGATGTGATCGCGGGCAACGCCGCGAAGGCGGCGGCCGCGTGGAGTTCGGCGCGCGAGTATTTCGCGCAGGCCGAAAAACTCATCGTGCAATACGGCGTGCGCGGCGCGAGCCTCGACGTGTTCAAGCTGCATCTCGATCTCGCGGAGTGCGAGTATCTGACCGGCGACTTCAATCGCGCGATCGATACGGCGCGTACGGCGCGCGGCTATGCGGCGAATCTGCTCGAACGCGCGAGCGCAATGCGCATGGAGATCCGCATCCATCAGGCGGCGGGCGATTACCGGCTGGCGGTCGAAACGACTTTTCACGCGCTCGCCTTGCTCGACGTGGACGTGCGAAACGAAGCGCTCGACGACGCCACCGTGCAGCAGCAAATCGCGCTGATGCGCGAACAGTGCCGCGCGCAGCCGATGCGCGAACTGCTGATGCGCGGCTGCGTGCAGGACCCCATGCACGAGGCCGTGATCGGTCTCATCATCGACGCGATTCCGAGTGCGTATATCGGCGTGTCGAATCTGTTTCCGCTGCTCGTGCTCAAGGCCACCGAGCTGTCTCTCGCGCACGGCAATACGCGTCTTTCGGGCTACGTGTATGCGATTTTCGCGCTGCTGCTCGTGGGCAGCGCGCGCGATTTCGATCTCGCGTTGCAGTTCTCCGAACTTTCGCTCGAAGTCAACGAGCGCTATGGCGAGGCGCGCCTGAACGGCACGCTGCTGCATCTGCACGCCGATCACGTGCTGATCTGGCGTCGTCCGTTTCGCACCGCGATTCCGGTGCTCAGCCGCGCGATGAGTCAGTGCGTGGAAGCGGGCGATTTCATTTACGCGGGCTATATCGCCTTCGAAGGCATCTGGCAGGCGTACGAGCGCGGCGAGCATTTGAGCGAAGTGATCGCGCTGTGCCGCGAGAATGCGCGCTTCGCGAACGAGCTGCGCAACAAGGCCATTTGCGTCACGATCGAACTCGAATTGATGTTTCTGCTGCGCTTGCAGGGCATCGAGCCGGGCGGCGCGGGCATTGCGTCGACGCATCGCGAACTGGTCGAGAGCGTGCGCGAGGCGCAGTTCGGTTGCGGCATTGCGTTCGCCGCGATCATGGCGATGAAGGAAGACTTTCTGCACAACCGCTTCGCGACCGTGCTGGAGCGCGCGCAGGAGATCGAGCCGCTGCTCGGCGCGGTGATGGCGATGCCGATCGAGGTCACGTATCACTTCATTCGCGCGCTGTCGATCTTGCGCGTGCTCGATGAACGCGTCGAAGGGCTGACCGAAAGCGCGCAAGCCGATCTGGTCGGCTCGATGGATCGGCTCAAGGCGTGGGCAGAAGGATCGCCCGAGAATTACGGCAGCCGCCATGCGCTCGTGATGGCCGAATACGCGCGTCTGGTCGGCGATATCGAGCAGGCCGGCCAGGCGTATGAGCGCGCCATCGCGCTCGCGCGCGAGAACGGCCAGCCGCATTGCGAGGCGATCGCGCACGAGTTTTCCGCGCATTTCTACGCGCGCCGCGAACTGCGTTCGCTCGCGCAGGCTTGCTTGCGTTCGGCGCGCGACGCCTATGCGCGCTGGGGCGCGGACGCCAAGGTGCGCAATCTCGAACAGGCGTTCCAGCATCTGCGCGAACCGGCGGTGTCGGCGCGCGGCGCGGCGGTGCAGATGGCGCCGCTCGGCACCGTCGACGTGGCGGCGATGGTGCAGCTTTCCCAGGCCGTGTCGAGCGAGATCGATCTCGACAAGCTGGTGCAGGCGTTCATGCGCATCGCCGTGCGCCATAGCGGCGCGCAGCGCGCGCTGCTGATCCTGTGGTCGGGCGAGAGTTTTCGCATCGCTGCCGAAGCGGGTTTCGACAAGAGCGGCATCACGGTGCGCGCGAACGATCTCGGCCTCTGCGAAAGCGTGTTGCCGCTCACGGTCGTGCGTCACGTGATGCGCGTGCGCGAGAACGTCGTGATCGAGGACGGCGCGGAGCCGAACGATTTCCGCGACGACCGCTATCTGGTCGCGGGCCGCTGCCGCTCGCTGCTGTGCCTGCCGTTGTTGCGGCACGCGGAACTCGTCGGCGTGCTGTATATGGAAAACGGCATCACGCCCTATGTGTTCGACGTGGCGCGCGTCAATCTGATGAACATGCTCGCTTCGCAGGCGGCCATTTCGATCGAGAATGCGCGGCTGTATTCGGCGCTCAAGCGCGAGAACATCGAGCGTCGTCACACCGAAGAACGGCTGCGTCGCAGCGAGGCGTTTCTCGAAGAAGGCCAGCGCATCAGCAAGACCGGCACGTGGATCTGGAACGCGACGACGGGCGAGATGCTGTGGTCGCGCGAGAACTACGAACTGTGGGGCGTGGCGGTGGCGTGCGCGAGCCCGACGCTTGAAATGTGTCTGGAACGGGTACAGATCGAGGATCGGCTGCGCTTCAAGGAAGTGTTCGCGAACGCGATCTGCGAAGACGGCATGCACAGCTTCGAATTCTCGACGGTGCAGGGCAATGGCGCGGTGCGTCGCTTGCAGTTGATCTTCCGGCCGTGGTCGAGCCGCGAAGGCGGCGAGGCGGCACAGGCGAACCACGCGAACCACGCGGTGGGCGAAGGCGGCGTCAGCGGCCAGAGCGCAGAAGCGCCCGCGCGCGAGTACATCGGCTCGACGACCGACGTCACCGACCGCCGCGCCTCGGAAGACGCCTTGCGGCGCAGCGAGATGTATCTCTCGGAGGCGCAGCGCCTGAGCAATATCGGCAGCGTGGGCTGGAACGTGGAGTCGCGCGACATGACGTGTTCCGCGCAGACCTATCGCATTCTCGAAGTCAGCGAGCCGCGCCAGCCGCACATCGACTTCATGCTGGAACGCATTCATCCCGACGATGTCGAGCAGGTCCGGCGCGCGCTGAGCGAGGCCGAGGCGGGCGCGTCGATCATCGAAGTCGAATATCGCGTGTGCGTGGCGCGCGGTGCGATCAAGTATTTGCGCATGGTGGCGCGGCCGGTCGGCAACGCGCAGTCGAAGGCGGTGGAGTACGTTGGCGCGCTCGCGGACATGACCGAGATTCATCAGGCGCAGAACGCGCTGCTGCGCGCCCAGGCGGAACTCACGCATGTCACGCGCGTGTCCACGCTCGGCGAGTTGACCGCGTCGATCGCGCACGATCTCAAGCAGCCGCTGATGGCGATCATCACGCACGGCGAGGCGGGCATGCGCTGGCTGAACCGCGCGGTGCCGTCCATCGACGAGGCGCGCACGAATCTCGCGCGCATCGTCAGCGACGCGGATCGCGCGAGCGAAGTCATCAACCGCTTGCGCGCGCTGGTGCGCAAGGAGCGCTCGAACCGCGCCGCCATCGACATGACGCAGACCGTCACGGAAGTGGTCGCGCTGGTGCGTCAGGAACTGGAGAAGAACGATATCCGTCTGCGTGTGACGGCGGGCAGCGACCTGCCGAAGGTGGCCGCCGACAAGATCCAGATCCAGCAGGTCGTGATGAATCTCGTGTTCAACGGCATGCATTCGATCCTGCGTTCGCCGGGCGGCTCGCGCGTGCTGAAGATCGCGGCGGAACGTTCGGGCACGCATGCGGTGCGCGTCTCGGTGAGCGATTCCGGCACCGGCATTCCCGCCGATATCATCGACCGGCTGTTCGAGCCGTTCTTCACGACCAAGTCGGACGGCATGGGCCTCGGGCTCTCGATCTGCCGCTCGATTATCGACGAGCATCGCGGCGCCATCTGGGCCTTCAACAACGACGATGCCGGCGCGACCTTCTGCTTCGAGCTCTCGGCGCTGGACGCAGCAAACGCATCGGCGGATTGAGGCCGCGCGATCAGGCGTGCATACGCACAGAGTCGGTGCATGAGTCGCGTGTGCGCGCGACTTATGCCTTGGTATAAGCCGTAGCACGCCAACGTATGCAGCCGGAAACCGATCGTGCAATGGACCGCGATGATGCTCCACGGATAACGTGATGCTTGCGTGCGCGGGCACGCGAATCCGGCGTGATGCCGACTAACGGAGCCGCAACGATGAACGCGATAAACCTGGTCGCAATGCAATCCGATCCGTGGGCGCATACGCTCTCGGTGCTGTCGCGGCTCGCGTGCGCGCCGGGCGATGCGCCCAGCGCCGCGCGCACGCGCAAGACGGCGTCGCCGCGCGTGGACACGCCCGCGCCGCGTGCGCTGGGTGCGCGCGTTGGCGTCGCCGTGCGCATCGTCGAGCGTCCCACGCCGATGACCGCGTCGATCATCTGGATGGACCCCACGTCGTGCCGCTACGGCGAGCAGATCTGGCGCTGCACGAAGGCGCGCCGCAACGGCGTGTGCGTGTTGAGCGGCGAGTCGATCCGGCGCGGCGACGAAATCTATCGGCCATTCGGGCGTCGGCCCGCGCCCGCGAATGCCGAGTCGATGATGCTCGCGGCGCGCGTGCGCATCGCGCCGATCAACGAGTTGCTGGCGGGCGTGGCGATCTGAATGCGGCGGTAAATGAGCCGGTGAATGCGCCGATGAATGCAGACCTCATCGTGCGCCCAGCAGCGCGGCTTCCACGTGGGCCGCGAGATCGTTGGCGTTGACGGGTTTGGTGAGAAAGGCGCGCACGCCGATGGCCTGTGCGCACTCGGCGAGTTCGGCGGTGGGATAGGCGGTGATCAGCAGCAGCGGCGCGGGCACGCCCATCTCGCGCAGACGCGCGAACAGCTGCATGCCCGACATGCCCGGCATTTGCAGATCGGAAATGACGCACGCGGCGCGGTTCGCGCCGATCCACGCCAACAACGCGTGAGCCGATTCGAACGTGGCGACCTCGTAGCCGAGAGCGCGCAGCAAGCTCGCGAGCGCGAGACGAACCGATTGGTCGTCGTCGACCACGCAGACGTGATGAGCGCTGGACACGAATACTCTCCCCGACAGCCGTGCGGCGATGTTGCCGACCATGTTGCTCGTTCTCGATGCGAGCCCGTAGCGCAGTGTAGGGACTCGACATGCTTCGCGAAATCATACGCTTGTATAGCGGCGCGACGCAGCCAGGGAGTACGCGAAGCGCATTTTGAGGGCATGGAATAGGGCGCGCAGGCCAGGTGTTGTTCGCGATGTTCGCAGGTGGCGTGACACGTTCGCGCCATTTCCCGCCCTCCCGCAACCCGGCTCCCTCGACCATGAACACCCTGAACCCGCCTTCGATTCCACTCGCGCCGACACGCGCGCTCACCCGCAGCGACCATCGCACCCTCGTGCTCGCCGCGCTCGGCGGCGCGCTGGAGTTTTACGATTTCGTGATTTACGTGTTCTTCGCGGCGACTATCGGCCAGTTGTTTTTTCCGCCCGCGATTCCCGACTGGCTGCGTCAGTTGCAGACCTTCGGCATCTTCGCGGCCGGTTATCTCGCGCGTCCGCTCGGCGGCGTGATCATGGCGCATTTCGGCGACCGCGCCGGACGCAAGCGCATGTTCACGCTGAGCGTGATGCTGATGGCGCTGCCCACGCTGGCGATGGGCCTGCTGCCGACCTTCGACGCCATCGGCATCGCCGCGCCGGTGCTGCTGCTGATCTGCCGCGTGCTGCAAGGCGCGGCGGTGGGCGGCGAGGTGCCGGGCGCGTGGGTGTTCGTCGCCGAACACGTGCCGCCGCGTCATGTGGGTTATGCGTGCGGCCTGCTCACGGGCGGGCTCACGCTCGGCATTCTGCTCGGTTCGCTGATCGCGTCGGGCATCAACCATCATTATTCGCATGCGGAGATCGCGGCGTACGCGTGGCGCATTCCGTTCGTGATCGGCGGGCTGTTCGGCATGTTGTCGGCGCGGCTGCGTCGCTGGCTCAGCGAGACGCCGGTGTTCGTCGACATGCAGGCGCGCAAGGCGCTCGCCGCCGGTGCGCCGCTGAAGGCCGTGCTGCGCGGCCACCTGCGCGCGGTGCTGATCTCGATGCTGCTCACGTGGACGCTGACCGCCGCCATCGTCGTCGTGATCCTGATGACGCCGACGCTCGTGGCGAAGCGCTTCCACATCGATCCGGCGCTCGCGTTGCAGGCGAATTCGGCGGCGACCTTGTGCCTGACGTTCGGCTGCGTGATCGCGGGCTGGATGGCGGGGCGCATGGGCGCGCGGCGCACGATCGGCGTGGGCTGCGCGCTGCTCGGCGCGGCGTACTTTCTGATGCTGCGCGGTGTGGCCGCCGATACGGCGTGGCTCGTGCCGCTGTATGCGGTGTCGGGTTTGTTCGTCGGCGCGGTAGCGGCGATTCCGGTCGCGATGGTGCAGGCGTTTCCGCCCGCCGTGCGTTTCTCCGGCATTTCGTTCTCGTACAACGTGGCGTATGCGCTGTTCGGCGGACTCACGCCGGTGTTCGTCGCGCTGATGCTCAAGTGGAGTCCGCAGGCGCCGGAGCTGTACGTGGGCGCGCTCTGTGTGGTGGGTGCGCTGGCGGCGTTGGGGTTGAAGCGTGTGCCTGCTGATAAATAGCTAGGCATCCGAACTAAATACCGATACGCGAATTCCACGCGGTGATCCGCAGGCGCAATGGCATGAGCACGGAGACTTGTCGGCTAGCCGACACATTGCAGGCGAATTCGCGCGCATCATGGCGCTTTCGAACCCCGATAAGGAGCGACCCGTGACTTCGTCCACTGCCCGCCTCAAGCACGACATCTCGCCCGCCGAATGGGACGCGCGCGTCAATCTCGCGGCGGCCTATCGGCTCACCGCGCTGTTCGGCTGGGACGACCTGGTGTTTACCCATATCTCGGCGCGCGTGCCCGGTCCCGAGCATCATTTCCTGATCAACCCGTACGGCATGATGTTCGACGAGATCACGGCCTCGTCGCTCGTGAAGATCGATCTCGACGGCCGCAAGGTCAGCGACTCGCCGTACGACATCAATCCGGCGGGCTTCACGATCCACAGCGCCGTGCATCAGGCGCGCGAGGACGCGCTGTGCGTCATGCATACGCATTCGGTCAACGGCGTGGCGGTGTCGGCGCAAGAGGCGGGGCTGCTGCCGCTCTCGCAGCAGTCGCTGGGCGTGCTGGCCTCGCTCGGCTATCACGACTACGAGGGCATCGCACTCAACGAAGCTGAAAAGCCGCGTCTCGTGCGCGACCTTGGCGACAAGACCTATCTCATGCTGCGCAATCACGGCTTGCTGACCGTGGGCGCGACGGCGGCGGACGCCTTCGTCGCGATGTACTTCTTCGAGGCGTCCTGCATGATCCAGGTGCGCGCGCAGTCGGGCGGCGGCAAGCTCACGGCCATCGGCCAACCGATTCTCGACGGCATCAAGCAGCAGATCGCGCAGGTCACGCGCGGCATGTCGGCGGGCGCGCTCGTGTGGCCCGGTTTGCTGCGCCGTCTCGACCGGCTCAATCCCGGTTACGCCGAATGAGCGTGCATCGCGCGGAATAACGCGCGCGCCAGAACGTTATTCCCCGCGCGGACCCTATAAAACGAGAACGACGGCATGGCAAAGATTTTCATCTACGGGGCGGGGTCGGTGGGCTGCTACCTCGGCGGGCGGCTGCTGGCGGCGGGCAGCGACGTCACCTTCATCGGGCGCGCGCGCATCGCCGACGCCTTGCGCGCGCAAGGGCTCACGCTGTCGCGGCACGACGCGCGCCGCTGGCAGGTGCCGCCCGAACGCGCCGATGTCGTGACCCATGCCACGCGCGCCGTTGCGGCCGATCTCGTGCTCGTCACCGTGAAGTCGGCCGCGACGCCCGTTGCCGCGGCGGAACTCGCGGGCGTGCTGCGGCCCGGCGCGGTCGTCGTGAGCTTTCAGAACGGCGTGGGCAACGCCGACGTGCTGCGCGCCGCGCTGCCGCAGCAGACGGTGCTCGAAGGCATGGTGCCGTTCAACGTGGTCGAGCGCGGGCCGGGCGCGTTCCATCAGGGCTCGACGGGCGAACTGACGATTCGTCACGCGGCCGCCATGCAGCCGTTCGTCGACGCGTTCAGGCAGGCGGAACTGCCGCTCGTCGAGCACGCCGACATGCTGCCGGTGCAATGGGCGAAGCTGCTGCTCAATCTGAACAACGCGATCAACGCGCTGGCGAACCGGCCGCTCAAGGAGGAGCTGTCGCAGCGCGCGTATCGGCTCTGTCTCGCGATGGCGCAGAAGGAGGCGCTCGCGCTGCTCGGCAAGGCGGGCATTCGTCCCGCGAAGGTGACGCCGCTGCCGGCCACGTGGATACCGCGGCTGCTCGCCGTCTCCGATGCGTGGTTCGAACGCCTGGGCCGCGCGATGCTGACGATCGATCCGCACGCGCGCTCGTCGATGTCCGACGATCTGGCGGCGGGCCGCGCCACGGAAATCGACTGGATCAACGGCGAAGTGGTGCGGCTCGCGCGGCATCTGGGGCGCAAGGCGCCGGTGAACGCGCGGCTCGTGGAACTCGTGCGCGAGGCCGAGCGCAGCGCCGAACGGCCTTCGTGGTCCGGCGACGCGCTGCTGGCGCAATTGCGCGCGGTGCGTTAGGCGCAGCGCAGGTACGCATTCGATCCGCACGCGCCGAAAAGCACAAAGCCGCGAAAGCGCTCACGCCTTCGCGGCCTCGTGCATCGCCGTGCGTCTTCGTGGGGCCGCGTGCGTCCGCGTGCGTCCCGGTTGCGGGCGGCTTAGTCCTTCACGCCCACGGTCTGCAGCGGCTTCCACTCGCCGCCCACCACCTTGTACACCGTCACGCCGCCGTACTTCAGGTCGCCGTACTGGTCATACGAGAGTTCGCTGGTCGTCACGCCCTTCATGTTGGTGGCCTTCAGCGCGTTCAGGAACGTGCGCGGATCGGTCGAGTCGGCCTTCTTCATCGCGTTGAACACGGCCATCGTGCCGTCGTAGGCATACGGCGCGTACAGTTCGACCGGCTGGCCGAAGCGCTTCTGATAGTGATCGGCGAACGCCTTGCCGCCCGGCATCTGCGCGAGCGGGCTGCCTTCCGACGCGGCCAGCGTGCCGTCCGAGGCGTCGCCCGCGACCTTGATCAGATTGGCCGACTGCACCATGTCCGGGCCGATCAGCGGCGCCTTGATGGCGAGCGAGCGCATCTGCTTGAGCATCGGCGCGGCCTGCGTGTCGGCGCCGCCGTAGAACACCGCATCGACGTTGGCGGCCTTGATCTTCGTGAGAATCGCGCGGAAGTCCACGGCCTTGTCGCTCGTGTATTCCTGATCGACGATGGTCGCGCCCGCCGCCTTCGCGGCCTTGCTGAACTCTTCGGCGACGCCCTGGCCGTAAGCCGTGCGGTCGTCGACGATCGCGAGGCGCTTGAACTTCAGGCCCTTCACCGCGTAGTCGCCGAGCACGCTGCCGAGCTGCGTGTCCGACGTCAGCAGACGGAAGGTGGTCGGCAAGCCGAGGCGCGTGTAGGTGGGCGCGGTGGCCATGGCGATTTCGGGAATGCCGGCCTTCGCGTAGATCGGCGCGGCCGGAATGCTGGTGCCCGAGTTGTAGTGGCCGATCACGGCGACCACGCCGTCGTCGACGAGCTTCTGCGCGACGGTCGTGCCCGTGCGCGGATCGGCCTGGTCATCCTGGGCGTCGAGCACGAAATGCACGGGCTTGCCGCCGATGACCGGATTGGTCGCGTTCATGTCGTCGACGGCGAGCTGCACGCCGCTTTTGAAGTCGGCGCCATAGTGGGCCTGGCCGCCGGTCAGCGGCGCGGCGAAACCGATCTTGACTTCGACAGGCGCGGCTGCGAAAACGCAGGGCGCGATGCTCAGGGTTGCGCCCAGAACGCATGCGGCGGAAACGAACGACTTCTGAATTTTCATTGTTGTTGGACTCCTCGATGATGGATCGTGCGGGAACCTGCACCCTTGACGGTCTTGCAGGCGCGTGCCCCTCGCATTGCGGCATTGCGCTGGTCGGCTGCGAGCAATATAGAAGTCCAAAAGTGGTCGAGTCTTGCAGGAATTAAACAGCTTCGATGCAGAAATCGGCATAGCGGCGCTTTTTCGCCCGGCGCTGTCGTAATTCGCGCGGCGTGCCAATTATCAGAAACACGGATAAGTCGATGGTTTACCCCAACGTCACGGCGATCCATTTCGATCCGCCCGTGGCGGGCTGCGGGCGCTCGCGGGCGATTGCCCGAACGCCGCGAAGCAGTCAATTTCGATCGAGCAAGGCCGCAAGGCGTATCTGTCCGAAGAAACGGGCGGCCGATAGCATAAAAAAAGACGGCTATCGGATGAACCCTAACGTTCAGGACAACAAGGCGCCATGAAGCTTCCTCTCTATCAGATCGACGCGTTCACCAGTGAAATCTTCAAGGGCAATTACGCGGCGGTCGTGCTGCTCGAACACTGGCTGCCGGTTTCGCTGATGCAGGCGGTCGCGACGGAAAATAACCTCTCCGAAACCGCATTCGTCGCGCCCAGTGCCAATGGCGGATTCGATATTCGCTGGTTTTCGCCGATCACCGAAATTGCCTTTTGCGGCCACGCGACGCTGGCGAGCGCCTTCGTGTTGTTCAAACGTTTTGCGCAACGCGAGCAGATTGAATTTCACGCCGATGCGGTGGGCGCATTCACGGTGCGGCGCGGCGTCGATGGCATGATCGAAATGGATTTTCCTCAACGCGAAATCGAGCCGGTCAGCGCATGGCCCGATGAACTGGCGCGCGGCTTGTCCATTCGCCCGAAGGAAGTGCTGGTGTGTCAGCAGGCCTATATCGCCGTGTATGAAAACGAGGAACAGGTGCGCGCCGTCGTGCCCGATCTCGCCTTGATCGCGCGGCTCGGACCGCGCGACGTGGTGGTGACCGCGCCCGGCGATCGCTACGATTTCGCCTCGCGCTATTTCTGGCCCGCGAATGGCGGCGATGAAGATCCCGTGACCGGTTCGATTCACACGGCGCTCACGCCGCTGTGGGCTAAGCGGCTCGGGAAAACGCAGTTGCTGGCGTTGCAGGCGTCGAGACGCAGCGGTGTTTTGCATTGCCGACTGGATGCGGGGCGCGTGCGTATTTCGGGGCAGGCCGTGCAGTATCTCGAAGGCACGATCGAGGTGCCGGATCTGTAGTGGTCGGGCTGTATTTGTCTGCGCTGGGCTGTTGCTGGCGAGCGAAGATGCGCATAGGGCGGCGGGCGAAATCAGTCGATGCCGCCCGCCGCTCCAAGGTCACACCGCCTGCGTCTGCTCAAGCGGCGATTCGCTCCGTACTGCCACGCGCGTCAGGTTGAACAACAACAGTTCCATCGCGACCAATGCGATGGCGGCATAGCCAATCGCACCGAAGCCGATGAACTTGACGAGCGTGCCGCCGAGAAACGGCGCGATGGCGGCGCCCACCATCAGCATGGCCGGCGTGGCCGCCACCGCGCGTCCGCTTGTATCCAGCCGCGCGAGCAGGCCGAAAGCAAAGGTATGCGTGAACAGGATCGTGAACGCCATCAGCGCCCCCGAGGCGGCAAACCACGCATAACTCCCCGTATGCGTCACGATCATGGCGCACACAGCCTGCATGACAGGCACGACGGAAATGACGGTCGTGGCCTTGATGCGCTTTTCGAGCAAGCCCGCCAACGGCGCCGGAAGCAGTGTGACGACGCCATAGATCACGAGCGCCAGCGTCACCAGTTCGCGACCGAAGCCGCGCTCCATGCCGATTCGCTCGTAAAAGCTGAGCGTCATGGCCTGCGTCATCGCGAGCAAGGCGATGGCGCCAATCGAATACCAGACCGCACGCGAAAGCGGCTGAGCCCGCGTGTCCGATTCGTGACGATCGTCTTCGCCCTGCTGGCTCGGGCGTGGGAAGAACAGCAGCCCCATCACGGCGGCCAGTCCCATGACGGCGGCGAAAATGGCGAACAAGGTCGCGCCGCCGAACCTGGCCAGCACGCCCGGCGTACCGCCGAGAAAAATGATCCCGAATACGCCGATCGCCAGCCCGGCCCATGCGAATACACGATGAGGATTGAGCGCGCCCCCAATCGTGCCGTGCGTGAAACTGAGCGCGCTTCCCGCGGCCAGGCCGCCGACGAAATGCAGCGGCGCGAGCACGGTCATGGTCGTTTGCCCGAAGCAGAGCGTGAACGCCAGCGCCGCCATGGCAAAGCCCATGACGGCCGCCCACTTCGCATTCATGCGGTTGAAGCGAGAGGCAAAAAATACGCTCGACAGCGATGCGCCGATCAGAAACAGCGTCGGCAACGTGCCCGCCTGTTGAGGATTGAGCCGGTAATACGCGACCAAAGTCCCGACCCACAACGGCAGCGCGACCAGGTCCAGCATGCCCGCGCAGTGCGAAACCATCAGTGCCGCGATACCGCGGGCGCTTTCGATTTTCGGTGAGTTGCTTGCCTTTTGCATGGTCATCTCCTGGTCAGAACGAATGAATCCAGCGCAGGTTGACGTGCGTGCCCGAGTAGGTATTACGCTCGACGACCGGGAAATAGAGGTTCGCGAACACGAAGTTCTGGCGATTGATGGTCCACTCGACGCCCGGGCCGAGAGACAGATTGGTCGTGCGCGCGGCGGGCTGGCTGGCGCCGTTCACGCGGTCGTCGGTAATCTGGCGGAACCAGAAGCCGTTCAGGCCGACTTCGAGATTCGGCAATACTTTGTAAGACGCCGCAAAATTGGCCCATATCGCCTGGCCCGCCTGGAAGTTCATCATGTTCGGGACTTCGAACGGATTGTTGATCCCCGGATTGGTGTTCTTCAGGTTGTACAGATAGTGCATACGCACTGAAACAGACGTCTGCGGCGTAGGCAGAACCGTCACCGACCAGTAAGGGTTCAGCGACCAGAAGCCCGAACTCGGATTCACCAGCTTGTTGGGATCGTAGGCACCGGTCGGCGCGATGACGTCGAACTCGAAACGCTGCACGAATACCGGGCGGCCGTTGCTGATCACCGGCGCCATCTGCAAGAACGGGCCGAAGGTAATGTCGCCAAAGCCGGAACGCGAGCTCAGCGTCGGTGCGTAAGGATTGAATTCGGTCGAGTGCGAGCTCAGCCATGCAACGGGCAGCATCGCGGTGAAGCCGAGCGATCCGCCCAGTACGTGAATCGGCGACGTATAGACGACCTGCGGCATCCACACGAACGCGTTGAGCTGGGCGTCCTTGAAGGCCGGGCTTTGCGAGCCGGTGTTCGTATAAAACTTCGTGTTGTGTTCGTACTGAAAGAGTTGAATCGATGTCCAGCCTGGCTCGGTGGAGCCGAACGCATCGTTGAATGTCGTGGCGCCGAGATCGATCCCGGCGGGCTGGTAGGTCGATGCGTTCGCGAGACAGGACATCGCCGCCCATGTCGCGCCAACCACGACCTGGCGGTATCGTCCGATCCTGCCTTGATATCCCATTCCTTCGGTCATTCTTTTGTCTCCGTTATATAGTAGTACTAGTTATTATGGGTAAAGCTTCACAACTGGAATGCTGGCGGCGATGTGCTGCCGCCAGCAGGTCGACGGTTACTTCGGCGACGACGCGAAAGGCAGCACGAGTCGCGAAAGATGCGTCGCATCCCGATAGATCGTGTGCGCGACCGGCCGTCCAACGGGCAGATGGAACGCATCGGGCGGCAACAGCGAATTGTGCTCATCCACCAGCGGCTCGTTGCACATGAGTTCGAGGACGAGCTTGTGACCGGCCTTGAATTCATTGGCGAAGGGATAGAGCCGAATGACGTATTCGTTGATCACGCCAGGCTCGACCGGCACGCTGCGCGTGTGCGGGTGATATGGATTTCCCTCGCTGGAGCGCTCGTCCAGTTCGCGATGCGATGCCTTGAGAAAGCCCGTCGTGACGAGTTGGCGCTTGCCGGTGGGCGCTTCGTCCCAGAGGCGCAGAATGAAGTTCGTGTCGTCCTGATCGATGGCGGCGTAGAGATGCGCGGCGCCTACGCCATGCACCGACGTCGCGGTATGGAAGGGTTCGGTGGACCACGACAGCTTCTCCACCTTGTCCACGATCGTCAGCGGCGCCTGATAGAAGCCCTCGGGATGCGCGTGATCGACATCCATCGGCTCGGGCTCGAACGCCAGCTTGCTACGGGTACGCAAGTACAGGGGCCGGTATTCGACGGGCGCGACGGGCCAATGTTCACCGGTCATCCACTGGCGGCTGCCTTCGACATGCACCTTCACCTGCGGCTCGTCCATGATGCCGTTGTCGATGCCCTTGAGCCAGTAGTCGTACCAGCGGAACATGGTGTCGTGTTCGTCGACCCAGGGGCGCGTCTGCATCGGCGGATACGGCCCGATCTCCAGTTTCTTCGGGCCCTTCAGCACATCGAACAGTTCGATCGTGCCGTCGACGGTCCAGCCGCGGCCCTGGTTGATCTGCAGGTACACCGGGATGTCGATGTTTTTGGCCAGATTGATCGGGTTCTGTTCCTCATACCACTCGCCGTCGAGGTGATTGGTGACGATGTCGAACCACGATTCATGGTGAATCGGATAGTTGAGCACGTGCACGAGATTCGGCCAGGCCGCCACGTCGGGGTCGGCGAGCCGCTCGGCCACGCGCTGTTTGATTTCCGCCTCGGAGTAAGCCTCGAGCATGCGCGACTTGTGACGATGCGTGAAGGCCCAGCCTGAATCGCCGCCACGGCCCTCGCGCGCGGCGCGCGGCATGAACCACATGACGCCGCCGTGATAGGTCGTCTCGTAGAAGTCGAAGTGCCCGCCGCTCACGAAGATCGCCTTGAGATGCGGCGGGCGCTCGGCTGCGGCGAAGATCTGCATGGAGCCAAAATACGAAATGCCGATCATGCCGACGACGCCGTTGCACCACGGCTGAGCCGCCACCCATTCGATGAAATCGTAGGCGTCCTGACCAAGCGGGACGCCACCGGCGTTGTAGTTGCCGATGTGTTCGCCTTCGGAGGCGCCCGAGCCGCGCACATCGCCGATCACGTGCACATAGCCTTCCTTCACCACGCGCGCGATATCGCCGGCCTCGATGCAGCCGTCCCACAGCGGAGACGGACGCCGCTGCGGCGGGACGGTGAGCGCCAGCGCCTGGAGTTCCTTGCCATAGGGGCTGAGCGCGACGAGAGCCGGGCGAGGCATATCGCCTTGGGCGTGATAGGCATCGGCCGCCAGATGAACGCCGTCGCGCATCGGCACGCGCAAATCCTTGTGTACGACGATCATGACCGATAACCCTTGTGGAAGTAGCCGTGCATAGTGGTGAAAAACGGAGAAGGTTCGAGCGTGGGATCGCCCTCGTAGCGCAAGTGCTGCGCGATACAGCAGAAGGGCGAGCAGGAAGCCTGGGCGACGGCGGCGTCGTCGAGGCCGAATTGTTCGGTAGCGGCGCGCACGCGGGCCTCGATGTCGAGGCTTTCCTGGATCTTTGCCGCCGCCTGTTCGCGGTCGAGCACCACGCCCAGCGATTCGGCGCCCTGGCTGCGATACGGATGGCCGAGGAACAGGCGGTTCGGTTTGACGTGGTCGCGCAGGTGCAGCAGGCTGGCGCGGTACGCGTCCGGGTCGGCGTAACTCGGGAAGCCGTTGGCGGCGCCGTGGATCTGCACGGCGTCGCCGACGAAGACGTCTCGCTGGCCCTCCACCACATACGCGACCGAACCGGCCGTGTGGCCCGGCACGGAATGCACCGTGATCTTCACATCCGGCCCGAGCGAGATTTCATCGCCGTCGCGGACCACGAGGTCGGGTTCCATTTCGCCCGAGATGGCGGCCTCGCAGGCGGCCGTCAACTTCGCTTCCGCCTGCGGGTCGTCGATATAGCGGCCACGCGCGGCCAGATATTCTTCGACATGCGTGCGGCGCGAACGAAGGAACGGTGCGTCGGCCTCGTGGATCACGATTTTGGCTTTGCGGCCCGTGAGTTCCCACAGCGCATGCGCGCCGCCGATGTGGTCGATGTGTCCGTGCGTCAGAAGAATCCAGCGCACGTCCTCGATGCGCCGGCCCAGTTGCGCCAGCGCGGGCGCAATGCCATTGGCGGGCGATGCGGCGATGCCCGTATCGACAATCGCGGGTTCGCAGCCGTCGATGAAAAAACTGTAGAGGCCGAATCGCCCCCACTGGGAAAACAGCGGGTGGATATCGACGGCTTTCATCGTTTGGTATTCCTGATGAAACTGGCCGTTTCGGCAAACACGCCTTCGAACTCGGGCAGCCACGAAAAGTACTGCACGAAGCCATGCGCCGCCGACTCGTAGCGATGAACAGTCGCTGAAACGCCCGCCTGTTTCAGCTTGTGCCCGTACAACTCGCCTTCGTCGCGAAGCGGATCGCATTCCGCCGTGACGATGAGCGCGGGCGGCAGTCCAGAGAGAGTATTTCGCTTGATGGGCGAGACGCGCGGATCGGCGGGGTCGGCGCCGCTATCGATATAGAACGCGTTGAACGGCTTCAGTGCCGCGGTCTCCAGCCCGTTGCCGACGGCGTTGCTCGTCAGCGATTCGTAGCGCTCGACATCGAAGTCGAGATCCAGCGACGGGTAATAGAGCACCTGGTGCGTGATGCAGTTCAGGCCGGCGTCGAGCGCCATCGCGGCGACCGCAGCGGCGAAGTTGCCGCCCGAACTGTCACCGGCCACGGCCAGGGTCTGGCCGTCCCAGCCGATGCCGCTCGCCGGATCGCGGCCCGTCTTTTCGATCCACTGGACCACGGCGAAGCTGTCGTTCAGGCCCGCCGGGAAGGCGTGCTCGGGCGCGAGCCGGTAGCCCACCGACACCACCGCGCATTGCGTGGCATTGGCGAGCGCGCGCGCGACATGATCGTGCGTGTTGAGGCTGCCGAGAAAGAACGCGCCGCCGTGGAAATACACCAGCACCGGATGGGTCTGCGCCGCCGTCGGCTTGTAGACGCGCACGGGCACGTCACCGGCGGTCGTCGGCACGGTCTGGTCATGCACCGCATGCACGGGCATGCGCTGCTCCAACGGCGCAACGTGGCTTTCGTCCGCCGCGCGCATGGCGTCCGGGTTGGGCGGTCCCGGCGGCGCGGGCGGCAAGGAGGCGATGAACTGGGCGACCTTTGGATGGAGTGTCATGATTTAGCTCCGTGCGGCGAGTTCGCCCTGGTGCTGGCTGGGGAAGACGCTTTGGACTTCGTCCTCGCTCCAGCCCTGGCGCGACAGGCGTTGAAGTTCATCGGTGACCGGCTTGCGGCTGGCCTGGAAGTGCGCCAGCGCTTCGGGAATCGAATCGGCTTCGATGAGGCTGGCGGCAAGCGCGCCCGCATCGAGTACCGCCGAGTTCGCGCCCTGGCCCTGGTGGTGCAGCATCGCGTGCGCCGCATCGCCGATCAGCACGACGGAATTCGAATGCCAGTTCGGCACCGGGTCGATGTCGTACACGGCGCGCAGGTTCACCTTGCCCATGTCGAGTCCCTCGGTGATCGCGACCAGTTGCGGATCGAAGCCCGCCACGACTTTGAGCAGTTGCGCCTTGCTCGCGAGCGGCGCGGGCGTGGAGTCGGTCGCGAGGCACGTGACGTCGAACGACACTTCGTTGCGATGCTTCAGCGGCAGCAGATAGATCTTGGTGCCGTGGCCCACGTACATGCGAAGGTTGCCGTCGTCGACGAGACCGCAGGTGTCCGCAGCCGGGATCACGGCGCGATACGCGTGTTCGCCGGCAAACACCGGGGCCTGGTCGCTGAACAGATGCTGGCGCACCTGCGAGCGAATGCCGTCGGCGCCGACGATCAGATCGGCGGTCACGCTCACGCCGTTCGCAAACACGGCGGTGGCGCTGTTGCCGTTGTCGACGATCTTGCTCAGGCGATGGTCGAGCTTCACCATGCCGTCGGGCAGCACGCCGAGCAGCGCATCGATAAAGTCGCCGCGATGCACGAAGCGCGTGGTGGCGCCGAAGGCTTCTTTTTCGGGCCATTCTTCCATCGCGATGCGCTGGCCAAGAGCCGTCAGGATTTCGAAGTAATCGCTCGCCGAGGTCACGGCCGCGATACGGTCGTAGATGCCGAGCTTGCGAAACTGGTCCATCGTCGAGGGGCGCAGGCCGATCCCGGCACCGACCTCTTTGACCTCTTGCGCCTGCTCGTAGACCGTCACCGTGGCGCCCGACTGGCTGAGCGCCAGCGCGGCGGTCGCGCCGGCGTAACCGGCGCCGATCACGGCAATATTCAGGTTCTTCAAAGTACCGGGTGTCATGATGTGTCTCTTGAGTTGATCTTTTTGTTAATGCTGCGGATTGGGCGTCAGGGCGAGAAACTCGGCCGTGTTATGCACGAACAACTGGTCGATGACGGTGTCCTCGACGCCTTCGGCGCGCAGATCGGGCAGCAGTTGCTCGAACAGATAGTTCACGGTGTGACCCTTGACGCCGGGCCAGCCGAGCGGCGAGCAGTTCGCATCCGCCGAGGCCAGCACCTGGTTCACCAGACCGCTGTCGAGGAATCGCAGGAAGTGCTTGAGACGCTCCTGGCGGTGGCGGCCCCAGAACGGCGGATCGGGCAATTCGAGGTCGTAGCCGAAGGTGTCGAAGCCAATCCGGCCGCCTGCGCCCAGAATGGCTTGCTCGTTGACGAGACCCTGGCTCACGCCATCGTCGGCGTGGCCGAACAGCACCCGGTGGCAGGGCAGTTCCTCTTCCGCGAAGATCGTCAGCGCGGGCGCGGAGTCGACGGCGAGGTGGGTGAAGATCGGCGCGCCCGTGATGCGCGAGGCGCGCGCCGCCGCGCGATAGATGCGCAGGTCGAGCTCTTTCATCTTGAAGCCGCGGCTCACGCCCACCTTGATGATCCCGGCCTTGGCGCCGGTATCGCCGATGCCGACGGTGATCTCGTGCACGAACTGATCGGTCAGATACTCGACGCTCGCGCGCTCGAAGAACGGCAAGGCCGTGTCGCCGCCGACGAAGCCCGTGCTGGCGACGATATGCACGCCGGTCTTGTCGGACAGCGACTTGTAGTAGTCGATGTCGCGGCCATTGCAGATGCCCGTCGCTTCGACGAAGGTCGCCGCGCCCCAGGGCTTCGTGTTCTCGTGAAACAGACGCAGCTTGGGCACGGTCTCTTCATAGCGCTGCTCCGGCGTCTTCCACCAGCGGCTGTCGAGCTCGCAGCCAGGCATGCCATAGCCGATGTGCTCGTGAATCGCAACAAAGCCCAGCTCGGAAGCCGAAATGGTGCCCAGCACCGTATTTACACGTGTCATTTGACTTCCCCATTGACGCTCAGCAGGTGTGCCGTGTTGGTGATCAGCATGTCTGCGATGTGTTCTTGTGACACCCCTGCGGCGTGGAGCATGGGCACGAACTTCGTCAGTACGTCGCAGTAGGGAATGTCGTTGCCGGGTTCGCCGAACGCCACGCCGGTGGCACTCGACGAGAGGATGATGCGATCGGCGTAGCCCGCTTCGATCAATTCGCGGATCAGCTCGACGCGTTCGGCGTCGCTGATATGGAGCGGATCGGTCGAACCGATGTGGTCCACGCCCACGCGCACGCCCGCGCGTGCGACGGCCATCGGCCAGCCTTGGGCGACGGCGTCGCGGCGGTCCATGCCGCCCATCACGAGGCGTTCCGGGCTCAGCACTTCGTCGAGAGCCAGTTGCATTTCTTCGAGCGCATCGGCGCCGCAGCGGATGAAGACGGGCACGCCATAGCTCGCGCCCGCGCGCGCCGCGCCGCGCACGAGGCTGCCGTCGGTCGGCGTCATGCCGCTGCGGGTGACGGCCGTGGCCACCATGCCCGCGGGCGCGCGGCGCTCCAGGCGGGGCACCACCATGCCTTCGTTCACTTCCCGCCCGAACATCTCGGCGAACTTGGCCGCCGGCCAGGGCGCGGGCGGATTGGTCTGCGGCGTCAGAAAGTAGCCGCCGAGCATGGCTTCCGGTCCTTGTCCGGTCGACGCGACGATATGAACGCCGGTGGCGCGCGACAGCGCCTCGTACAGACGCAGGTCGCGTCCCTCGAACATGCCGGTCGCATCGACGATGGCGCCACCGCCTGCCGCCTTGAACGCGCAGAGCTTGGCCGCGATCGCATCGAAGATTTCGGCGCGGTCGATCTTGATGTCGTACGCGTACTGGGCGCCGGGCAGCACATACAGCAGCGACTCGCTGATCAGCGTGACGCCCAGCTGCCTGGCGTCGACGGGGCCGAGCACCGTGTTGACCAGCGTGGTTTCGGCGCCGCCGTCGTTGCGCGGGGCGAGGATGAGGGAGGTGAAGGGCGGCGTCGGTTCGGGGACGCCCTGGCTGTGTTTAACGCACATGGTTGCCTCCAATGGGCTCCGGGGTGCGATGCACGTCACCAGCAATAGAAACGGTCATGCCTCTCACGAGGATGTCTCCTGTTCGTTAAGGATAATGTTGTATTGTTATGACAAAGTTCGGGGCAAAAAAAACCTGCTAACGACTCAGGCCGAACGCGTACTTGAAGTCTTCGGCGCGATGCACGGCACGGCGCCAGCCGCCCGGCTGCCCGTCACTGCTAAAGAGCGTGGTCTCGGCGACGAGGACGGGCGCGCCCACATCGACTTCGAGCGCTTGCGCCTCTTCCTCGCTGGCGCCCGACGCCCAGATATGTTGCTCGCCGCGCGTGTACACCACGCCGAGAGCCTGCTCGATCAGCGCGAACACGGTGCCGACGCGTTCGAGTTCTTCGACTGACGGCGCAAAGTCGGGCGGCGTGCACAGGTAGGTGCATGCCCAGACCAGCGGCGCGCCCTTGACCGAAATGACGCGCTGGAGATACAGCAGTTTCTCGGCCGCATCGAGCCCGAGCGCCTCCCGCACCCCCTCGGGCGCCTCGACGTGCCGAAGGCCGGTCACCCGCGAAGTGGGCGTGAGCCCTTGCTCGGTGAGGTAGCGGGTCAGGCCGCCGAGTTCCAGCGCCGGAGGCAGGCGGACATTGACGCCGTGTACGGGAAAGGTGCCCTTGGCGCGCTGGCGCACCACGTAGCCCTCGTCGACCAGTTCCTTGAGCGCCTGACGAATCGGCGCCCGGCTCACGTGAAACCGCTTCATCAGGCTGGCTTCCGTCAAGGCCGGCGCGGTGGCGTTGCCCGCGCCCTGTAGCTCGCTGATCAGGATCTGCTTGATCTGGCTATACAGGGGAACAGTCGAAATGCGGTCGATGGTCTGTTGCATGTGAGTTTATTGGTACAGGTGTGTACCAATAATATTGTTATGCCAAAGTGATGTCAACCTGAACCTCGAACGTTAGCGACGTTAGCGACGTTAGCGACGTCAGCGGCGACTGCTCCGCCTGGTTAGAGGCGGTGCGCGGTCAGACGGCGCAGCTTCGGGATCGGGAGGCGATAGTCGAGCGCGGCAGCGGTCGCCGAGCCATCCTGCTGCCGCCAGCGGAGCACACCTTGCCTGCCGGTGCCCTCCACGATCTCCGGCTCGCCGACGACCGGCGTCGGTCCGATCGCCTTGAGCGAGAGACCGAACGCCTCCGTCCAGAAGTACTGCTGAAACGCCAGTTCCGGCGCATCGGGCTTGAGCAGCGCGGCGGCGCTCACCTTCGCCTGATCGATGGCGCTGGTCCACAGCGGCACACGGGCGACGCGCCCCGCGTGCGGGAAGGCCGCGACATCGCCAGCCGCCGCGATAGTCGGGCGGACGAGACCGCGCCTGTCGACCACGAGCGCGCCGCCGGTAAGCAGCCCGCTCGTGGCGAGCCACTCGACATTGGGCGCGTCGCCGATGGCGGTGACGATCACCTCCGCTTCGATCACCGTGCCGTCGCCCAGCGCCACCACCGAGGCGCCGTCGCGTGTGACCACCTCCGCCGCGCCCGTCGTCACGATCGTGAGGCCCTGCGCGCGCGCGGCATCGTGGAACGGCGTCGCGAGCCACGCGCCGAGCTGCGCCGCGAGCGGCATCCCTTTCGCGACGAGTGTCGTCGCGCAGCCGGCCCCGACCGCGCCGGACGCGATCTCCATGCCGAGCGGGCCGCCGCCCACCACCACGACGGACGGTCGTGACGCGAGCCGTGCCCGCAGCGCCAGTGCATCGGCGAGCGTGCGGACGGTGTATTCGTCGCTGCCGCCAGGCGGCCCTAGTCGCCGCGCGCGTGTACCCGTGGCGATCACCAGCGCGTCGTACGGCACCTCGTCGCCATCCGCGAGTCGCACGCGTTGCCGATCGACATCGAGACCGACCGCCGCGACGCCGCGCCGTTCGTCCGCGCCGTGCGTCGCTTCAGGCAGCAAGTGCGAGCTCAGATCGTCGCCATCGCGCAGCAAGGCCTTGGACAAGGCGGGGCGGCTGTACGGCGCGACCGTTTCGTCGCCGATGACCGTGATCCGGCCATCGAATCCTTCGGCGCGCAGCGTGTCGCAAGCGGTCAGGCCCGCGATGCCGTTGCCTACCACCACGATCTCGCGTGGGGCGTTCCGATGCGTGCTCATGAGGTTCACCCTGTCCATTACGTCGCCTTGATCTCGATGAGCCTGAGCGCGGCCACCGGGCAGACGCGTGCCGCAGCCTGAGCCGCCGCGAGGTTCGCGTCGTTGATCTCGTCGACGTCGATGGCGGCATAGCCCTCATCGTCGATATGCAGAAGCTGCGCGGCCACCTCTTCGCAGAGGCCATGACCTTCGCAGCGCGGACGATCGAGAATCAACTTGTTCATACGGTCTCCAGTTCCAGGACGGGAACGGTGTCGAACGACACCGTGACATTGCTCGGGACACGCGCGACTTCGCCAATGCGGAACGACTTGATCTGCGTGGCCAGCGCCTCGATGATCGCCGCGCCTTCCATGCGCGCGAGGCCTTGACCCGCGCAACCGTGCGGGCCATAGCCGAAGGAGAGGTGGTCGATCGGGTTGCGCGTCACATCGAAGACTTCGGGGTTCGCGTAATGGCGCGGGTCGTGGTTGCCCGCGCCCAGCATGAGCGCCACGCGCGAGCCGCCCGGAATCGTCACGCCGCCGATCTCCACGTCTTGCGTCGTCACGCGGCTCCACACATGAACGGGCGAGTAGTAGCGCAGCACCTCGTTGAACGCGGCGGGCACGAGCGAGAGATCGGCGCGCACCTTCGCGAACGCGTCAGGGAAGCGCCCAAAGAGCGCGACCGTGTTGCCGATCGCGGCGAGCGTCGTGTCGAGACCCGCGCCGAGATACTGGTGGATGATGTGGCGCGCGGTGCCTTCGGGAACCACGCCTTTGCGCTCCGCCTCGAAGACGCCCCAGCCGACCGAGCCCGCGGCGAGCGCGTCCTGGGTGATCTGCGAGCAGTAGCCGTAGAGTTCACCCGCGATGGGGAAATGTTCGGCGGTACGCGGGTTCATCGGCCCGATGACTTCCATCGCGGCTTGCCCCCAGCGGAGCATGTTCGTCCGCGCTTCGCCCTGGAAGCCCACGAGGTCGGCGACGACGCCGATCGGAAAGCGGCGGGCGATGTCGTCGATTGCGTCGAAGGACGGCTGCTTGACGAGGCGCGCCACCAATGCCTGCGCGTTGGCCTTGATCTGCTCGCCCAGCCCGCGCAGCGCGCGTGGCGTGAGGTTTTCCGACAGCACCGCGCGCAACTGCGTATGCACGGGCGGATCGGACGCGAGCGAGGTGCCCTGCAAGGCGCGGTTGACGTCGTCGTTGAAGCCGACGCCCTGAGCGGAGGAGAACCGCGCCGGATCGGCCAGCGCGTGCTTGATGACGTCGTAGCCCGTGAGGGCGTAGAGCTTCGAGTGCGTCAGATAGACGACGTCGCCGAGTTCGCGCAGCGCGCGGTAGACGGGGTAGGGGTCAACGAGGACCTCGTCGGCCCAAAGGTCGATGCCTGAATGGGGAATGGGAGTCACAGGCCTGCTTCTCGTAGTGGAGTAAGGCCTGTATTTTTAATTTCACTTTATAATGTGTAAACCCAATGGATACCATAACAGGGTAATCCCTGAATCAGGATGCGCCCAGCATCTTCCACCACAATTCGCTCAATACGTCGAGCGCCGGTTCGGCTTTCAAATCCAGCTCGCCGCGCATCCAGGAGAGCGCGGTCTGTTCGAGCGCGACATAGGCCAGTTCGCCGCGAAAATGCCGCGTGCCCGGTTCGTAGCGGTTGGCTGCATCGAGACCTTCGCAGATGTCGGCCACGACTTCCTCGATCCAGCCGCGCATCAGCGAGCGCATTTCGGCATCGACCGCGGCCGCTTCGGTGACCGCGAGAAGATAAGGCTTGATCGTCGGCCAGCGCGCCGACTGCTCGCGCAGCCAGCCGCCCAGCTTTTCGCGCGAGCCTTCGCGCACCGCCGCCACCAGCGAACTGGCCGTGGAGCTGCCGCCGGGTTCGTCGAGCCGTTCGAGGATGCCGTTGAGGTCGTGGATCAAGGCGCGCATCAATTCGCGGCGCGACTCGAAGTGAGAATAGAAGGTGACGCGGGTGGTGTTCGCGGCGGCGGCAATATCATCGATGGTGGTGGCCACGTAGCCGCGCGAAACGAACGATTCGAGCGCCACGGAAAGGATGCGCTGCCGGGTCGCTTCCTTCTGGAGTTGCCGTTGGTTTTTGCGTTCTTCAGTCATGGCGGCAACGATAACATCAACAGCTACGGCCGCAACGCCAGCAAATGCGGCGTTTTACCGGGCGCGGATGACGCCCGTCTCCCGCTCACCCGCTCACCCACCCCGCCCCTCACACCTCAAGACGCGGCACCGCCGCCACAGCAATACGGAAATTACCGCGCGCATCGCCGCTCGTCTGATCGCGCGGCTGATAACGCTCCTGCACGACGCCATTCTTGCCGAAGCCCGGAATCAGCGAACGCGGCGAACTGCGGCGCAGCCACAGCCGCAGCAAATGGCGGCGGCGCTGCGGTTCCGCGAAGTCGGTGAAGCGCGTGCGCGAATGCAGCGCCGCGTAATTCGACAGCCATTGGATGTCGCCGGGACGGAAATCCATCGCGAGCGACATGCCCGGCTCGTAGGTGATCGCTTCGAACAGATTGAGCACTTCGATCTGTTGCGGCGTGAGGCGCGGCACCTCGGGGTAATCCTGGGCCGTGAAGATATAGAGCGAGCCCGCGTACATGCTGAACGTGCCCTCGGCGAGACTCACGATCGGCGAAACATAGGTGTTCGCAGGCGCGTTGTGATCCTGACGCCGCCAGTCCCAATGAAACGGTTCGAGCAGCAGCGGCGCGAGGTCGGGGCGGCGCTTGAGAATTTCGTTGTAGATCTGCGCGCCCGAGACGAGGCACGACGCGCCGCCATCGAGCGACGGGCGCAGGCACATCAGCGCGACCACGTCGGAGCTATCGGAATGGAACGGCAGCACGTCGCGGATCTTCGAGGAAAGCGCTTCGGGATCGTCGAGCGTTTTGTCGGAGGTGGCGTAGACGTGATCGAGCAGATCGCCGAGTTCGTTCTGGCGGATCGGGTCGCCCATGTGCAGGCCGAGAATGTAGTAGATCGCCGCCGAGAGTGCGTCCGAATACAGATGCGTGCGCAGGCCGCGCACGAGTACGAAGCCGCGGCCATCGTCCACGTCCTGGCACCAGGCGTCGACGGCGTCCGCGCAGGCGTCGACGGGATAATCGGCGGCCTTCACGAAACGCAGATCGGGATCGTCTTCGACGAAGCGGCGGCCGAGCGCTTCAAGCTCCGCAATCTGCGCTTCGCTCAGGTGATAGATCCAGTTTTGCAGGGTGAGAAGCTCGTCACCTCGCCAGGCGGCGGGGCCGGTCACGGGAGACAGCATTGCGGAGGTTGTCATGTCGGTGTCGATGGAAAGTGGCGTGGGGAGGTGATCGGCGATCACCACTGTATCATGGTCAAATTTCCGGCCGCGATCTTGTCTGCGGGCGTATGGCGGCTTGATGTCCGCGCGGGTCGGGCGCGTTGGCGGGTGTCGCGGCAGCCATGCTGGCGGGCGCGACGGCGCGCCACCAGCACAGCGCGCCGAGCGTGACGGCGCCCGCGTGCGCGAGCGCCATGCGCCACGCGCTGTCGAACACGAAGTGCGGCGCGGCGGCGGCAATGCACGCGAACAAGGCCATCTGCACGAAGCTTTGCAGCGACGCCGCGAGTCCGCGCGCGTGAGGCAGATGCGCCTGCGTGATCGCCGACATGCCGGGCATGGCGATGCCCATGCCGAAGGCGTAGACGCCGATCGGCACGACGGCCCACGGCAGTGCGGCAGCACCGTGCGCGTTGCTCGCGAGATTGATCAGCGCGGCGAGCCAGGCCGTGCCGAGTCCCACGCGCACGCTCGCCGCCGCGCCCGCGCGCGTGGCGAGCCGGGCGCTGGCGGCCGAGCCCAGCATCACGCCCGCGATCATCGGCACGAACAGCCACGCGAACGCCGTGGCGGGCCGGTGCAGCACGTGCATCACGAAGTTCGCGGCGCACGAGATATAGAGCGCGAAGCCGCCGAACGCGCAGCCGTTCGCGACGATCCCCAGCACGAAGCGCCGGTGGCGCAGCGCCGACGCGTAATGGCGCGCGAGCGCACGCGGCCGCCACGGCTGGCGATGCTCGGGCGCGAGGCTCTCGGGCAGCCAGCGCAGGCAGGCCGCGAGCAGCGCCGCCGCGAACAGCGCGAGCAACGCGAAGATCGAGCGCCAGCTCCAGTGCGCGTCGAGCTGCCCGCCCACCACGGGCGCGGCGGCGGGCGCGAGCGCGAACACCATCATGATGTTCGACAGCATGCGCTGCACCGCCGCGCCGCGAAAGCGGTCGCGCACGATCGCCTGACCCACCACGATGCCCGCGCCCGCCGAGAGCCCCTGCAAGACGCGCCACGCGAGCAGCGCGCCGAAGCTGGGCGAAGCGGCCGCGCCCGCCGAGGCGAGCGTGAAGATCGCCAGCCCGCCGACGATCACCGGGCGACGTCCGAACGCATCGGAGAGCGTGCCGTAGAGCAGCGTCATCGCCGCATAGCCCATCAAATAGGCGCTCAACGTAATTTGCGCGCTTTCGTCGCCGACGCCGAACGCGCGCGCCACGTGCGGCAACGCGGGCAGATAACTGTCGGTGGCGAACGGGCCGATCATCGCGAGCGCGGCGAGCAGCGTCGTGAGGCCCGCGCCGCGCAGGCGCCGGACGCGTGGATGCCGTGGGCGCGCGCGCGTCATACCGGCTGATTCGTCGACGCCAGCATCAGCTCGCGGATGCACACGTGCTGCGGCATCTCCAGCGCGAAGCGGATCGACTCCGCGACTTCCTCGGGTTGCAGGATCACGCCGCCGATCGACGCCTTCCATTCCTCGAAACCTTGCTTGATGGCCTCGTTGGTCGTGACCGACTGCAATTCGGTGTGGCACGCGCCCGGCGCGATCAGCGTCACGCGCACGTTGTGCGGCGCCAGTTCCTCGCGCAGATTTTCGGAGAGCGCGTGCACCGCGTGTTTCGTGCCGACATACGCGACGTGCGAGGGATAGGTCTTGCGCCCCGACGTCGAACTCACATTGACGATCGTGCCGCGCCGCCGCTCGACCATGCCCTTGACGACCGCGTGGATGCCGTTGAGCACGCCCTTCACGTTCACATCGAGCATGCGGTCCCACTCCTCGGGATCCTGTTCGGCGACGGTGCCGAGCAGCATCACGCCCGCATTGTTGACGAGCGATTCGACCGGACCGAAGCGCGCTTCGGCTTCGGCCACGGCGGCGAGCAGCGCGGCGCGGTCGGTGACATCGGCTTCGCGGCAGAGCGTGTTGGGCAGGTCGAGCGCTTCGAGACGGTCGAGCCGCCGCGCGAGCAGCAGCAGCGGATAACCGCGGCTCGCGAGCAGACGCGCCGTCGCGGCGCCGATGCCGGAGCTTGCGCCGGTGATGAGGGTGAGTCCTGGGGTTCGCTGAGGCACGGTGTCGATCTCCTTCGTTGGGGGACAGGTTGCGCGCACAAGCTTAGACAGCCAGCCCGGCGCGGGCTTGTCCCCACGCGCGCCGCGACTTGATGCGGCGCGCCCGATTTTTGACGGCGGAACGGCGGGATTTTTGACGGAGTATTAAACAAATTGCCACGCGCATTGGGTCAAGAATCCTGGAAATTGCCTGGATAGCGTTGAGCGTGCTGACTCGGGCCGCACAGAGGCGAGCGGCGGCGGTTCGGTTTTCGACAAGTACGTTTCTCCACTACCCAGGATCACGCTATGAAGAAATATCTGCTGGGCGCGCTATTGATGGCCGCCTTCGGGGGTGCGCATGCGCAAAGCTCAGTCACGCTCTACGGTCTCATCGACGCGGGCCTCACCTACATCAACAACCAGGGCGGCGGACGCCTGTTCGAGTTTCAGGACGGCGCGAATTTCGGCAGCCGCTTCGGCCTGAAAGGCTCGGAGGATCTGGGCGGCGGCCTGAAGGCGATCTTCACGCTGGAAAACGGCTTCACGCTCGGCACGGGCGAGTTGCGCAACAACGGCGCGCTGTTCGGGCGACAGGCCTTCGTGGGTCTTTCGAGCCCTTACGGCACCTTGACGATGGGTAATCAGTACGACTTCATCGCCGACTACATCACGCCGTTCAATCTGAACGGCTATGCGAGCGTCTACGCGGGCCACATGGGCGACATCGACCGCATCTCGGCCGTGCAGTTGCCGAACTCCGTGAAGTACCAGAGCCCGGACATCGACGGCTTCAGCTTTGGCGGCATGTGGAGCTTCGGCAACGTGGCCGGCAACTTCAACGAGGACAGCGCGTGGAGCGTGGGCGCGGGCTACAAGCACGGCGGCTTCAGCGCGGCCGCGATCTACGAGCGGCTCTACAACGTCGATATCTATCCGTTCGCGCAGTTCGGCGTGACGAGTTTCCTCGGCCAGACCGTGGCCACGCGCAACGCGGACGGCAGCATCAACGATCTCTACTACACGACGCCGTTCGAGGTCGATCGGCAGTCGGAATTCGGCATCGGTGCGAGCTACACGATCAACCAGCTCACGCTCTCGGCCAACTTCACCTCGACGAATCTGCGCAAGGGTTCGGAGAGCGACACGATGAACGTCTACGAAGTGGGCGCGATGTACTTCCTGCGCCCGCAGATCGCGATTCTCGGCGGCTATCAGTACACGACGTGGGATCACACCCACTGGCACCAGCCGACCATCGGCGCGCAGTACTACCTGAGCAAGCGCACGAGCTTCTACGTGAATGTTTCGTATCTGCACGCGCAGCCCGGCGTCTACGCGAACCAGGGCGCGGGCTTCTACTCGCTGCCGTCGAGCACCAATACGCAGATCACCTCGCGCATCGCGATGATTCACCAGTTCTGATGCGCCCGGCGCGCACGCGGTCGCCGCAGTCAGGTCCGCGTGCGCGCAGCGACAAGACGCGCCGTTTTTGCCCTTTTAACCTGTAGCCATGCCGTGAAGCCGACGAACGCTCACTCAAGACAACGAAGGCCGGCGCGGCGCCGCATAACAAGGACTTCCCCATGACCACTCGCAGAAACTTCATCCAGATGCTCGGCGGCAGCCTGGCCGGACTCGCCGCGCCGGGCGCGGGCACGCTCGGCGGCCTGACCGGCCTCGCGGGACTGGGCGCGCTGACGGCCAGCGGCGCGGCGTCGGCGGCCGCGCCGCTCACCATCGCGTTTCCGACCGACGTGCCGTCGTGGGACCCGCTCGTGCGCGTCGCGCCGAATCCCATTTCGATCTATCGCAGCGTGTTCGACGCGGCCATCGACATCGACGAAAAGGGCGTGCTGCGTCCCGGCGTGGTGACGGCCTGGCGCTGGAAAGACGCCTCGGGCAAGGCGCTCGAACTCGATTTCCGCCCCGACGTGCTGTTCCATAACGGCGACAAGCTCACCTCCGACGACTTCAAGTTCACGCTGTTCGACCGCCTCCAGGCCGACAAGTCGCTTCAGGTCGGCGGCATCTGGTGGGCGCTCGAAGGCATCGAAACGCCGTCGCCCACGCGCGCCGTCATGCACTTCAAGGCGCCGATGGTCACCGCGCCCGCGTTCCTCGGCTACATGGGCAGCTATCTGCTGCCGCGCAAATACTTCGAGAAAGTGGGCGCTCAAGGCTTCGTCGCGAAGCCGGTCGGTTCCGGGCCGTACCGGCTCATGAACTACGAGCGCGATTCGCGCATGACGCTCGCCGCGTTCGACAAGCATTGGCGCGGCGCGCCGAAGATCCGCGACGTGGTGTTCCAGGTCGTCAAGGACCCGACCGCGCGCGTGGCGGCGGTGCAGGCCTCGCAGGCCGACGTCTCCGGCATGCTGCCGCTGCGCGAGGCGCTGCGGCTCGCGCAGGGCGGCACGCACGACAGCAAGATCACGCCGACGATCGACTCGTACATCGTCCACATGGTCAACGGCGGGCCGACGGCCGACCGCAACGTGCGCCTCGCGATGCATCACGCCATCGACAAGCAGGCGCTCGTGCGCGCGTTCTTCAACAACGTGCCGGTGCCGATGGCCACGCCCGCCGCGCCCGGCACGCCCGCGTTCGATCCCGGCTTCACGTTCGCCTACGATCCGGCGCAGTCGAAGCAGCTGCTCGCGCAGAGCGGCTATTCGGCGGCCAAGCCGGTGCGCGTGAAGTTTCTCGCCACCAACGGCGTCTATCCGAGCGATTACGACGTGGCGCGCGCGATCCAGCAGATGTGGAAGAAGGTCGGCATCGAAGCCGATCTGAGCCCGATCGAGCCCGCGCAGTTCTTCTCGCAGGCCGTCGCGGGCACGCTGCCCGGCCCGACGCTGTGGCTCTGGCAGAACGGCAGCGGCGACCCGGAACTTTCGGCGGGCTCGTACCTGAATCCCAAGACCGGCTTTTCCGTGTGGCGCAGCGCCGATGTTTCGCCGCGTCTCGATCCGCTGCTCGTCGAACTCGACGAAACGAAGCGCATCGAGGGCTACAAGGCGTTTCACCGCTGGGCGGTCGGCGAGGGTTACGCGCTGCCGCTGATGCAGGGCATCGCGACCGCCTCGTATCGCAAGGGCGTGCAGTACACGCCGTTCCTGAGCGGCTGGATGCTGCCCGACTACTGGAGCGCCTGAGTCCGCCGCGCGGCTCAAACGCGCAGTTAAACGCTTATCGCAGAGAACCACCGATGAAGACCCGATCCCTGAATCCGAAGTACGACGCAGCGTTCTTCGCCGCGCTCGACCGCTCCGCCGTGCCCGTGAGCCAGGCGGAAACCTTGCCGCCCGACTGCTACACCGACGCCGAATTCTTCGAGTTCGAGAAAGAGGCGCTGTTCAACCACGAATGGCTCTGCGTGGGCCGCGAGGAATGGCTCAAGCAGCCCGGCGATTATTTCACGACCTCGATCGTCGGCGAGCCGCTCGTCATCACGCGCAATGCGCGGCGCGAGATCAAGGCGATGTCGTCGGTGTGCCAGCATCGCGCGATGGTCGTCGCCGAAGGATTCGGCAATGCGCGCGCGCTGCTGTGCCCGTATCACCACTGGGCGTATTCGCTCGACGGCGAATTGATCGCCGCGCCCGCGATGGACGAAACCGAGGGCTTCGAGAAGAAGGACTTCTGTCTGCCGACCATGCAGGTCGAATGCTGGCAGGGCTTTATCTTCATCAACTTCGATCACGACGCGCCGCCGCTCGCGCCGCGCCTCGCCGCGCTCGACGCCGTGCTCGCGCACTTCGATCTCGCCAACGCCGAAGGCCCGCGCCCCGAGAAGCCGTTCCACTTTCCGTGGAACTGGAAGGTGATGTTCGAGAACAACAACGACGGCTATCACGCGAACCGTCTGCATCACGGCCCGCTGCACGATTTCGTGCCGAGCGCGCTCGCCACCTTCCCGACCGATCTGCCGAAGGACACGGCCGGTTACTACCGGTTCAACGGCACGCTGCATCCCGACGCCGCGTTCAACCCCACGCAAAAGGCGCTGTTCCCGATCTTCCCGAAGCTCACCGACGAGGAGCGCCATCGCATGGCGTTCGCGAATCTGCCGCCGACGCTCTCGCTCGTGCTCTCGTGCGACAGCGTGATCTACATGATCCTGCGCGCGGATTCGGCGGGCACGCATCATCTCGATCAGGGCGTGCTCTACGCGCCCGGCGCGATGAAGGACCCGCTGTTCGAGAAGCGCGTGGAGATGAGCATGAGCGCGGTCTCGGACATCATCGCGCAGGATCTGCATGTCGATGAGATGGTGCAGGTCGGCCTGCAATCGCGTTACGCCGTGCGCGGGCGCTATTCGTGGCAGGAGCGCGCGCAGCAGGAACTTAACGCGTGGCTCGTGCCGCGTTATCAGACCGCGTATGCGCGTTTGAGCGAGACGGCAGAAGCGACGGCAGCGGCGACGAGCATCGCGCAAAGCAAGCTCGCCGATATCGCCGTGACGGTCGCCTGAGCGGAGGACGTGCAGATGGAGACGCCAATGCAGACGCAGATCGGCACGCCGATAACCACGCCGGTAACCACGCATGCCGCAACACAAAGCGCGGCGGCCCGCTTCGCCTGGCGCTTCATAACGCGGCTGATTCGACGCGCCGCGATTCTGGCCGCCGTCTCGGTGGTGATCTTCGCCACGCTGCGTCTCCTGCACGCCGATCCGGCGGCGATGCTGCTGCCCGCCAACGCGACGCTCGAACAGGTCGCGGCGATGCGCCATCAGCTCGGCCTCGATCAGCCGATTGCCGTGCAGTATCTGCATTGGCTCGGCGGCATGCTGCACGGCGACTTCGGCCACTCGATGCAGAACGGCCAGCCCGTGGCCGCGCTGATCGGCGCCGCGCTGCCCACGACGCTGCAACTGCTCGCGCTCGGCCTGCTGCTGGGCGTGAGCGCGGGCGTGGGCAGCGCGCTCTACGCGTTCAGCCGGCGCGGCACCTTCGCGGAGCGCCTGTGCGAACTCGTCAACGGCGTGGCGATGGCGGTGCCCGATTTTCTCTGGGGCATTCTGTTCGTGCTGCTGTTCGGCATCGCGCTGCGCTGGCTGCCGTTTCTCGGCCCGATCGACAACGTCTATATCGTCGCGCGCCATACCGGCTTTTTGCTGATCGACACGCTGATCGACGGCCAATTCGCCGCCTTCGGCAACGCGCTGCTGCATCTCGTGCTGCCGTGCGTCGCGCTCGCGCTCGGCATCGCGCCGCCGCTCATGCGCATCCTGCGTTCGAGCCTGCTCGACACATGGGCCGAGGAATACGTGCACGCGGCGCGTCTGCGCGGCCTGAGCGAAGCGCAGATCCTGCGCCGCCACGGCTGGCGCAACGCCGCGCTGCCCACGCTCAACCTGCTCGCGATGCAGGCGAGTCTGCTGATCGGCGGCACGCTGCTGATCGAAAAAGTGTTCGGTCTGCCTGGCATCGGCGCGCTGATGATCAACGCCATCGGCTCGCGCGACTTGCCCGTGATCGAAGCGCTCGCGCTGATCTACGCCGTGGTCGTGCAGTGCGCGAATGCCGCCGCCGACGCGCTCGAAGTCCTGCTCAACCCGCGCCTGAGGATTCAATGAGTACGCCGCTTCTTCCCCATGCCGCGGCCGATCTGTCGACCGCGCATCCGAACGCCGCGCCGTCCTGGCGCACGACGCTGCGCCGCGTGCTGCACGAGCCGCGCGTGCTGTTCGGCGCGTTCGTGCTGTGTGCGATCGTGTTCGCCGCCGTCGCCGCGCCGCTGATCGCGCCGTTTCATCCCGACGATCAGGATCTGCTCAATACCTTGCTGCCGCCCGCGTGGATGCCCGGCGGGATGCGCGAGCACGCGTTCGGCACCGATTCGCTCGGCCGCGACGTGCTGAGCCTCGCGCTCTACGGCACGCGCATCGCCGTGCTGGTGGGCGGCATCGCGCCGCTCGGCACCGCGCTGGTGGGCGGCGCGCTCGCGCTGCTCGCGGGCTGGTGCGGCGGCAAGGTCGACTGGTTCGTGCTGCGCGTCGTGGAAGTGTGGATGTCGTTTCCCGCCGTGGTGCTCGCGCTCGTGCTGGTCGTGGCGCTGTCGCCGAGCGAGACCAACGTCATCATCGCGCTGATTTTCGTCGACTGGACGCGCTTTTGCCGCGTGCTGCGCGCGGAGATCGTCGTGATCCGCCGCCGCGATTACGTGGCCGCCGCGCGCATCGCCGGGGCGAGTCCGCTCGGCATCGTCGTGCGCGATGTGCTGCCGGGCGTGCTGCCCGCGCTCATCACGCTGATGAGTCTCGAAGTGGGCATCGCCATCGTCGCGGAATGCAGCCTCTCGTTTATCGGCCTGACCGGCAATGCCGCGAATCCCGGCTGGGGCGGCATGATTTCCGATGGTCTCGCCAACGTGTTCGCCGCGCCCTGGGGCTTGATCCTGCCGATCGCCTGCATGGTGCTGACCGTGGTGGCGACGACCTTCCTCGGCGAAGGGCTGCGCCGCACCACCGATTCGCGGCTCATCGAGCGCACGGAGTCCGCGTCATGATCGCGCTGTTTCGTTCCCTGCACGCGCATGCGCAAGGCGCGCCCGCTGGCGTGGCGGCGGCTTCGCCTTCGTCGGCTTCGTCGGCTTCGAGCGACACGCCGCTGTTGACGATCGACGCACTCAACGTCGAGCGCAACGGCGTGGCCCTGCTGCGCGACATCACGCTGACGCTGGCGCGCGGACGCACGCTCGGCCTCGTCGGCGAATCGGGCGCGGGCAAGAGCATGCTCGGCCGGGTGCTCGCGCGCAGCCTGCCGCGCGGCTTCGCGCTGAACGCGCGGCGGCTGAATTTCGCGGGCATCGATCTGCTCGCCGCGAGCGACGCGCAGCAGCGCGCGCTGCTCGGCAAGCGCATCGCTTTCATTCCGCAGGAGCCGATGAGCGCGCTCGATCCGACGCTCTCGATCGGGCGTCAGTTCGCGCTGCATCTGGCGCGGCTCGGCGTGTGCGCGAAGGAACGCCGCCAGCGCAGTATCGACGCGCTCGCCGAAGTGCTGCTGCCCGATCCCGAGGCGCTGCTCGCGCGCTATCCGTTCGAACTGTCGGGCGGCATGTGTCAGCGCGTGTGCATCGCGATGGCGTTCGCGAGCAATCCCGACCTCGTGATCTCCGACGAAGCCACCACGGCGCTCGACGTGACCACGCAGCGCCATGTGGTCGAGCTGATGCGCGAGATGCAGCGGCGGCGCGGCACGAGCGTGCTGTTCGTCACGCACGACATCGGCCTCGCGCTGCACGCCTGCGATGAGGTCGCCGTGCTCTACGCGGGCGATCTGGTCGAACGCGGCGGCGTGCGCGAGGTGGTCGGCGCGCCGCGTCATCCGTACACGCGGGCGCTGTTGCGCGCGAATCCGCCGCTCAAGGGCGAGCGCGTGCGCGTGGTGCCGCTCGACGGTCATATGCCGGGCTTCGAGGAAATGGCGGCGCTGGCGGGCTGCCGATTCGCCGCGCGCTGCGCCCATGCGAGCGACGTTTGCACGAGCGCGCCGCCGCCTGAACAGACGATGAGCGCCATCTCGACGGATTCCGTACCCCGCGCCGCACGCTGCGTTCACGCCGATGCCTTGCCCGACGCGCCCGCGCGCGCGCCGCTGCCGCCGCAAACCGCGATGAACGCCGCGCCCTTTCTCGCGCTGCGTGGCGTGACCAAGCACTACGCCGCGCGCGGCGGCGCGAAGACGCCCGTGGCCGCGTTGCAGCCGCTCGATCTGGAGATTGCGGCGGGCGAGTTCGTCGGCGTGGTGGGCGAGAGCGGCAGCGGCAAGAGCACGCTCGGCCGCCTCGTGATGGGGCTTGAGACGCCGGGCGCGGGATCGGTGATGCTCGACGGCGTGCCGCTCGACGCGAGCCGCGCCATGTGGGCGAAGCGCATCGACGCGATCCAGATGATCTTCCAGGACGCGCGCGCCGCGCTCAATCCGCGCCGCCGCCTCGCGAGCATCGTCACGCAGCCGATGGAAAACCGCACGCATCTGCATGTGGACCGCGCGCGCCGCGCGCTCGATCTGCTCGACGAAGTCGGCCTCGCGCCCGAACACGCGGCGCGCTTTCCGTCGCAACTGTCGGGCGGCCAGCGCCAGCGCGTGAATATCGCGCGCGCGTTGTGCGAAGTGCCGCGCCTGCTGGTCGCCGATGAAATCGTCTCGGGCCTCGATGTTTCCGTGCAGGCGCAGATCATGGAACTGCTGCTCGCGCTGCGCGAGTCGCACAAGATCGCGCTGCTGCTGATTTCGCACGATCTCGCCGTGGTGCGCTACCTCTGCTCGCGCGTGCTGGTGATGCAGCGCGGCGTGGTGGTCGAAGCGGGCCCGACCGAAAGCGTGCTCGGCAATCCTCAGCATCCCTATACGCGCAGCCTCATCGCCGCGGCTCCGCACGCCGACCTGAGCGCTCCGTGCTCGACTCTTACCGCCATCGACTCATGACCTCGACTCCGTCCTCCCCGCGCATGCCCGTGATCTTTTTCGGCCACGGCAGCCCGATGAACGCCCTCGACGACAATCGCGCCACGCGCGCCTGGGCCGCGCTCGGCGCGGCGGCCGCGAAGCCGCGCGCGATCCTGATGATTTCCGCGCACTGGCTGCCGCGCGGCGTGGCCGTGACGGCGATGGACGCGCCGCGCACGATCCACGACTTCGGCGCGTTTCCGGCGGCGCTGTTCGCGCAGCGTTATCCCGCGCCCGGCGACCCCGCGCTGGCGCGGCGCATCGCCGAACTGCTCGCGCCGGAGCCCGTCACGCTCGACCAGACCTGGGGCTTCGATCACGGCACCTGGTCGGTGCTGCTGAAGGCTTATCCAAACGCCGATATTCCCGTCGTGCAACTCGGCCTCGACCGCACCCGCGACGCGCGCGCGCATTACGAACTGGGCCGCGCGCTGCGTCCGCTGCGCGACGAAGGCGTGCTGATCGCGGCGAGCGGCAATGTCGTGCACAACCTCGGCGCGATGGACTGGCGCGCGCGCGACAGCGCCTACGACTGGGCGCAATCGTTCAACGATTACATCGCCGATGCGATCGTCGCCAATCGCCCCGAGGACGCGATCCGCTTCATGGAGCAGGGCGCGATGGCTGAACGCTCGGTGCCGTCGCCCGATCATTACTGGCCGCTGCTCTATGCGCTGGGCGCGCGTCACGCCGACGATCCGGTGCGGCTCGAAACCAACTTTCTCGAACACGGCTCGCTGAGCATGCTGAGCTTCATGCTCGGCGAACCGGTGCGCGCGCTGGAGGCCGTATGAATCTGCACGACGCTTCGGCCGCGCACCTCGACATGCGCCTGAGCCTGCGCGTGGCGGCGCGCGAGGACATCGCGCAGGATATCGTCGCGTTCGATCTCGAAGCCGCCGATTATCTGCCGCTGCCGGGGTTCGAGGCGGGCGCGCATATCGAAATCGATTGCGGCGGCGTGGCACGCCAGTATTCGTTGTGCGGCGACCCGCGCGCGCCCGAGCGCTGGCGGATCGCCGTGCAGCGCGAAGCCGAAGGACGCGGCGGCTCACGCTTTCTCTGCGAGCAGGTGAAGGTCGGCGACACGCTCGACGCGCGTGGTCCGCGCAATCTGTTTCCGCTCGTGCCCGGCACGGCCCGCGCGCTGCTGATCGCGGGCGGCATCGGCCTCACGCCGATGCTTTCGATGGCGTGGGCCTTGCATTCGGCGGCGCAGGATTTCGCGCTGCACGCCTATGCGTCCACGCCCGAGCGCCAGCCTTTCGCGGATGCGCTCTCCCGCATGCCGTGGGCCGCGCGCGTGACGCAGCACATCGGACGCGGCGCGGGTTTCGCCGATGTCGTCAGCGCGTTCGAGCCGGGCCGCCATCTCTATGTCTGCGGGCCGTTCGCGATGATCGACGCGGTGCTCGATACGGCGCGCGCGCTCGGCTGGCCCGAGGATCATCTGCATTGCGAGCGCTTTGCCGCGCCGTCGCCGAATGTCGCTGCGCAGGCCGATCGCGCGCCTGATACGGCTTTTGAAGTCGAACTCGCGTCGAGCGGCAAACGTATTCACGTCGCGGCGCAACAGAGCGTCTGCGACGCGCTCGGCGCGGCGGGCGTCTACGTGCCGGTCTCGTGCGGCGAGGGCGTGTGCGGCTCGTGCGCGACGCGCGTGCTCGCGGGCACGCCCGAGCATCGCGACTGGTGCCTGAGCGCCGAACAGCAAGCCGCGAACACGCTCTTTACGCCGTGCTGCTCGCGCGCGGCATCGTCGCTGCTCGTGCTCGATCTTTAAACGCTCGATCTTCGAGCTATTCCTTTCCCGCTCACCGAAACGGACCTTCCATGGCACTGATTTCCTCCGAAGCCGCCGCGCGCGAGCGCGTCGAACCGGGCGCGCTGCACACGCTGCGCGCCACGCGCGAGAACGTTCACTGGGGCTACTTCGACGCCTCGCTCGCGCCCGCGCTGACCGTGCGCAGCGGCGACCTCGTCTACGCCGAAGCCGTCACGCACCACGCGGGCGACGCGCCCGAGCTGATGATGGACGAAGCGCTGCACGCGCTATGGCGCGCGATCCCCGAGCACGACCGCAATCCCGGCGTGCACATCATGACCGGCCCGATCTATGTCGCCGACGCGCAGCCGGGCGACATGCTCGAAGTGCGCTTCCTGAACCTCACGCCGCGCTGCCGCTACGGCTCGAATCTCGCGGCGAACTGGGGCTGGCTCTACAAGGAAATGGGCGAGAAGGAGCGCGTGACGATCTACGAACTGGACGAGGGCGCGAATCACGCCTCGGCGCTCTACGCCTACGATTTCAAGGGCAAATACATGACGCCGGGCACGATCACGAATTGCCCGGTCTGCGACCGCGAGACGGCGCTCGACGGCGTGCGCGTGCCCGCGCGGCCGCATCTGGGCACGGCGGGCGTCGCGCCGGCGGTCGATGGACGCGTGAGCACGATTCCGCCTGGCCGCCACGGCGGCAATATCGACAACTGGCGCATCGGCGCGGGCGCGACCATGTATTACCCGGTGCAGGTGCCGGGCGCGCTGTTCTCGATCGGCGATCCGCATGTTTCGCAGGGCGATGGCGAGATCAGCGGCACGGCCATCGAGTCCTCGCTGAACGTGACGATGCAGATCGTGCTGCGCAAGGATTTCGCGTTCCCGACGCCGCTGCTCGAAACTGCCGATAGCTGGATCGTGCACGGCTTCGATCCGCAACTCGACCGCGCGCTGCGCAACGCGACGCTCGACACGATGCAACTGCTCGAAGATCACATCGGCCTGTCGCGCAACGACGCCTATTCGCTGCTGAGCGTGGCGGGCGACGTCGGCATCACGCAGGTCGTGGATGCGACGCTCGGCGCGCACGTGCGCCTGCCGCGCGGCATCTTCCCGAAGCTCGGCAAGAAGTGAACCGGCTGCGCGAGATCGAAGCGTTCGTGAGCGTGGTGGACTCGGGCGGCTTCGCGGCGGCCGCCGACACCGAGGGCATTTCGCGCGCGCTGGTCTCGCGCACGATTCAGGGACTGGAAACGCGACTCGGCGCGCGGCTGCTGCATCGGACCACGCGCAAGATCGCGCTTACGGCGGCGGGCGAGGCGTATTACCGTTCGTGCCGCGAGATTCTCACGCAGCTCGATCACGCCGAACGCGCGGCTCAGGGCGAACGCGAGCACGCGTCGGGCGAGTTGCGCATCAGCGCGCCCGTGAGCTTCGGCATCAAGCATCTCGCGCCGCTCTGGCCGGGCCTGCTCGTGCGCGCGCCCGACGTGCGGCCGGCCATCGCGCTGTCCGATGCGTTCGTCGATATCGTGGCCGAGGGCATCGATCTCGCCATCCGCATCGCGCGGCCCGCCGAATCGTCGCTCGTGCACCGGCGCCTCGCGAGCACGCCGCTCGTGATTTGCGCGTCGCCGTCGTATATCGCGCAGCACGGCGTGCCGCACACGCCCGCCGACCTCGCGGCGCATCGCTCGATCGCTTACGGACACGTCGCGGAGCGCGGCGAATGGCGTCTGCTCGACCACGCCACCGGATGCGAGCAGATGGGCCGCCCGCATCCGGCGATGACCGCCAACAACGGCGAAACCTGCGTGGCCGCCGCCGAAGCGGGCCTCGGCCTCGTGCTCCAGCCCGCGTTTCTCGTCATGGACAGCCTCGCGCGCGGCACGCTGGTGAGCGTGCTGGAATCGTTCGCGCCCGCGCCGATCGGCATCTACGCCGTGTATCCGAGCCGCCATCAGCTGCCCGCCAAGACGCGCGTAACGATCGACTATCTCGCCGAGCAGTGGCAGGGCGCGCCGTGGACGGCATAAGTGCGAGGCATACGCGGACGGCATACGCGAACCGCGAGCGCGTTCAGCACGGTGCGAGGCATGCACTCATACGGAACGCATAGACGCCCGTTTGGGGCAATCGGCGGACAATCGGCGGCCGCGACGCACGCCAATACGCCGAAAACCGTTGTTCACGCTGGCGCGACAATTGCATAGCTTGATCTGCATCAATGTTCACGCGGAGGCTATGCATGTCGCTGAAGTCCTGGCATTTTTCCACGCAAGCGGGTACGGCCGATCAGCGGTCGCACGTGTGGCGCGAGGCGATGGATACGGTCTGTCTGCCGTCGAGCATGATGCCGGTCGACGAGCACTTCAGCGGCGACGTGGTGGGCATCGAGTCGCCGGTCGGTATCGAATTTTCGCGCGTGCGCGCGACGCCGCTGACCATTTCCGGTAGCGCGCGCAACGATCACGCGGCGCTGTGGCTCGCGCTGCTGCTCGACGGGCAGTCGGTGTTTCTCGAATCGGGCGAGCGCGTGGAAGTTTCGCGCGGCGACATGCTCTACGGCCCGTGCGGCCGCGATTCGACGCTCGAACTCTGCGCCGACTTCCGCCTGCTCTACGTGCGCGTGCCGATGACGCTGCTGCCGCCGCGACTCGTCGATCCGCGCCTGCTTGCGTGCGGGATCCTGCCCGGCAACGCGGGGCTCACGCGCGTGCTGGGCGGCATGCTGCAGGCGGTGGGCGAGGAACTGGAGTCGTTCGAGGCGAGCGACCTGCATCCCGTGGAAGTCGCGCTGGCCGAGTTTCTGACCGCGAGTCTCGCGCGCCTGCTCGATACGCCCGGACTCGGCGATCATCGGCGCACCGCGCATTTTCTGCGTATTTGCGAGTCGATCGACCGGCAACTCGGCGACGCCGATCTCTCGCTGAATCAGATCACGGACCAGCATCGCGTGTCGTCGCGCTATGTGCAGAAGCTGTTCGCCGATGTGGGCCTGAGTTTTACGGGCTATCTGCGCGACAAGCGGCTCGAACGCTGCAGCCAGGACTTGAGGAGTCCGGCGCATCGCGCGTTGTCGGTGTCGGAGATCTGCTTTCGCTGGGGCTTTAACGACGCCGCGCATTTCAGCCGCACATTCCGTGCGCGTTTCGATATGACGCCGCGCGAGTGTCGGCGGCGCGCGGGGCTGTGAGGCGGGCCGCTCGCGGTTGCGCGGCATAGCGGTGTCGATATGAAAACGCCGCGTTTCCCTGGGGAAACGCGGCGTTTTTGATTGGCGGCGGCGTTGCGGTTGGCGTGAGCCGCCGAGGCTTGCGTTAGCGCTTGATCCAGGTGGGCGCGATCTGCACGCCGAGTCCCGCGCCGTAGCCGAGATAGATGTTAAGGCCCGCGACGCTTTCGAGGTAGCGCGCGTTCTTGAGACCGCCCGCGTCGACGATCGCGAAGCCCATCGATTCGCCGAGCGCGGCGACTTGCGCCTTGGCGTCGGCGTCGTCGCTCGCGACGAACACGCTCGCGGCCTGCGACGGGAACTCGGCGCCGCCATCGAGCACCTGCGCGAACAGCGTGTTGAACGCCTTGACGACGCGGGCCTTCGTGAGCCTGGCGATTTCCTCGCCCGCCGACGTGGTGTGACCGAGCGTGAGACCCATGTAGTCGCTCGTGAGCGGATTCGTGACGTCGACGAGCACCTTGCCGTCGAGCGCGCCGAGTTCCGCGAGCGCGGCGGCGGCGTTGTCGTAAGGCACGGCCAGCACGACGATTTCGGCTTGCGATGCCGCGGACGAGAGCGGCGCCGCGTTCGCGCCATGCGCTTGCGCGACATCGCGCGCGCCGCTCAGTTGACGTCCCGTCACGGTGACGGCGTGGCCCGCCGCGGTAAGCTGCTTGACCATCGCCTTGCCCACGTTGCCGTAACCCACCACGGTAATGTTCATTCGTTCGCTCCTCGCTGGAGTTGTGTGTGAGCGAGTAATTTACGTGGCGGGCGAGCGTGGATAAATGGCGGTGAGGTTGACGGTGTGTCAACTTGCTTCGGGCATCGGGCGTGGCGGCGAGCGCTTCGATTTAGCCCATCCGGTTCCCTTAAATTTCTCCCGACGCGGTCATTCAACGCCAGGCGGGCCGAGCGCATCAAACCGTGCTCCAACTGCATCCATCTGGCTTTCCAACGCCTGCTCGACATACGCGATGAAGGCTCTCGCTTTGGCATTCATCGCGGATCGCTCGGCGACGCAGGCATAGAGTTCCATCGGCTCGGGTTCGGCATGGACGAGGCTCAGGTCGCGTGGCTCGAACAGCGTGACCAGCTTGCCGCTGTCGATCAGCGGTTGCGCCACGAAGCTCGCGAGCCGCGCGATTCCCCCGCCGTTCGTGGCGATTTGCGCGAGCATATCGATGTCGTCGCAGATGAACGCCGGGTTGACGGGCGCGTCGAAACGCCGGCCTTCGCGCACGAATCCCCACGGCAGGAAACGGCCATCGGTCGGATACCGGAAGACGACGCAGGCGTGATGTTTCAGATCCTCGGGCGTGAGCGGCACGCCCGCCTGGTTCAGATACGAGCGCGACGCACAGAACAGAAACGGTCTTGACGCGATTCGCCGGGCGACCAGCCGATCGTCGAGTTGCGCGGCGATGCGGATACTCACGTCGACGCCCTCCAGCCGGTGATCGACGGACCGGTCGGTGCTGATGAGTTCAAGGTCGATGCGCGGGTAAGCGGCCTTGAAACCGGGCATCAGCGGCGCGAGCACGTGGCGGCCAAACGCCGCCGTCGTGGCGACGCACAGCGACCCTTGCGGCGCGGCCTCGACCGTTGCCGCCTGCGAGGCCAGATCGATATCGCCCGGAATATGGCGCACCTTCGCGTAGTAACGCGCACCGCTCTCGGTCAGCGCCATGCTGCGTGTGGTTCGCGACAGCACGCGCACGCCCAGGTGTGTTTCGAGCCGCGCGATGCTCTGGCTCACGGCGGCTGCGCTGACGCCTTGCGCGCGCGCCGCCGCCGCAATGCTTCCGGTCTCCACGACGCGGATGAAGCAGTTGATCAACCCGAGAATATCCATCGTCCTGTGTCGCTCTCATCGGCTATTTCGTAAATTTTACTTATAAATGAATCAAGTCTCTCGCGGCTAGTGATGGATGGACCGGCTTGTTACGCTGACCGTCCGTTAAACAGCTCACGCTAAAGAGGTCGAATTCATGCCTGATGAATTGATGCAAGCCCGCAGTATTCGCTTTCCCATCGCCGCTACGCCTTATGTTTTCGCGCTTTATATGGCGACTATCATGGCGTTTCTCATGTGTCTCGTGATTACGGTCGCCGAGTTTGGTATCGACGCGCATTACATGGAAAACGTGATGAATGCGTATCGGGTGGCGATGCCATCGGCGTTTGTCTGCGTGCTGATCGTGCGTCCGGTTGTGGCCCGGCTGGTGGCGTGGACGGTGCATGCGCGCTGAGCCTGCACGTTGGACCTGCACGGAAAGCGGAATGGCAATGCAGATGTTCTTTTATTCGCTGTAACCCCGGGAACGTTTACATGACGACTCAATGCGTTGCCACTTTTTTTCTGGCAGCACAATAGGACTTTCGTCCGATAGCTCTGCTGCGCTGTTCATCGACAATGGGGCGCGAATTCCAAATGGAAGATGGGCGATCTTGACTGTTTTGTGACTTCCAGACAGGGCCGACAGTGCAGACCATGGACACGACGTACGCGACCTCTAAAGATTGTCGATTCACGCTCGTCCTCATCAAGCCGACCCATTACGACGACGACGGCTACCCGATTCAGTGGCTCCGCTCGGTCATGCCGTCCAACACGCTCGCCTGCATGTATGCGCTCGCCGATGACGCGCGAAAGCGAAACGTGTTGGGCGCTGGCGTCGATATCGAAATCGAAACCTGCGACGAGACCAATCAGCGCGTGTGGCCGGCGCGCGTGATTCGCGACCTGAAATCAAAGGGCGGGAGAGCGATGATCGGGCTGGTCGGCGTTCAGTCGAACCAGTACCCGCGCGCGCTCGACCTCGCGCGTCAGTTTCGCGCCGCGGGCTTGCCGGTAGCGATCGGCGGCTTCCACGTTTCGGGCTGCATCTCCATGCTGCCCGAGATGACCGCCGAGCTGAAGGAAGCGCAGGCGATGGGTGTGGCACTGTTTGCGGGCGAGGCCGAGGAGCAGCGTTTCGACGAGGTGCTGCGCGACGCGTGGAATGGGGCCATGAAGCCGCTGTACAACTTCATGGACGCGTTGCCCACGCTCGAAGGCGCGCCCCAGCCTTTTTTGCCGCGCAAGCATATCGAACGCACGGCAGGCACTTATACCTCGGTGGATCTCGGTCGGGGTTGTCCGTATCAGTGTTCGTTTTGCACGATCATTAACGTGCAGGGGCATAAGAGCCGCTTTCGCACGCCTGACGATCTGGAAAGAATCATTCGCGAGAATGCCAAACAGGGCATCGACCGGTTCTTTATCACGGACGATAATTTCGCTCGTAATCACGACTGGGAAATCCTGCTCGATCGCGTAATCGAACTTCGCGAAAAGCAGGGCATTCACTGCGGCTTCACGATCCAGGTCGACACGCTCTGTCACAAGATTCCCGACTTCATTGAGAAGGCGACGCGCGCGGGTGTGCGCCGCGTATTCATCGGGCTTGAGAATATCAATCCCGAGAATCTGATTGCCGCGAAGAAGCGGCAAAACAAGATCACCGAATACCGCGCCATGCTCCAGAAGTGGCGCGCGCACGGCGCAATTACCTACGCGGGCTATATCATCGGATTTCCGGCGGACACGAAAGAATCGATTCTGCGCGACATCGAAATCATCAAGCGCGAATTGCCGATCGACATTCTCGAATTCTTCATGCTCACGCCGCTACCGGGTTCCGAGGACCATCAGACGATGGTGAAGAACGGCGAGTGGATGGACCCGGACATCAATAAATACGATACCAATCATCGCGTCACGCATCATCCGAAAATGTCGGACGCCGAATGGGAAGAAGCGTATCGGTGCGCATGGAGCGCGTTTTACTCGTACGAGCACATTCGCACGATCGTGAAGCGCGCCGCGCAGATTCCGAATGGCCGGCCGAAGACGATCATGCGGACCATCGCCTGGTTCAGACTGATGATCGAACACGAGGGCGTGCATCCGCTCGAAGGCGGCGCGCTGCGAATGAAACATCGCCGAGATCGCCGTTGGGGGCTGCCTGTCGAATCGCCGCTTCGCTTCTATCCGCGCTACTGGAGCGAGACCGTTGTCAAGGCGGGCAAGTATCTGCGCTTCTACCTGAAGACAGAGACGACGCTCCGGGCAGTCATGAAGTCGGCGGATCGCTACGCCTACACGGATCTCGCTATCACGCCGCTACAGGACGAGGAGTTCGAGCAGCTTGGGCTCTTTCACGCTACGAGCGGTGGCGAGGCGGCGCTGGCGGTCCACCACCGGCGTATTGCCATCCGCTCGACGGGGCCGACTGCCGCGTGATTTTTTTGGCGGCTCAATGCTCCCAACTGAGCAGGTAATCGCGCCGATACCGGCGCGCGCGCACTCACGCACTCAAGCGATCGTCCGGTTGCCCGCAAAGGGCAATTCGGCACTGGCGGATTCGATTTCGTGAATGACGCGATCGCTGCCGTGATTCATCTGCTCGTTCCAGATCTGACTATCGGGAAACCAGAAAGCATCTTGACGCGGCGGCACGGCGAGTTTCACTCGCAGCGACGGATTGAATATCTTCGACCACGCCGAGAGATAGGACGGCGTCTTGATCAGCGATCCGCATTGGGCGAGCAGCAGGCTCGTGACCAGCGCTTCGCGGCCGATCGCGAGTCCTGGATGGCCGCTGAAGTGAACGGGCTTCTCACCGCTCGCAAGCAGCGTGGCGGGCGCGACGCTGACCGGCACGGCGAATCCCCAATTCACGAAGAAGTCGAGAAACGCCGGCTCATCGCTCGATACGAAGAGATTGGTGAGGTGGGGTTCGTCGGCGAGCGTTTTCTCGACCAGACGGCAAAACGCGTCCCGTTCGATCGTATGGGCTTCGAAGCGCTTGTCGGTGCCGCGAAAATGAACGGCAAGTGTCGACGCGCCGATATCCAGCCGCTGGCGAATCTGATCGACTTCCTCGCGGATCGATTCGGCGGGTCGATAATTCGACAGGAATAGCGTACTCGCGCGTTCGAGACCGAGGCCGTGTTCATACCGGCGGAAACCCAGATCGCCGAGATCGCGCACGACGGATGTTCGCAAACGCGGGCTCGCGGCCATCGATGCAGGTGCGAGGTTTTCGAAGCATTCGGCGAACCAGTCGATCTTGCCTTGCGCATCGCCATAACTGCCGCCGCGCGCGGAAATGACGGGCTTCAGATGTTTTTCATCGCAGTACAGCAGGATGCATAAAACAATCTGCATCACGGAGAAAAAGCCGGAATCCGCCCGGATCTCGATGGCGAAGTGACCGCGGTTGAGGCGCTGCACCGCGTGCAGGGAAAGCCGCGTTGGCGTATTGAGCGCATTCTTGACGCCTTCGCTGCGTCGGACGTGTCTTGCGAACCCGATGAAATCTCCAAACATGCGATTTCCCCTTGTCGCCAGTATTGGATAGCAGGCCAGCGTGAGTTTGAGCGTTGATTTGTCGCGCGTGAAAAGCGGATTCGCGCTCTCATCGGTTAATCGGGTGCGGCATTAAGCAATGGAGCGGTATGGCATTTTTATCACTTGCCCCATCCTAGCCGACGTCGATGTGTGTGCTCGACTGAAAAAAATAAGGCTATGTGGGGCGCCGTACGCAGTGCGCGCTGTAATCGTTTTACGAGGCGGCAGCGGGATCGGTGTTGCCTGCTTGCCGTGCAGCCACAAGTGCAGCCGATATGCACGTTTGTGCACGTTTACATTCTCGTTGTTGCACGATATCATTGGGCATGAACGAGGATATTCCGCTTGCCCGCCGTGAACTGATCGCCAGCCGCCTGAGCGCCGGCGAGTCCGTCGTGGCCGCCACGCTCGCCGCTGAATTCGGCGTTTCCGAAGACGCCATCCGCCGCGACCTGCGTGCGCTCGCCGCCGAAGGGCGCTGCCGCCGCGTCTACGGCGGCGCGCTGCCCGTTTCGCCCGCATCGGCGCCCATGTCCGCGCGCATGGACGCCGCGCGTGAGCGCAAGGCGGCGCTCGCGCGCGCCGCCGTCGCGCAGATCGGGCGCGGCGAGTTGCTGTTTCTCGACAGCGGCAGCACGCATCTCGCGCTCGCCCACGCGCTGCCCGAAGACCACGATCTCACCGTCGCCACCAATTCCATCGACGTCGCCGCCGCGCTGCTGCGGCGCGCCGATATCGCGCTGATCATGGTGGGCGGCGGCGTGGACCCGGTGGTGGGCGGCAGCGTCGACGCGGCGGCGGTCGCCGCCGTCGCGCAGATGAACATCGACCGCTGTTTTCTGGGCGCGTGCGCCGTGGCGCCGCAAGAAGGCGTGAGCGCGTTCGAGTTCGCCGACGCCGGTTTCAAGCGTGCGTTGCTCGCGCGCAGCCGCCACGCAACCATACTCAGCACCACGGATAAGCTCGGCGAGACGGCGGCGCACCGCGTGGCAGCCATCGACGAGATCGCGAACGTGATCGTCGAGCACGACGCGCCCGCCGCGCAAATCAAGGCGCTCACGAAGGCGGGCACGGTCGTCATCAAGGCCGAACGCCCCGACGAACGCTGAAGCGTCCGCCCGCATCCAGTCGCCCATCTAGCCACCCATCAAGCCACCCAACCTCATCGCATGGAGCCTGTTCCGATGGATTTCGCCGATCGTCCCGCCACGCGTCTCGCGACGCGGCTGGCTTTTCTCGTCGCCGGATTCGGCATTGCGTGCTGGGCGCCGCTGGTGCCGTTCGCGAAGCACCGGCTCGACGTGGACGACGGCCTGCTCGGCATGCTGCTGCTGTGCATCGGCCTCGGCTCGGTCGCGGCGATGATGGTCACCGGCGCGCTGAGCGCGCGCTACGGCAGCAAGCCGATCATCGTGACGAGCGGCGTCGGCCTCGCGGTGATCCTGCCGCTGCTGACCGTCGCGGCTACGCCGCTCGCGCTCGGCGTCACGCTGCTCGCATTCGGCGCGGCACTCGGCTCTCTCGACGTCGCCATGAACGTGCACGCGGTGGAGGTCGAACGCGCGGCGCAACGGCCGCTGATGTCGGGCTTTCACGCGCTGTTCAGCGTGGGCGGCTTCGCGGGCTCGACGTTCATGACGTTTCTGCTCTCGATGCATGTCGGCGCGCTCGAAGGCACGCTGCTGTGCTCGGTGCTGATGCTGGCGGCGATGCTCGTGGCGCGTCCGCGTTTGATGCGATCGAAGCAGGTGGCGGGCGGGCCGCTGTTCGTCACGCCGCGCGGCATCGTGCTGTTGATCGCGGCGCTCACGGGCATCACGTTTCTCGCCGAAGGCGCGCTGCTCGACTGGAGCGCGCTGCTCATCACGGGCAAGGGGCTCGTGAACGCCGCACAGGGCGGCCTCGGCTACATGCTGTTCGCGATTGCGATGACGGCGGGCCGCCTGACCGGCGACGCCGTGACCGCGCGCATCGGCGACCGCGCGACGCTGATCTGGGGCGGCGCGGTGGCGGTGGCGGGATTCGCGGTCGTGCTGCTGTCGCCGCTCGCGACGCTGGCGCTGGGGGGCTTTCTGCTGATCGGCCTCGGTGCGGCGAATATCGTGCCGGTGCTGTTCCGCCGTGCGGGTTCGCAACAGGCGATGCCGGCCGCGATGGCGATTGCTGCGATTACCACCACGGGTTACGCGGGCATTCTGGTCGGGCCAGCTGGCGTTGGGTTCGTGGCGAAGGCCGTGGGACTGGAGACGGCGTTCTGGGTGCTGCTGGGTTTGTTGTGCATCGTGCCGTGTTGCGCGACGCTGGTGACGGCGAACGCCAAGCAATAATTCGGATATCGAACCAAAAAGTAAAAAGCGGCGCCGCCCTGCCCGGGCGAGCGCCGCAAACACGCATGCTGGCGTAGCGATGGGCGTTATCGATGCCGCCGCTCACATAATCATGGGGCGCCGGGTAGCCCCGGAATTCGATGAAACCGCAGTTGGGGTGCGCGGTAATCGTTCGAATGGAGATTCGGACTACCTGCGCCCCTTTAGCGTGAACGGTGCGAGAAGCGACTGAACGTCGACCTGCTGTCCTTGCAGTAACAACAGCCGCGCGTGCAGCACGGTATTTTCCAGAACGAGCTTCGCGGTGCTGAGAAGGTACAGCGCGTGGATATCGGAGGCCGGCATGCCCTCTTCGACAACATGGTGCCGTTCTACGAGGGAGCTCATCACAAGACGCCTGAGTTCTTCCTCGCCAAACGGCAAGTCCGCATAGTCTATGGGGTCCTCGGCTTCGACTTCACGCAGCATTTCAACCAGGGTGTCGGTGCTCACTTGCATGTGCAGCTCCTTAACGTCGGGTCGCGAAACACTTTCAGGCTAACGGCTTCCTCAATGGGTGTCCAGTGGGCAAACTAAACCGGCTGTGCGGACGCGCCGCGCAGCGGGCGAGCAACGAGCGCGCCGCGAAATCGGGCTCTCGGTGTATTCATGCGCTGTGGCTATCCGCTGGATTGCCTCTGTGCGGTTGCCTACTTTGACCTGGAATATCGCAACGCTTCAACGAGCAGAGCGAACGCGGGGGTAGGTTGACGGCGGCTCGGGTAGTAAAGGTGATATCCAGAAAACGGCTCGCACCAATCTTCCAGTACGCGGACCAGCCGGCCGTCCGAGAGATACGGCGCCATTTGGCCTTCCGTGAGATAGGCCAGGCCTCGCCCGTCAATCGCTGCATGCAGAATGAGGTGACTGCTGTTGAAGACGAGTTGACCGTCCACGCGCACGTTCAGCTTGCGCCCGCGTTTTTCGAATTCCCACGTGTAGAGCCCGCCGTGGCCAGATAGCCGAAGATTGATGCAGCCGTGGTTCGTGAGCTCCTGTGGAGTTCGCGGTGGCTTTCGTCTGGAGAAGTATTCTGGCGACCCGGCTACGGCCATTCGCATCGGCGGCCCAATCCGCACCGCAATCATGTCTTTCGCAATCGTTTCGCCTGGTCTCACGCCAGCGTCGAAGCGGTCTCGCACGATGTCGGTCAAGCCGTAGTCAATCAGCACCTCGACCTTGATGTCGGGATACTCATCAACCAGTTTTGCGATTGCAGGCCAGAGCACAGCTTCCGCTGCGTATTCGGTGGCCGTCAGCCGAATGACGCCCGACGGCTTTTCGCGCAATCCGCTCAGTACCATGAGCTCCCGCTGAATCTCTTCGATGCGCGGCCCGATGGACGCCATGAGTCGTTCGCCGGCTTCGGTCGGCACAACGCTGCGCGTCGTGCGCGTCAGCAAACGCATGCCGAGACGCGCTTCCAGCGCGCGAACAGTTTGACTCAACGCTGACTGGGAAACGCCGAGGCGCTTTCCGGCACGCGTGAAGTTTCTTTCCTGCGCGACGACCATGAAAGCCGCCAGGTCATTCAGGTTGTCGGCCGCCATTGAGAAGTTCCTCTTATAGGTCCAATCTCATTTTAGCACCTAGTTTCTTATTAATGCCTCGCCTACATTTGAGGCACTGGGACAGCGGCTACAGGATGCGCAGGTCTCAATCGACACCTGTCGCCCGAGCGCTTGTTGCGCGATGAAGCTCGCGTCCTGACCCGAATGAATACGAGGTAACGATGAAGCATGTACTGGCAGCAGCCGCGACAGCGGCAGGCATTGCCTCGAATGCGGCGATGGCGGCTGGCATCGAGATCCGCCATGGCGCGGAAGTTCAGGCGGTCGCAGGAAAGCCTGGCAACTTTACTGGCGATGCTCGCGTGAGGCCGCTTCTTCCTCCCAACGATTCCACGCGTGCGAACGTAGGTCTTGTCGATTTCGCACCCGGCGCGCGAACCACCTGGCACACGCATCCGGCGGGGCAGCTTCTGATTGTGACGTCGGGCATGGGGTGGATACAGGAGGAGGGCGAGGAGCGTCGCGTCATCGAGTCCGGAGACGTTGTCTGGATTCCCGCCGGTGCAAAGCATTGGCATGGAGCGACCGACACAACCGCGATGAGCCATGTCGCGATGACTTACGTTGTCGACGGTAAAAACGTGGATTGGCTTGAGCCGGTCTCTGAAGACGAATATCGATAGTCATCCAAATCAAATAATCCAGAAGGAACTGTGTCATGTCATCAGGCATTGAAAACAAGGTCGTTGTAGTTACGGGTGCCAGTAGTGGTCTCGGTGCTGAAACCGCGCGTTACCTCGCGAAGGCAGGGGCCAACGTCGTACTCGGTGCGCGTCGCATTGAGCGTCTCGAAGCCTTGGCGGGCGAAATTGGCCTTAATCCGCGGGCTATCCAGCAAACAGACGTCACCGACCGCAACCAGGTCCAGGCGCTGGTAGATCGCGCTATCGACCTTCATGGTCGCGTCGATGTGATTTTGAATAACGCCGGCCTCATGCCGAGTTCGATGCTCGACAAGCTCAAGGTCGATGAATGGGACCGCATGATCGACGTTAACATCAAGGGCGTTCTGTATGGCATCGCGGCGGTGCTGCCGCAGATGCAGAAGCAGATGTCCGGCCAGATTATCAATGTGTCTTCGGTTGCGGGTCACAAGGTCGGTCCTGGCGGCTCGGTGTATGCGGGCACGAAATGGGCGGTGCGAGCCATCTCCGAGGGACTGCGCCAGGAAGTGAAACCCTGGAACATCCGAACCACAATCATCTCGCCGGGCGCCGTGGCGACTGAACTCACCAGCACGATTACGGACAGTGATGTCGCTGCTGGCATGGCAAAGACCTACGAAAAAGCGATTTCTGCCAGCGCCTTTGCGCGTGCTGTCGAGTTCGCTATCAGTCAGCCGGAAGACGTCGACATCAACGAGATTCTGTTTCGTCCGACAAGTCAGATGTCCTGATGGTCATGATCGCGCTGCCATGTGGCCGTTCAGTGGCCACCTCTTCGCTGAATCAACACATTGAGGTAAGCACATGCCACACGTCATTGTGAAAGCATGGCCCGGAAAAACCGAAGCGCAGAAGCATGCGCTAGCCGTGGCGATTACACGGGAAATCGTGTCCATTCTGGGAAATGGGCCGGACTCGGTGTCAATCGCGTTTGAAGAAGTCGAGCCGAGTCGTTGGAAAGAGGCGGTCTATGTTCCAGACATTCAAGTGCGCCCCGACATTCTGCTGAAAAAGCCCGGCTATGAAATGTAGGAAATCGTTGGATGCTGGATTCAAAATCTCTCAAGCCGAGCGAAAGCTCGGTTCTGGTGACCTTGATGCCTATCATGGCCACCGTCCTCGTCGGCTTCGCGATTATCGGTGTCGCACTGCCGGTTCTTCCTCTGCATGTTCACAACGACCTGGGCTTCGATACGTTTGTCGTTGGACTGGTTGCAGGGGCTCAATTTGCAGCGTCATTGGTCTCGCGCATCTGGGCTGGTGCGTATGCTGACCGGCATGGTGCGAAGCAGGGCGTTGTAACCGGACTGGCCGCCGCCGTCGCGGCAGGCGTGCTCTATCTGCTGTCTCTCGCGTTCGTGAAGACGCCGGTTTTGTCGGTCGCCATTTTGCTTCTGGGCCGCGTGGTTCTCGGCGGCGCGGAAAGCTTTATCATCACGGGCGCAGTATCGTGGGGATTGGCTCTCGTTGACAGGGAACACGCCGGTAAAGTCATCGCCTGGGTCGGCACAGCCATGTTTGCGTCGATGGCTTTTGGCGGTCCGATTGGAACGATGCTGTTCGACTCGTTCGGTTTTGTTGCGATCGCCTCGACCACATTGCTCCTGCCAATGCTGGTTCTGATTTATGTTGCGCCGATGCCGGGTGTGGCTCCGCATGCGTCCAGCGAACATGCTTCGGCGAGGGCGGTGCTGCGCGCAGTCTGGCTGCCGGGGATGGGGGCGGCTTTCGCCAGTATTGGTTACTGCGCAATCCTCGCCTTCAGTTCGCTGTTCTACGCCCACATGCATTGGCAACCCGTATGGCTTGCATTCACGGCCTTCGGCATTGCGCTCATGTTCGCGCGCACAGTCGGCGGCCATCTTCCGGACAAGCTTGGCGGCGCGAAAGTCGCACTGATATTCGTATTTGTCCAGGCGATTGGCTTGCTCGTGATGGGGCTCGCACACACGTCGCTAGTCGCGGCGACAGGCGCAGCGATAGCAGGCTTTGGCTATTCGCTTGTCTATCCCGGGCTCGGCGTAGAAGCCGTCAGGGCTACGGCTTCGCAGAACCGTGGGTTGGCAATGGGCATCTACACCGCCTTCCTCGATGTCGCGATGGCGGTCGGGAGTCCGGCACTCGGGTGGATTGGAGGTCGAGCCGGCCTTGATGCTGTGTTTCTGGCAAGCTCGATGGTCGTTTTCTGCACAGCCGGAGTGGCGCTCATTCTGTTGAGAAGGAATTAGCCCGAGCACCCGATTAGTTCTGAGCGATGTAGTTTCAAAGCATGCGAAGTACGCACGTCGAGACTCCATTGGCCAGGTCATCATCGCAATCGGGTTAGCGACGATCCCGCTGGCATCTTGAGCCAATCCAATAACGTTGATTCCGCAACGTCATAAAAAAGCGGCGCCGCCCCACCCGGGCGAGCGCCGCAAACACGCATACAACACTGGAGCAAATCCAGCCGACTAAACTGCGGCCACCGTGTGCCGCAATTCCTGATAGCTGCGCAAACCCGCCAGTCCCAGTTCGCGCCCGAGACCGCTCAAGCCCATTCCGCCCCAGCACACCTGCGGGAAGATCAATTGCGGCGTGTTGACCCAAACGAGTCCCGCGCGCAGTTCCGCCTTGTAACGGCGCTGTGCTTCGACGTCCTGCGTCACGACCGTCGCGACCAACCCGTAACGCGTGCCGTTGGCGAGCGCGATCGCCTCGTCGTCGGTGCGGAACGACTTCACGCACGCGACCGGCCCGAACACTTCATCGGTCCACAACACGTTATCGGCATCGGGCTCGGCCACCACCACGGGCGCCATGAAAAAGCCCGCGCCGCGCGCGCTGTCCGCGTTGCCGCTGAAGGCGATCTGCGCGCCCGCCGCCACGCCTTGCTCGACGAGCGCCTGCACGCGCGCGCGCTGCGCCTGCGAGATCAGCGGCCCCATCGACACGTTCTCCGCGCCCGGCGCGCCCACGTTCACCGCGCGCACCGCCGTTTCGAACGCCGCCATGAATTTGCGGTAGACGTCGTCCTGCACGAGAATGCGCGCCGTCGCCGAGCACATCTGTCCGGCGTTCGCGAAAGCGCCGCTCACGGCGAGCGAGACCGCGTGATCGATGTCCGCATCGGCGCGCACGATCAAGGCCGATTTGCCGCCGAGTTCGAGCGTCACGCGCTTCATGTCCAGCGCCGCCGTCTGCATCACCTTGCGGCCCACGGCCGTGCTGCCCGTGAACGAAATCTTGTCGACGAGCGGATGCGCCGAGAGTTGCGCGCCCACGTCGCCGCCGCCGTTGACGAGATTGACGACGCCATCGGGCACGCCCGCTTCGCTGACGATCTGCGCGAGCAGATGCTCGACCGGCGAAGTCAGTTCGGACGGCTTGAGCACGACGGTGCAGCCCGCCGCGAGCGCGGGCGCGAGCTTCCACGCGGTCGTCACCATCGGGAAATTCCACGGCACGATCAGCGCGGCCACGCCGACCGCTTCGTAGTAGCGCTCGCCCGTGACGGTCTCGTCGGGCAGCGCGATCGTTTCGGGCGCGAACGCGCCGGTCTCCGCGCAGAGGTCGCCGTAATACGTGAACGTGGCGATGGCGTCGCTGACGTCGAGATCGGCTTCGAACGGCGGCTTGCCGCTCACCTGCATCTGCATCGCGGCGAGGCGCGCGCGGTCCGCTTCGATCAGTTCGGCGATCTTGCGCAGCAGCTTGCCGCGCGCGGCGGGCGAGGTCGCGCGCCATGCGCCGAGCGCGTCATGCGCGGCGCGCACGGCGGCGTCGATCTGCGCGGCGCTCGCGTGTTCCTGCCAGCCGATCGTTTCGCCGGTCGAGGCGTTGTGGATCGGCGTGGCGCGTTCGGCGTCGTCGGCGTGCAGCGTGGCGCCCGCCACGAGGGCGGCGGGCAGCACGAGCGGGTCGTTGCCAGGGTCGCGGCGAAGGGGAGTGACGGTGGTCATGAGGTTAGCCCTTGAGAGTTCAGCGATACGCGACGCCCGGCATCACGCAGAGCATTTCGAACGCGAGATTCGCGCCCACGAGCGCGGTCGTGCCGGCCTGGTCGTAGGGCGGCGAGACTTCGACGAGATCGGCGCCCACCACGTTGAGGCCCTTCATGCCGCGCACGATTTCGAGGCCCTGCTGCACGGTGAGGCCGCCCACTTCGGGCGTGCCGGTGCCGGGCGCGAACGACGGATCGAGACCGTCGATATCGAAGCTCAGATACACGGGCGTATCGCCCACACGTTCGCGCACCTGCGCCATCAGCGGTGCGAGCGACTTGTTCCAGCATTCCTCGGCTTGCACGACGGTGAAGCCTTGCTGACGACACCAGTCGAAATCGTCGGCGTGATAGCCGGTGCCGCGCAGGCCGATTTGCGTGACCTTGTCGCATTGGAGCAGGCCGTCTTCCACCGCGCGGCGAAACGGCGTGCCGTGCGCGATCTTCTCGCCGAACATGGTGTCGTTGACGTCGGCGTGCGCGTCGATGTGCACGACCGCGACCTTGCCGCACTTCTTGTGCAGCGCGCGCAGGATCGGCCACGCGATCGTGTGGTCGCCGCCGAGCGTGATCGGCCGGCAGCCGGTCGCGACGATCTCGTCGTAGGCCGCTTCGATCAGGCGGATCGAGTCCTTCAGATCATAGGGATTGGTGGCGACGTCGCCGATATCGGCCACTTGCAGCGAGTCAAACGGCGCGGCGCGCGTCGCCATGTTGTAGGGCCGCAGCAGCACCGATTCCGAGCGGATCTGACGCGGACCGAAGCGCGCGCCCGAGCGGTTCGAGGTGCCGAGGTCGAGCGGCACGCCGACGAAACAGGCGTCGAGGCCTTCGGTGCTGGTCGCTTGCGGCAGCCGCATCATGGTGGCGATGCCGCCGAAACGCGGCATGTCGTTGCCGCCGAGCGGCTGGTTGAGTTCGCGCTGCATGTCCGGTGTCTCCGATCTTGAAGTGATGACGATCGGGCGATGGTAGGCGAGACGCGCGCCGCGCGAATTACGAAGTGGAGATGTTTACATCGACGCCAATCGATGCAAAAGGCGCGTTACGCGCCCTGCAAACGGGGGCAAGCCTGGCCCCAGCCGACCAGTTCGCGCTTGGTGCGCACGCCGAGTTTCGCGAACGCGCGCTTCACATAGGACTCGGCCGTGGCGGTGCGCACGCCGAGAATTTCGGCGGCTTCGGGCACCGTGCGGCCCGTGATCAGATGCGCGCAGATTTCGTATTCGCGCTTGGAGAGACGAATGGCGTCGGCGGCGATGCGCGCGTCGAATTGCGCGAGCGGATGCAGAAACGAAGTGGGATGCGCGACGCGCCGCGCGGCGCTGGTGGTCGCGTGCAATTCGAGCAGCGGAAACAAAAAGTCACTCACGTTGCGAAAGCGGTTCATCTCCGCGAGCGTGAACGGCGGCGCATTGAGGGCGCGTTCGAGCGCGATCGAATGCTGGCCGTGGCGCGTGCCGCGCGCGAGCACGCATTCGTGCGCGATCAGCGCTTCGTCGAACAGGCGCTGGCGGAATTCGCCCGGTGGAATCGCGCCGATGTCGCGCACCACGAGCAGCGTGCCCACCTTGCCGCGTATGCCCGCGAACAGCGGATCGCTTTCGTAGAAGCGGTCGTAGTAGAGCGTCATCACGTCGGCAATCGTGCCGCTGTCCACGCCCACGCCGCTGCTGCCGATCCACTCGCAGCGAAATCCCGTGGGCATGCTGCTGTCCACACGCGAGCGTTCGATGTGCACGACGTTGAGCGGCACGATTTCGTTGAGCAGCACTGTGAGGCGCGGCACGAAATCGGGCGTGCCGACGGCTTCGATCACCTGACCGAGCGTCTTGAACGAGAGCGGGAAATTCGCGGAATCGGCGTGCGGAGGGACGTTGAGCAGCATGGCGCGCACCGGAAAACAAGGCGAATCGATTATAGCCGAAGGGCTGGAGGCTCCCGAGGCGGGGTTTTGCGCGCGTCGATCACACGCGCGGCAATAAGCAAGGGAAAACCCCTGGAAATATGACGAAAATGCGGCAAAAGGCCTATTGCCCCCCCTGAGGGGGGGCATACCAGTGCGTCGCGAGTCGGTAACTTTGGCGCCACCGAATCATTTGAAACCGACACATCGAAGGAAACCAACATGAGCAAGCTGATTCACGACGTCAAGGAACTGGGCGCAGGTCTGGGCGACTACACCAAGCTCGATTACGGCATGGACGAAGGCGACTGGCGCGGCGCCGAAGGCCAGAGCGGCAACTACGTGGTGGGCTGGTGGGAAGGCAAGGTCGGCTCGGTCGAGTTCCCGGCCACGGGCGCCGACGAAGCCGTGTGGCTCGTCGAAGGCAAGATCGCGCTGACCGACGTGAACGGCGGCCGCAAGGAATTCACGGCGGGCCAGGGCTATCTGCTGCCCGCCGGTTTCGCCGGCCGCTGGGAAACGGTCGAGGACGCGAAGAAGTTCTACGTCCTGCTCGAACCGCAGCAATAAGTCCCCCAAACCGCGCCGCCCGCCGAGGGCGCGCGGTCTCTCCCGCCTCAAGCAGTGAAGCCATCATGAGCCTCTTCGCGCACCTCCGCACCACGCCCGCCGCTCGCGGCGCATCGGCGTCCGCTTTCGTCACGACCCGCCGCGTCTGCGGCCACGCGCTTCGCCGCGCCGCCCAGGCGCTGGAACAGGAGACGCATCATGAATGATCGCGCCCAACTCTTTGAAGCGGGCATGCCCGCCGATGCACAGACCGACGCGCGTCCCGCCGCCCGTCCGCCCGTCGCGCTGGGCGTGGAAGCCGCGCTCGCCCGCACGAAACTGTTTCCCTACTGGCTCGACAATCCCGCCGAGCCGCCCGCCGAGCCGAAACTCACGAGCGACACGCGCGCCGATCTGCTGATCGTCGGCGGCGGCTTTACCGGTTTGTGGGCCGCCGTGCAGGCGAAGGAGCAGATGCCCGAACTCGACGTGGTGCTGATCGAAGCGGGCCAGGTCGCGCATGGCGCGTCGGGCCGCGCGGGCGGCATCATCTCGACGTCGGTGATGCACGGTCTGCCGAACGCGGTGCGTGTGTTCCCCGACGATATCGCCGAACTCGAAGAATTCGGCCAGCACAATCTCGACGGTTTCGAAGAGACGCTCAAGCGCTACGACATCGACGCGGATATCGAATGGAACGGCGAAATGACCGTGGCCGTCGATCCCGAGCACGTCGCGCATCTGCAGGACGATTACGATCTGCACACCGCCTACGGCCATAACGTCGTGCTGCTCGACGAGCAGGCCACGCGCGAACAACTGAATTCGCCGCTGTTCGCGGGCGCGCTCTGGTCGCGCAATCGCAGCGGCATCGTGCATCCGGCGAAGCTTGCGTGGGGTCTCAAGCGCGCGGCGCTCAAACTGGGCGTGCGGCTCTACGAACATAGCCCGCTCGTGACGGTGACCGACGAAGGCGCGACCGTGTTCGTGAAGACGCCCGAAGGCAGCGTGCGCGCGCCGCGTGTGGTGTTCGGCAGCGGCACTGCGAAGGTGGGCATTCCCGACATCAATCGCCGCGTGCTCCAGGTGCGCGACCACGTGCTCGCCACCGAGCCGCTCACCGACGAACAACTCGCGCGCATCGGCTGGAAAAATCGCCAGGGCATTTACGACACGCGCACGCAGCTCAATTACTTCCGCCTCACGAAGAACAACAACATCATTTTCGGCGGCCTCGTGAGCTATCACTTCGACGGCAATCCCGATCCGCAGCAGGATCAGCGCCGCGAAACGTATTACCGGCTCGCGCAGGCGTTCTACAAGACCTTTCCGCAACTCGCCGACGTGCGCTTCTCGCACGCGTGGGGTGGGCCGATCGATTACTGCTCGCGCGGCTCGGTGTTCGCGAAACGCTATCTCGGCGACAAGGCCGTGTTCGTCGCGGGCTACACGGGTTTCGGCGTGGCCGCGAGCCGCTTCGGCGCGTTCATGGGCCTGAACATCCTGTTCGATCGAAAGAGTCCCGAACGCATGCTCGACATCGCCAATCAGAGCCCGACGTATATCCCGCCGGAGCCGGTGCGCTGGCTCGCCGCGAAGGTCACGTTCCATGCGTTCGACGGCGCGGACGCCGAAGGCGGCTGGAAGCGCGCGTGGATCAAGGGCATCAAGGCGATGGGTTTCCCGATGTAAGCACAGGCGGCGCAGCGGCATGTTCTCCAATACTTCCGATCTCGACCTGCGCCTCGTGCGGGTCTTCCTCGCCGTCGTGGACGCGCGCGGCATCACCGCCGCCGAAGCCACGCTCGGCGTACGGCAATCCACCATCAGCTCGCAGCTTTCGGCGCTGGAAGCGCGCGTGGGCTTCACGCTCTGCGAGCGCGGACGCGGCGGCTTTCGTCTCACGTCGAAGGGCGAGCGCTTCGTGGCGTCGGCGCGTGCGCTGCTGTCGGCGACCTCGCAATTCGTGGCGCAGGTGCGCGATATCGATCGCAAGCTCGTCGGCACGCTTTCGATCGGCTTGATCGGGCAGGCCTCGCATGTGGAGAACGCGCGCCTCGCGGAAGCCATCGGCGCGTTTCGCAAGCGCGATCAGGCCGTGCGGTTCGCGATGCGCGTGGCGCCGCCGCAAGAGCTCGAAGAAAGCCTCGTCAATCATCAGCTCGATCTCGCGATTGGGTATTTCTGGCATCGCGTGGCGGGGCTCGATTACACCGAACTCTTCAGCGAGCGCCAGGTGATCTGTTGCGGGCGCGGGCATCCGCTCTTTCACGAAGCGCCCAACGTGACGCTCGACGATCTGCGCACGCACGACTGGATCTGGCGCAGCTATCCGGTGCCCGAGGAACTCGCGAGCATCGGCGAGCGCCAGGTCACGGCGATCGCGGACAGCATCGACGCGGCCACGGTGCTGATTCTTTCAGGCAGTCATATCGGCTATCTGCCCGAGCATCACGCGGAGCCGTTCGAACAGCGCGGCTTGATTCGCGTGTTGGGACGCTCGGCGTTCGGCTTCGATGTGCCGCTGCATCTCGCGGCCAAGCGCGGCACCGCCGATAAGCCCATCGTGCGCGCGTTTTGCGAGGATCTGCTCAACGTGTATGGCGCGCATGGCAACGAACGCGCGGCGGCATGAGCGGCACCGCGTCGCTCAGGCGTCGATACATTGGCAACGTGTGATGTGAACGTTTCGAATACGCAATATGGCGCGCACTCGCGTGATTTAGAGTGACCGTCAAAGTGGAAGACAGTGCATCGCCACGATGCGCAAGGAGTGAGACACATGGCTGACAATACGAGTATTACGCAGATCGAAACATTCGGTTTCGAACGCATTCCCGATGCTTCGCGTTACGCGCGTCCCATCGATCTGTTCCGGCTGCTGTTCGGCGGCTGCAATACCTTTTCGACATCGGTGCTGGGCGCGTTTCCGGTGCTCGTCGGCTTGTCGTTTCAGGCGAGCCTGTGGTCGATCGTGATCGGCGTGCTGGCGGGCACCTTCATGCTCGCGCCGATGAGTTCGTTTGGCCCGCGTAACGGCACCAGCGACCCGGTTTCGTCGGGCGCGCACTTCGGCATTCATGGCCGGATCGTCGGCTCGTTTCTCGCGCTGCTGACCTCGATCGCCTTCTTCTCGCTCGCTGTGTGGAGTTCGGGCGATGCGCTCGTGGGCGGCGCGCACAACATGGTGGGCGTGCCCGTGAATGGCTGGACGCTCGGCTCGGCCTACATGGTGTTCGCGGTGCTCGTGCTGGTCGTGTGCATCTACGGTTTCCGCTTCATGCTGTGGGTGAACAAGATCGCCGTGTGGGCCGCGAGCCTGATGTTCATCCTCGGCGCGTTCGCGTTCGCGAAGACCTTCGACATTCACTACGCGGGCACGCTGCAACAAGGCAGCGCCGGATTCTGGGCCGCATTCATCGGCGCGACGCTGGTGGCGCTGAGCAATCCGGTCTCGTTCGCTTCGACGCTCGGCGACTGGGCGCGCTACATTCCCGAGACCATTCCGCGCCGCCGCGTCATGGGCGCTGTCTACGCCGCGCAGATCGCGACCTTCGTGCCGTTCTTCTTTGGCCTCGCCACGGCGACGATCATCGCCACGCACGCGCCGAGCTATATCACGTCGAACGATTACGTGGGCGGCCTGCTCGCGGTGTCGCCGCGCTGGTTCCTGTTGCCGATGTGCCTGATCGCGATTATTGGCGGCATGTCGACGGGCACGACCGCGTTGTACGGCACGGGCCTCGATATGTCGAGCATGTTCCCGAAGTTTCTCAACCGCGTGCGCGCCACGCTGCTGATCGGCACGCTCGCGATTGCGTTCATCTTCATTGGCCGCTTCGCGTTCAATCTGGTGGAAAGCGTGTCGACGTTCTCGACGCTCATCTGCACGTTCAGCTGCCCGTGGATGGCGATCATGGTGATCGGCTACATGCAGCGGCGCGGCTTCTATCTCGCCGACGATCTGCAGGTGTTCAATCGCGGCGGACGCGGCGGTCACTACTGGTTCACGCACGGCTGGAATCTGCGCGCGATGGGCGCGTGGCTGCCGGCGGCGTTTATCGGCCTGTCGTTCGTGAATCTGCCGGGCCAGTTCGTCGGTCCGCTCGGCTCGCTCGCAGGCGGTTGCGATTTGAGCGTGCCGATCTCGTTCGCGATGGGCGGCGTGCTGTATATCGTGATGCTCTCGCTCTTTCCCGAACCGGATGCTGTGTATGGTCCGCAAGGTCGCCGCTTTGTGCGCGGTGCGGGCAAGACGAACGCGGCGCGCGAAGATCGCGATGGCGTGCGCGCGTTTTCGACGAATCGTGAATATGCCGAGTAAGCTGAATCGAAGCGCTGAATCGAAGCGCGCAGTAAGCGCCGATCGATCGATGTAACCGCATCGAAAGACGCAGGCATGCCGCCTGCTTCCAACTTACCAGTGCGAGCTTGCAGACTGGCCCCGTTTGATCGCCGCTTGAAGCGGCGAGGGGTGCAGCGCAGGCTCGCGTCCTTTTTTGCGCGATTTTTCGCAACAGGCTGGTGAGCGACCATGGAAGATTTTTTCAATCGATTGTTTCATTTGCAACCCTCGCTGCTCGACTCGGTGACGCACGACGTGGTTCATCTGGTCGCGGCGGTGCTGATCCTCGCGGTGGGCTGGTGGATTTCGAATCGCGTCGCCCAACTCTCCGAGCACATGCTGGCGCGCTCGCACGCCGACCCGACGCTCGCGCCGATGCTCGCGGGCATCGTGGCGTGGGCCGTGCGCGTGATCGCGATCGTGGCGGCGCTCAGCGAAGTCGGCATCGCGACGGCGAGCGTGCTCGCGGCCCTCGGTGCGGCCGGTCTTGCCATCGGTCTCGCGCTGCAAGGCACGCTGCAAAACATCGCGGCGGGCATCATGCTGCTGTTTCTGCGGCCGTTTCGCGCGGGCGACGTGATCGAAGGCAGCGGCGCGGCGGCGGGCATCGTGCGCGAAGTGGGACTGTTCACGACGCGTATCGAGCGCGGCGACGGCAATGCCGCGTTCGTGCCGAACAGTCAGATCTGGAGCAATCCGGTCATCAATTACAGCAGCGGCGGCACGCAGCGCGTGGACGTGACGATCGATCTCGCGCGACGCGAGCAGGTCGATCCGGCGATCGGCGAACTCAAGAAGATGGTCGCCAATGAACCGCGTGTGCTGGCGGGCACGACGCTCGCCCCCGCGATTGTCGTGGACAGTTATCCCGGCGACGGCGGCGTGCGGCTGCGCATGAGCGTGTGGGTGCGCGATCCCGATGCCGCGTTCGCCATCGACGATCTGCGCGAGCATGCGGGCGAGGCGCTCGCGAATGCAGGGATTGCGATGACGGGCGACGCGAAGGCGCGCGAGCGCGAGGATGCGGACGCGGCGTTGGCGCACTGACGTTTCAGCGGCTCATCATTTGCGAATCACGCGCACCGGCAATCCCATTGTCGCGGCCAGACACAAGCCATGCAGCGCGGCGAGCAACACGAACGCGGGCACGAAGTGATGTGCCTGCGTTGCGCCGCTATCGCGCATCGCCAACGCCACGGTCAGCGAAATGAGCGTGGTCGCGAACGGTCCGCCAATGCGCTGCGCGATATTCAACGCGGTGTTGGCCGTCGGCAGATTCGCCTTCGGCAACGCAGCGTAAGCCGCCGAAATCGACGGCACGCTAATCGTGCCCTGACCGATTCCGGCCAGTGCGAGACTCACGAGCGCCCACGCGGTGGAGTAGGTGTGCGCGGCCATCCACGCGAACACGAACGTGGCGGCGCACGCGAGCAGCGCGCCGCCTGCTGCGAGCGCGCGGCAGCCGAATCGCTCCGTCAACGGCCCGAGCACGGCGAACGCGGCCATCATGCCGACGCCCGTCGCCGCGAGCAACACGCCCGCCTGCGCCGCGCTCAATCCGCAGGCGAGAATCAGATAAAGCGGCACGAGCAACTGACGCCCGAATAACATGCCATTCGCGCAGAATTGCGTAACGGCGGCGAACGCAAAAATGCGCGTGGAGAAAATGCGCACGTCGATCAGCGCGGCGTCGCCTTTACGGGCCGAATACACGATGAACGCCGCGAGCAGCAGCACGCCTGCGAGCACGCAGGCCAGCCCTGCGCTGTGCGCCGCATTCTGCAAGCCGTAGACGAGTGCGACGAGCCCCGGCGAAATCAGCGCAAAACCCAGGAAATCGAAACGCCGCCTGTCGAGCGTGTCGGCGTCACGCGGCAGCAATCGCCAGGCCATCGCTACGCCGATCACACCAATCGGCACGTTGACGAAATAGAGCCACGGCCACGCGGCGTGCGTGAGAATTGCGCCGGCCAGCACGGGGCCGAGTATCGGTCCGAGCAGAATGGGTAGCGTCGCGTAACCCATCACGCGTTCGAGATGCTTGCCCGCCACGCGGCCGATCATCATCTGCGCCATCGGCACGAGCATGCCCGCGATGAGCCCCTGAAACAGCCGCGCGGCGATCAGCGCGCTCATGCTGTGCGCGAATCCGCAGAGCGCCGAGGCGAACGTGAACGTCGAGAAGCAAAACAGGTACAGGCGTTTCGCGCCGATGCGATCGACGAGCCAGCCGTTGAGCGGCAGCGTAAGCGCCATCGCGAGCAGATAGCCGGTCACGATCCATTGCGCGGTGGCGAGACGCGCGTCGAGCGCGTGGCCGATGGTGGACAGCGACACGTTCACGAGCGTCGAATCCATCTGCGACATGAACGAGCCGACCGACACCACCGCCGCGACTTTCCAGACAGCGGGGGCAATGCGGTCCGCCGCTGCGGGGCGTGGGGCGTTCGTCGTCATGCGAGTGGGCGTGGGTGCGGATCAGCCGCAAGCATGACGATTCGCCGCGCGGCTGGCAAGGGCCGACGCGGCATTTGTGCGCTTGCGGGCCGCGCATGCGCGATGCCATTACAATGCGGGACTTCGACTCACTTTCGATATTGCAATCGCCATGCGCGCCATGAAATTCTTTCACGCCTTCGCTCTCGCCACGCTTTCGCTGACCGGCGCCACGCTCGCGCACGCGCAAGCCGCGAGTAACGCGCCGCAACAATCGTGCTCGATCGGCACGGCGAGCGGCGTGGCCGGCGCCGCGTCGAGCATGAGCGAGTACCTCGCGCTGCCCGAGCGCGACCGCTATAAATACTTCTCGGATCATCAGATCGAGTGCGACGTGACCGACGATGGCCGCGCGAAGAAATGCGTGGGCCTGATCAATCTGCGCAACGATAAAGTCAGCGTCTACGACGACAGCGATAGCGTGACCACCACCGTGGTCGCGAAGATCGAACTGGAACACGGCACGTTTCCGGCGATCATCGTGGTGCGCAAGCAAGACATCAAATGCGAGGACTGAGGTTCGCGGCGTCGCATTGAATCAACGCGGCGCGTGATGGGCGTTTTCGTTAGCGCCGCGCGTCGAACTGTTCGAACCAGCGCCACGGAAAGATGCCGCGATCGTGTCCGTCGCTGAAGACGAGTTGCACGCCATAACCCATCGGCGCAATTTCGCGCACGCGGACCGCTTCCGCAATCTCCAGCGTGTTGCCCGCGAGGCGCGCGCTTCTGCACGCGGCACACGGACAGGCGCGCCGTAAATCGGCGTGCGCGAAACGCTGGGTTTCGCCGTTCGGCCAGACGAGCGAAAGCGCATCGGGCGCGTTGCGCACTTCGAGCGGCGTGTTCACGATGCCTGTCCTTCGCGCTGCTGCAAAGCGATGCGCACAGCCTTGCGAACTTCAGGGTCACGGTCGTCGAGCGCCGCGCGCAAGGGCGCGATCACGTCGGGCGTATCGAGTTCGCCTAGCGCGAGCGCGGCCTCTTTGCGCAGATTGCTGATCGTGTGATCGAGCAGCGCGATCAAGGCCGGTGCCGCGTCCACCTCCGCCATGCGGCCCAGCGCGCGCGCCGCGCGCAGGCGCACCTGCCAGTAGTCGTCCGCGAGCGCGGCAATCAGCGGATCGCGCGCGCGCGGCACGGGCAACTTGCCGAGCGTGGTGGCGGCTTCCTCGCGTACTTGCCAGTCGGCGTCGCGCAACGCGTGCAGCAAGGCATCGCCGAGCGCCGTGTCGTCGATCGGACCGAAACCCAGCGCGCCGGTCGCCGCGCGGCGCACACCGGCTTCCTTATCGTGGGCCGCCACGCTCGCGAGTGGCGGCAGGGCGCGCGCATCCTTGAGCCAGCCGAGCACGGCCACGGCTTCGAGCCGCACGTCGGCGTGCGCGTCGGCGAGCGCGTCGAGCGCGGGCTCGAAGGCGCTGGCGTCGCGCAATTCGCGCAGGCCGCGCAAAGCCGCGCGCCGCACGAACGGCTCGGGACGCTGCGCCCAGCGGCGCAAGACTGGCGCGCTCGCGCTGTCCTTTAGTTCGGAAAGCGCCTGCGCGGCGGCGTCGCGCACGCCTTCGTCGCTATCGAGGAGCGCGCCGCACAGCGCTTCGGCCACGCTCTCGCTTTCCCACGACGCCAGCACAGTGGCGGCTTCGCGGCGCACGTCCGGCGCGGCGTCGTCGCGCAGCGCGCTCACCAGCACGCCGACGAGCGCGGGCGCTTCGAGGTCGCCGATATCGAGCACGGCGATGCGGCGCACGGTGGCGTCGTCGCTCGCGAGCCGCGCCAGCACGGCGGCGGCTTCGGGCGGCAGATCGGTTTGAGTCGAATGATTCATTGTGCAGGATGGCTAATTAATGGCGATGGGGAAGCGTTGATCAATGACGTCTCCTTCGCTATCGAAGCAAATAGGGAATTTCGACTTTCACCGCGCCGGTCGGGCAATCGCGTTCGCAAGGCATGCAATACCAGCATTCGTCGAACTGCATGTACGCCTTGCCTTTCGACGTGTCGATGGCGAGCAGATCGAGCGGGCAGACGTCGACGCAGACCGTGCAGCCTTTATCCGCGATGCAGCGTTCCTCGTCGATGGTCACGGGCGCGCTGCTGCGTTGAAAAATCTCGTGGGGCGTATAGCTCATGATCGTTTCCTGAAGAAAACCGAGGCTCAATGCGCGGCGGCGAGGGCGTCGTCGCGCTGAATGCGCATGCGGTCGTAGGCGCCGCGTTCATCGTTCGAAACCGGCACGATGTACGGCTCGACGGGACGTTTTTCGCTGACCATGCGGCCCGCTTCGTCCTTGCGCAGATGCGTGTGGCAGAACCATTGCGCGTCGTCGCGCTGCGGATAATCGACGCGATGGTGATACAAACCCCAGCGGCTCTCGGTGCGGAACAACGAAGCGCGCGCGGCCATTTCTGCGCAGTCGCGAATGGCGCGCACTTCCGCCGCGCGCATCAGTTCATGCGGATGATGGGCCTTGATCGCGCCGATATCCTCCTCGATCGCTTCGAAGCGCTGCAAGCCGATTTCCATTTTGCGCGTGGCCTTCGGCGGTTGCAGATAATCGTTCACCATGCGGCGCAATTTATATTCGACCTGAGACGGCGAAAAGCCGTGCTCGCGTTCGAGCGGGGCGTAGATGCGCGCGCGTTCGGCTTCGACCTGGGCCGTGTCGAGCGGCGCGTGATCGCGGCCCGCGACGTATTCCGCGGCGTTTTCTCCCGCGAACCAGCCGTAGGTAAACGCGCCGAGCATGTAGTTGTGCGGCACGGCGGCCATATCGCCCGCAGCATAAAGTCCGGGCACGGTGGTCTGCGCGCGCGCATCGACATAAACGCCCGACGCGCTATGACCGCTGCAAAAGCCGATCTCGGAGATATGCATTTCCACCATTTGCGAACGGTAGTCGGTGCCGCGTCCCGCGTGAAAACGTCCGCGGCTCGGGCGCTCGTTGGTGTGCAGAATCTGCTCGATGGTTTGAATCGTTTCTTCGGCGAGATGATCGAGTTTCAGGAATACCGGGCCGTTGCCGCTTTGCAGTTCGCGATAAAACTCCCACATCATTTGCCCGCTCCAGTAATCGCATTCGATGAAGCGTTCGCCCTTGCCGTTGGCCGTGAAGCCGCCGAGCGGACCCGTCACGTAGGCACACGCCGGGCCGTTATAGTCCTTGATTAGCGGATTGATCTGGAAGCATTCGAGATTCGCGAGCGCCGCGCCGGCGTGATAGGCCATGGCGTAGCCGTCGCCCGCATTGGTGGGATTCTCGTACGTGCCCATCAAATAGCCCGACGCGGGCAAGCCAAGTCGACCGGCCGCGCCGCAACAGAGAATCACCGCTTTCGCACGCACCACGGTGAATTGCGCCGTGCGGCAGTCGAAACCGATCACGCCACACACGGCGCCGCGCGCATCGGTGAGCAGGCGTGTGGTCACGATACGATTCGTCATTTCGATGCGCGCGCGTTTCAGCTGGCGATACAGAATCTTCTTGATATCGTGGCCTTCGGGCATCGGCAACACATACGCGCCCATGTGATGCACTTTCTTGACCGCATAATCGCCATTGCCGTCCTTTTCGAATTTCACGCCCCAACGGTCGAGCTGTTCGATGGTCGTGAAGCTGTGTTTCGCGTAGGCGTACACGGCTTCCTGATCGACGATCCCGTCATTGGCGATGGTGATTTCGCGCGTATATTGTTCGGGCGTGGCGTGGCCGGGAATCACGGCGTTGTTCAGGCCGTCCATCCCCATCGAAATCGCGCCGCTGCGTTTCACATGCGCTTTTTCCAATACCAATACCTTGAGCGCGGGATTGCGCTCCTTCGCCTTGATGGCGGCCATCGGGCCGGCGGTGCCGCCGCCAATCACCACGATGTCGTAATCGAGCACTTCGGTATTCATTGCGTTTTCCTCGGTTGCGAACGGCCGCGCGTGCGCGGTTGAGCAGCTTTCTCGCGATCCACGCGCAAGCGGTACTGGAAGGCGTCGCCGCGAAAGTAGAGATATTCGAAGTCGATCGGCGTGCCTTGCGCATCGTGTGTCGTGCGTTCGATGCGCAGGATGGGACTGCCTTCTTCCACGCGCAGCGCGTCGCCGATCTCGTCGTCGGCGAGCATCGCGTCGATCGAGACATCGGCATGACCGAGCGCGACGCCGCAATCGTTTTCGAGTATCAGGAAGATGTCGCGCGTGGCGAGATCGGCATTCGCGAGCCGCTTGCCGAGCGACTCGGGCAGCCACGTGAGTTCGAGTGAAACGGGCTCGCGATTGAGCAGGCGAACGCGGCGGATTTCGGTCACGTTCGCGCCTTCAGGTAGATCGAGTTTCGCGGCGATAAGGCGGTCGGCTTTCGTGACGCGAAAGCGCCGCAATTGATTGACGATCTCGTAGCCCATCGACGACATCGCCTCCGCGAAACCTTGCAGCGAAGTCACGTTCTGGAACGCGCGCGGCTTGGACACAAACGTGCCCTTGCCATGCAGTTTGAAGACGAGCCCTTCCTTTTGCAGATCGCCGAGCGCCTGACGCACGGTGATGCGGCTCACGCCGAACATCGCGCAGAGTTCGTGCTCGGACGGCATGCGGCTGTGCGGCGGATAAGCACCGTCGAGAATGCGCGCGCGCAGCGTCTCCTTGATTTGCGCATAGAGCGGCTGCGGTGCGAGCGCGATGAGATTCGTATTGGCCATCGGTTTGCGGGGTTGCCGTGTCGCGGACTTGTTATGACAAGATGATCCGCAGTGTAGGCAAGCCCGCGTGCGCGGCAAACGAAGGATTTCTGCTAAGGATGTGCCGTCGCGCAATTTGCGCGCGGGCGCGGCCAGCGACGGCCGCGCCCCGCTGGCGCGCGTTGTGTCGTGTGCCGCTTACGGCGCAGCAGTCGGAATGCCTTCCGTCGTGGCCGGGGAGGCCGCCGATTGCCGGACGTGAGTCAGGTCGATGATCTCGTTCCCATGGCCGTGCAAGGGCGGCAACGCGGGCACGGTGTCGTCCTTGATCATCCAGTTATCGGACTGGTAACTGGCCGAGCGCGCCTGCATATAGCCGTAGCGATCGGAGGCAATGGCCTGAAGCATCGCGCCGTCGCGCACGATCACGGGGCGCAGAAAGATCAGCAGATCCTTTTTCTCGCGGCTTTTCGTTTCATGCCGGAACAATGCGCCGATCACGGGAATTTTCGAAATCCATGGCGTGCGCGTATTGCCGTTCGTGTAGCTGTCGCTGATGAGGCCGCCCAGCGCCACGATCTGTCCGTCGTCCGCGAGAATCGTGGTTTGCAACGAACGTTTGTCGATGGTAAAGCCGCCCGATTGATCGCTCGTGCCGCTCTCGACGCTCGAATCTTCCGAATAAACCTGCATCGTGATCGTGCCGCCTTCGTTGATGCGCGGCTTGACGTTCAGAATGATGCCGACGTCCGTACGCGAATACGTATTGAACGCATTCGCCGCCGACGAACTCGACGAACTCGTGGAATACGAGCCCGATTCGATCGGCACGTTGCTGCCCACGAGAATGCGCGCCTCGTGATTATCGAGCGTGACGAGGCTGGGCGTCGAAAGCACGTTCACGTCGGAGTTCGTCTGCAAGGCGCGGAACAGGCCTTTCGTCCCGAGAATATTCCCGAAGCCCGCCACGACGCCCACATCGGTCGTGGACGCGGCGAGCGACGTGAGACCCGACGTGGTCAGCCATTCAATACCGAATTCGCCGTCTTTCTCGGAGGTGACTTCCATGATCAGCGATTCGATATACACCTGAACCTTGCGCTGATCGAGTCGCGCGATCACCGTGCTGAGATTCCTGAATACCGGTTCTGGCGCGGTGATGATCAGCGAATTCGTGGAGGTATCCGCGACGATTTCACTGCTGCCTTTCTCGCCTTGATCGTCGCCGGAATGCGAGTCGCCAGAGCCGCTGCTCGCGGAACTGCCCGACGTCGACGATGTCGTGCTTTTCGTGGAAGACGACGTGTCCGATGTGCTCGGCAAAGGCGGCAACGATCCATTGCTGCTCGGCAGGCCGGAGGAACTTTGCGCGCTGCCGAGCGCGCTCGCGAGCGAGTCGCTGCTGCCGCTCGATTGCCCCAGAATCTCGCGCAGCGTCTTCGCGAGATCGGTCGCATCGGCGTTACGCAAGGTGACGATATGGATATTGCCGGGCGCGCGCGTTGGCGTGTCGAGCTTGACGATCAGCGATTGCGCTTCGTCGAGCCGCGCCGCGCTGCTCGAACGCAGCAGGATCGCGTTGCTGCGCGTGTCCGCCGTGACCACTACTTTCTGTGTCGGATCGTTATTGCCGATGCCGTTCAGATCGAGCATCTTGGAGGCTTGCTGCACGACGTCGGTAGCATCGGCGTAGTTCAGCTGCACGACCGCGATGTGCGGCGCGGATGCGGCTTCCATTCCCGCGATGATGGTCGCGATGCGCCGCACGTTGTCGGCGTAATCGGTCACGACCAGCGTGTTGTTGCTCGCATTCGCGGTGATCGTATTGTTCGGCGAAATCAGCTGCCGCAAAGTCGGTTGCAGCGCGGTGGCGGATTCGCGATGAAGCTGAAACACCTGCGTGATGACCTGATCGCCGTGCGCGACGGGCTGATTGCCCACGTAGGTCGGCACGCCCTGATCTTTGGCGTCCACTTCGGGCACGATCTTGAGTACGCCATGATCCTGGAGCAGCGAGAAGCCGCGCATCCGCAGGGCCGATTGCAGCGTCTTGAGCGCCTCGTCGTCGGGCACCGGATTGGCGGAGACGAGATCCAGCTGGCCTTTGACACGCGGATCGACAATGATGGTCTTGCCGGTCGCTTCGCCAATGGCGTGCGCCACGGCGCCGATATCCGCGTGCGCGAAGTTCATGACCACGGAAGCGGCGGCGGCCTGGGCGTAAAAGGCGAGGCACGCGGCGGCGGCCAGTAGCGCCGTTTTCGGGCGCGAAGGCGGAAGCGGTGCAGCCGTTCCGCGTTGTGGGGCGTTCATTGTCGCGTGGGCGTCGAAGAAATGTGCAAACATTGGCTTAGGGGCGAGCCATGGTAATTAGATTGAATCGCAGTACGAATCGACGATTTTTAATGGCGGACGGGGAGGCGTGAGGAGGGCGTCGTCTGATACTCAAATGGATGGGCCGGCTGACTCGATTCGATAGAGCGACGAAGTCTATTTTTTCAACGTGGCCGGAGAGTGACGTTTCGTGGGCGCAAAAATTAGCGAATATTTCCAGAGCGCATGCGCATGCCATCCATTCCTCACCGTGGTGTAGTGAATGGATAGAAAAGGTAAGTGTGTGATCCACGCCGGCCGGCATGGCGATCGAAGCCTTGCCAGCCGGGCGGAAAGCGCTTTAGTTCGCGCCCTGGCGGCAATCCGGCGGCGGTCCATTGGGCGGCGGACCGTCGGGATGATGGGGCGGCGCCGAGCCATCGAAGCGGGCGTTTGCATCGTCGGATGGCGGATGACCAGGAGGCGGTCCGGGCGGCGGACTGCCGCAAGGCGGCCGAGGCGGCATGCCGTTTGAATCGGCGTTTCCGTTGTACTGCTGGGCGAGCGCGCAACATGACGCGCCCGCCAATACAACGAGCGTAATGAAGTGCTTGAGTCTCACAAGATGCTCCGTCTGATCTTCTGGTTTTTGATCTTTGATGGTTGATCGCGCAACGGCATTGGAGTGCGTTACGGATGCGCAGTATTGCGTGAATAGATGACACTGCACATCACGTATTCATGCTTTCTCTTATGTATTTTTTTGGAAGGAATTCAATTGGAAAGAATCGTGAATAAGCGGTGTTCTGGTTGAAATAATCGATACGTTTCGACGTCACATTGGCCATGCATCATTCCCCGCGCTGGAAAAAGAGCGAAGTCGTAGTCATTCAAAGAACAGCAAATCAACGAGAAAAGAAGGGGATTTTGATGCGCCGAAAAGTGACAGCCATTACGCTGGCTGCGATTGCAAGCTGGCTAGCCGCGTGCGGCAGCAGCACCAACAGCACCACAGTCAGCGCGCAGGATGCGCTGACCACCGCCACCCCGATCAAGCATCTCGTGGTGATCTACGGTGAGAACCAGTCGTTCGATCATTACTTCGGGACTTATCCGAATGCGGATAACCCGTCGGGCGAACCGGCATTCACGGCGGCTTCCGGTACGCCGACCGTCAACGGCCTGACGACCACGCTGCTGACCGATAACCCGAACTCGTACAACGCCACCAATCTGACGATCTCCGGCATTACGGCGGCGTATCTCGAGCCGTTCCGTATCGACCGCTCGCAGGCGAACACGGCTTCGCAGAACCACAACTACAGCCCCGAACAGGAAGCCGAGGACAACGGCGCGATGGACGAATTCCCGTATTACACGGGTAAAGCGACCACGAGCGGTTCCGGCGTGTTCGACACGAAGGGCATGGTGATGGGTTACTTCGACGGCAACACCGTCACCGCGATGTGGAACTACGCGCAGCACTTCGCGATGAACGACAACGCCTACACGGGCACGTTCGGCCCGTCCACGCCGGGCGCGCTCGAAGTCATTTCCGGTCAGACCAACGGCGTCACGCTGACGACGGGCACGAGCACGAACAGCACGAGCATTTCGACCGGCACCTCGCTGAGCACGCAGGCGATCGCGGACGGCGCGGACGGCTTCACGCTGATCGGCGACCTCGATCCGACCAACGACACGTGCACGATTTCGAACGACAGCAGCACCACGGTCACGGCCGCGATGACGTCGTCGAACAAGAACATCGGCGATCTGCTGAACTCGGCGGGCATCACGTGGGGCGGCTTCATGGGCGGCTTCAATCTGGATACCGTCAACGCCAACGGCACGACCGGTTGCTCGCGCAGCACGTATTCGTCGGTGCTCAATTCGTCGATCGTCGACTACGTGCCGCATCACGCGTGGTTCCAGTACTACACGACGACCTCGAATCCCGCGCATACGCGCCCGACCTCGACGGCCGACATCGGCTACACCGAGCCGAAGGACAGCACGTCGACGCCGGTGCATCACCAGTACGACATCAACGACTTCTATACGGCGGTGAAGGCCGGCAATTTCCCGTCGGTGAGCTTCCTGAAGGCGCCGGCAGTGCAGGATGCGCACGCGGGTAATTCCGATCCGCTCGACGAGCAGGCGTTCGTGACCAACGTCGTGAACTTCCTCGAAGAACAGCCGGACTGGAAGAACACGGCGGTCATCATCGCGTATGACGATTCGGACGGCTGGTACGACCACCAGTACATCACGCCGACGAGTGCCTCGTATTCGAGCAACGACTACCTGAACGGTTCGAGCACCTGCGGTTCGGGTACGGCGCCGCTCGGCGTGGCGGGTTCGCCTGCCAATGGCCGTTGCGGTCCGGGCACGCGCACGCCGTTCATCGTGATTTCGCCGTGGGCGCGCAGCAATTACGTGGATAGCACGGCGATTACGCAGGCGTCGATCACGCGCTTCATCGAGGACAACTGGCTGGGCGGCACGCGCATCGGCAGCGGTTCGTTCGACGATACGGCGGGCAGTATCACGGCGATGTTCAATTTCAGCGGCAGCGGCAATAACAGCAAGCTGTATCTGGATTCGAACTACGGCACCAAGCTGTCGTCGGCGCCAGCCATATCGGTGACCAACTAGCGGCACGGCCACATTTCAGGCGTGACCTGAATGGCGAGTCAGCGCGATGTGCTGACTCGCTGCTTGCCGTTTTGCTGCTTCGCTGTTTCGCCAATTCGAAGAACGTCCGTATCACGCTTTAATTTTTCGTTGCCGTCACCATGAATTCAAGCTCGAATGTTGTTCCGCCATCGGCCGCGCCGGATAAACAGGCTCCTGCCGGGCGAAGCCGATATGGCTTCGTTATCTGTTTCGTGCTGGCCGTCCTGCTGCTGCTGATGGCGTGCGGCGCGTATGCCTTCATGCACCCGGAGCGCATGCCGAATGCCGTCGGTGAACTGCTCGAAGATGAGTTCGGTGTGAACCCGCATCCGGTCCATCTGATGCGGCCGCAAACTGCGCAGCTGAGTTTGCTCGCGCAGATCGGCAAACAGATTTTCTACGATCCGTTGCTGTCCGCTTCGGGTACGCAGTCGTGCGCGTCGTGTCATAGCCCGCAGCACGCGTATGGTCCGCCCAATGCGCTTTCGGTGCAGTTGGGCGGCGAGCATTTGACGTTGGCGGGTTACCGGCCGCCGCCTTCGCTGACTTATCTGTATCGTCAGGCCAACTTCAGCATCGGTCCCGATCCGGTCGATATGGACACGACGCCCGTGAGCCTCGCCGATACCGCGCAACAGGCGCAGGGCGTGGCGCGCGCGCAGAAGAACGCGGGCGTGGCGCCCGCCGCGCCCGCGATGGTGCCGCAAGGCGGGCTGTTCTGGGACGGCCGCGCCGACACCTTGCAGGCCCAGGCGATGGGGCCGCTGTTCAACCCGGTTGAAATGGCCAACACGAGCGAAGCCGAAGTCGCGCAGAAATTGCAGCGCGCGGGCTACGCGGAGCAACTGAAGAAACTGTTTGGCCCGGCCATGATGCGTTCGCCGGTGATGCTCGTGGATGAGGCGATGTCCGCGGTCAGCCGTTACCAGATCGAAGATGCGTCGTTCCATGAATTCAACAGCAAATACGATGAATGGCTCGAAGGCAAGGCGCGCCTGAGCAAGACGGAACTGCGCGGCCTGCGTCTGTTCAACAATCCCGACAAGGCGAATTGCGCCGGTTGCCACTTGAGCAAGCCTGGCCGCGATGGTTTGCCGCCGCTCTTTACCGATACGCAGTACGAAGCATTGGGCGTGCCGCGTAATCCGGCGCTTGCGCAGAACAAAGACCCGAAATTCTTCGACATGGGTGTGTGCGGACCGTACCGCCAGGATATCGCGAGCCAGACGCAATATTGCGGTATGTTCCTCACGCCGACGCTGCGTAACGTCGCGACGCGCCAGACTTTCTTCCATAACGGCGTGTATCACGACCTCAAACAGGTGATGGACTTCTACAACCTGCGCGAGACCAGCCCGGAGAAAATCTATCCGCGCGATGCGGCAGGCAAGGTGGAGAAGTACAACGATTTGCCCGCGAAATACGCGGCGAATGTCGATATCGCGGACGCGCCCTTCGATCGAAAATTCGGTGACAAGCCAGCGATGACGGATCAGGATATCGACGACATCATCGCGTTCCTGAAGACGTTGAACGACGGATACAAGCATTGAACGCGGTTCTCGACAATCTGGCGCCGTCGAGCGAAAAGTATTCGTCGATGGCG
>NZ_CAJMZH010000014.1:0-237631 GCF_905220285.1 Paraburkholderia sp. J94 | reverse complement strand
CAGTTGAAGAACCGACCCGCGGGTTTCTCGTCGCGGGCTTCGTTGCGGTACTGCGTGCAGCGAAGGGGGCGAATATTAGCGCTCCCTTCGCTACAGCGCAAGGGGGTAACCAAAGATTTCTTTACTTCCCTTCGAGCGCGGCCAGCGGCACCGCATTCGCCATAGCCGTGTAACCCGAGTCGCTCGGGTGGATGTGGTCGCCGCTGTCGTACTCGCGGCGCAGACGCAGCGGATCGGCCGGGTCGCGCAGCGCCGCATCGAAGTCCACCACGCCGTCGAACGCGCCACTCGTGCGGATCCACTGATTCGCCCTGGCGCGAATCTCCTCGCGCTGCGGCGGCAGCGCCGCCGGCGTGATCGTCGCGCCAAGAATGCGCACGCCGCGCGCATGCGCCATCGCGATCACGCGCTTGTAACCGGCAATCAGATCGTCGGCGTTCACGCGCGTATGCGGGAAGTCGCAGTCGAGCCCCGAGCGCGGCGGCATATCCTGGAAGTTGATGTCGTTGATGCCAATCAGCAGCACTGCCGTGCGCACGCCCGGACGCAGCGCGTCGCGCTCGAAGCGGCGCTCGAGCGCCTCGCCGTAACAGGGCGAATCGCTCAGCAGACGGTTGCCGCTGATCCCCATGTCGATGACCGCGAGATTGCCGCGCCCTTCGCGAGCGAGCCGCCGCGCCAGCGCATCCGGCCAGCGGTGGTTTTCGTTGAGCGACGAGCGCATGCCATCGGTGATCGAATCGCCGATCGCCGCGACCGTCGATGCCCCCGACGCCTCGACCGCCAGCCCGGTCACCCACGCATACTGCGTGAAACGCTGATTGAACGCGCCGATCGACGGGTCCATCACATGATTGCCCGGCCGCGACACGTAGTTCACCTGGCTCGCCACGCGGTGCCACGCGACCAGCGTCTGCTGCGGCCCCATATAGGCGCTGACCGCATACGGCGCACCGCCCTTCACGGCGATACGCACCGGATCGCTGTCCATCTCGCCGCCCGGCGGCAGCGACACACCCTCGCGCCCGCCGAAGGTCACGCGCACCGTCTGCGCCTCGCTCGTCGCCGAGCCGCCCGACGACGGCGCGATCGCCATCGCACCGATCATCAGCGGCGTAGTGCCATAGACATTGCTGATGTGGATGCGCACCACGTCGCCGCCCAGCGTCGGGTAAATGATCTGACGCACGGTGCGTCCCGCCACGTCCGGCGCGCGATACAGCGGCGGCAGCGCGTTACGCTGCGGAATCGACTGAAGCGCGGTCGCCCAGCTCGTCACCCAGTGGCCGCCGGCTGGCTGTTCGGCAAACGCGGGCGTCGCAGCGCCGAGCGCGACGAGAAAGGCGGCGCGGGCCGCGTAGTGTGCGAGGGAAATCTTCATCCGGGAGCGAGTGCGCAGGCAAAGCGCCCATTGTGCCGCATGCTCTGCGGCGCGACCTTCCATCCGCCTGACAAACCGGGCGAACGAAACCCACACGTCGACGCGCGCACCGGGCGCCAATCCCGCCTACAACTCAATCAGCGCGACATCGGATCGTCCGTATCGATCCCCGCGACTTCACGCCCTTTTATTCAAGCTCAAAATATTCATTTACCGACCGGTCGGTTGGTTTATACTGCGCTCCATACCTAACACCTGCGAGAGCGTCTCCATGTACACGCAATCCCTCGACATTCCCGGCAATGTCGCGCCGCTCGACGCGGGCGCCGACTCGCCCGAGCAAGTCCAGTTCGACGCCATCATGGCCGCCGACGGCAAGATCGAGCCGCAAGACTGGATGCCCGATGCCTACCGCAAGACGCTGGTGCGCCAGATCTCGCAGCACGCGCACTCGGAAGTCGTGGGCATGCTGCCGGAAGGCAACTGGATTTCGCGCGCGCCCAGCCTGAAGCGCAAGGCGATTCTGCTCGCCAAGGTGCAGGACGAGGCGGGCCACGGCCTCTATCTCTATAGCGCGGCGGAAACGCTCGGCGTCTCGCGCGACCAGCTGGTCGACGCCCTGCACGCGGGCAAGGCCAAATATTCGAGCATCTTCAATTACCCGACGCCCACGTGGGCCGACGTCGGCGTGATCGGCTGGCTGGTCGACGGCGCGGCGATCATGAACCAGATCCCGCTGTGCCGCTGCACTTATGGCCCGTACGCGCGCGCCATGATCCGCATCTGCAAGGAAGAATCGTTCCATCAGCGCCAGGGTTTCGACGCCCTGCTCGCGATGATGAGCGGCACCGAGGCGCAGCGCGAACTCGTCCAGCAGGCCGTGAACCGCTGGTGGTGGCCGGTGCTGATGATGTTCGGCCCGAGCGACGCCGATTCGGTCCACAGCAACCAGTCGGCCAAGTGGGGCATCAAGCGCATCACGAACGACGACCTGCGCCAGAAGTTCGTCGACGCCACGGTCGAGCAGGCCAAGGTGCTCGGCGTCACGCTGCCCGACGCCGACCTGAAATGGAACGAGGCGCGCGGCCACTACGACTACGGCACGATCGACTGGGAAGAATTCTGGCGCGTCGTCAACGGCGACGGCCCGTGCAACCGCGAGCGCCTCGGCACGCGCGTGAAAGCGCACAACGAAGGCGCGTGGGTGCGCGAAGCCGCCCTCGCCCACGCAGAGAAACAACGTCAGCGCGCCGAAAAGCACGCCGCGTAACACCATCAGAGACTCGAAGGAGACAGGAAGATGAACAAGGAATGGCCGATCTGGGAAGTGTTCGTGCGCAGCAAACAGGGGCTCGATCACAAGCATTGCGGCAGCCTGCACGCCGCCGACGCCTCGATGGCGCTGCGCATGGCGCGCGACGTCTACACGCGCCGTCAGGAAGGCGTGAGCATCTGGGTGGTGCCGTCGGCGGCAATCACGGCGTCGGATCCGAGCGAGAAGGCTGAGCTGTTCGAACCGGCGGGCGACAAGATCTATCGCCATCCGACGTTCTACACGCTGCCCGACGAAGTCAACCACATGTAAGAGCGAGACCATGACGACGCCCACGCAAGAACACCTCGCGTACGTGCTGCGCCTCGCCGACACCGCGCTGATCCTCGGTCAGCGCAACACGGAATGGTGCGGCCACGGCCCGATCCTCGAAGAAGACATCGCGCTCGCCAACATGAGCCTCGACCTGATCGGCCAGGCGCGCCTGCTCTACACGCACGCCGCCACGCTCGACCGCGCGCTCACCGGCCGCGAGCGCACCGAGGACGACTACGCCTATTTCCGCACCGAGCGCGAGTTCGCCAACTACACGCTCGCCGAGCTGCCGCATTTCGGCCCGCTCGCCGGCACGACGCATTCGGCCAACGACTACGCCGTGACGATCGTGCGCAACTTCCTTTACGCGTCGCTGATGGCGCATCTGTGGACCGCGCTGCTGCGTTCCGCCGATCCGCAACTGGCCGCGATCGCCGAACGCTCGATCAAGGAAACGCGCTACCACGTGCACCACGCGCGCGAATGGCTGATCCGTTTCGGCGACGGCACCGAGGAATCGCATCGCCGCGCCCAGGCCGCGCTCGACTGGCTGATGCCGTACACGCGCGAATTCTTCAGCACGGATGCGGTGGAAACGGCCGTGGCCGAAGCGGGCATCGCGCCACTCACCGCGCAGTTCGAAGCCGCGTGGCGCGCCGACGTGCAGGCCGCGCTCGACGAAGCCACGCTCGTGGCGCCCGCGCCGGTCAAGCACGTGAGCACGGGCAAGCTCGGCGAACACTCGGAGCACATGGGCTTCGTGCTCGCCGAGATGCAGAGCCTCGCGCGCCAGCATCCGGGCGCGCGCTGGTAATCCGCGCCGCCGCTCCACAGCCAGCTTCACAGGACATGACGATGCAAGCCACGGCAGACCGCGCGCTCGAACGCGCCTGGACAGCACTCGAATCGGTGCCGGACCCGGAGATTCCGGTGGTGTCGATCCGCGAACTCGGCATTCTGCGCGACGTGCGCCGCGCCGACGACGGCCAGCTCGAAGTGGTCATCACGCCCACCTATTCGGGCTGCCCGGCGATGTCGCAGATCGCCGAGGACGTCGCGCACGCGCTCGACGCCGCGCAGATCGCGCCGTACCGCATCGCCACGACCCTGACGCCCGCGTGGACCACCGACTGGATCACCGACGAAGCGCGCGAAAAGCTGCGCGCCTACGGCATCGCGCCGCCCACGGGCAACTGCGGCAGCGGCTCGAAACAAGCGGCCGAGCAGCCGATCACCTTCATGCCGAAACTGCCCGCGCCCGTCTGTCCGCGCTGCGGCTCGAAGCACACCGAGCGCCTCGCGCAATTCGGCTCGACCGCGTGCAAGGCGCTGTACCGCTGCCTCGACTGCCGCGAACCCTTCGACTACTTCAAACCGTACTGATATGGCCACCCCGCAATTCCATTCGCTGCGCATCCGCGAAGTACGTCCCGAAACCGCGGACGCGGTCTCCGTCGCGTTCGAAGTTCCGCCCGAGCTGCGCGACGCCTACCGGTTCACGCAAGGACAGTTCGTCACGCTCAAGACCCATATCGACGGCGAGGAGACGCGCCGCTCGTACTCGATCTGCGTCGGCGTGACCGATTACGACCGCGACGGCGAACTGCGCATCGGCATCAAGCGCGTGCGCGGCGGGCGCTTCTCGAACTTCGCGTTCGACCAGCTCGCGCCGGGCCACGAAATCGACGTGATGACGCCCGATGGCCGCTTCTTCACGCACCTGAACGCCGATCACGGCAAGCATTACGTGGCGTTCTCGGGCGGCTCGGGCATCACGCCGGTGCTGGCGATCATCAAGACGACGCTCGAAACCGAGCCGCGCAGCGCGTTCACGCTCGTCTACGGCAACCGCAGCGTCGACCAGATCATGTTCGCCGAGGAACTGGAGGACCTGAAGAACCGCTTCATGGACCGCTTCCGCCTCTACCACGTGCTTTCGGACGATCTCCAGGACGTCGAGCTGTTCAACGGCGTGCTCGATCAGGCCAAATGCGCGGCGTTCCTCGACACACTGCTGCCGCCCGGCGAAATCGACGAAGCCTTCATCTGCGGCCCCGCGCCGATGATGGACGCCGCCGAGGCCGCGCTCGCCACCGCAGGCGTGCCGAAGCCGAACGTCCACGTCGAACGCTTCGGCTCGCCGCTGCCACAGGCGGGCGTGCCGCCGGTCGAAATCACCGCGGATACGCCGGCCGCCGACCTGGAAATCGTCATCGACGGCAAGAAGCGCAAGCTGCGTCTGCCGTACGAGGGCGTGAGCCTGCTCGACGTCGGCCTGAAAGCCGGCCTCGCGCTGCCGTATGCGTGCAAGGGCGGCGTCTGCTGCACCTGCCGCGCGCGCGTGCTCGAAGGCGAAGTGAAGATGGACAAGAACTACACGCTCGAGGAGCAGGAAGTGAAGGACGGCTTCGTGCTCACCTGCCAGTGCCATCCGGTCAGCGAGCGCGTGGTGGTGAGCTTCGACGAGCGTTGATCGCGCACTGCACGCCATTTGGCCAACCTCCGGCCGCATTAAGGGGCAAATCGTGCCTGATCGGAAATTAGCAGTGACATATCCGCTCTAGAGCAACAGCACGCTTTCGGCACTCAGGCGATCCGCTTACACTAGGGGCCGCCCGCGCCAGGCGCACTTCGCTGCGCCGCGCGGGCGGTCCCTTTTGTCTCTAGCGCGCTTGCTGGCGTTTATGGCGTTCATGGCGAGCGCAACGAGTTGTCGATGACCACGATTCACCTCATTCATGGCGAGCCGGCCGCAGCCGCGCTGCGACAGGCTCTCGACGTGGCGGGCCAGTCCGCCACGGGCCAGGCCGTGCGCGTGATCGCACTGAACGACGACCTCACGGTCGGTCCGCTGCGCGACATCGACGCGAGCGGCAATCCCGGCGCGGCACAGCGCGCGGCGTTCTGGCAGCGCCTCGGCGCGGTGCCGGACACGCTCGCGCAGCACGACTGCACGGCGCTCGCCGCCGTCGAAGCCGACGACGCCCATGTGGTGATCTGGCACACGCACGCCGCCGCCGACCAGCTCACGCTGCGCCGCGTCTGCTACCGGCTGCGCTGCGCGCCGCAACGCCTGAACGAAGTGCGCCTCGCCACCGACGACCTGAGCGGCTCGCCGGAGCACGCGGCCGAACGCCTGCGCGTGCGCCTGCCCGACGCGGCGCCGATCTCCGTGCTGCGCATCACGCGCCTCGCGCTCGAATGGCAGGAAGCGAAGTTCGCGAACGGCGAAATGCGCCGCTGGCGCGACAACACCTTCACGAGCGGCGCATGGGCCGACCTCGACGCGCAGATCCTCGACACCCTGAACGCCCAATGCCCGGCCGGCGCGCCGTGGCTCGGGTGCGACACGCTCGGCGCGGCGCTCACGCGCGGCGCGGGCTTCGCGGTGCGCGAACCGATCGTGCTGTGGCGCCTGCGCGAGCTGGCCGGCGCGGGCGAACTGCGCCTGAACGACGACCGCTGCGCCGCGCCCGCCGCCGGCGCCAGCACGCGATCGACGCGCCCGGCGCTGCCGCACACCGCCGCGCATCTGTCCCTTTCGCGCTGAATCCGCCGATTCCCTTAACCCCGCCGATCCTCGCCGATCTCCGCTGATCCCCAACAATGGCACGCACCCGAGCGCCCGACCACGAAACCCAACGCGACCAGATCCTCGAACTCGCCGCGGCCAAATTCGCGCAGACGAGCTATCCGAGCACGTCGATGTCCGATCTCGCGGCCGCCAGCGGCACGTCCAAAGCCCGCCTCTATCACTACTACGAGAGCAAGGAAGCGATCCTCTTCGATCTGCTCGACCGCTACACGAAGCGGCTGATGCTGATCATCGCGGAGGTAGAGGGCGCGAGCCAGCGCCGCGGCCTCGACGAGCGCGAGAGTTTCGCCGAGCTGATCCGCGCCTTCCTCGTCGAGTACGAGACCTCGCACAGCCGCCACGTGGCGCTGCTCAACGACGTCAAATATCTCGTGGACGCGCAACGCGAAATCATCCTGAACCGCCAGCGCGACGTGGTCGCCGCGTTCACGCGCCAGCTCGCGCGCGCCTATCCGGGCCGCGTGACCGCGGATAACCAGACCGCGCTCACGATGATGGTGTTCGGCATGATCAACTGGACCTTCACCTGGCTGAAGCCGGGCGGGCGCATGGGTTACCGCGAGTTCGCCGAACAGGTGATCGCGGTGGTCGACCACGGGCTGCAAACGGCCTGATATTTTTCGGGCCAGATAGCGCAGCGATATGGCGATATTGCTGCGGCGCAAAATGATGTGTAGTCACAACGGTTGACGCGTCAACCTATTCGCCACACATATCCCATAAAAATCAACAAGTTATCGCGCCATTTTTCTTAATTAGGCGCAACACTCAAATTCGTAATTCGGGTTTTCCCTAGATCGACCCCAGGGTTTCCGCTAGAATTCGTTTTGCGCCGCATCATGCGCCCGCAGTCCGATTCTAAGGAGAACCCATCATGAACAAGCTTTCGACCCAAGCCCACGCGCCGATCCTGCCGACCGGCCGCACGCTGACGTCCGGTCATTCGCCTGTCATGGTGCGCGTCCTCACCTCGGCTGACCGCGACCGCCTGCTGAGCCACTTTCTCGCGCTCGGCACCGACGACCGCCTGCTGCGCTTCGGCCAGGCCGCGCCGGACCACGTGATCGAGAACTATGTCCGCGGTCTGGATTTCACGCGCGACACCGTGTTCGGCGTGTTCGACCATCAGCTGCAACTCGTCGGCGCGGGCCATCTGGCCTATCTGCCCGCCGACGGCAACGGCCGCACCGCTGAATTCGGCGTGTCCGTCAGCGAAAGCGCGCGCGGCCAGGGCATCGGCTCGAAGCTGTTCGAGCGCGCCGCCATCCGCAGCCGCAACACGCACGTCACCACGCTGTACATGCACTGCCTGTCGCGCAACTCCACGATGATGCACATCGCGAAGAAATCGGGCATGAAGATCGAGTACGCCTACGGCGAAGCCGACGCGTATCTCTCGCTCGAACCGGCCGACCAGACCAGCATCATCGCGGAAATGCTTCAGGAACAAGCCGCCGTGTTCGACTATGCGCTCAAGCGCCAGGCGCGTCAGGCGTCGCGTCTGATCGAAACGATCCTGCCGCAAGCCGTGGCAGCGTGACTCCTGCCCGGCTGGGTTGAATGAGCACCGGATAAAAAAGCGGCTTAGGCCGCTTTTTTTACGTCTGCCGCTATCCGCCTGAAAAAACTTCAAAGAATCGGCAGCGCGGTCGTTTCCTTGAAGGTTTGCAGCGAAAAGCTCGACCTTACGTCGATCACCGACGGATGGTGCAGCAACTGGTCCTGCACGAAGCGCGAGAAATGCGCCATGTCCTCCACCTGCACGCGCAGCAGGAAATCCATGTCGCCGGTCATGGCGTGGCAGGCCACCACTTCGGGCCAGGTCTGTACGGCCGCGCGGAATAGCTCCGCGTGCGTCACGCCCTCGCGGCCCGACGCCGTCGGCCCGCGCTTTTCCAGCCGCACGTTCACGTAGGCCAGCAGGTCGAGGCCGAGCTTTTGCGCGTCGAGCAGCGCCACATAACCGCGGATCACCCCGCTCTCCTCCAGCCGCCGAATGCGCCGCAGACACGGGCTCGGCGAGAGGTTCACGCGCTCCGCGATCTCCTGATTCGAGAGCCGGCCATTCTCCTGAAGGATCGCCAGAATTCGGCGATCAATTGCGTCCAATTCGATATCCGCCATTTTCTGCCACTCGATACGTTATCGAAGGCATTTTATAGCTCACATAGTCAAAACCGCGACCCAGATCGCAAGTTTTCTCCCATATTGGACAGCTAGACTGGCCTGCACCAACCAATGATCTTGATCAACGCAGGAGACAGGCATGCAGGTCCCCACCTGGGAAAATCCCGTCGGCACCGACGGCTTCGAGTTCATCGAATACACCGCCCCCGATCCCAAGGCGCTCGGCAAGCTGTTCGAGCGCATGGGCTTCACCGCCGTCGCGCGCCACCGCCACAAGGACGTGACGCTCTATCGCCAGGGCGAGATCAACTTCATCGTCAACGGCGAGCCCGACTCGTTCGCGCAGCGCTTCGCGCGCCAGCACGGCCCGTCGATCTGCGCGATCGCGTTCCGCGTGCAGGACGCCGCCAAGGCCTACCAGCGCGCGCTCGAACTCGGCGCCTGGGGCTTCGACAACAAGACCGGCCCGATGGAACTGAACATTCCGGCCATCAAGGGCATCGGCGATTCGCTGATCTATTTCGTGGACCGCTGGCGCGGCAAGAACGGCGCGCAGCCGGGCAGCATCGGCGATATCGACATCTATGACGTCGATTTCGTGCCGATCGAGGGTGCCGAGCAACATCCGGTCGGCCACGGCCTCACCTATATCGATCACCTCACGCACAACGTGCATCGCGGCCGCATGGCCGAATGGGCGGAGTTCTACGAACGCCTCTTCAACTTCCGCGAAATCCGCTACTTCGACATCGAAGGCAAGGTGACGGGCGTGAAGTCGAAGGCGATGACCTCGCCGTGCGGCAAGATCCGCATTCCGATCAACGAAGAAGGCGGCGAGACGGCCGGCCAGATCCAGGAATATCTGGACGCGTATCACGGCGAAGGCATCCAGCACATCGCCCTCGGCACCGGCGACATCTACCGTACGGTGGATGGCCTGCGCGCCTCGGACATCGCGCTGCTCGACACCGTCGACACGTATTACGAACTGGTGAACCGCCGCGTTCCGGGCCACACCGAGCCGCTCGACGAACTGAAGAAACGCAAGATCCTGATCGACGGCGCACCCGAAGACCTGCTGCTGCAGATCTTCACGGAGAACCAGATCGGCCCGATCTTCTTCGAGATCATTCAGCGCAAGGGCAATCAGGGCTTCGGCGAGGGCAATTTCAAGGCGCTGTTCGAGTCGATCGAGCTCGACCAGATCCGCCGCGGCGTCGTGCAGGACAAGGCTTAAGCGCCTTCGGAGAAACCGGCAGCAGAAAGAAGAAAGCAAAAAAGGGCGAAGATCACACGATCTTCGCCCTTTTTAGCTGGTGAATCAGTGCTTGAGTCCGCGGCCGCACACCCGGCCACGGTCTCGAATGAGTGGAATGCTGCGCGGATCAACGCGGCATTGCGCGCCGCTTCATGAGCGGCTTGTCGAGCGTCTTAACGCTCGGCCTTCGCGTTCTGCACGAAGTTCGTGTCGACCTGGGCGCACAGCGAGTACTGCGCGCACGACGTCGACGCATTCGAGCCGTTCCGGGTCGCGGCGTTCGAATGCAGCGGTGCGTTCATGGCGAAGAACGCTGCCGAGACCGTCAGGAAGGTCTGGATGTGTCGATTATTCATAGGTCCTCCTTTTTTCAGACTGCCTGCCACTGCGCAAAAAAGACGATCGCGCCCTGAATGTTTCGGGGCGCGGCGCGGTTCGCACAGATGAGGGAGTTAGACAGGATATTCAAGACGGGTTCCGGGTGAGTGCAACTTTTACACGTTGTTACCTCACACGAAATTCGGATACATCCTTTGTTACACAGCTCTGATGGGCGCTGAACATCATCTGATAATTTTGACAGACAGCGTCAGGATGAATGCTGCGATGCGTCAGAAAACGCCGACTTTGCGAGCAGAGGCGGCGGGTTTATCCGAGTGCTACTATCGAAAAAAAGAAGCCAATATGGCGACCCCGGCCAACGCATTCACAAGATGCCGAGGCCCTGAAGTTCTGGCGATCCCACAACGGATTGGTTGGATGGAGGAAGACACATAATGAATGCCCCGCTCGACGCAGGTCAGCGCGCTTCGCTCGAAGCCGCACTCGCTTCCGTCACGCTCGACGATAAATACACCCTCGAACGCGGCCGCGCGTACATGAGCGGCATCCAGGCGCTGGTTCGCCTGCCGATGCTGCAACAGGAACGCGACAAGGCCGCCGGTCTCAATACCGCGGGGTTCATCTCAGGCTATCGCGGCTCGCCTCTGGGCGGTCTCGATCAGTCGCTCTGGAAGGCGAAGCAGCATCTCGCCGCACACGGCATCGTTTTTCAGCCCGGCGTCAACGAAGACCTCGCCGCGACCGCAGTCTGGGGTTCGCAGCAGGTGAACCTGTACCCGTCCGCGAAACACGACGGCGTGTTTTCGATGTGGTACGGCAAAGGCCCCGGCGTCGACCGCAGCGGCGACGTCTTCAAGCACGGCAACTCGGCAGGCTCGTCGGCGCACGGCGGCGTGCTGGTGCTCGCCGGCGACGACCACGCCGCCAAGTCCTCGACGCTCGCGCACCAGTCGGAACACATCTTCAAGGCCTGCGGCCTGCCGGTGCTGTTCCCCTCGAACGTCCAGGAATATCTCGACTTCGGCCTGCACGGCTGGGCGATGAGCCGCTATTCCGGCCTCTGGGTCGCGATGAAGTGCGTGACCGACGTGGTGGAATCGTCGGCGTCGGTGGAGATCGATCCGCATCGCACGCGCATCGTGCTGCCCGAGGATTTCCTGATGCCCGAGGGCGGCCTGAACATCCGCTGGCCCGATCCGCCGCTCGTGCAGGAAGCGCGTCTGCTCGACTACAAGTGGTACGCCGGGCTCGCCTACGTGCGCGCCAACAAGCTCGACCGCATCGAGATCGATTCGCCGCACGCGCGCTTCGGCATCATGACGGGCGGCAAGGCGTATCTCGACGTGCGCCAGGCGCTCACCGACCTCGGTCTCGACGACGAAACCTGCTCGCGCATCGGCCTGCGGCTCTACAAGGTGGGCTGCGTGTGGCCGCTCGAAGCGCAAGGCGCGCAAGCCTTCGCGCGCGGGCTCGAAGAGATTCTCGTGGTCGAGGAAAAGCGCCAGATTCTCGAATACGCGATCAAGGAGGAGTTGTACAACTGGCCCGATGCGCAGCGTCCGCGCGTCTACGGCAAGTTCGACGAGAAGGACGGTGCAGGCGGCGAATGGTCGGTGCCGATGGGCAACTGGCTGCTGCCCGCGCACTACGAACTCTCGCCCGCGATCATCGCCAAGGCCATCGCCACGCGTCTCGACAAGTTCGAGATGCCGTCCGACGTGCGCGCGCGCATCGCCGCGCGCGTGGCCGTGATCGACGCGAAGGAACGCGCGCTCGCCAGGCCGCGCGTGCAGGCCGAGCGCAAGCCGTGGTTCTGCTCGGGCTGCCCGCACAACACCTCGACGAACGTGCCCGAAGGCTCGCGCGCGATGGCGGGCATCGGCTGCCACTACATGACCGTGTGGATGGACCGCAGCACCAGCACCTTCAGCCAGATGGGCGGCGAAGGCGTGGCGTGGGTCGGCCAGGCGCCGTTCACGAACGACAAGCACGTGTTCGCCAATCTCGGCGACGGCACCTACTTCCACTCGGGCCTGCTCGCGATCCGCGCGGCGATCGCCTCGAAGGCGAACATCACCTACAAGATCCTCTACAACGACGCGGTCGCGATGACGGGCGGCCAGCCCGTCGACGGCGTGCTCACGGTGCCGCAGATCACGCATCAGCTCGACTCCGAAGGCGCGAAGAAGATCGTGATCGTCACCGATGAACCGGAGAAGTACGAAGGCGAAGTCGCCGCGAAACTCGCGCCCGGCGTGACGATCCATCACCGCGACCAGCTCGACGCGATCCAGCGCGAACTGCGCGAAGTCGCGGGCACGACGATCCTGATCTACGACCAGACCTGCGCGACGGAAAAGCGCCGCCGCCGCAAGCGCGGCACTTATCCCGATCCGGCGAAGCGCGTGGTGATCAACGAGGCCGTCTGCGAAGGCTGCGGCGATTGCTCGGTGCAGTCGAACTGCCTCTCGGTCGAGCCGCTCGACACCGAATACGGCACGAAGCGCCAGATCAACCAGTCCACCTGCAACAAGGACTTCTCGTGCCTCAAGGGCTTCTGCCCGAGTTTCGTGACGGTCGAAGGCGGCCAGTTGCGCAAGCCGAAGGCGAGCAGCGCCGCGAGCGACACCATGCCCGCCGTGCCGACGCCCGACGTGCCCGCCATCGCGCGCCCCTACGGCGTGCTCGTGACGGGCGTGGGCGGCACCGGCGTGGTGACGATCGGCGCGCTGCTCGGCATGGCCGCTCACCTCGAAGCCAAGGGCGTGACCGTGCTCGACGTGACCGGCCTCGCGCAAAAAGGCGGCGCGGTGATGAGCCACGTGCAGATCGCCAATCGTCCCGAGGACATCCACGCGACGCGCATCGCGATGGGCGACGCCAAACTCGTGATCGGCTGCGACGCGATCGTGACCGCCAGCGACGACTGCGTCTCGCGCATGCACGAAGGCGACACGCACGTCGTGCTCAACAGCACGCCCACGCCGACGGCCGAGTTCATCAAGAATCCGCAGTGGCAGTTTCCGGGTTCGAACACCGAAGCCGATGTGCGCAATGCGGCGGGCACGGACAACGTGGCGACCGTCGATGCCAACCGCTACGCGCTCGCGCTGCTGGGCGACGCGATCTACACGAATCCGTTCGTGCTCGGTTACGCGTGGCAAAAGGGCTGGCTGCCGCTCACGCACGAATCGCTCACGCGCGCGATCGAACTGAACGCCGTGCAGGTCGAGAAGAATCTCGCGGCCTTCGAATGGGGACGCCGCGTCGCGCACGACCGCGCGGCCGTCGATCAGCTGATCAAGAAGCCGCTCGCGCAACAAGGCGGTAGCGATTCAGGCGCGAAGATCGTCTCGCTGCATACGCCGAAGGCGCTCGACTCGCTCGTCGAGAAGCGCGCGCAGTATCTGGCCGCGTACCAGACCGAGGCGTATGCGCAGCGTTACCGCGCGTTCGTCGACGAGGTGCGCCGCGCCGAAGCGCAGCTCGAACACGTGGACGGCCAGCAGCCGCTCACCGAAGCGGTCGCGCGCAATCTGCACAAGCTGATGGCCTACAAGGACGAGTACGAAGTCGCGCGCCTCTACGCCGATCCGGCCTTCGTCGAGAAGATCAAGGCGAGCTTCGAAGGCGACTGGAAGCTCAACTTCCATCTCGCGCCGCCGTCGTTCGCGAAACACGACGACAAGGGTCATCTGCTGAAGAAGCAGTACGGCCCGCGCATGCTCACGGCGATGCGCGTGCTCGCGAAGCTCAAGTTCCTGCGCGGCACGGCGCTCGATCCGTTCGGCCGCACCGAGGAACGCCGCCACGAACGCGCGCTGATCGGCGAGTACGAAGCGCTGATGCGCGAAGTGATCGGCGGCCTGCGCGACGCGAACCTGCCGCTCGCGCTCGAACTCGCGAACCTGCCCGACGCGATTCGCGGCTACGGCCACGTGAAGGAGAACAACCTCAAGGCCACGCGCGCGAAGTGGGCGACGCTGCTCGCGAAGTGGCGCTCGCCGGAAAACGGCGCGGCGCGGCACGCGGCTTGAGGCTTTCCTGAAGCGGTAAACAACAAAGGGCGCTCCGTGTAAAACGGAGCGCCCTTTTCACATCAGGCGGTCAATACGGCAAAAACCGCCGCGACTTACTTCGCCACGTTGGCGTTCGCCGAAGCGACCGCCGTCATGTTGATGATGCGTCGCACCGTCGCCGCCGGCGTGAGAATGTGCACCGGCTTCGACGCGCCCAGCAGGAACGGACCGACCGTCACGCCTTCGCCGCCGATCATCTTCAGCAGGTTGTACGTGATGTTCGCCGCTTCCACGTTCGGCATGATCAGCAGATTCGCTTCGCCCGCGAGCGTGGTGCCCGGGAACGACTGCTTGCGGATCATTTCCGAAAGCGCCGCGTCGCCGTGCATTTCACCGTCCACTTCGAGCTGCGGCGCGCGCGTGGCGATCAGCTCGCGTGCAGCCTGCATGCGCGCCGACGTCGACGAACGCACGCTGCCGAAATTCGACGACGACAGCAGCGCGACCTTCGGCGTGATGCCGAACTTCTCGATTTCGCGCGCGGCGAGAATCGTCATGTCGGCGAGCTGCTCGGCGCTCGGCACTTCGTTCACGTAGGTGTCGCTGATGAACAGGTTGCGGCCCGGCAGCATCAGCAGGTTCATCGCTGCGTAGTTCTCGGCTTCCTTCGCCTTGCCGAACACCTGCTCGACGAACTTCAGGTGATAGTCGAAGCTGTTGAGCAGGCCGCAGACCATGCCGTCGGCGTCGCCCAGATGCACGAGGATCGCGCCGATCAGCGTGTTGAACTTGCGCATCGACGCCTTCGCGACTTCCGGCGTGATGCCCTGGCGCGCGCCCAGTTCGTGATACGCCTGCCAGCTTTTCTGGAAGCGCGGATCGTCTTCCGGGTCGACGATCTCGAAGTCGGTGCCCGCGCGCAGCTTCGAGCCCATCTTCTTCAGGCGCATTTCCACGACCGCCGGACGGCCGACGATGATCGGCTTGGCGATCTTCTCGGTCAGCACGAATTGCGCGGCGCGCAGCACGCGCTCGTCTTCACCTTCGGCGAACACGATGCGCGCGTTGTTGGCCTTCGCCGCCGCGAACACCGGACGCATCACCATGCCCGTGCGATAGACCGTCGCGCCCAGTTCCTCGCGGTACGCGTCCATGTCCTTGATCGGGCGCGTCGCCACGCCCGAATCCATCGCGGCTTGCGCGACGGCCGGCGCGATCTTGATGATCAGGCGCGGATCGAAAGGCTTCGGAATCAGGTATTCCGGGCCGAATTCGAGCGTGTGGCCTTCATAGGCCTTCGCCACTTCGTCGCCCTGATCGGTTTCTTCCGCGAGTTCGGCGATCGCGCGCACGCACGCGAGCTTCATCTCTTCCGTGATGGTGGTCGCGCCGACGTCGAGCGCGCCGCGGAAGATGAACGGGAAGCACAGCACGTTGTTGACCTGGTTCGGATAGTCCGACCGGCCCGTGGCGATGATCGCGTCCGGGCGCACGCGCTTGGCTTCTTCCGGGCGGATTTCCGGCTCCGGGTTCGCGAGCGCGAGGATCAGCGGCTTCGTGCCCATTTCCACGACCATCTCGGCCTTGAGCACGCCGGCGCTCGAACAGCCGAGGAACACGTCGGCGCCCTTGATGGCGTCGGCGAGCGTGCGCGCGTCGGTGTTCGCCGCGTAGCGCTGCTTCGACGGATCGAGGTTGCCGCGGCCTTCGTAGATCACGCCCTTCGAGTCGGTGACGAGGATGTTTTCCTTCTTCGCGCCGAGCTTGACCAGCAGATCCAGACAGGCGATGGCCGCCGCGCCCGCACCCGAGCACACGAGCTTGATGCTGCCGAGTTCCTTGCCGACGACCTTCAGGCCGTTGAGGATGGCCGCCGAGGCGATGATCGCCGTGCCGTGCTGGTCATCGTGGAAGACCGGAATCTTCATGCGCTCGCGCAGCTTCTGCTCGATGTAGAAGCACTCGGGCGCCTTGATGTCTTCCAGGTTGATGCCGCCGAGCGTCGGCTCGAGCATCGCGATGGCTTCGACGAGCTTGTCCGGGTCGCTTTCGTCGAGTTCGATGTCGAACACGTCGATACCCGCGAACTTCTTGAACAGACAACCCTTGCCTTCCATCACCGGCTTGGCCGCGAGCGGGCCGATGTTGCCGAGGCCGAGCACGGCCGTGCCGTTGGTCACGACGCCGACGAGATTGCCGCGCGAGGTGTACTTCTGCGCGTCGAGCGGATCGGCGTGGATCGCTTCGCACGCAGCCGCCACGCCCGGCGAATACGCGAGCGAAAGGTCGAGCTGGTTCGAGAGCGGCTTGGTCGGCGTAACGGAAATCTTGCCGGGCTTCGGATTCTGGTGATAAGCGAGCGCGCTTTGCTTCAGTTGTTCATCCATTTTCAGGCCTGCCAGGACGTGAGAGACGAGAGGAGTTTTATGATCGTATGCCGCCGGTCCGCGCGTCCGGGCACTTCGGCGTCGAGAGAAGCGTCGACTGACGAAACCACCTGTGAAACAGGCACGCGAGAAATAGCGGGCGATTAGTGTACACCTCGCTTCGTTTCAAACGACTTGGGTCAAAGACTGATACCAGGAATTTGCAGAACACATGTCGGGCGGCATTTTCGCGGGCGCGGCGCGCAGCGCGCGCGCCTGTTGCAGCGCAGAAAGAGGCCGATCGGCGGCGAACGGCGACGTTCGCGAAATCGCGGCGCAAGAAGCGTGCGATTGGCGCACGCGCGGCGCGGTGCGCGCGGGACGCATGTTGCGGCATTGTTGCGCGCGAGGTGTGGTTTTATTGCGCGCCGCGCGACGCGGCACGCATTTTCCACGCGGGCGTGTGCGTCGTTGCGCCGCATGTTTGGCCGATCACGCGCTCACGCGGCGCACGTTCCGGTGCGGCGCACGCGCGCTCAGTCGAGCGCCGCGCCGCGGCGTTCAGGAATCAGAAAGAGCGTGGCGAGAATGTCGAGCACGTAGATCGACGCGAGCATCGCGAGCGCCGTCGCGAACGAATAGCGCGCCGCCACGGCGCCCACCGCGAGCGGCCCGAAACCGCCCACCGCGCGGCCGATGTTGAACAGCACGTTCTGCGCGGTGGCGCGCGCGGCCGTCGGATACAGCTCGGAGATCAGCGCGCCGTAGCCGCCGATCATGCCGTTGACGAACACGCCCATCGCCGCGCCGCCGATCAGGAGCGCGAACGGCGTGGAAAGCTGCGCGTAGACGAACACCATCGCGACCGCGCCCGCCTGGTAGAACAGGAACGCCGGGCGGCGGCCGAAGCGGTCGGCGGCCACGCCGAACAGCCAGATGCCGAGCGCCATGCCCGCGACGGTCGCCGCCGTCCAGAGGCCCGATTTGGTCAGCGAATAGCCGAACGACTTCGCGAGATAGGCGGGCAGCCAGATCATCAGGCCGTAGTAGCCGAAGTTCTGCACCGAGCAGAGCACCGCCACGCCGAGGCTCGCGCGCGCCGTACGGGCGTCGGCGACCAGCAGGCGCAGCGCGCGCGGCTTGTCTTGCGGCGCGGCCTGCGCCACGCGCTCGCGGTGCGCGACGAACATTTCCGGCTCCTCGACGCGTCGGCGCACGAAGAACGACGCCAGCGCGGGCAGCAGCCCGACCGCGAACATGCCGCGCCAGCCGATCACGGGCAGCAGCCACGGCGTGAGCAGCGCCGCCGCGAGCACGCCCGCCTGCCAGCCGAGCCCCACATACGACGACGCCCGCGCGCGCAGCCGCGCGGGCCACGCCTCGGCGACCAGCGCCATGCCGATGCCGAATTCCCCGCCCAGGCCGATCCCCGCGATCGTGCGGTAGACGAGCAGATCGGCGTAACCGCGCGAGAGCGCGCACAGGCCGGTGAAGACCGCGAACAGCAGGATCGTCCAGGTGAGCACGCGCACGCGGCCGAAGCGGTCCGACAGCAGCCCGAACACGATGCCGCCGACGACCGCGCCCACCAGCGTCCACGTGACGAGCGAACCCGCCTGCGCGCCCGACAGATGCAGATCGGCGCTGATGGCGGGCAGCATGAAGCCGAGCATCAGCAGGTCGAAGCCGTCCATCGCGTAGCCCGCGATCGAGGCGATCAGCGCGCGCACGGCGTGGCCGCGTGGGGCTCCGCGAGCGTCGGAACCGTCGGAACCGTCGAAATCGGCGGATGGGGCCGCGTTCGCGTGGACGCTCGCGGCGGGCGCGAACGCGACATCGGCGGGCGTGGCGTCCGTCGCGTCCCGGGATTCGGAGGCGGATTCTGGCGGCGGACCGGAAGGTGAGCCGGGACGTGACCCGGAAGGCGATGCAGGCGACATGGCGGACGAAATCCTGTGCTGGACGGTCGCGGACGCGCGCGACGCGGGCCCGGCGAAAACCGGCGTGAGTTTACTGGCGCGGGTGCGCCGTCACAACTCCGTCAAAAGCGCTGTCGAAAACGGCTGTCACAAACGGCGGTGAAATGCCCGCCCGCGCCGCCGCGCGCGCTGATCGCGCCCCACCAAGGCAACGGACGCCGTCGGACGCTGACAGATCGACTCGGTCGGACTGACTCGTCGGCGATCGTCAAGTCGGGTAAAATACCGGCCTACGCGCGCAAGAGAAGCCGCTTGGAGCGAGCGGGCCGTCTGGGCATCCCTCAGACGATCGACGCCCTCCAGGCCGCGCACCGCAGGTTCCGATGCAGACGAACCCGCCGTGCCAGCGCCACCGGGCCGAGCGCCCACCCTCCTCCGCACTCTCACATCCAAGGATTCGCCCATGACAGGCAACGATCGCCAGACGATCTCGGACGCAACCGCGAAAATGCTGCTCGAAGTGCAAGCCGTGCACTTCAACGCGGAAAAGCCCTTCATCTTCACTTCCGGCTGGGCGAGCCCGGTCTACATCGACTGCCGCAAGCTGATCTCGTATCCGCGCGTGCGCCGCGGCCTGATGGAGATGGCGGAAGCGACCATCCTGCGCGACGTCGGCTACGAGCAGATCGACGCCGTCGCCGGCGGCGAAACCGCGGGCATCCCGTTCGCGGCGTGGCTGTCGGACCGCCTGATGGTGCCGATGCAGTACGTGCGCAAGAAGCCGAAGGGTTTCGGCCGCAACGCGCAGATCGAAGGTCTGCTGACCGAAGGCCAGCGCGTGCTGCTGGTCGAAGATCTGACCACGGATAGCCGCAGCAAGATCAACTTCATCAACGCGCTGCGTACCGCGGGCGCGCAGGTGAACCACTGCTTCGTGCTGTTCCACTACAACATCTTCAAGGAAAGCGTCTCGGTCCTGAAGGACATCGACGTCGACCTGCACGCGCTCGCCACGTGGTGGGACGTGCTGCGCGTCGCCAAGGAATCGGGCTACTTCGAAACGAAGACGCTCGACGAAGTCGAGAAATTCCTGCACGCACCGGCCGAATGGTCGGCGGCGCACGGCGGCGCGACCTCGGCACCGCAGTAACGCGACAAGCAAGACGCTGCGCGCTTCGCAGGTTTCGCGAGCGCAAGCTAAAAAGGCCATCCGCTTCACGGCGGATGGCCTTTTTTCATGCTGCCGGGCGGATCGGCGACCCGGCGGCGATTGAGACTGGATTTAGCCCGTATTGATCCCGTTTGTGCTCAGCTCACATCCGACGTCACGCTCAAGTCGCGCTGCCGCCAGACATGCCCTCGTCCGGCACATGCGACGACAGATTGAGCAGCCCGTTGCTCTGCGCGTACTGAAAAAGCTCCGAGTCGCGGTCGAGCCCGAGCTTGCGCATGGCCGTGTTCTTCTGCGTGCTGATGGTCTTGATGCTGCGATTGAGCTTTTCCGAGATTTCCTTGATCGTCATGCCCGACACGAATAGTCGCACCACTTCGAGTTCGCGCTTGGAGAGGATCACCTCCTCGCTCTTGCCGCCGCTGTTCATGCGCAGCGAATCGAGCGCGACCCTCACCTGCGGGCTCATATATTCGAGATTGCGGCTGACGTGCTGAACCGCGAGGCCGATATGGCTCAGGTCGTCGGATTTGTGTACCACGGCGATCACGCCGAGTTCGCCCAGACGCTTGAGCAGCGCGGCGTTCTCGAGCATGGTCAGGACGACGATGGGAATCTGGGGATAGTTGCGCCGCAGATAGCCGATGAGCGGCAGGCCGTCGCCGTACTGGCCGCCCGGCATGGCGAGATCGGTGACGAGGACGTCGCAGGGCGTGGTTTGCAGCGCCTTGACCAGTTCGGTGGACTGACGGGCCCGCGCGACGACCTGAATGCCGGGAAACTTGAGCAGCGCATGCTCCGCGCCGAACAAGATCACCGGATGATCGTCCGCGACTACAACCCTGATTGGCTGCTGCATCACCCCTCCGTGTAGGCAGTCCTGCTTTGTGCTTGACTTCTGATTGCCCGCGCGCCTACGGAACACCCCGTTCCCGACACTCTCCGACATCCATCCCGACCGATTACTGCGCCTTCGCATCGCCTTGCAGGCGACGCAGAAAAGCTCGCGACTATAGCCGATTTCCCCCTGCGCAAAGTGCTCACGCGGGCGAAAGACATCATCGGAATACCGTTATATTGAACGAAATTCGATCTGGCGCACAATTCGCACGCGCACTGTCGGAGATATCTGAGATGCACTCGATCAACATACAGGAGAACCGGCTCATGCGTAATCGGCGTGTTACCGCTGGGATCGCATCCACGACAATCGCGCGCGCTCCTGTGACAGCCGTCAAGGCGGCGCTCGCCGGCGTCGCGCTGCTGTCGATCTGCGCGAGCGGGCAAGCGCAGGCGGCCGGCCATTTCGCCGTGAGCAGTACGAACTGGCAGGATGGCGGCGAGGCCGCCGCCGCGCAAATCTTCAACGAAGGCGGCTGCGAGGGCCGCAACCATTCGCCGCAATTGAGCTGGCGCAATGCGCCTGCGGGCACGCGCAGCTTCGCCGTCACTGTCTTCGATCCCGATTCGCCCGGACGCGGCTGGTGGCACTGGGCCGTCGCCGACATTCCCGCGCGCGTCACCACGCTGCCCGAGAACGCGAGCGCGTCGGGCGCGCTGAAGAAACTCGGCGCGATCGAGGCGCGCAACGACTTCGGCGGCGAGGGCTACGGCGGTCCCTGCCCGCCGCCGGGCAAACCGCACCGCTACGTCGTGACCGTCTATGCGCTGCGCGTCGACAAGCTCGCGCTCGCCCCGGGCCGGCCCGGCACGATGTTCGAGCACGAAATCGAAGGCGCCACGCTCGGCAGCGCGACACTCACGGTCACCTACGGCCGCTGAGGAGACCGAACCTTTACAAACGTTCGTTGCGCGACGCCGCGCACGACGCGCACTCCGCGCGTTCCCGGTATTACGCGGCGATTACGTCGCGCATCGAAAAACTCTCCTTCTTCCCGATGCGCATCGCGGCGCGCGAAAGCGCCGCCGATCTGGTTACCATGACGCGACGCCACGCGCGTGCGCTTTCCCGTCGTTCTTCGCCGTTCAACTTCACTGGAGCCAGTTATGTCCCGGATCGTCATTGCGTATCACAGCGGCTACGGCCACACGAAGAAACTCGCCGATGCCGTGCACGCCGGCGTGCAGGCCGCGGGCGCGCACGCCACGCTGATCGCCGTCGCCGACATCGACGATGCGGGCTGGGCGGAGCTTGATGCCGCCGACGCCATCGTGTTCGGCGCGCCGACTTACATGGGCGGGCCGTCCGCCGACTTCAAGAAGTTCGCCGACGCCAGCTCGAAAGCCTGGTTCACGCAGAAGTGGAAGGACAAGATCGCGGCGGGCTTCACCAATTCGGCGACGATGAACGGCGACAAGTTCTCGACCATTCAGTACTTCGTAACGCTCGCGATGCAGCACAGCATGATCTGGACCGGCACCGGCATGATGCCGTCCAACACGAAGGCGGCCACGCGCAACGACCTGAACTTCGTCGGCGGCTTCACGGGCCTGCTCGCGCAATCGCCCGCCGACGCCTCGCCCGACGAAGCGCCGCCCGCCGGCGACCTCGAAACCGCGAAGGCCTTCGGCGCGCGTGTCGCGGCGGTCACGGCGCGCTGGCTCGCCGGGCGCGCGGCTGCGGCATAAACGCGGATCAAGCGCCGATCAAGCAGCGTTCAAGCAGCGTTCAAGCGCGGATCGAGCGCCGATTTCCGGTTCGCCAAGCGAACGTCCTGACGGGCGTTCGCGCCCCCGATCCCCAATTCGGCCTCCTCTTCGGCCTCCTCTCTAAGCCGATCTACGGGTAACGCCTGATTTTTTTCCGGCCAGCGTCACACGTGCAACGGCATACGGTCTTAAAATACCGTTCCCGCGCCCCATCGGTGAGCGCGCAGCGACTCGTGCTGCGCGGCAGGCGGCGCCCGCAATCCCCGCGTTTCAGAGAGAGCGAGATGAGCACGAAAGTTTTTGTCGACGGACAGGAAGGCACGACCGGCCTGAAGATTTTCGAATACCTGTCGCAGCGCGCCGACGTCGAGATCCTGCGGATCGACGAGGCCCAGCGCAAGGACGTCGAGGAACGCCGTCGTCTCATCAACGCGTCGGACGTGACCTTCCTGTGCCTGCCGGACGTCGCCTCGCGCGAATCGGCTTCGCTGGTCGAGAACGACCGCACGGTGCTGATCGACGCGAGCACGGCCTTCCGCACGCAGGCCGACTGGGCCTACGGCCTGCCCGAACTGACCCGCGCGCAGCGCGAGAAGGTGCGCGCGTCGAAGCGCATCGCGGTGCCGGGCTGCCACGCCTCGGCGTTCGTGCTGGCGATGCGCCCGCTCGTCGAGGCCGGTCTGGTCGCGCCCGGTTTCGCCGCGCACAGCTACTCGCTGACCGGCTACAGCGGCGGCGGCAAGAAGATGATTGCGGAGTACGAAGCCGGCGGCAACGAGAAGCTGATGAGCCCGCGCCCCTACGCGCTCGGCCTCACGCACAAGCATCTGCCGGAAATGGCCTTCCACGGCGGCCTCAAGCAGGCGCCGGTGTTCACGCCGATCGTCGGCCCGTTCTACAAGGGTCTCGCGGTCACGACCTATTTTTCGCCGGAGCAGCTCACGCGCCGCGCCACGCCGCAGGACGTGCTCGCGCTCTACAGCGAGTACTACGCGGGCGAGAAGTTCGTGCGCGTGATGCCGTTCAACGCCGATGAGAACCTCGATGGCGGCATGTTCGACGTGCAGGCGAACAACGACACCAACCGCGTCGACCTGTTCGTGTTCGGCAACGACGAGCAGTTCGTCACGGTCGCGCGCCTCGACAACCTCGGCAAGGGCGCGTCCGGCGCGGCGATCCAGTGTATGAACCTCGCGATCGGCGCAGCGGAAGACAGCGGCCTGAAGGCGTAAGGCCCCGCACCGCGATTGTCGCGGCGCAAACAAAAAAACCGGCTTCGCAAGAGCCGGTTTTTTTATGCCCGCGCGGTGTACGAATGAAGCGCACAAACCGTACAGGCAAAAAAAAGCCCGCCATGTTTGGCGGGCTGAATCCATATCAGAGGAGACATGGAGGAGACAAGGTGAAGTATAGCGAACTACTTGGTGCGACGCAACATGTAAAGTAGTGTGGACCCTGAACGTTGCGATTTAGCAACAGAATACGCGTCCTGAATTACCCGGAGAGGGTCTGGAGGGATGGACACGGGACGAGAAACGGCCGCGCCGCCGCGCCAAACGGCTTAGCCGCCGATCATCGAAAGAATGAAGGTGAGCTGGTCGAGCCCGACCGGGCGCACGAGGTGGACGTCGAAGCCGGCCGCAATCGCCGCGTCGCGATGCTGCGATTCGCCCCAGCCGCCCAGCGCGATCAGCAGCGGCATGCGCGGCGTCGCGCAAGCCTCGCGCAGCCGCTGCACGAGCGCGGCGAAATCGTCGTTCGCGGCCAGCGACAGCGCGACGATCGCCACGTCGGGCGCGAACCGCGCGGCCGACTCGACGGCGTCGTCCAGCGTGCGGGCCAGCGCCGTCGCGTACTGGAGATCGGCCAGCAAGGTGCCGAGTCCCGCCAGCGATTTTTCGTCGTTGTCGGCGATCAGGATGCGCGTTTCCATCCGCCGTCTCCCTGACTGCTCGTTGGCATCGACCTCGTCCCGATGATGTGGTGGGCGCGCCGCCCGGCGCGCGTTCGCTGACAGCGCGGAATGCGCAGAATGCGCCCGCCGCGTTCTGTCCCACATTTTGCACAGGCGCACGGAAGGACTGTGTGCGTCAGCACGCGGTCGTCTGATAATTTCGACCCGCGCCGAGGGCGACAAGCTCCCGTGCTCACGCCCCGAATGATCCGCGCGCGCGGCCACGCATCCGCATCAGACGGCACGACGCTCAGTCGCCTCGCCCCGCGCGCCGCGCCGCGACCTTGCCGAGCACCGCGAAGTCGCGGTCGCCGTCGCCGTGCGCAATCGCTTCGAGCAGGCTGTCGCGCACCACGCTCGCGACCGGCAGCGGCGTCGAGACGGAATCGGCGGCCGCCAGCGCGAGCCGCACGTCCTTGAGCCCGAGGCGCGCCTTGAACAGCGCGGGCTCGTAGCGGCCCTCGGCGATCATGCCGCCGTAGCCCGCGTAGACCGGCCCCGGAAACGGCCCGCTGGTCACGACGTCGAGAAAATCGCGCATCGCGACGCCATGTCCGCCGAGCAGCGCCGCCGCCTCGCCGAGCGTCTCCACCGCTGCCGCCAGCATGAAGTTCGCCGCCAGTTTCATCACGTTGGCCTGCGGCGCCAGCGCGCCGATGCGCCAGGTCTTCTGGCCGATCGCGTCGAACAGCGGCTGCGCGCGGTCGATGGCCTCGGCCGCGCCTGCCGCGACGATCGTCAGTTTCGCCGCCGCGGCCGCGTCGGGCCGACCGAGCACCGGGGCCGCCACGTAATGCAGGCCGCGTTCGGCGTGCTCGCGCGCGAGCGTTTCGGCGAGCGCGACCGAAATCGTCGCCATGTTCACGTGCACGAGGCCGCGCGCGGCGCCGGCGAGCAGCGCGTCGGTGATCACTTCGCGCGTGGCCGCGTCGTCGGCGAGCATCGAGAGCACCGCGTCGCCCGCGAAGGCCTCGGCCGGCGTGGCGACCACGCGCGCGCCCGCGGCGACCAGCGCCTCGGCCTTCGCCGCCGTGCGGTTCCAGACCCGCACCGTATGTCCCGCTTTCAGCAGGTTGGCGACCATCGCGCCGCCCATTTCGCCGAGGCCGATAAAGCCGATGTCCATCACATGCTCCTTGTAGTGAGAACCGGCAGTAAAGCACAGCGCCGCGGCCTCTGCAGCGTGCCGGGAGCAGTGCCATACTGGCCGGCATGCGCCCCGCCGTCACCGCCACCTTCCGCTTTTACGAGGAGCTCAACGACTTCCTCGCGAGACCGCTGCGCCGGCGCGACTTCCGCTGCGCGTGCGCGCGCGACGCCACGGCCAAGCACATGATCGAAGCGCTCGGCGTGCCGCACACCGAAGTCGAGCTGATTCTCGTGAACGGCGAATCGGTGGGTTTCGAGCATCCGCTCGCCGACGGCGACCGCGTGGCCGTCTATCCGAAGTTCGAGGCGCTCGATATCCGCCCCTTGCTGCGCGTGCGCGCCGCGCCGCTGCGCGAGCCGCGCTTCATCGCCGACGCGCATCTGGGCGGCCTCGCGCAACTGCTGCGGCTCGCGGGCTTCGACACGCTCTACGACAACCATTTCGCCGACGACGCCATCGAGGCGCTGGCCGCCGCCGAACACCGCATCGTCCTCACGCGCGACCGCGAGCTGCTCAAGCGGCGCGGCATCACGCACGGCTGCTACGTGCGCGCGCTCAAGCCGCGCGCGCAACTCGACGAAATGGTCGAGCGGCTCGATCTGGCCGCGAGCGCGCGGCCGTTCCGGCTGTGTCTGATGTGCAACGCGCCGCTGCGGCGTATCGCGCGCGACGAGGTCAGCGCGCGCGTGCCGCCCGGCGTCTTCGAGCGCCATACGCGCTTCGTGACCTGCGACGTTTGCCGGCGCGTGTTCTGGGAAGGCTCGCACTGGCGCCGCATGCGCACGCTGATCGACGACGTCACGGGCAAGCCGACGCCCGAACGCTCCTCCACCGACGAACCCGCCGCCGGGGACGGCACCGCTCTACCAACCTGAGCAACCCAAGCCACGCGCCGCGATGGACGCGCGTTCGGGTTTGCGTACAATGCGCGCCACCGCCCAACTCTGGAGCCGCAACCATGGCCATGAAGAAGTTCGACCTTGAGAAAAACAAGGCGCTGAAATTGATGCAAAGCACCCACAAGGCCAGCCCCGACCGCTTCGGCAAGGCTTCGTCCGACGCGCCGCTCGACCGCCGCGAGCAGCGCAAGCTCGATCAGGCCGCGGGCCTCGTGCCGTTCGCCTGCAAGCTCAACGCCGATCTCGTGGCGAAGCTCAAGACGCGCGCCGAGCAGCATCCCGAAGGCATGACGGGTCTGCTGACCGAACTGCTCGAAGCCGGCCTCGCGAAGTAAGCCGCGCGCAATAAAAAGGGACAAAAAAAGCCAGAGCAATGCTCTGGCTTTTTTCTTTGCTGCAAGGACTGCGTCACGCGGACAAGCCGCGCAGCCGCTTAGTTCTGCGTGCCCTTGTCGCTCGTGCCGGCAGCCGAAGCGGCTTCCTCGACCTTGGCGCGCTTGCCATGGTGCTTGAGCTCCTTGTGATGCTTCTTGGCCTTGGCCGGTGCGCTGGCTGCCGGTGCGGCAGCGGCGGGCGCCGAAGCTTCCTGGGCAATAGCCGAAACCGAAATCAGTGCGACGGATGCTGCGATAAGCGAGGCGAGAGTCTTTTTCATCTGATGTTCCCCAAACCTGACAAATATGACCGGCACGTTGTAAATGGGCACTGCGTACTGGCGATTCGCTCCGCTGGCCGATCTGGGCGGGCGTTTCGCGCGAAGCAGTATCACGCAGCCCAGGCGGTTTGTCATCCGCAAACGGGGCGGTGTATTTTCCGGGAGACAACTGGCTTTCAGTTCGGATACGATCGGGATTTCGCACGTCCGTTTCATTGTGTTTTGTTGTGCGCGCCTGCGTGTACGCTCCCCGCGCTCGCTGCGCTCCGTGCGCTTTCGCCACGCATCATCCGCATGAAGTCTGCCGGGCGCCGCACACGCTCCCCGCCCGAACCGAGATTGCCGCTTGAACTCCGCCTCCCGCCAACACCTGCGCGCCAACCTGCTGATGCTGGCCGCCGCCATGATCTGGGGCTCCGCCTTCGTTGCCCAGCGCCTGAGCCTCGACGCCATCGGCCCGTTCCTCTTTACCGGCATCCGCTTCCTGCTGGGCGCGCTCGTCGTGTCGGTGTTCGTGTTCGCGCTGCGGCGCGCGCGCGGTGCGGGCATCGCTGACGGCCGCGCGCTATCCGCCGCCGCGCCGCGCCCGCTTTTCGACGCCGCCCTGCTGCGCGACGGCGCCGTGCTCGGCCTCGTGCTCGCGGTCGCGATCTCCTTGCAGCAGATCGGCCTGCGTTACACGAAAATCGCCAATGCAGGCTTCATCAGCTCGCTTTATGTCGTCATCGTGCCGATGCTGGGCGTGCTGCTGCGCCATCGCACCGGCCCCGGCACGTGGATCGGCGCGGCGCTCGCGGCCGTCGGGCTCTACCTGCTCAGCATCAACGAGCATTTTTCGATCATGTACGGCGACTGGTATCAACTCGGCTGTGCGCTTGTGATCAGCATTCAGGTGATGCTCGTGAGCCATTACGCGCCGCGTCACGATCCGCTCGCGCTGTCGATCGCGCAGTTCGTGGCCTGCGGCCTTGCGTGTCTCGCGATCGGCCTCGCCATCGAACCGCTGCGTCTCGCCGATCTCCTGCGCGCGGCGCCCGCGATTCTTTATGGCGGCGCGCTCTCCGTGGGCGTGGGCTACACGATCCAGGTGGTCGCGCAACGCGACGCCACGCCCGCGCACGCCGCCGTCATCTTCAGCATGGAAGGCGTGTTCGCGGCGCTCGCGGGCTGGGCCGCGCTCGGCGAAACGCTCACCACGCGCGCGCTCATGGGCTGCGTGCTGATGCTCGCCGGTCTGCTCGCCTGCCAGTTGTTGCCCACGCGCCGGAACGCCGAATCGGCCATCGATCAGGCCAGGACACCGGCAACCCAGCCCGCTGAACCGGCCTGAATTCGTGGCCTGAACACGCGTCGCGCACGCGTACGTTCGAGCAAAAAAGCGCTGCCTGCGGGCAGCGCTTTTTTTATCCGCGCGTTTTATGTCGCGCTTCACATCGTGCTTCGCGTGGATAACTTCGCATCGCTATCCACGCCGCCATTCACGTTCGCGCGAAGTTATCCACGGGAAGCTCTGGACAAACTGGGGACGACCTGGCGAATCGTCTGTGGATGGATTCTTGATAACCTGGCGTGAGCGGGAAAAGCCGAAAAAGTTATCCGCGCCATTCCGCGCGCGTCCATCGATTGTCCGCATGGCTGTCCATCTCGCATCGAATTGAACGCAAAAAGAAATACCGCGTTATCCACAGGAAATGCCAGGGCTTGTTAACTGTTACTACGTATACATATATTTATTGATATCTCTAAGAGGATAAAGCGCAGCCAGGGCGCGAATCGCGCGACGCACGCTTGGCGCTTCAACGCGCAAGGGCCAGCGAATCGACAAAACGTGGCAGCCCGAGCAACGCGCGTCGCGCAATCGAGCGCTTGACCTCCGCACCGCGCCCCGTGAACAACACCGTCTCGCTCGCGCTCGACACACCGTCGCGTTGCCTGCACGCCCATGCCAAGCCATGCGCGGCCGCCGCGCGTCCGTCCTGCCCCACGCTGAGCCAGCCGACGCTCGCGAGCGCCACGTTCGCCCCTTCCCTGCCTACCGCACGCTGGACCAGCAACGCTTCGGCCAACGCACGCGCCAACGCTTCGTTTTGCGCGGCATCGCCGGGTCCGTTGGCGATCGCCAACGGCTCGATGCCCGGCAAGCGCGCGAGCGCCGCACGCGTGTGCGCGATCAGCGTGACGTCGAGACAGCTTTCCGCGCCGGGCAGCTCGGCGAGCATCGTCGCGATATGTCCGGCTGTGCAGGTTTCGAGACTCGCGAGCACGAGTCCGCGCGACTTCAGATAGCCGACGATCTGCTTCGAAATGTTCATGATTCGATTCCGCAATAAAAAAGGCGTGCGGCCGCGAAGCCCGCACGCCTGATGGCGTATGACACGAGACGCACGACGCGTACGTCAGCCGCCGTTCATCATGCCCGCGATGGTGTCTTCGAGATTGCGCAGGCCCACAGTCGCGGGCTCGCTTTCGACGACGCCGAAAAACTCCGTGCGGCGCGGCGACGGATCGACGAGAAAATTGCGCACGTGCTGGCCATAGCGCGTGGGCGGCAGCAGACGCTCGGGCGGAATCACCTCGAACGCGGTGCCGATGGCGATAAACAGATCGTTGTCGTTCATCGACTGCTGGATGCGCCAGAGCGTTTCGTATTCGGGCGCAGCCTCGTTGAAGAACACCACGCCCGGCTTCACGCCTTCGACCTCGCCGCACGACGGGCACGCCGCGCCCGCATCGAGGCCCGCGCCGCGCGTCGGGAAACGATAGTCGCAATCGGTGCAGAGCAGCGAGATCATGTCGCCGTGCAGATGCGTGACCTGGCGCGCGCCGGCCTGTTCGAGCATGTCGTCGATGTTCTGCGTGATCAGATGCACGCGCTCCGTGCCCCACGTGTCCTGCCATTGCGCGAGCAGCTTGTGCGCCTCGTTGGGACGCGCGTCCGCGCATTCGGCGATGCGCTGGTTGTAGAAGCGGAACACCGCCGGACGATTGCGCCGCCACGTGAGGTAGTTGCAGACTTCGTCGATGCTGTGGCGCGTCCAGATGCCATCGCCGGTGCGGAACGTGGAGATGCCGCTTTCCGCCGACAGACCCGCGCCGGAAAACACGAACAGGCGCGGCAGGGATGATTGCAATTCGGGCACGTACGCCTCCTTGACTCGATGGCCGCCATTATGGCGCACGCTTTACAGACGGTTACAGCCGAGACTTCTGCGTTTCACCCTGGAACGGTTCCATTTTCTAGTATCGCGCCATCACGGACGCATCGCGCGTCCGATTCCTACGAGAAGATGGACGGATACACCATGAAACGCGCATTGATTCTGACCGCTATGGGGCTGAGCCTCGCCGCCGCATCGGGCGTGGCGTCGGCGCATACGGACTTCAACGTGATGCTGGGCGTGCCGGTCGCGCCGGTCTACGCCGCGCCGCCGCCGCCCGTGATCTACCAGGAAGCGCCGGTCGCGTACGCCGCGCCCGCGTATGGCTATGGCTACGGCTATCGCGAGGACGGCTGGGATCACGACGACGACCGCCGCTGGCACGATCACGGCCGTCATCGCGGCTGGTACAAGCATCACCACGGCGACGACGACGATTGAGGCACATCGCGGCGCCGCTGACGCTTATTGCGCGGCGGCCTGCGAAGCGGGCGGCTGCGCGCCGGGCGACGAGAAGTCGAGCTTCGGCGCGGTCGAGATCGCCAGCTCGTTCGCGACGCTGAAGTTGGGCCGAGGCTGATAGCCGAACGCCTTCGCCATGATCACACCGGGAAACTGGCGAATCTGCACGTTGTACTGCTGCACCGCGAGGATATAGCGGCCGCGCGCCACGGTGATGCGGTTCTCCGTGCCTTCAAGCTGCACCTGCAGATCCTGAAACAGCTTGTCCGCCTTCAGTTGCGGATAGTTCTCCGACACCACCATCAGGCGGCTCAGCGCGTTGGTCAGCTCGCCCTGCCGCATATCGAACGCCGCGAGCGCATTCGGATCCTTCGCCATCTGCGGCGTCATCTGCACGCTGCCGACGCTCGCGCGCGCCTGCGCCACCTGCGTCAGCACGCTCTGCTCGTGCGCGGCGTAGCCCTTCACGGCAGCGGCGAGGTTCGGCACCAGATCGGCGCGACGCTGATACTGATTCAGCACTTCCGACCACGCCGCATTCACATCCTCGTCCGACGACTGGATCGCGTTGTAGCCGCAGCCCGCGAGCGGTGCGAGGATCAGACAAGCCAGCAAAATGCGCAGCCACTTCATGAGTTCAATTCCTGTCGAAAGCCCGTTGCGGGCGAGTTGAGAAAAATCCGTTTGTGCGTGCGTCGAATGCGTTGCGCGCGCGTGTCACCAGTTGCCCGAAGCGCCGCCGCCGCCGCTCGAACCGCCACCACCGCCCCAGCCGGAATCGTCGTTCGACGAGCGGGAGCGTTTGCCGAACCACGACCACGATGACGACGAGTTCGACGACGTATCGACGCCCATGATCTTCGCGGCGATCCAGATGATCGCCATGGATCCGAGCAACACGACGACCGCCGCGGTGCCGAGCGCGTGGACAAAGCCGACGCCGGTTGCGCACACGAAGCCCGTCACCACGGCGTAGATGGCCGCGAAGATTGCCGACCATTTGCGGACTCGCCTGGAAAGATAGAGGCCGATTCCAAGCGCGCACGGCACGAAGCCGACGCAAGCGCCCAACATTGGCAGCAAGCTGAGGTCGTCGGAGCGAGGCGGCAGCCAGACGATCAGAAACAGCATGGTGGCAACGAAACCCGATACCAACGGCCAGATTGGGAAGTCGAGTTCGAAGCCCCGCCGCCGCCGGCGTTGTCGGCCGCCGTTATTCGTCTCCTTGCCTATGTTGTTAGTTGCGTTTTTGCCTGCCTGATCGTTCGGCTCCCGATCGCGGCTGGCTGCTTCGGCATCGGCTTTCGCCTGCGCACGCCGTGTTTTGTAGACCCGCCCGCCGACGACACCCAGCAGCAGATTCGCGAAGGCCAGCCCGAACCACAAGAGCGGTCCGTCGTAGCGCGAAGGCGGCGCCAACATCGGCGGTGTGCGCGCTGTGGCGGTGGCTGGGTCGACGGAATCGTTGGAGTGGGCGGAATCCGCGGAATTCGCCATCGAACTCGCGGCGGATTCATCAGCCGTCTCGTCGGGCGTCGATGCGCCCGTCTGCACGGGATCGGTCAGACGTTGCGTCAGCGAGTCGACCGCCGCGCTGATGCCGGCTTCGAACTTGTTGTCGCGAAACGCCGGCACGATCCGCTCGCGGATGATGCGCCCCGCGATCACATCGGGCACCGTGCCTTCGAGGCCGTAGCCCACTTCGATACGCACGTGATGATCGTGCAGCGCGGCCACGAGCAGGATGCCGTTGTCGGCCTTCTTCTGCCCCAGCTTCCATTGCTCGAAAATCTGCGTCGCGTATTGCTCGATGCTGACGTCGCCGGTGCTGGGCACGAGCAGCACGGCGAGCTGATCGCCGGTCTGCTGTTCGAGCGCGGCAAGCCGGCGCGTGAGATCGGCCGTGCAGGCGCTGGAGAGCGCGCTGGTGAGGTCGGTGACGCGTCCCTGAGGGTGCGGGATCGAATCGGCGCTGAGGACCGTATCGACGAGCGGCGCGGCGTAGGCTTGCGTGCAGGCGCCGGTGCCTGCATCGGCACTCGCGACAACGCTTGTGTCGCCGTCGGCTGCCGCGCTGCTGCCCACCCCACTGCCGCCCTCGTTGCTGCCCGCGTGCGCCGCCACGCAGATCAGCAGCGCGGCCAGCCATCCCAGTCGAATCATGACGCCTTGTCCTCTCGATCGCTCGCTTCCCAATCTGTCAGAGGAAAGCGATTTGGCGCCAGTCTGCACCAAACCCGGCGCGCTGAAAACGATCTATGCGCACTGCATCAACAAAGCGTTTTCACGCTCTACGAAGCGAAAAACCAATAAAAAAGCGCCGGATTTTCATCCGGCGCTTCTCAGGCAGCAAAGTGCGGCAGCCGCCGCTCGCGCGTTATTCCACCGTCACGGATTTCGCGAGATTGCGCGGCTTGTCCACGTCGGTGCCACGCGCGCAGGCCGTGTGATACGCGAGCAGCTGCAGCGGCACCACGTGCAGGATCGGCGAAAGCAGGCCGTAGTGCTCCGGCATGCGGATCACGTGGATGCCCTCTTCGCTCGTGATATGCGTGTCGGCGTCGGCGAACACGTAGAGCTGGCCGCCGCGCGCACGCACTTCCTGCATGTTCGACTTGAGCTTCTCCAGCAGCGCGTCGTTCGGCGCGACCGTGACCACGGGCATTGCTTCCGTCACCAGCGCGAGCGGGCCATGCTTGAGTTCGCCCGCCGGATACGCTTCCGCGTGGATGTAGGAGATTTCCTTCAGCTTGAGCGCGCCTTCGAGCGCGATCGGGTAATGCAGCCCGCGGCCGAGGAACAGCGCGTTTTCCTTGCGCGCGAACTCCTCCGACCACGCGATGATCTGCGGCTCCAGCGCGAGCACGCCGTTGAGCGCGGCGGGCAGATGGCGCAGCAGCTTCAGATACGCGGCTTCCTGCTCCACGCTCACGTGGCCGCGCAGCTTGCCGAGCGTGACCGCGAGGATGAACAGGCCGACCAGCTGCGTGGTGAACGCCTTGGTCGACGCCACGCCGATTTCGCGGCCCGCGTGCGTGAGGAACTTGAGTTCGGTGAGGCGCACCATCGCGCTCGTCGCGACGTTGCAGACGGCCAGCGTGTGCGCCATGCCGAGCGACTGCGCGTGCTTGAGCGCCGCGAGCGTGTCGGCGGTTTCGCCCGACTGCGAAATCGTGACGACCAGCGCGCGCGGGTTCGGCACCGACTCGCGGTAACGATACTCGCTCGCGATCTCCACGTCGGTGCGGATCTTCGCGACCGATTCGAGCCAGTACTTCGCCGTGAGGCCCGCGTAATAGCTCGTGCCGCACGCGAGAATCAGGATGCTGTCGATGCCCTTGAACACCTCGCCCGCGTTCTCGCCGAACAGGTCGGTATCGAAGGCGTCGGCGGCCGGGATCGTGTCGGAAATCGCGCGCGGCTGCTCGAAGATTTCCTTCTGCATGTAATGGCGATACGGCCCGAGTTCGACCTCGGCGCCGTAGCCGCTGTAAGCCTGCACGTCGCGCGTCTCGCGCGTGACGATGTTGCCCTGACGGTCGGCGATGCGCACGCCTTCGAGCGTGATTTCGCAGACGTCGCCTTCTTCGAGGTAGCTCACGCGCTCGGCGCTGCCCGCGATGGCGAGCGCGTCGGACGCGATGAAGTTTTCGCCCTTGCCGTAGCCGACCACGAGCGGCGAACCCGCGCGCGCGCCCACGACCGTATGCGGCTGATCCTTGTGCACGACGCCGATCGCATACGCGCCCGCGAGCTGCTGCACGGCTTCGCGCACGGCGGCGAACAGATCGCCTCGATACAGGCTGTGAATCAGGTGCGCGATGACTTCGGTATCGGTCTGCGAGACGAACTCGTAGCCCTGGCTTTTGAGCGTTTCGCGCAGCGTTTCGTAGTTCTCGATGATGCCGTTGTGCACGATCGCCAGCGCGTTGCGCGAGAAGATCGGGTGCGCGTTGTTGACGGTCGGCGCGCCGTGCGTGGCCCAGCGCGTATGCGCGATGCCCGTGACGCCTTCGAAGTGCGCCTCGCGCACCTGCTCGTCGAGCTCGGCCACGCGCGCGACGCTGCGTACGCGCTGCGGGCCTTCGGCCGTCACGATGGCCACGCCGCACGAGTCGTAACCGCGATATTCGAGCCGCCGCAGTCCTTCGATAAGAACGGGGACGATGTTACGTTGCGCTACCGCGCCGACGATGCCGCACATGGAATTCGATCCTTTGCAATGAGAGGCGGGGCGCCGCGCGCGTGTTCAAGGCGCGGCGCCCGAAGTGTCCTGCCGTTCAGCTTTTTTTCTTCACCGGACGAACGTAGCCGGTTTTCGCGATCTGGGTTTTCTCGTTGAGCGCCAGCGTGTCGGCCGGCACGTCCTTCCAGACCGTGGTGCCCGCCGCGATGGTCACGCCGCGGCCCACGCGCACGGGCGCGACGAGCTGCGTATCCGAGCCCACGAACACGTGGTCCTCGATCACGGTGCGATGCTTGTTCGCGCCGTCGTAGTTGCAGGTGATGGTGCCCGCGCCGATGTTCACGCCCGCGCCGACATCCGCGTCGCCCACGTAGCTCAGGTGATTCGCCTTCGAGCCGAGGCCGATGTTCGCGTTCTTCACTTCGACGAAGTTGCCGACGTGCACTTCGTCGGCGAGCTTCGCGCCCGGACGCAGACGCGCGTAAGGACCGAGCACGGCCTTCGCGCCCACGGTGGCGTTTTCGATGTGCGTGTAGGCGTCCACGCGCGTGCCCGCGCCGATCTCGGCATCGCGGATCACGCAGTTCGGGCCGATATGCACGTTGTCGCCGATGGTGACCGTGCCTTCGAACACGCAGTTCACGTCGATGAACACGTCGCGGCCGCACGAGATCGTGCCGCGCAGATCGAAGCGCGCCGGGTCGGCGAGCGTGACGCCGCCCGCGAGCAGCGTGTCGGCGGCATTGCGCTGATAGACGCGTTCGAGCACCGCGAGCTGCTGCTTGCTGTTGACGCCGAGCGTTTCCCATTCGGCGTCGGGCTGCGTGGTCACGACCGCGTGACCGGCGGCAATCGCGGATTCCACCACGTCGGTCAGGTAATACTCGCCCTGGGCGTTGTCGTTCTTCAGCGCGTCGAGCCAGCCCGCGAGCGGCGCCGTGGGCGTCACGACGATGCCGGTGTTGATCTCGTCGATCAGGCGTTCGTCGTCGTCGGCGTCTTTCTGCTCGACGATGCGCACGACCTCGCCGGTCGCGCCGCGCACGATGCGGCCATAGCCGGTCGGGTCGTCGAGCGTGACGGTGAGAATGCCGTAGGCGTTCGCGCCGGCCGCGTCGGTCAGGCGCTTGAGCGTGGACGCGCGCGTGAGCGGCACGTCGCCGTAGAGCACGAGCGTGGGCACCGACGGATCGAGCAGCGGCAGCGCCTGCGCGAGCGCGTGGCCGGTGCCGAGCTGCTGTTCCTGCAGCGCGAATTGCACATCGGGGGCGCCGACGGCGGCACGCACGGCGTCGCCGCCATGGCCGATCACCACGACGAGTCGCGTGGGCGACAGCGTGCGGGCGGTATCGATGACGTGCGAGAGAAGCGGCTTGCCAGCCAGCGGATGCAGTACTTTGGGCAGCGCGGAGTGCATGCGTTTGCCCATGCCTGCCGCGAGGATCACGATGTTCATTGCATCGGTGACTTGAGTGGGAATGAAGCGATCGATTCTAGCATGGGGGGTATGCGCCGGACGCCTTGCGGACAGGCCTTCGGCGCGGATTCCCCGTGTTTAGCACACACTTTTACAAGCGCGTTGCGCGCATGCAACCCGTGTCGCGCGCGCACGCCTGCGCCGCACGAAAAAACGGCCCGCGTGAGATCACGTCGGGCCGCCTGGGGTCGGATGCGCATTGCGCATCGCATTCATTCTGAACGCGCGTCGATCAGAGATCGTCGAGCGGCGTGAACTTGAGCGTCGCGCCTTCGCTGGACGCGGGCGTGTCGGTCGAGCACGGTTCTTCGTCGAAGGCGATGTCGCCGTTCGGGTCCTCGACGCCGGTCGCGCGCAGATCCTTGAAGCCGAACAGCGAGGCGTCCATCAGATGCGAGGGCACGACGTTGCCGAGCGCATTGAACATGTTCTCGATGCGGCCCGGGAAACGCTTGTCCCAGTCGCGGATCAGCGCCTTCATTTCGGCGCGCTTGAGGTTCGGCTGGCTGCCGCACAGATTGCACGGAATGATCGGGAATTCGCGCAGTTCCGCGTACTTTTCCAGATCGACTTCCTTCACGTAGGCGAGCGGGCGGATCACGATGTTCTTGCCGTCGTCCGATTGCAGCTTGGGCGGCATGCCCTTGAGCTTGCCGCCGTAGAACATGTTCAGCAGCAGCGTTTGCAGGATGTCGTCGCGATGGTGGCCGAGCGCGATCTTGGTCGCGCCCAGTTCGCCCGCCACGCGGTAGAGAATGCCGCGGCGCAGGCGCGAGCACAGCGAGCACGTGGTCTTGCCCTCGGGCACGAGGCGCTTGACGATGCTGTACGTGTCCTGGTTCTCGATGTGATACGGCACGCCGATCTTGTCGAGATACGCGGGCAGGATGTGTTCCGGGAAGCCCGGCTGCTTCTGGTCGAGATTCACCGCGACGATCTCGAAGTCGATCGGCGCGCGCTCGCGCAGGCGCATCAGCACGTCGAGCATGGCGTAGCTGTCCTTGCCGCCGGACAGGCAGACCATGACCTTGTCGCCGTCCTCGATCATGTTGTAGTCGCCGATCGCCTGGCCGACCTGGCGCACGATGCGCTTGTAGAGCTTGTTGTTCTCGTAGGCTTCTTTCTGCTCGCGTTTGGTCAGCGCCTGGCGGCCGCCGGCTTCGGGTGTATCGACTTCGGGCGCTTCAGCCTGGTTCTGATCCACGGGCAGCGTTTCGGGTGCGTTCATGGCTCAGTCCTCTTTGATGCGAAAGACTTCGACGCCCACCGCGTCGCAGTCCGGATAGACGTCGGGCTTTTCGGTCGACACGCGCACCGCGCGCACCTGCTCGTGCGCGAGCAGCGCGGCGGCGAGGTCGTCGACGAGGGTTTCCTGCAGATGGATATGCCCCTGGCCGATGCGCGCCGCGACCGTCGCGCGCATGTAGTCGTAATCGACGACTTCGCGCAGCTTGTCTTCGCGCGGCGTGGTCGACGCGAGCGGCACGTACAGATCGACGTTGATCACGACGCGCTGTTCGCCGCGTTTTTCGAAGTCATGCACGCCGATGTTGATGTTGACTTCGTAGTTGCGCAGAAAGAGCCGGCGGCAGTCGGCGAGCCGGGGATGCAGGAGTACGGCGGACATGTTCGTTCCAGTCGATAAAAGCGTGCGTTTCAGGCACCTGCGCAGGCGCGCTGCGCCATGCGGGTCAGTCAGATTCGCGCGGTCCTTCTGCCAGACTGTCGGGGCGCTCGGGCGAGCGGTGCGACGAGGCGGAAAAGGCCGCGATAAAACGTTTCGGGCGCGCGGCAATGTCTTGCAGTTAGTTGCTTTTCAGTGCCGAGCATTCATGTTGCGCCCGCGACCGGTTTTTCGCGAACGCCAGCGGGCGCGTGGGTCTTCGGACCCGCATCAGCGCGCTCAGGCGCCCGTCAAAAACATCACGTCGCGCGGCAGCGGCACGAGATGCTGGCCGCCGTCGACGACGAGCGTCGTGCCGGTCACGCCGCGCGCCTGCGCGAGATACAGCGCGGCGTCGATCAGATCCTCGGGCCGCGACGCACGGCCCAGCGGCGTCACCTTGTGCGCCGCCTCGAAACCTGCCGGCGACTGATCGCCGGACTGCAGCGTGAGACCGGGCGCGAGCCCCGCCACGCGGACCTTCGGCGCGAGCGCCTGGGCCAGCGCGACGGTGGCGTTCGCGAGCGCGGCCTTCGTCAGCGTGTACGACAGGTAATCCGGATTCATGTTGTACAGCTTCTGGTCGAGCACGTTGATGACGCACGCGCGCAGCGCTTCGTCGTGCTCCGCGGCATCGGGCGTGGCCTCCCAGAGCGTGCGCGCCAGCACGAGCGGCGCGCCCACGTTGATCGACATGAGTTGCAGCAGCTTTTCGTAGCCGACGTCGCGCGCCGTGTCCTCGCTGAAACGCGAGGCGTTGTTCAGCACACAGGATGGCCTGCCGAGCGCGGCCGTGCAATCGGGCACGAGTCGCGCCACCTGCGCCTCGTTCGCCAGATCGGCGTGCAGCGCGATCGCGCGACGGCCCAGTGCGCGGATTTCCGCGACCACTTCGTCGGCTTCCTCGCGCGAGTCGCCGTAATGCACCGCTACGTCCCAGCCGTGCGCCGCGAAACCCAGCGAGAACGCCCGGCCGATGCGCCGCGCGCCGCCCGTCACCAGCACCACGCGCGCGGGCGCAGCGGTATTAGCGGGGTCGGAAGCGGAATGCGCGGTCTGCGCTGCGCCGCGTTCAGGCGCGCCGATGCCGGAAGTTGCGCTCATTTACAATGCCGGGATGAATCCGAAAGCTCACGAACCCGCTAGTTTACCTGTTCCCGAGCCGATCGCGCTCGCGCAGTCCGAGGCGCTCGCCGCGACCTTGCGCGCCGAACTCGCCGCAGCGGGCGGCTGGCTGCCGTTCGACCGCTACATGGAGCGCGTGCTCTACGCGCCGGGCCTCGGCTATTACAGCGGAGGCGCGCGCAAATTCGGCCTGCTCGCCGACGACGGCAGCGACTTCGTAACCGCGCCCGAGATGTCGCCGCTCTTTTCGGCTACGCTCGCGCGCGCTGTCGCCGAAGCGCTCGACAAAAGCGGCACGCACGCGCTGATGGAATTCGGCGCGGGCACGGGCCGTCTCGCGGCGGGCGTGATGCTCTCGCTCGAAGCGCTGAACGTGCGCTTCGATTCCTACGCCATCGTCGATCTGTCGGGCGAATTGCGCGAGCGTCAACGCGAAACCATCGCGAAGCTCGCGCCGCATCTGGCGGAGCGCGTGCGCTGGCTCGACGCGCTGCCCGAGAGCTTCGAAGGCGTGGTGATCGGCAACGAGGTGCTCGACGCCATGCCCGTGCGCCTCTTCGCGCGCAAGGACGCCGTCTGGCACGAACGCGGCGTGGCCGTGAACGACGCCGGCGCCTTCGTGTTCTCCGACCGCCCCGCGCACAGCGGCGACGCGGACTGGGCCGCAAGCGTGCCGGGCAGCGTGCTCGCGCAGATCGACGGCAGCGAGGATTACGTCGCGGAAACGCACGAAGCGGCGCTCGCCTTCACGCGCACGGTCTGCGCGATGCTCGCGCGCGGCGCGGCGTTCTTCATCGACTACGGCTTTCCGGCTGGCGAGTACTACCACCCGCAGCGCGTGCAAGGCACGCTGATGTGCCACTACCGCCACCGCGCGCACGGCGATCCGTTCCTCTACCCCGGCTTGCAGGACATCACGGCGCACGTCGAATTCACCGGCATCGCGCAGGCGGGCGTGGAAACCGGCGCGGACCTGCTCGGCTACACCTCGCAGGCGCGTTTTCTGATGAACGCGGGCATCACCGACGTGCTCGGCGAAATCGACCCGAGCGACGTCGTGCGCTTCATGCCCGCGGCGAACGCGGTGCAGAAACTCGTTTCCGAAGCGGAGATGGGCGAGCTGTTCAAGGTGATCGCGTTCTCGTGCGGCATCGACTCGACCCTCGCGGCGTTCGCGCGCGGCGACCGCAGCCACACGCTCTGATCCTCTCTACACTCACGGCCCCGACATGATCCGCTGGTTTCTGACCACCTTCATCGCCGTCGCGATTCTGTCGAGCGCCCAGCCCTGGCTGCGCAAGCTCGGCATCGGCCGGTTGCCCGGCGACGTCACGCTGCGGATTTTCGGCCGCGAGTATCCGCTGCCGTTCATGTCGACGCTGGTGCTGTCGATGGCGCTGTCGTTTCTCGTGCGCGCGCTTTGAGGCGATGAAGCGGGCGCGCGCCGCCCTATAAAAAACGGCGCACACGTGCGCCGTTTTTCGTTCCCGCAAGCGTCGATCGAGACTCAAGCCGCCGCGAGCGCACTCTCCACCGCATCGACACGCGCGCGGTGCACGGCGTCCTTGATCTTCTCCGCCACGGACGTGCCGCTCTTGCCGTGCGCCTGAGCCGCCGCCGTCACTTCCCCGGCGATCTTGCCCGCATCGACGCCACGCGCCGCGACCAGCGCCACACGCAAGCGCTCGGCCTGCGGATACGGCGCGTTCTCCCAGTTCAGGCGTCCGCGCAGATCCGACTCGCAGGCCTGCAACGCTTCGGCGAAACGCGCGGGCTTGCGCAGCGCGTCGCTGCGCTCGAACAGCCGCACGAGCGCAGCCGCGCCCATATCCATCACGCGATGCACGTTGCCATGCTCGCGCGCGACGAGCACCGCGAGATCGCGGCAATCGTTCGGCACGCGCAGCCGGTCGCAAAGTGGCTTGAGCAGATCGACGCTGCGTCCTTCATGGCCGATATGGCGCGGCAACACATCCTCGGGCGTGGTTGCCTTGCCGAGATCGTGCGTGAGCGCCGCGAAGCGCACCGGCAGCGCGTAGCCCTGCACGGCCGCGTGGTCGATCACCATCATCACGTGCACGCCGGTGTCGACTTCGGGGTGATAGTCGGCGCGCTGCGGCACGCCCCAGAGCGCATCGACTTCGGGCAGCACGCGCGCGAGCGCGCCGCATTCGCGCAGCACTTCGAACATGCGCGACGGCTTCGCTTCCATCAGCCCGCGCGAGACTTCCTGCCAGACGCGTTCGGGCACGAGCGCATCGACCTCGCCCGAGTTCACCATCTCGCGCATCAGCGTCATGGTCTCGGGCGCGACGGTGAAATCGGCGAAACGCGCGGCAAAGCGCGCCACGCGCAGGATGCGCACGGGATCTTCGAGAAACGCATCGCTGACATGACGGAACACGCGCGCGCGCAGATCGTTCGCGCCGCCGAACGGATCGACGACCGGCCCGGTCATCACGCCGCCCGGCTGCACCTCGCGCGCCATCGCGTTGATCGTGAGATCGCGCCGCGCGAGATCCTCTTCGAGCGTCACGTCGGGCGCGTAGAAGAACTGGAAGCCGTGATAGCCCGCCGCCGTCTTGCGCTCGGTGCGCGCGAGCGCGTACTCCTCCTGGGTCTGCGGATGCAGAAACACCGGAAAGTCCTTGCCGACGGGACGATAACCTTGCGCGGCCATCTGCTCCGGCGTTGCGCCGACCACGACGTAATCGCGGTCGCGCACCGGCAGGCCGAGCATCTCGTCGCGGATCGCGCCGCCTACGACATAAATCTTCATGCTGCGGAATCGTCGAGTTCGTCGTGGCCGATGCGATGCGTCTCGCGGCGCGCGGCGTCGATCCACGCGGCCACGGCGGGCAGCGCCGTGACGCGTTGCGCGTAGGCGGCGGCCTGCGGCGAAAGCGTCGGCTGGTAGCTGTTGAAGCGCATCACCACGGGCGCGTACATCGCGTCGGCGATGCTGAATTCGCCGAACAGGAACGGGCCGCCGCTCGCGTCGAGGCAGGCGTTCCAGAGCGCATCGACGCGCGCGATATCGGCGAGCGCGCCGGGCGTCGCGCCCGCACCCGGCTTGATCGTGCGGATCGACATCGGCATGTGCGTGCGCAGTTCGCCGAAGCCCGAGTGCATTTCAGCGCTCACGCTGCGCGCCTGCGCGCGCACGTTCGCGTCGCGCGGCCACATCGCGTGCTGCGGAAAACGCTCGGCGAGCGTTTCGGCGATCGCGAGCGAATCCCACACCGCCACGCCGTCGTCGGTGACGAGGCACGGCACCTTGCCCGACGACGAGAACGCCAGAATCGCGTCCTTCGTGCCCGGCTGATCGAGCTCGATCAGCACCTCGTCGAACGGCAGGCCGAAATGCGTCATCAGCACCCAGGGGCGCATCGACCACGACGAGTAGTTCTTGTCTCCGATTACGAGCTTCATGATGACCATCGCAAAAATGTTGAGGGACGCCGCGCTTTTCGCCGTGCCTGGAATCTCGTGCGCCGCGTCCGGCTCGCCGGTTTATCGTCCCGCGCTGGCGCGGAAGATGTTCAGGCGCGAGCGCAGCGAGGCGTCGGCGAGATAGAGCGGCGCGATCGTTTCGATGCTCGCGGGCTCGACACCCAGTTCGGGCGCGAGCGGACCGCTCAGCACGCTGTCGACTTTCATCGAATCGAGATTGTCGCGCGTGAGCACCGGCTCGCCCGGCGCGAATTCGAACGAGAACGCCTGCAAACGCGCGAACGCGTCGGGCAGCCGCACGATGCGCGCGTGCTTGCCGATCGCCTCGCCGCAGTACTGCACGAGCTGTTCGAGCGTGTAGACGGTCGGGCCGCCGAGTTCGTAAGTGTGCCCGCTCGCGGCGTCGAGATCGAGCACATTCACGATCGCCTTCGACACGTCGCCGACAAACACCGGTTGAAACTTCGCATCCGGCATGCCCAGCGGGATCATCGGAAAGAGTTTTTGCAGCACGGCGAAACGGTTGAGAAAGCTGTCCTCGGGACCGAACACGACCGACGGGCGGAAGATCGTGGAGGCCAGCGACGTGGACGCGTGCACGGCCTTTTCACCGTCGCCCTTCGAGCGCAGATACATGCTCGGGCCGCGCGGATCGGCGCCCAGCGCGCTCAGGTGGATGAGCCGGTGCACGCCCTTGCTCTCGCAGGCGGCGACGATCTTGGTGGGGAGATCGACGTGGAGCTTCGCGAAGCCCGCGCCGTAAGGCGTGCCGTGGCCGCCGTTGAGCGTGCCGACGAGATTGATGGCGGCGTCCGCGCCTTCGAGAAAGCCCGCGAGCGCGACGGGATCGCTCACGTCGGTTTCGAGCACGTCGATGGGCAACAGGGTGAGATGGCGGGCGTTGGCGCGGCGCCGGGTGGCCACGCGCACGGTCTTGCCGGCCTCGACGAGCGCGTTGACGAGGTGGCTGCCGATGAATCCCGAACCGCCGATGACCGCGATGGCTTGATGTCTCATCTTCGACCTCCTCGTGCAGACGGCGGCGAGGCGTGGGGAGGTCCGCGGGAGACGGCTGGCGAGGCGGCGCGGCCCGCGTGCGAGCGGAACGCGCCGCGTGGCGCTTACGGCGAAATGTAGCCGAGACGCGCCTTCAGCGATTGCGGACGGCCCTCGAACAGCGCCGCGTAGTAGACCGTGTTGGACAACACGTTTTTCACGTAATCGCGGGTTTCCTGGAACGGAATGGTTTCCGCGAAGATGGCGCCTTCGACGCCGCCCTGCAAGGTGGAACGCCACTGGCGCGGGCGTCCCGGTCCCGCGTTGTAGCCCGCGGTGGCGAGCACGGCGGAACCGTCGAACTGATTGTAAATCATCGACAAATAGTTCGTTCCGAGCAGGATATTGGTGTCCAGGTCGTCGAGCTGATCGCGCGAAAGCGGGCCGATGCCGATCTTCTTGGCGACCATCTGCGCCGTGGCGGGCATGATCTGCATCAGGCCGCTCGCGCCCACGCCCGACTTCGCGTTGAGGATGAAGCGCGATTCCTGACGGATCAAACCGTAGGCCCATTCGACGTCGAGGCCATTGGTCTGCGCGTCGCGCTCCACCACGTCGCGGAACGGCGCGAGGTAGCGCAGCGAGAAGTCGTGCTCGCTTTGCGTGCGGTCGGCCGTGTTCACGGTGCGGTCGAGCAGCTGGATGCGTTTCGCGTATTCGGCGGCCGCGAGCAGCTGACGGTCGTTCATGCCGCGCAGCGGCCAGTTCCATTCGCGATTGCCTTCGAGACGCAGATTCAGCGCGTAGAAACGCTGCGCAAGCGCGAAGCCCGGCGTCTGGCCGGCCTGCGCGACTTCGGCGTCGCTGACCGTGGTCTTCGGCGGAATGGTGATCTTCTGGCCGAGTTCCTCGGTGGCGAGCTGGCCGTAGAAGTTATAGCCCTGCGAAATGGAAGCGAATTCCTGGCTCGCCTGGCCGGTCTCGCCCGCCTGCTTGAGCGCGCGTGCGTGCCAGTAGACCCACGACGGCTGCGCGCGCAGCGCGGCCGGCATCTGCTCGATCGACCAGCGCACCATGGTCCAGTCGCCGCCGAGCAGCGCGGCGCGCGTGCGCCATTCGTAAGCCGGGCTCGAAAGCGGCGCGTTGGCGGAAAGGCGATACCAGTCGAGCGCGCCCGGCATGCGCTTGAGCGCCGCCTGATAGCCGATCGTGCCCCAGCCGATCGCGCGTTCGGGCGAGGTGAGCGAGGGCGCGACGGCCGCGTAGGTGGCCGCCGTCATGGCCGGATCGTTGCGCGCCATCACCGTGACGGCGAGCAGCGCGAGCTGATGCGATTGCGGGTCGGCGCCGACACCGCGTGCGAGCGTGAGCGGCGGCGTGCTGATCGCCTGGCTGAACGCCGTGGGGTCGGGACGCTGCGCGAGCGCGTCGAGCAGCTTCGAGCCGGTGGTGGTCTGGTTCTGCTCGTAGGCGAGACGGATCTGCTGCCAGACGTCGTCGGTCGAGAACTGGTTCTTGATGGCGAGCGCGGTGATGAGGTCGACGCAGCCGTCGCCGTAATAGCGCGGCTCGGTGAGCAGCGCGCGCGCGTCGTCGGCGACGTTCTCGCCGCGTGCCGCGCGCGACTCCAGCGCGTAGCACTTCACCTGCGTGTCGTCGTTGAGGACGAAGCGCGGGTATTGCTTGTCGAAGTTCGCCCAGTCGTGACGCGCGCCCAGCACGAGCAGATAGTCGTTGCGCATGCGGTCGCCGATGGCCTCGCCGTCGTGGCGTTGCAGGAACGACAGCACGGGCGCGTCGGGCGCGTCCACGCGCGCGTGGCCCTGCGAATCGAACAACTGCGGCTTGAGCTGGAAGTACTCGAGATACGACGGCGCCGGATAGTCCGGGATCATCGCGGCGAGTTGCGCGGCGCGCGCCGGATCGTTGTTGCGCGCGGCTTCGCGAAGCTGGATGAAAGTCTGGTCGTCGGGCGTGAGAGTCGCCCCGATGGGCAGGGCGACGGGCCGCACGGCGTCGGCCGTGCTGCACGCGACGAGTGCCGCGGCGGTCAGTGCGAGACCGACCACGCGATATACTCGAACAAGGCGTTTGGACATCGTTATTTCTGGAGCGCGAGGTGAACCCAAGCATAGCACGCAAGCCCCTTGCGGAAGCCAAAAAGGACTGGCGCCTAAAGCTGCGCGCAGCACGCCTGGCGGCGTCTTCGGACGCCACTGTAAGCGTTGCTCTGACGGGGCATCTCGATGCGCTGATCGCGCGTCTCGCGCCGCGTTCGATCGGCTTTTACTGGCCGCTGTCGGGCGAGTTCGACGCGCGCGCGTGGATCGCCACGTGGCTCGCCGCCGACACCTCGCGAAGCGCTGCGCTGCCCGCGATTCCCGAGCGCCATACGCCGCTGCATTTCTACGCCTGGACGCCCGACGCGCCGATGCGCGAAGGGCATCACGGCATCCCCGAACCGGCGCAGCCGATCGCCGTCGTGCCCGACCTGCTCCTGGTGCCGTGCGTGGGCTTCGACCGCGCGGGTTATCGGCTCGGCTATGGCGGCGGCTATTACGACCGCACGCTCGCCGCGTGGCCCGGCGCGCAGCCGCCGTACACCGTGGGCCTCGCGTACGAAGCGTGCCGCATCGACGACGGCGTGCTCGAGCCGGAAGCGCACGATCTGCCGCTCGACGCCGTGGTCACCGAGACGGGCGCGCATCTCGCGCATCGCGGCGAAAATCACGACGAGAAGCACGACGCACAACCGGTTGCGCGTCGGGTCGCCGAAGGCTGAAGCCTGCGCGCATCGTTCCCGTCGCCGCGATCGATCCGATCGTCCCGATCGTCCTGATCGCCGGGTTATCGACTCATCGACTCATCGGCTCAAAGCGAAGCCGCCGCGCGCGCCGCCGTGTCGTAGAGCCCGGACGCGTTGCGCATCAGCTGCGCGGCATCGCCGATCTGCGCGTTGGACAGGCCGCTTTCCTTGAGCGTGGCGATCAGGCAGCTTTCGCGCACGTCGCGATAGCGCAGGCACAGCTCGCGCCCCTCGGGCGTCACCGCGAAGAACACTTCCTTGCCGCTTTTCTCGCTCGCCACGTAGCCGCGCGCGACGAGCTTCTTCAGCGCATAGGTGGCGACGTGCGTATCCTCGATATTGAGCACGAAGCAGATATCGGCGAGCTTCTTGCGCCGGTCGCGATGGCCGACGTGATGCAGCAGCGACACCTCGATCGGCGTCATATCCTTGGCGCCCGCCGCCGACATGCAGCGCACCATCCAGCGGCTGAACGCGTTGCTGGCCATGATGAGCGCGTACTCGAGTTCGGAGAGTTCGGCGCTCGTCGCGGAAACGAGATGTTCGGACGAAACGATCCTGGTCGGCTGGCGCGGCATGGCGGGAGTCCCGGCGTGACAGTGGTGGCGCCAGTGTAGAGGCGGTCCGTGCGCGACGCGCCTGGCACAAACGCTTGTTGAGAATTTGTCGATAATTTATCGAGAATGTAACCTGACTAAAACGGCCGCCGGGCGCCGCCCGCTTCTCTCGCGCCCAGCCTTGCGCCGACGCGCGGCCGCTTCGCCCTCCACTTCCCGACACCATGCGCATACCCGTTCCACGCATCTACTTTCTCGGCGACGAGGCGCTCGTCTGCGAAGCGCCGCCGCCCGCCACGCTGGAAGTTCAGCGCCGCATCTGGGCCGTGGCCGCGCAGGCGCGCGGCTGGGCCGCCGTGCGCGAAGTCGTGCCCGGCATGAACAACCTGACGATCGCCTTCGATGCGCTCGACGCCGATGCCGCCGCGCTCGCCGCCGCGCTCGAAGCCGCGTGGCGCGCCGCCGACAGCGACGACAGCGCCGACGAAACCGCCAACGACAGCGCCGACAGCCACGACGCCGCTCACGCGCAGCCCGAAGGCCGCGACATCGAGATTCCGGTGAGCTACGGCGGCGCGGCAGGCCCCGATCTCGTCGAGGTCGCGCGCCATACGGGCCTCGCGCCCGAAGAGGTCGCGCGGCGCCACGCGGCGGGCGTCTACACGGTGTTCTTTCTCGGCTTCCAGCCGGGCTTCGCCTATCTCGGCGGCCTCGACGCGGCGCTGCACACGCCGCGCCGCGCCGAACCGCGTCTGGCCGTGCCCGCCGGTTCGGTCGGCATCGGCGGCGAGCAGACGGGCATCTATCCGGCGCAATCGCCCGGCGGCTGGCAACTGATCGGCCGCACCGCGCTCGCGCTGTTCGATCCCGCGCGCCAGCCGCCCACGCTGCTGCTGCCCGGCGACCGCGTGCGTTTCACGATCGCGGAGGTCCTCGCATGATCGAAGTCCTGCGCGCGGGCCGCCTCACCACGGTCCAGGATCTGGGCCGCCCCGGCTACCGCCATCTGGGCGTCGCGACGGGCGGCGCACTCGACACGCTCGCGCTCGAAGTGGGCAACCGGCTGGTCGGCAACCGCCCCGACGCGGCGGGGCTCGAAATCACCTTCGGCCCGGTCGCGCTGCGCTTCGCACGCGCGACGCGCGTCGCCATCACCGGCACCGACTTCGGCGCGACGCTCGGCGACAAGCCCGTCTGGTCGTGGTGGAGCCTGCCGGTCGCGGCCGGCGAAACGCTCGTGCTGAACGGCGCGAAACGCGGCATGCGCGCGTATGTGTGCGTGGCGGGCGGCATCGACGTGCTGCCGATGCTCGGCTCGCGCAGCACCGATCTCGCCGCCGGTTTCGGCGGGCTCGCGGGCCGCGCGCTCAAGGACGGCGACCGGCTCGCCTCGGGCGCCTCGTTCGCGCCGGGCGGCGAGCGCGCCTCGCTCGGCCCCGACGCGCCGCCGTTCGGTGTGAAGGCGCCGACGCTGTGCAACTTCGTTCACGTGGACGAGCCGCATCACCGGCGCGGCCGCCATCCCGACGGCGTGCTCTGGGCCGTGCCCGTGCGCGTGCTGCCCGGCCCCGAATACGCGAGCTTTGCGCCCGAGTCGCAGCGCGCGTTCTGGTCCGACGAATGGCAGGTGACGCCCAACAGCAACCGCATGGGCTACCGGCTCGACGGCACGCCGCTCGCGCGCGCCGCGCCCGACGCGGGCGGCGCCCTGCTCTCGCACGCCGTGCTGCCCGGCACGATCCAGGTGCCGCCCAACGGCCAGCCCATCGTGCTGATGAGCGACGCGCAGACCACGGGCGGCTATCCGCGGATCGGCGCCGTGATCCGCGCCGATTTGTGGAAGCTCGCGCAGGTGCGGCTGACGGCGGGCGTGCGCTTCGTCGAGGCGACGCCTGCGGTGGCGCGCCACGCGCTCGAAGAGGCGCGCGCGTATCTGCGCCAGATCGACGCCGCCATCGGCATGCAGGAAGAACGCTATGCGAGCCGCAAGCGCGCGGCGGCGGGGCGTTGAGGCGCGCAGCGATATCGGCACGACGTGGCATCACGCGGTAACCGGCAATAACACGCAACACAGGCAACGACACGCCCGCGCGCGACGCGGACGTGAGGCAACACGGAGAGAACCACCATGACGACCATCGATCTGAACGCCGACCTCGGCGAAGGCTGCGGCGCCGACGAGGCGCTGCTCGACCTCGTAAGCTCGGCCAATATCGCGTGCGGCTGGCACGCGGGCGGCGCCAACGCCATGCGCGAATGCGTGCGCTGGGCCGTGGAGAAAGGCGTGTCGATCGGCGCGCACCCGAGCTTCAACGACCCCGAGAATTTCGGCCGCAAGGAAATGGACCTGCCCGCCGAGGAGATCTACGCGGGCGTGCTCTATCAGCTCGGCGCGCTGTCGGCGATTGCACAGGCCGAAGGCGGCCGCATCGCGCACGTCAAGCCGCATGGCGCGCTCTATAACCAGGCCGCGCGCGACGCGAAGATCGCCGACGCGATCGTCTCCGCCGTGCACGACTTCGATCCGTCGGTGACGGTGTTCGCGCTCGCGGGCAGCGGGCTGGTGGCGGCCGCGCGGGAAACGGGCCTCGTGGCGGTCGAGGAAGTGTTCGCCGACCGCGGCTATCGCGCCGACGGCTCGCTCGTGCCGCGCAGCGAGCCGGGCGCCCTGCTCGACGACCAGGACGCCGTGCTCGCGCGCACGCTCGCGATGATCCGCGAGCAGCGCGTGCAGGCCGTCGACGGCGCGTGGGTGCCGCTCAACGCGCAGACCATCTGCCTGCACGGCGACGGGCCTCACGCGCTCGAATTCGCGCGGCGCATCCGCGCGGCGCTCGACGAGGCGGGCATCGGCGTGCGCGCGGCGGGCGCACACGCCTGACCCGCCACGAAGCCAGAACATCACGATATCGCGACATCGCGACGCCGCTACGGCAGCGTCGCGACGAAGCGCGTGAAATCGGGAAAATGCCGCGCCACCAGCGCGTCGGGCAGCAGGAACTGCGGAAAGCTCATCGACGTGTTGTACGCATGCAGCACGTGCAGGCACAGGCCGGCGTCGTCGGCGAGCAGGGCGAACTTCGCGCCGCGCGCGAGCGCGGCCTGCGCGAACAGGGCGTCCTCGTTGAACGAACACGGCTCGAACGGCGCCGCTTCCCAGACCGGCTTGCGATACACATAGCTGAAGCCGTAGCCGAGCTGATTGTCGGCGAACGCGCGGTGCTCGTCGGGAAAGTTGAGCGCCGCCATCGGCTGCGCGCTCCACTTGAAATGCAGCCCGCTTTTCTTCAGCAGATCCCACCAGCCGTAGCAGCCATACACGCGGCTGTAGAGAAAGAACGCGCCGAGCTTCACGAAATCGGCGTCCTGCGCGCGCATCTGGCCGAGCATCGTGCGCAGATAGTGCGGCGCGTAGTACTCGTCGTCGTCGAAATGGGCGATGACGTCGGCGCGCGCGAGCTGCACCGCGAGATTGCGCTTCTCGCCGATGCTCATGCGCCGAGGCAGATGTCGATAGACGACGCGCGCATCGTCGAGCTGCTGGAGGAAAGCGCTCGGCGTGTCGCTGTCGTCGATCACGATCCATTCGCAGCCGCTGTCTTGCCCGAGATCCTGCTGCGCGAACTGGCGATACGCGAACGGCAGCATGGCCTCGCGCGCCCACGTGGGCGTGATGACGCTGACGAGCGGCGCGGTGCGCCCGGCGTCCGAAAGAGTCGACATGATGGGCTCTCCGCAGATGAAAGGCTCATCGTAGGGGCGCGGCTGCGGCGTCGATATCGGATTCCGACGAAAGCATGGGCGGGCGTTTGATCCAGATTCGCTCCTGAATCGCGCTCGAACCGATCGCGATGTGCCTCCGGGCAGCGACGATTTTTGACGGTTCGCCGCGTCGGTTTGGGAATTTTCTGATCGTCGCAACGGGGTCGGACCGCTAACTTGTTCGGTTCCTCCCTTCAAGTTCACGGTTCGTCCACGGGTTCGCGCCGCCGTGGCCACGCCGCCCCTATTTCCCATGCTCCCGCCCGATCCCGACGCCTGGCCGTCCGCCCACGCCCACGATGCTGCTCCGCAAACCTCCGCCGCCGCGCCACCGCACGCCGACGCACATGCCGACGCACATCCCGACGCACATGCCGATGCCCACGCCCGCCTCGCCGCCGCGCTCGACGCGCACCGCGCCGGGCATCTCGACACCGCACAGTCGCTCTACATGGCGCTCGTCGCGCAAGACGCCACGCACGCGGCGGCGCTGCATTACTGGGGCGTCGCGCGTCATCAACTCGGCGACCATCGCGGCGCGCTGCTGCTGATGGACCGCGCGCTCGCCTGCGCCAGCGGCGACGCGATCTGCTGGAGCAACCGCGCGCTCGCGGCACGCGCGCTGGGCGAGACCGCCGAGGCCGTGCGCAGCCTGCACGAGGCGCTGCGGCTCGAACCGTCGTTCGCCGAGGCGCACAGTCATCTCGCGCTCGCGCTGCGCGATCAGGGCGATCTCGCGGGCGCGGTCGAACATGGCCGTGCCGCGCTCGCGCTCGCGCCGCACTACACCGACGCCCACGTGAATCTCGGCAGCACGCTCGCCGCGCTCGGCCGCCACGGCGAGGCGCTCGCCTGCTATCGCGCGGCGCTGGCGCTCGCGCCCGGCGACGCGGGCATCCACTTCAATCTGGCCAATGCCCTGAACGCGCACGGCGACGAACAGGCGGCCGTCGCCAGTTTTCTGCGCGCGCTCGAACTCGATCCGGCTTACGCGGCGGCGTGGGTGAACCTCGGCACGCTGCTCGGGCGAACGGGCGACTACCGCAGCGCCGAAAAGTGCTATCGCCATGCGGTGGCGCTGGCGCCGAATCCGGCCAACCTCGTCTGCCTCGGCTCGGCGCTGGGCGCGCAGGGCCGCAACGACGAGGAGGAGCCGTACTATCTGCGCGCGCTGGAACTCGATCCCGACCACGCCGACGCGCAGCAGAACCTCGTCTGGCTCAAGCTCAAGCGCGGCGAGTACCGGGAAGGCTGGGCGTCCTATGCGCGACGCTGGCGCGCCGCCGACTACGCGCTGTTCGACGTCGAAGGCATGCCCGAATGGCGCGGCGAGCCGCTGGCGGGCAAGCGCGTGCTGCTGGTCCACGAACAGGGTTTCGGCGACCAGATCCAGTTCGTGCGCTACGCCGCCGAGATCGCCGCGCGCGGCGCGAGCGTGGACGTCTGCGTGCCGCGCGCGCTGCTGTGGCTCGCGCAGTCGGCGCCGGGCGTGCATCGCGCGTGGTCGGGCGCGCCTTCGGGCGGCTACGACTACTGGATCTACATGATGAGCGTGCCGCCCGTGGTCGGCACGACGCTCGAGACGATTCCGGCCACGGTGCCGTATCTGTTCGCGCGCGAGACGGAAATCGCGGCCTGGCAACCGCGTGTGCTGGCGGCCATGCAGGCCGATCTCGCGCGGCGCGCGGGCGGGGCAATGCCCGCGCAGAAGGGAAAGGCCGCCACGGCGCGCAAGCCCGCCGGGCATCGCTACGTCGGGCTCGTCTGGGCGGGCAATCCCGACTTCTACAACGACCGCAACCGCTCGGTGCCGCTCGCCGCGCTGCGTGAGTGGTTCGCGCTGGAGCGCATCAGCTGGTTCTCGCTGCAGAAGGGCGAGGCGGCGCGCGCCCAACTCGCCGATGCCACCGATCTCTCCGATGCCGGGGCGCAGGTCGTGATCCACGATTTCAGCGCCGATCTGCACGATTTCGCCGATACGGCGGCGCTCATCATGAATCTCGATCTCGTGATCGCCGTGGATACGTCGATCGCGCATCTGGCGGGCGCGCTCGGCAAGCCGGTCTGGGTGCTGGTGCCCGCGAACGGCGAGTGGCGCTGGCTCGAACATCGCGCCGATTCGCCGTGGTATCCCACGGCGCGGCTGTTCCGCCAGCGTGAGGTGGGCGACTGGCGCGACGCCATCGACGAGGTCCGCGACGCGCTCGCCGCCGCGCCATCGGCACGCACGCGGGTGGGCGCGAAGACACGGGCGGCCGCGCCGAAGCTTGAACCGGAGATCGCGGAGAACGCGCCCGCCGCCACGCCGCCGAAGCCACGGAGAAAACCGAAGCGCGTGCGCCCCGCCGTCAGCGAAGTCACCGACGCGCGCGAAACGACGGCATCGCCCGATCTCGTCGACCAGATGGACCGAACGGACGACGCAGACAAAGTGGACAAGGCCGACGCTCCATCCCGCCCGCCCAAACTCACCCCGGATCGACCGTGAAACCGCGCTGGCGCAGCAACTGCAGCACCCCTTTGCGCCCGCCCAGATGCAGCGCGCCGATCGCCACGAACAGCGGCTTGTTCGGCGCCGCGTACTGCTGCATGCGCACGACGAAGCGCCGGTTGCGCTCGTAGACGATGCGGTTGTCCACCGACGCCGCCACGCGCCAGTCGTGCGAGAGCTTTTCAGTGCGCGCGGCTTCCCAGGCGGCGATGGCATCGGCGTCGCCCACGCGCCAGAGGCGCAGCAGCGTCTGCACGTCGGCCACGTTCTGCGCGGGCGTCTGCGCGAGATCCTGCGCCAGCATTTCGCGCTGCTGCGCGAGGTTCAGGTTCGTGAACGCGCGCATCTGCTCGGACAGCGTCTCCAGCCCGACGATGCGCCGCCCCTTCAGGCGCAGGAACACGTTCTGCAATTGCGCCTCGGTGCCGTATTCGGTTTGCAGGCCCGCGCTCAGCGAATCGTAGGTTTCCACCAGCAGCGAGGCGAGCCACGGTTTCATCTTGCGCATCTCGGCGAGCGCCTCGGGATTGCCGCGCATGCGCGCCGCCAGCTTCATCCACAGCGGCTCGGGCAGCAGTTGTTCGAGACAGGGTTTGCGGCAGACGCCGTATTTCGAGACGTCGTCCTGCGAGACCAGCAGATCGTCGGGAGACAGCTCCAGCGCGAGCGTCGGCGACGCGTTGAGCGCCGCGAGAATGGGCGCGCGGAACGGTTGGCCGGGCGGATAGTCGACCGGATCGCCCACGTGGAGCGTGCCGAGCAGATAGATGGTGGTGGTGCCGCGCGTGGCGACATAGAACGGCATGCGCGCGGGCCGGGTGCGCACCGGGCCGCCGGCGGTGGTGCCCGAGGCGTAGCTGGGCACGGCGGGCGGCGAATGGAAGCCGGGCAGGCCGCCGCCCGAAGGCAGGCGCGAGCCGGACGTGGCCGGAATACCCGGAACAGGCGGACGCGCGCCAGGCGTATTGGCGGCGGCGCCCGCCGCGAGCGCGTCGCCCGCGTAAGTGCCGAGCACGACCGCCAACGCCAGCGCCGCGCCCATCGCCGCACGCGCGAGACCCCGCCAGGGCGCGCGCAGCCCGGACATCGGACCCGCACCCCACCACTCCGAGCGAAAAACCATCCGCAAACCCGCGCGAGCCCTCCTCGCCAGCCACTGCGCGCGCACCTGCCAGCGCGCGCGCGTCGTCATCGACATGGCGGAGCAGCCGTCTGAATGCACGCAGCGCGCACCATGGCGCGCCGCTGCCTCATCAGGCCGAACTGCTCCCATCCATTTCCCCCACCTCTTCCGCACGATGGCAGGATACCTGACGCCCATCAACTTCGCGAAGTTGGGGCACTTCCTGACGGCACCGCTCGATCGCGTAAGGGCAGCGCTGATGGAACGTGCAGCCCGACGGCGGATTGAGCGGCGACGGCAGTTCGCCCTCCAGTTTGATCTTCACGCGGCGGTCCGCCTCGAAGATCGCGGGCGTGGCCGACAGCAGCGAGCGCGTGTACGGATGGCGCGGCCGCCCGATCACCGTGGCCTTGTCGCCGAGTTCCGCCACGCCGCCGAGGTACATCACCATCACGTCGTCGGCGATGTGCTCGACCACCGCCAGATTGTGCGAAATGAACACATAGCTGGTGCGGAACTGCTCCTGCAGATCCATGAACAGATTGAGAATCTGCGCCTGGATCGACACGTCGAGCGCCGACACCGGCTCGTCGGCGACCACGATCTGCGGATCGAGAATCATCGCGCGCGCGATCGCCACACGCTGACGCTGCCCGCCCGAGAACATATGCGGATAGCGCTTGGCGTGCTCGGGCCGCAAGCCGACGATGCGCATCATGTGCGCGATGCGGTCCGCGCGTTCGGCGGCGGTGAGCTTGGTGTTGATCGCCAGCGGCTCACCGAGCGTCTGCTCGACGGTCTTGCGCGGATTGAGCGAGGCGAACGGGTTCTGGAACACCATCTGCACGCGGCGGCGCAGCGCGGCGATCTTCTCGCGGCTCGCGCTGGCCACGTCCTCGCCGTCGATCGTGAGCTTGCCCGAGGTGGGCGGCTCGATCATCGTGAGCTGGCGCGCGAGCGTGGACTTGCCGCAGCCCGACTCGCCCACCACCGCGAGCGTGCGCCCGCGCGTGAGCGAGAACGACACGCCGTTGAGCGCCTTCACGGTGCCCGTGCCGAACATGCCGCGCTTCACGCTGTAATGCTTCTTGAGATCCTCGGCGACGAGCACCTTGTCGTCGGGCGCGGGTTTCTGGACTGCGTTCATCGCGCGCCTCCGTTCGTGGGGTTCACTGCCTGACCCGCCATCTTGCCCTGCACGTTCAGCGGCTTGATGCAGCGCACGCGCGCGCAGCCGCCGCTTTCGCTGGCGAGATCGACGAGTTCGGCGAGCGCGGGGCGCGCCTTGTTGCAGTCGTCGATCACGTACTTGCAGCGCGGCGCGAACAGACAGCCGCTCGGACGATCGTCGCGGCCCGGCACCATGCCCGCCAGCGCGGCGAGGCGCGCCGCGCCCTGGTTGTGCTCGGGAATCGCCGCGAGCAGCGCCTCCGTGTAAGGATGATGCGGACGCGCGAAGATGTCCGGCACGCGATTGGTCTCGATGATCTCGCCCGCGTACATCACGGCCACGCGCTGCGCGACTTCGGAGACCACGGCCAGATCGTGCGAGATCAGCACGAGCGCCATGCCGCGCTCCTTCTGCAGACGCACGAGCAGTTCCATGATCTGCGCCTGGATCGTCACGTCGAGCGCCGTGGTGGGCTCGTCGGCGATCAGCAGCTTCGGATTGCAGGCCACGGCCATCGCGATCATCACGCGCTGGTTCATGCCGCCCGACATCTGGTGCGGGAAGTTGTCGATGCGGTTCTTCGCGTCGGGAATGCCCACCTGGTCGAGCAGTTCGAGCGCGCGCCGATGCAGCGCCGCGCCGCGCAGGCCTTCGTGCAGCTTGAGCACTTCCTTGATCTGATAGCCGACCGTGTAGCTCGGATTCAGGCTCGAAAGCGCGTCCTGGAACACCATCGCGATGTCCTTGCCGACGATGCGGCGGCGCTCCTTGCCGGTCGCGTTGAGCAGATCGCGGCCATCGAAGGTGACCGAATCGGCCGTGACCTTGCCGGGCGCGTCGATCAGGCCCATCAGCGCCATCATCGTCACGCTCTTGCCCGAACCCGATTCGCCGACGATGCCGAGCACTTCGCCCGGCGCCACGGAAAGATTCACGCGGTCGACGGCGGGCAGGCCGTTGAAATTCACGGCCAGATTGCGGATGGATAGAAGTTCTTGAGTCATGTCAGGCCTCGCCGGGCCGCCCCAAGAGGACTGACGCCCCCTCGGGGGGCAACGACCGAAGGGAGTGTGGGGGTCGTTTTCATATCAGGCCATCCGCTTCAGCTTGGGATCGAGTGCGTCGCGCAGCCCGTCGCCGAGCAGGTTGATCGCGAGCACCGAGATCAGGATCGACAGGCCGGGCATCGTGACGATCCACCATGCGCTGTCGATGTAGTCGCGCGCCGAGGCGAGCATCGCGCCCCACTCCGCCGCGGGCGGCTGCACGCCGAGGCCGAGAAAGCCGAGCGCGGCGGCGTCGAGAATCGCCGAGCTGAAACCGAGCGTCGCCTGCACGATCAGCGGCGCCGTGCAGTTGGGCAGCACCTGCGAGAACATCAGCCGCAGCGTGCCCGCGCCCGCCACGCGCGAGGCGGTCACATATTCCTTGTGCAGTTCGCCGAGCGCCGAGCCGCGCGTGAGACGCACATAACCGGGCAGCGCGACGATCGCGATCGCGAGCATCGTGTTGGTGAGGCCCGGACCGATGATCGCCACCACGGCGACCGCGAGCAGCAGCGACGGCAGCGCGAGCAGCACGTCCATCAGACGCATGATCGGCGTGTCGGCCCATTTCTCGAAGAACGCGGCGACGAGCCCGAGCACGATGCCCGGAATCAGCGCGAGCACGACCGAGACGCAGCCGATCCACAGCGACAGGCGCGCGCCGAACATCAGGCGCGAGAGGATGTCGCGGCCCGCTTCGTCGGTGCCGAGAATGAACTTCCAGTTGCCGCCGTCGAGCCAGGCGGGCGGAATCTTCACGTTGTCGCGGTATTGCTCGATCGGGCTGTGCGGGGCGATCAGCGGCGCGAAGATCGCCACGAAAACCAGCAGCAGCACGATCACGCCCGCCGCGACGGCGCCCTTGTTGCGCGAGAAGTTCGCCCAGAATTCGCGCAGCACGAGCGCGCGTCCCGAAGGCGGCGTGACCGCGCGCGGCGCGGTGTTCTGAATGTCAGCCATCACGCCTCCTTTCGATTGTCTTGGTGTTGTGGGGTTTGCATCGTCATGGCGTGATTACCTCGTATGGCGAATGCGCGGATTCAGCACGCCGTACAGCAGATCGACGACCAGATTCACGAGGATCACGAGCGTCGCGATCATGAGAATGCCGCCCTGCACCACCGGATAATCGCGGCGGCTGATCGCGTCGATCAGCCATTTGCCGATGCCGGGCCAGGAGAACAATGTTTCGGTGAGCACCGCGCCCGCGAGCAGCGTGCCGACCTGCAGGCCGATCACGGTCACGACGGGAATCAGCGCGTTGCGCAGCGCGTGCACGACGATCACGCGCACGGGCGAAAGACCCTTGGCGCGCGCGGTGCGGATGTAGTCCTCGCGCAGCACTTCGAGCATCGACGAGCGCGTCATGCGCGCGACCACCGCGAGCGGAATCGTGCCGAGCACGATCGCGGGCAGGATCAGATGCGAGAGCGCGGACTTGAACGAGCCTTCGTCGGTGCCCGGCAGCAGCGAGTCGATCAGCATGAAGCCGGTCACGCGCGGAATGTCGAACTCCACCGCGATGCGCCCGGAAACCGGCGTCCAGCCGAGCTTCGACGAGAACACCATGATGAGGATGAGGCCCCACCAGAAGATCGGCATGGAGTAGCCGGTGAGCGCCGTGCCCATCACGCCGTGATCGACCACGGTGCCGCGCCGCAGCGCCGCGAACACGCCCGCGGGCAGGCCGATCACGAGCGCGAAGATCAGCGCGCAGATCGACAGTTCGACGGTGGCGGGAAAGCGCGCCAGAAACTCGCCCATCACGCTCGTGTTGGTGATGATCGAGGTGCCGAGATTGCCTTGCAACGCGTGGCCGACGTAGTGCAGATACTGCATCGGCAGGGGCTCGTCGAGCCCGAGGCGGTGCATCGCGTCGGCGTGCATTTGAGGATCGACGCCGCGCTCGCCCATCATCACTTCGATGGGGTCGCCCGGAATCAGGTGAATGAGCGCGAACGCCAGAATCGTGATGCCGATGAACGTCGGAATCACCATGCCGATGCGGCGCAATACGAAGCGGAACATGTGGTGTTCCCCCCTAAAACTTCAATGAGCCTGAATGGAAACGCAACCGGCGACAGGGGCTCGTGACCCCGGTCGCCGGACCATTTTCCGCTTCTTTTCCCGGTGTGCGGGCGAAGCGGAAAGTCTTACCCGATGATCTTTACTGCATGCCCACGCCGTCGAAGCGCGCGTAGCCCAGCGGCTCGATGCGCATGTCGATCACCTTCTTGCTGACCGGCTGATAGACGGTCGAGTGGGCGATCGGCGAGAACGGCAGCTGCTGCGCGAAAATCTGCTGCGCCTGCGTGTAGATCTTCGTGCGCTCGGCCTGATTCGACGTCTGACGGCCCTTCTGGACCAGGTCGTCGAACGGCTTGTAGCACCACTTGCCGAAGTTGTTGCCGTTCACGGCGTCGCAGCCGAGCAGCGTGCCGAGCCAGTTGTCCGGGTCGCCATTGTCGCCCGTCCAGCCGATCAGCATCGAGTCGTCCTCGCCCGCGTGCGCACGCTTGATGTACTCGCCCCACTCGTACGTGACGATCTTCGCCTTCACGCCGATCTTGGCCCAGTCGGCCTGGATCATCTCGGCCATCAGACGCGCGTTCGGGTTATACGGACGCTGCACCGGCATCGCCCAGAGCGTCATCTCGAAACCGTTCGGGAAACCGGCCTTCGCGAGCAGCGCCTTGGCCTTCGCCGTGTCGTACGGCTGCGCCGTCAGCGACTTGTCGTAGGACCATTGCGTGGGCGGCATCGGATTGGTCGCCGCCTGGCCCGCGCCCTGGTACACCGACTCGATGATCGCCTTCTTGTTGATCGCCATGTCGAGCGCCTGACGCACTTCGAGCTTGTCCATCGGCTTGCGCGTGACCGTGTACGACAGATAGCCGAGGTTGAAGCCCGGCTGCGACGGCATGGCGATGTTCGCATCGGCCTTCAGCGGCGCGATGTCGGCGGGACGCGGATAGCTCATCACCTGGCATTCGTCGCGCTTGAGCTTCTGCACGCGCACGCTCGCGTCCGGCGTGATCGAGAAGATCAGCTTCGAGATCTTCACCGTGTTGGGCTTCCAGTAGTCGGGATTGCCGTCGAAGCGGATCGTCGCGTCCTTCGTGTAGCTCTTGAAGATGAACGGACCCGTGCCGACCGGGAACTGGTTCATGTCGGCGGCCTTGCCGGCCTTCATCAGCTGATCGGCGTATTCGGCCGAGAGAATCGACGCGAATTCCATCGCCATGTTCTGGATGAACGGCGCGTTCGGCTCGTTCAGCGTGAACTTCACGGTGTACGGATCGACCTTTTCGACCTTGGCGATCAACTTGTCGAGGCCCATGTCGGTGAAGTACGGGAACGACACCGGGTATGCCTTGCGGAACGGCTGGTTCGGATCGAGCATGCGCTGGAACGTGAACACGACGTCGTCGGCGTCGAATTCGCGCGAGGGCTTGAAGAACGAGGTGGTCTGGAACTTCACGCCGTGGCGCAGATGGAACGTGTAGGTCTTGCCGTCGGGGGAAACGTCCCACGATTGCGCGAGGCCCGGCTCGACCTTGGTGCCGCCGCGTTCGAATTCGACGAGACGGTTATAGACGGTGAACGTGTTCGCGGTGAAGTCGACGCCGGTCGTGTACTGCGCCGGGTCGAAACCGGCGGGGCTGCCTTCCGAGCAGTAGACGAGCGTCTTGTTCGGAATGCTGCCGGCGGCGTGCGCGAGCGGGGCGCCTGCAATCGATGCCGCTGCGAGCGTCACGAGAGACGTCAGTCGTGCGGCACGCAACAGTTTGTTTTCTTTCATGTTTCCTCCAGTTCGATGCCGGCCGGAGCCAGCGTAGCGCGATCTTACCTGCCCTCTCTACGCCGTCACAAGCGAGCCAAAAAGTCCCGGGACTCGTGGAAAACGCTCGCTTGACAGGCGTGCGCCGAAGCGCGTCCCGCCGATTCAGGGTGTCGACGGCTCACGCGATTCGCACGATTTATTGCTCGCTTTTGGTAGTTTTATCACCGTTTATGGGGCTGTTTTGTTTCTGTGGCGCATTTCACGCCGCGGCCGCGCGCCCGCACCAGTCGCGCCACATCTCGCGCATCGCGGTTTCCATGCCGCGCGCAAAACGCGCGCCGTCCATCAGCGGCGAAGCTTCCATGCGCGCGCGCAAACCGGCGCGCAGCGCGGCGAGGCGCGGCAGATCGCGCGCCAGCGAGACGACGATCTCGACGTATTCCGCGTCACTGTGCGCGACCAGTTCGGGCAAGCCGAGATTGGCGAGCAGCGAGAGCCCCGCGCGGCTCGCGGCGCTGCGGCCCACGCGCGTGGGCACGGGCACGCCCATCCAGAACGCATCGAGGCTCGTGGTGTGACCGTTGTACGGGAAGGTGTCGAGCGCGAGGTCGATCTGCGACCACGTGCGCAGATAGTCGGTCCGCGCCTGGAAGCCCACGTAGCTCACCTGCGCCGGATCGATGCCGTGCGCCGCGAGCCGCGCGTTCAGGCGCTCGCGCGCGCTGCCCGGCGGCGCCATCAGCACGAGCCGCGTTGCCTGCCCGGCGTCGCGCAGCGCGGCGAACACGGCCGACCACAGCGCGAAGGTGGCGTCGGTGAGCTTGCACGGATTGTTGAGGCAGCCGAGCGTGACGAGCGGCGCATTCGCTGCATGGGTCGCCGACTCGATCGCCGCCTGGATCGCCGCTTGCGCGGGCAGCGCGTTCACCTCGACGCCGGGCGCCTGCGCGTCGTAGCACCAGAAAGTGTCGGGCAGACGCAGCGTGCGCTCGGTGTAGTGCGCCTCGATCTCCGGCACGTCGCGCGGATCGAGCCACGGATCGCTGAGCCGCCAGCCCAGCGCCGGACTGCCCGTGGTGCCCGGATACGCGAGCCACGCCACCTGCACCGGCGCGGGCCGCCGCGCGAACAGCAGACGCCGCGCGCCGTCCATGTGCATCGTCAGATCGACGAGGATATCGATGCCGTCGGCGCGAATCTGGTGCGCGAGGCGTTCGTCGTCGAGCTGGCTCACGTCGCGCCAGTGGTCCGCGTGCGCGGCGAGACGCGCCGTGGTGTCGTCGGGTTGCGCGACGAGCGAATAGCCGACGATCTCGAACGCCGCGTGGTCGTGATGCGCGAGCAGCGGCTGCATGAACAGCGCCTGGCAATGGTTGCGGAAATCGGGCGAGACATAGCCGATGCGTAGCCGCCGCGCCGGTTCCGGCGTGTTCGCATACGCGGCGGGCGCAAGCACCCCAAGCGGCCCAGACGGCGCGCCGAGCCACGCGGCCTCGTGCGCGGCCGCGAAGCGCTCGGTTTCCGCGCGGATCGCGTGGCCGTCGTCGCTCGCGAAGGTGCACGCGTAGACCAGATTGCTGTGCGCGCCCAGATTGCCGGGATCGCAGGCGAGCGCGCGCCGGTAGGCGGCGATGGCGTCCTCGATGCGGCCCATGTTCTTGAACACGTTGCCGAGATTGCTGTGCGCGTTCGCGAACTGCGCGTCGATCTCGATGGCGCGCCGGAAGCACACGAGTGCGTCGTCGGGGCGCGCGAGATCGACGTTCACGTTGCCGAGGTTGTTCCACGCCGCCGCATTGCCCGGCTGCCGGACGAGCGCGCGCGAGAGCGCATCGCGCGCCTCGTCGTGACGGCCGATCGCGCGCAGCAGGCAGCCGAGATTCGTGAGCACGTCGGGCGCATCGGGCGCGAGCGTGCGCGCGTGTTCGAGCAGCACCCGCGCCTCGCCCGTGCGGTTGAGCGCGATCAGGGCGTTCGCCAGATTGTTCCAGGCGTTCACGTAGCCCGCGTCGAGCGCCACGGCGCGCCGCAGCGGCGCCTCCGCGCGCTCGGGCGCGCCGCTCGTCAGCAGCAGGCTGCCGTAGTTGTAATACGCCGCCGCGTAATCGGGCGCGAGCGCCAGCACGCGTTCGAACAGCGCGAGCGCGCGCGCCGTGTCGCCCTGCCGCGCGTGCAGATTGGCGAGATTGTTCAGCGCGATGACGGAGTCGGGCTGGAGCGCGAGCGCGCGTTCGAGCGTGGCGATGGCGGCGCTCGCCTGCGTCGACGCATCGTAGGTGAGCGCGAGGCTCACGAGGAAATTGGCGTCGGCGCGCACGGCCAGCGCGCCCTCGATCAGTGCGCGCGCCGCCAGCCGGTCGCGCGGCGTGTCGAGAATCCCTGCGAGATGCAGCGCGTCGGCGTCGTGCGCGTTGGCGGCGATCAGCCGTGCGCAACGCGCGCGGGCGTCGTCGTGTGCGCCGGCGCGCCAGGCGGCGACGGCGTCGGCGAACGTGCCGGCGGTAAGAGCGGGATCGACGGGATTCATGATGGGCGGGCCATCGGCATCGGCCGTGGCGTGCAATCGGATGGAGGTGAGAGCAGTGAGCAAGCCGGACGCAACACGCGATCCAGCCCGATAAAACGAAAACCGGCCGATGTAAAAGGAAACCGGCGACATAAAAGAAAACCGTCGATTATCGGCACCGTCTCAAATCAAACTACTTGACCCACATCACCATCATCAGTTGCGTACCCACGAAAAAAAACCGCGCGGCTCCTTCGCAAAGGAAGCCGCGCGGTTTGCGGATGCTCGAAGACCGGCTTAGACGCCCAGACGTTCGCAGACGGCCTTGCTCGCGTTGGCCGCGTTGAGCGTGTAGAAGTGCAGGCCCGGCGCGCCGCCGTCGACGAGGCGGCGGCACAGGTCCGTCACCACGTCGAGGCCGAACGCGCGGATCGCTTCGCGGTCGTCGCCGAAGCTTTCCAGACGCTTCGCGACCCAGCGCGGCACTTCCGCGCCGCACATTTCCGAGAAGCGCATGAGCTGCGAGTAGTTCGTGATCGGCATGATGCCGGGCACGATCGGCACGTCCACGCCGAGCTTGCGCGCGTCGTCGACGAAGCGGAAATACGCGTCCGCATTGAAGAAGTACTGCGTGATCGCCGAATCGGCGCCCGCTTTGACCTTCTGCGCGAACGCTTCGAGGTCGTGGCGCGGCGAGCGCGCCTGCGGGTGATATTCGGGATACGCGGCCACTTCGATGTGGAACGCGTCGCCGGTTTCGGCGCGGATGAACGCGACGAGATCCGACGCATAGCGCAGCTCGCCCATTTCGCCCATGCCCGAAGGCAGGTCGCCGCGCAGCGCCACGATGTGACGGATGCCGTGCGAGCGGTACTGCGCGAGGATGTCGCGCAGGCTGTCGCGCGTCGCGCCGATGCACGAGAGGTGCGGCGCCGCGTCCACGCCTTGCTTGGCGATTTCGGCGACGGTATCGAGCGTGCCCTGTTGCGTCGAGCCGCCCGCGCCGAAGGTCACCGAAACGAACCGCGGCTTGAACGCGAGCAGCTGGTCGCGCGTGGCGCGCAGCTTCTCGACGCCTTCCGGGGTCTTCGGCGGGAAGAATTCGAATGAGAGTTCGATCGGTTTCATGATGAGTGGGCCGAGGCGGCGAGCCCCGGCCAGAGCGTCAACTACGCGTCGATCAGCCGAGGCTGCGGTTGCCGAAGATCAGCGCCGACAGCAGCCACGACACGATGCTGTACAGGATCGAGCCGAAGAACGCCGACCAGAAACCCGACACCTCGAAGCCCTTGAGCAGCGACGCGGCGAGCCAGAAGCACAGCGCGTTCACCACGAGGATGAACAGGCCGAGCGTGAGGATCGTCACGGGCAGCGTGAGGACGATGAGCAGCGGGCGCAGCACGGCGTTGATGAGGCCGAGCACGATCGCCACGATCAGCGCGGTGCCGAAGCTGCGCACGTGGATCGACGGCACCAGCCAGGTGATGATCAGCAGCGCGAGCGCGTTGATCAGCCAGGTCAGCAACACGGTCATGGTGAGTTCCTCTTGCGTCGTGGTTATGTGGTGCGCCCGCGCGCGTCAACATGAGCGCGCGGGCGTAAGCACAGCATCGGGCCAGTCGCTTAAAGACGTCTTAAAAATAAGGGACGTCTTGTTGCGCCTTTGTATCGAACCGTAACGGCGAGCCGTAACAGCGAACCGTCACGGCGAGCCATCACAGCGAACCGTAAAACAGCGAACCGTCACGGCGAGCCGACGCGGGTCGGCTTAGTAGCGGTAGTGGTTCGGCTTGAACGGACCGTTCTTCTCGACGCCGATGTACGAAGCCTGCTCGTCCGACAGCACCGACAGGTTCGCGCCGATGCGCGCGAGGTGCAGACGCGCGACCTTTTCGTCGAGGTGCTTCGGCAGCACGTAGACCTTGTTCTCGTACTTGTCGCCCTGCGTGAACAGTTCGATCTGCGCGAGCGTCTGGTTCGTGAACGAGTTCGACATCACGAACGACGGGTGGCCCGTGGCGCAGCCGAGGTTCACGAGGCGGCCTTCGGCCAGCAGGATCACGCGCTTGCCGTCCGGGAAAATGATGTGGTCGACTTGCGGCTTGATGTTGTCCCACTGGTACTGGCGCGTCGACGCCACGTCGATTTCCGAGTCGAAGTGACCGATGTTGCAGACGATCGCGTTGTGGCGCATCGCCTTCATGTGGTCATGGCCGATCACGTGGAAGTTGCCCGTGGCCGTCACGAAGATGTCGGCCTTGTCGGCGGCGTATTCCATCGTCACGACGCGGTAGCCTTCCATCGCGGCTTGCAGCGCGCAGATCGGATCGATTTCCGTGACCCACACCGTCGCGCCCAGACCGCGCAGCGATTGCGCGCAGCCCTTGCCCACGTCGCCGTAACCGGCCACGACCGCGATCTTGCCCGCGATCATCACGTCGGTCGCGCGCTTGATGCCGTCGACGAGCGACTCGCGGCAGCCGTACAGGTTGTCGAACTTCGACTTCGTGACCGAGTCGTTGACGTTGATGGCCGGGAACGGCAGACGGCCTTCCTTTTCCATCTGGTACAGGCGGTGCACGCCCGTGGTGGTTTCTTCGGTCACGCCCTGGATGTGCGCGAGACGCGTCGAGTACCACACCGGATCGACGTCGAGGTGAGCCGCGATCGACTTGTACAGCGCGACTTCTTCCTCGTTCGTCGGCTTCGAAATCACCGAGCGGTCTTTTTCAGCCTTCGAGCCGAGGATCAGCAGCAGCGTTGCGTCGCCGCCGTCGTCCAGAATCATGTTGGCGAACTCGCCGTTCGGCCATTCGAAGATGCGGTGCGAGAACTCCCAGTATTCGTCGAGCGATTCGCCCTTGAACGCGAACACCGGCACGCCGCCCTGCGCGATCGCGGCAGCGGCATGGTCCTGCGTCGAGAAGATGTTGCACGAGGCCCAGCGCACGTCGGCGCCCAGTGCTGTCAGCGTTTCGATCAGCACGCCCGTCTGGATCGTCATGTGCAGCGAACCGGCGATGCGCGCGCCCTTCAGCGGCTGCTGCGCCTTGTATTCCTCGCGCGTTTGCACGAGGCCGGGCATTTCGGTTTCGGCGATGTCGAGTTCCTTGCGGCCCCAGGCAGCAAGCGACATGTCGGCAACGATGAAATCCTTGGCTTGATCTTGCGGAATTGCGGCGTTCATCACGCCCTCCTTTCTAAAAGTGACTAGAAATTAAAGACGTGAGCGCCGTTTTTCAGTGCGGTGCGACTGCGGCATGAAACCGGGAAGCGACCGTATTGAGCGCCTTCGAGCCTGGCGGATGGGTGACATCCGTCGCAACGCTCCTCGAAGACGAGGCGTGATTGTAGCAAATCGAGATGACGGCGGCGTATCGGGAACGCAGGAACGTTTCCCGCCCGGTTCAGCGTGCGGCTGCGCCCGGCGAGATCTCCAGCGAGCGCAACTGCTGCACGCTCGCGCTGGCGTTGTCGAGATAGGCGCGCGAGGCGCGCAGCGTAGCCTCGACGGCGGCCGGGTCCTGATCCGTGAAGCCGAGTTGAATCTCAAGAAAGCGTTCCGCGTGGATGCCCGCGTGCCAGTGCATGCGCACGCGCCGCGCGTCGATCAGGCGGCGCTGGCCGAAGATGTCGCGCAGCGTCCACGAGAGCGCGCCGTCCTCGCCGCCGTGGCGGCGGAAGACCTCGTCGGTGGGAAAGCCGCCGAGCGCGAGCAGCACGTTGCGGCGGATCACGAGACTGCTCGGCACGGTGTTGCTGAGCACGGCCGCGAATTGCGCGAACTGGGGATGCTGCGTGAGGCGCGCGGGAAAGCCCGCGTAATCGACATCGAGCCGGATGACCGCTTCGCGCGGATGCGCGTCGAGATGCGCGCCCGCGGCGGCCAGTGCGCCGGGCAGGTATTCGTCGTCGGCGTCGAGAAAGGCGATGAGCGGCGCGTTGGCGTTCAGCGCCGCCCAGTTGCGAGCGCGGGCAGGACCGCCATTGCCCGGCATCTGCAGCAGCCGCACGCGCGCATCGCGCAAGGCGTAGACGCGCACGATCGACGCGGAAGCATCGCTGGAACCGTCGTCGACGACGAGAATCTGCGTGGCTTCGGGCTGCGCGAGGCAGCTGTCGAGCGCGCGCGCGAGCGTGGCGGCGCCGTTGAAACAGGGAATGATGACGGAGATCGGGGACATGGCGCGCAGCGAGGACGGCCCGCGGGAAATGCGGGAAATCTCGCGATGTTAGCCCCGTCTCAGAATCATGGATCGCGGTGCGCTTGCGTCGCGACGACGCGGCCCGGGCGCAGGTCAGCGAAAGGTCGAAAAAGCAGCGGAGTGCGGATGCCCGCTGCGCGGCCCGGTGCGCGCCCGCCGTCCCTCAGATCGGCAGAAAACCCAGCGCGGGCGCGAGCAGCACCATCACCACGCCCGCGATCATCATCGTCAGGCTGGCGACCACGCCTTCCTCGCGGCCCAGTTCGCGCGCCTTCGCGGTTCCCACGCCGTGCGCCGCAGCACCGAACAGCGCGCCGCGCGCGAGCCGCGTGCGCAGCGGCACAAGCCCGAGCACCAGTTCGCCGAACAGCATGCCGCACAGGCCGGTGGCGATCACGAACAGCGCAGTGAGGTCGCGCGGCGCGTGGATCTTGTCGGAGACAGCGAGCGCGAACGGCGTGGAAATCGAGCGCGTCATCAGGCTGCGTTGCAGTTCGGGCGAGAGATGCAGCAGCTTGGCGAGCGCGAGCGAGCCGCCCACCGCCACCATGATGCCGACCGTCACGCCCACCGCGAGCGAGATCCAGTGGCGCTTGAGCAGCGCGCGGTATTCGTAGATCGGCACCGCGAACGCCACCGTGGCCGGGCCGAGCAGCCACATCAGCCAGCGCGTGTCCTGAAAATAGACCGGATACGGAATGTGCAGCAGCAGCACGATCGCGCCCAGCACGACCGGCACCGCCAGCAGCGGCGTGAGCCACGGCGAGCGCACGCGCGCGTAGAGTGCTTTCGAGGCGAAATAGAGTGCGACGGTGAGGATGAAGCAGCCCGCGGCGATCAGCCGGGAGGCATCGTCGGCGAACAGTGAGGCGTAGAACGTGTTCATGACGGAATCATCCTTGGGAGACGGGCGAAATCAGACTCGGGGGCAACGCTCAGGCGCGCGCCAGATGGCGCGAATCGCGCACCTGGCGAACATGACGCACGCGGCGCAGCGCGAGGCGGCGTTCGAGCCGCGCGGCCTGTTCGACGGCGAACGCGACGGCCACCATCACCATCAGCGTGCCGCCGACCACGACCAGCGCGAGACGCCAGCCGTCGGCGCGGAACAGGCCGCCGTACTGCACCGCCGCCACGGCGGCCGGGATGAAGAACAGCAGCATGTCGGAGAGCAGCCAGTCGGCGCCTGCCTTGACCCAGCGCGGCGTCACGCCGCCGCAGAACAGCAGCACGAGCAGCAGCACGAGGCCCACCACGCCGCCCGGCACCGGCAGATGCACGGCGCGCGCAAGCTGATCGGCGACGAACCAGACGCCGGCGAGCAGCGCGGACTGCGCCGCGATCCGGCCAACGCGGGCGAAACCGCCGGATTGCGGGGCGCGTGCGGAAGTGGTCGGAGCAGTCATGGCAAACCCTAAGTGACATCGGAATGGAAGTCAGTATAGGGTGCAGCGCAGCATAAATATAATGACTTACGATCATCTGGATCATTCGAATATGGAATGCACCAGATTTGTGCGATTACGCAGCGTATAAGGAGGCATGACCGTGGAATTGCGCGCACTGCGTTATTTCATCGAGGTGGTGCGGCAGCAGAGCTTCACCGCCGCCGCCGAGCAGATGCACGTCACCCAGCCGACCATCAGCAAGATGGTGAAAGCGCTCGAGGACGAAACCGGCACCCAGCTGCTGCTGCGCGACGCGCGCCAGATGGTGCTCACCGACGCCGGGCGCATCGTCTATCAGCGCGGCCAGGACGTGCTCGCCGCGCAGGCGCAGTTGCAGGCCGAACTCGCCGATCTGGGCACGCTCGGGCGCGGCGAACTCACCATCGGCATTCCGCCGATGGGCGGCTCGTTGTTCACGCCCGCGATCGCGGCGTTCCGCCAGCGCTATCCGAAGATCGAGCTGAAGCTGTTCGAGCAGGGTTCGCGCGCGATCGAGGCCGCGCTGATTTCGGGCGAACTCGAACTGGGCGGCGTGCTGCTGCCCGTCGATCCCGATCAGATCGACGTGCTGCCGATCTCGCACGAGGTGCTGTGGCTGGTCGCGCAGCGCGGTTCGCGCTGGGACAACAAGCTCAGCGTGCCGCTCGCCGAACTCGCGAACGAGCCGTTCGTGTTCTACGGCGAAAGCCTCGCGCTCAACGATGTCGTGCTGAGCGCCTGCCGCGTGGCGGGTTTCGCGCCGCAGATCGTCGGCCGCAGCGGCCACTGGGATCTGATGGCGGCGCTCGTGCTCGCGGGCGTCGGCATTGCGCTGCTGCCCGCGCCGTATGTGCGGCGGCTCGACGCCGCGCGCTTCACCTGCCTGCCGGTCACCGAGCCGACCATCACGTGGGACATGGCGATCGGCTGGAAGCGCAACGGCTATCTCTCGCACGCGGCGCGCGCGTGGCTCGCAGTGGCGCGCGAGGAATACGGCAAGCCGTCGAATTTCCTCGACGATTTCGTCGGGCCGCCCGGGCTCGAACGGCCGGCCGCACAGGGCTGATATGTAGGGATCACGCATGAAAAAAGCCGCCCGGCTCGCGCCGGACGGCTTTTTGCTTTGCAGAGAACTGCGCGGCCCGTGACTTACTTCGCCACGAACTCGATGCGGCGGTTATGGAAGCGGCCGCTTTCGGTGTCGTTGGAGGCGACCGGGCTGGCGTCGCCGTAACCTTCGGCCTTCAGCGAGCCCGACGCCACGCCTTGCGCGACCAGGAAGGTGCGCACTGCCTGCGCGCGCTGCTTCGAAAGCGCGAGGTTGCTCGCCGGGACGCCGACGTTATCCGAATAGCCCGCCACTTCGAGCTGCACCGGCTTGCCCTGCTTCGCGCACGCCTTCAGCGCCTTGGCCGAGTCGCGCAGATCCTGCGCGGCCGAGGCCGGAATCACCGAGCTTGCGGTCTTGAAGTTGATCACCTGCAGGTTCAGCACCTTCGCCACATCGGCGGCCGCGCACGAACTGTCGGCGCCGAACAGGCCCTTCACGGCGTCGCGGAACGACTGCGTGGCATCGGCCACGGCCTTCTGCACGTTGAACACGCCGATGTCGAAGCCCGAGCCGAACAGCGCCTTGAGCTTGTCGAGCCAGCCGAGCTTGGCGTCGGCGGCCGTGCCGCTCAGTTCCACGTGCGAACCGTCGATCTTCACTTCCGCGCCGGGCAGCGCCATCAGCGGCAGCAGGCCGTCGAAGTGCGCGAGCCAGTCGGCCGGTTTCGTGGCGGCGTCGACCGTCACGTTGGCGTTGAACTTGCCCTCGCCGAACTGCTTCGTGAGCGCGTCGACGAGGTGCGCCTTCTCGGCTTCGGTGCCGACCGTGGCCGTGATCGTCGGCACGCCGGCCTTGTCTACCGTGAACGACAGATGCGAGTCCTGCGTGGGCGCGGGGGCAGCGACGGCGCTGGCCGCCGAGGCCGCCGACGCTTCAGCGGTGATCGCGGGCGCCGACGCGTTATCGGCCGCGCTCGCTTCCGAAGCCGCGACCGCCGCGGGCGCGGAAGCCGCCTGATCGTCCTGCGCCGGTTCTTCGCGATGGCACGAACGCAGCGCGAGGAACGCCACGATCAGCGCGAGCGCGGCGATCAGCCACCAGAGCCACGTGTGCTTGCGCTTTTCCGCTTCGATGGGCGGCGTGGTGTCGCCGATGGTTTGCGGCGGCAGCGAGGCCGGCACCGGACGCACCGGCGGCTGCGGATGATCGAGATGCGCCGACACGTCTTTCAGGCGCGTGAGGATCGAACCCGCGAACGCGCCCGCGGTGCCGAGGCCGACGGCGCTCGCGAGACGGTCGGTGAGGCTCGCGTTGACCGACGAAAGCTGATGGCCGAGCAGCGTGGGCAGTTGGCCGACGAAACCCTGCGACGAGGTGAAGTGCTGCTTGAGAATGCCCATCAGCGCCGCGCCGACCACGCCGGTCAGCGAGAACGCCGTGGACTGCGCCGCGCCGGTTTGGGCGGCGACCGCGTCGGCGAGTGCGCCGACGTTCACGCCCGCGGCCTTCTGGACCACCTCGCGGCCCAGCGTTTCGAGCTGGCTCAGGCCCGTGGTGCTCGACAGCAGTTCGGGCAGTTGCTTGCCGATGCTCGCGTTCACGTCGGGCGACATGATGGTGGAGAACAGGCTGCGCGCGCCGTCGGCGGTGCTGCCGCGATGCATGATGGCGGCGACGAGCGCCGGCGCGATCGCGCCGGTGACCTTGCGCGTGAGATCGGGCGTGAGGCCGAAGCGGCCGGACAGATTGCGGACGACGTCGTCGCTCAGGACCGTTTCCAGCAGTTGAAATACGTTGATGCTCATCGAGGCGGTTCCTCCAGTTCGCGGACGCGCCAACTGACACGCCCAAGGTGCCGCGCGATTATAGGGACTCCGAAATCTCGAAATTGCGGACACCGCGAAGTTCGCACAATCTTTAACGAATAAGCCGACATTTAAGCAATTTTCGTCAATCGAAAGGCAAAGCGAGACGTCGTGCGTCTCGCTTTGCGGGTGCGTCGTCGAGCGGGATTCGAGCGGAAAAAGCAGCGGCGCGAGGCTGGAGGAATGTGCGAGTCAGGCAAGCACGCTCGCGTTGTGGGAAGACGCGCCTTCGCGTCGGGCGGCGACGATCAGATCGGCCGCGCGCTCGCCGATCATCACGGTCGGCGCGTTGGTGTTGCCGCCGATCAGCGTCGGCATGACGGAGGCGTCGGCGATGCGCAGGTGCGTCGCGCCGCGCACACGCAGCTGCGGATCGACGACCGATTGCGCGTCGCCGCCCATGCGGCAGGTGGCGACCGGGTGATAGATCGTGTCGGCGTGCGCGGCGATCGTCGCGCGCAGCTCGGCGTCGCTCTGCCCCGCCAGCGTGTAAAGCTCGCGTCCGCCCAGGCGCAGCAGCGCGGGCGCGTCGAGAATGCGCCGCGCGATGCGCGCGCCGTCGACGAGCAGATCGAGGTCGCGCGCGTCGGACAGAAAACGCGGATCGATCACCGGCGCCTCGCGCGCATCGGCGCTCGCGAGCGTGACGGTGCCGCGGCTCGCCGGACGCAGCACGCACACGTGCAGCGAATACCCGTGGCCCCAGTGCAGGCGGCGGCTGTGATCGTCGACGAGCGCGGTGCAGAAGTGCAGTTGCAGATCGGGCCGATCCAGTTCCGGGCGGCTCTTGAGAAAGCCGCCCGCCTCGGCCACGTTGGTCGTGAACATGCCGCGCCGTCCGCGCAGATAGCGCACGAGGCCCGGCACCATCTGCGCCGCGCCGCGCAGCGAATAGCCGACGGTCTCGCTCGAATGCACGCGCTTGTTGTAGGTGAAGTCGATGTGGTCGATCAGATTGCGGCCGACATCCGGCGCGTCGTGCCGCACCGCGATGCCGTGCTCGCGCAGATGCGCGGCCGGCCCGATGCCCGAGCACATCAGCAGTTGCGGCGTGTTGAACGCGCCCGCCGCGAGGATCACCTCGGCGCGCGCTTCGATACGTTCACTGCGGCCCGCGCGCGCGATTTCCACGCCGGTCGCGCGCGCGCCGTCGAAGCTCACGCGCAGCACGGTCGCGTCGGCGATCAGATGCAGATTCGGGCGCGGCTGGCTATATAGATAGGCGCGCGCCACGGTGCAGCGCTCGCCGCCGCGCTGCGTGACCTGATAGAAGCCCACGCCTTCCTGGTCCGCGCCGTTGAAGTCGTCGTTGGCGGGAAAGCCCGCTTCGCGCGCGGCCTGGACAAATCGCTCCGCCACCGCGTTGCGATCGCGCAGATCGGACACGCCGAGCGGCCCGCCCGCGCCGTGCCACGCGTTCGCGCCGCGCGAGTTGTCTTCGGCGCGCAGGAAATACGGCAGCACGTCGTCCCACGCCCAGCCCGTGCAGCCGAGCCGCGCCCATTCGTCGTAGTCGAGCGGATGGCCGCGCGTGTAGATCATCGCGTTGATGGCGCTGGAGCCGCCGAAGCCGCGTCCGCGCGGCTGGTAGCCGCGCCGGCCGTTCAGGCCCGGCTGCGGCACGGTCTGGTACGCGTAGTTGTTCTTCGTGCGGAACGGCACGAGCGCCGCCACGCCCATCGGCATGTTGACGAAGAGATTGCGTTCGGTGTGCGGGCCGGCTTCGATCAGCGCGATGCTCGCTTCGGGACAGCGTTCGGCGAGGCGTCCGGCCAGCGATGCGCCGCCCGAGCCGCCGCCTACGATGACGTAGTCGTATTGCATGTCTCCTCCTGTTGGCCCGGCGCGGCGCGCTCGCGCCATGCCTCCAGCCCATGCAGCGGACGCTGCCGCTCAGCCGCGTTCCATGTCTCGTTTTCTCGCGTTGCAGCCGGGCGGCGCTTGAGGCACCCTTGTTGCACGCTCGTTCTATTTCATGTTGTCGCCGATTGTAGGAAGTGTCGGGCTACCGGGTCAGCTTTTATCCCAGAGCGTTCCCTCTAATCCTGACATTACACGATGTCTCATTGCCGACTAACATGAAGGACCGTCCGGCGCCCGGCGTCGGCGGAACCTAAAACGATTCCAGCCGGCAGCACAGGGAGCGCTGGAGCGCCCAAGCCCCGGCCCGCCGCATGCGTCGCGCAGTACGACACGAAGGACGACGCGTGTGGGCGGGCCGCCATCGGTGCGCGTCACGAACGAGCATGACGGCATCGCGCGCGAGCCTTGCGCACGAGCCAGGCGTGAGAACACGCACGACGACACCGCGCGCGCCGCGCGCCGCCGATGGAGACAGCCTCGATGACCCAGACCGCCCCGACGCCTACGGCCAGCGTGACCGACACCGCCGACACCGCCGACTCGGCATCCCGCACGCATCGCCCCGGCACCACGCACGAAGTCACGAATCAGGCGCCGCCGCTCGCCGATTACAACCTTTTTTCGACCGATGCCGCGCTCGGCGAAGCGCTCGCGCGCGTCGGCGCGCAGTGGCATCGCGACACGCTCGCGCGTCACGGCGCGAAGCTCGGCGAAGCCGACGTCCAGGCGCTCGCCGATCTCGCCAACCGCCACGCGCCCGAACTGCATACGCACAACGCGCGCGGCGAGCGCATCGACGCCGTCGAATTTCATCCCGCCTGGCACGACCTGCTCGCGCTGCTGCGCGCCGAAGGCCTGCACGCGCTGCCGTTCTCCGAGCCGCGTCCCGGCGCGATGGCCGCGCGCTGCGCGGGCTATTTCCTGCACGCGCAGCTCGAATCGGGCTCGCTCTGCCCGCTCACCATGACGTTTGCGAGCATTCCGGTGCTGCAACGCGAGTCGGCGCTGTTCGACACGCTGCGCGACAAGCTCTACACGCGCGAGCACGACGCGCGCGACGTGCCGCTCGCCCGGAAGCGCTCGATGATGATCGGCATGGGCATGACCGAAAAACAGGGCGGCTCCGACGTGCGCAGCAACCGCACGGAAGCCCGTCCCGCCAGCGCCGAAACCGGACGCGGCGCGCGCTATCTGCTGACCGGCCACAAGTGGTTCTTCTCCGCGCCGCAATGCGACGCGCACCTCGTGCTCGCGCGCACGACCGACCACGACGCGCTCTCGTGCTTCTTCGTGCCGCGTTTCCGGCCGGACGGCACGAAGAACGCCATCAACGTGCAGCGTCTGAAAGAGAAGCTCGGCAACCGCTCGAACGCGAGCAGCGAAGTCGAATTCTTCGACGCCGAAGGCGTGATGATCGGCGACGAAGGACGCGGCGTGCCGACCATCATCGAAATGGCGAACTTCACGCGGCTCGACTGCGTGATCGGCAGCGCGGCGCTGATGCGCGCGGCGCTCGTGCAGGCGATTCATCACGCGCGTCACCGCAGCGCGTTCGGGCGTCTGCTCGCGCAGCAGCCGCTGATGCAGAACGTGCTCGCCGACCTCGCGCTCGAATCCGAAGCCGCGACCGTGCTGTTCATGCGCCTCGCGCAGGCCTTCGAGCAGAGCGCGCAGGCGCAGCAGTCCGGCGAGGAAAGCGCCGACGCGCTCGAAGCGCGCGCGTGGCGGCGCATCATCACGCCCGCCGCGAAGTTCTGGGTCTGCAAGCGCACGCTCGCGTTCACGGGCGAGGCGATGGAAGTCTGGGGCGGCAACGGCTATGTCGAGGAAGGGCCGATGGCGCGTTTCTACCGCGAGGCGCCCGTCAACTCGATCTGGGAAGGCTCGGGCAACGTGATGTGTCTCGACGTGCTGCGCGCGCTCGAACGCGAGGCCGACGCCGCTCAGGCGCTCTTTCTTGCGTGGCGGCGCGAAGCCGCCGATCATCCGGTGCTCGTGGCCGCGCTCGACCGGCTCGCGGTGCTGCTCAACGGCGCGCCCGGCACGCGCGAGGCGAGCGCGCGGCGCATCGCGCAGCAGATCGTGCTGATCGCGCAGGCCATGCTGCTGCGCGCCGGGCCGCCCGACGTCGCGGACGCATTCATCGCCACGCGTCTGGACGAGCACGCCGCCGACTGCGACCGCGTGTTCGGCACGCTGCCCGCGCGCTTCGACCATGCCGCGCTGATCGAGCGCGCGCTGCCCGCCGACTATCTGACGCGATAACAAGAGCTTGAGCGCCCACGCGCCTCATTCCACCAAGGACCGACCATGAAGCAGGATCTGCCCGACACCCTCGCCCCGCAGCCCGCGCCTGAGGCGACGAGCCACGCCGCAAGCGGCGAGCACACGCCGGACACGCTCGCCGCCCTGCTCGCCACCCAGCGCGCGGCGTTTCTGCGCGAGCCGTTTCCCGCGTGGAGCACGCGCGCGCGCCATCTGCGCACGCTGCGCGAGGTGCTGTTCGCGAATCAGGACGCGCTCGCCGACGCGATGAACGCCGACTTCGGCCAGCGCTCGAAAGCCGAGGTCGCGCTCGCGGAATTCGTGGTGCTCAAGCAGGAAATCGATGCCGCGCTCAAGCACGGCGAGCGCTGGATGCGTCCGCAGCGCCGCCGCGCGGGCAAGTGGCTCGCGCCGGGACGCGCGAAAGTGGTGCCGCAGCCGCTCGGCGTGGCGGGCATCGTGGTGCCGTGGAACTATCCGCTGCTGCTGGCCGCGAGTCCGCTCGTCTGCGCGCTCGCGGCGGGCAACCGCGCGCTGATCAAGATGTCGGAGCTGACGCCGCGCACCTCGGCGCTGTTCGCCGATCTGATCGGCCAAGCCTTCGCGCCCGACCACGTCGCGGTCGTCAACGGCGACGCGGCCGTGGGCGCGGCCTTCAGCGCGCTGCCGTTCGACCATCTGCTGTTCACCGGCTCGACGCGCATCGGCCACGCGGTGATGCGCGCCGCCGCCGATCATCTGACGCCCGTCACGCTCGAACTCGGCGGCAAGTCGCCCGCGCTGATCGGCACGCAGGCGCGCTTCGACTACGCCGTCGACAGCCTGCTGCTCGGCAAGACGCTCAACGCCGGGCAGACCTGCATCGCGCCCGATTACGTGCTGCTGCCGCGCGGCAGCGAAGCGGCCTTCATCGCCCGCGCGCGCACGCGCTTCGAGACGCTCTACCCGAATTTCGCGAGCAACCGCGACTACACCTCGATCATCTCGGCGCGCCATTTCGAGCGTCTCGAACGGCTCGCCGACGAAGCCCAGGCCGCGGGCGCGCAACTGCATCCGCTCGGCCCGCGCGACGCCGCCACGCGCCAGTTCGCGCCCGTGATCGTGACGGGCGCGCCCGACGACACGCAGTTGATGCAGGAGGAAATTTTCGGGCCGCTGCTGCCGATCGTGCCTTACGACTCGCTCGACGAGGCGCTGCGCTACGTGAACGCGCGGCCGCGTCCGCTGGCGCTCTATCTCTACGCCGACGACGCGCGCACGGTCGATCGCGTCACGCACGAGACGGTGGCGGGCGGCATGTCGGTGAACGAAACGCTGATGCACATCGCCGCCGAGGGCCTGCCGTTCGGCGGCGTCGGCGCGAGCGGGATGGGCGCGTATCACGGCTACGAAGGTTTTCAGACCTTCTCGAAGATGAAGCCCGTGTTCACCCAGGCGCGCCTGAACGCGCGCGGATTGATCGCGCCGCCCTACGGCAAGCTGTTCAATACGCTGATCCGCGTGATGTTGCGGTTCTAGTTTTGTCGCGGTGCGGTGCGGGCGATACGTGCGATGCGATGCGTGCGTCGCGCGTCAGCCCGGCAGCGCCGGAAAGCGGAACGGATTGACCGTCAGCGACTTCGGATCGGGCGTGTTGCGGCCCGCGCGATCACCCGATCCCTGCCCCTTCGCGGCGGCGTCGGCCTGCGCCTGGCCCGCGACTTCGAGGCCGTGCAGCCAGGCGAGCAGTTCCGCGACCGCCTGATAAAGCTGCGGCGGCACCTGCGAGTCGAGATCGACCTGCATCAGCAGCGACACCATTTCCGGCGCCTCGTGCACGTAGAGGCCCGCCTCTTTCGCGCGCTGCACGATCATTTCGGCGACGAGGCCATAGCCCTTCGCGACCACGCGCGGCGCGGCGTCGGGCGAGGCCGCGTCGTCGTAGGCGAGCGCGGCGGCGCTCTTGCGGTTGGTGCGGCTCATCCCAGTTCCCAGTCGGTGGTCGACGCCGGATGCGTGTCCGAAGCGCTTGCGGCGGATGCGTGCGCGTACGTTTCCGCCCCCCCGGAAGCGGACGCCGCGGCGTGTTCGGCTTGCGCCGCGTGATGCGCGTAGGCATCGGCGGCGCGCGCGGCTTCGGCACTCCCCGCGCCTCCCGTGCCACCCGGCACCCCGCCGCCAATTTCGCGGATCGACAATCCAGCCAGCGCGAGCCCGAGCGCCGCGATGCGCCCGCGCAGCACCTCGCTGTGCGCCGTCAGCTGCTGTGCGCCGCCGGGACTGGCCTGAACGCGCACGGCGAGCGCCGATCCGGTGAGCGTGAGTTCCGCGTCGACGGTGCCGAGCGACGGCAGCGCGAGCGTCAGGCGCGTGCGCCACGGCGTGTCGTCGTCGGCGCTGCGGCGCGGGCCGCGCTGGTTGTGGACTTCGTGGGCGTCGTAGCCGTCCTGCTGGATGCTCCAGTCGAGGCGCACGCCGGGCCACGCCTCGCCGGTCCAGCGGAATTCGCCGGTCGCGAGCAGATCGAGCTGCTGACGCACGACCGGCAGCAGCGCCTGATGCACGCCCGCCGCCGATCCCGCCTGCGTGTGCAAGGCGGGCAGCAGCGTGTCGCCGAGCAGGGCATTCGCGCGCGCGCCGTTCTGCGAGGCGGCGCTGCCTGCATCACCGTTCGCTCCGTTCGCGCCGTTCCCGCCATTCGTGCCGTTCGCCCCATTCGCGCCGCGTGCCTGACCAGCGGCTTCGGCGGCGCGCGCGGCCATCTGCGCGGCGCTGGGCACGTCGGTCCACAGCACGTCGTCGATATCGTCGGCGGCGCTGTTCCAGTCGAGCGGCAATTGCGAGCCCGCGAGCCGGTTCTGCGGTTCGTCGGCGAGTTCGGCGGGCGAGCGCTGGCCTTGCAGCCATTGCGCGAGGTGAGATTCGTAGAACAGGCCGCTCTGCGCGACGGTCTGCGCGAGCGAAGCCGTCAGCGCGGCCACGGGGCCGGATTGAGCCGCGAGCGCGGCGCCCTGTGCGCCTTGCGCGTTAGCCGTGCCTGCTGCGGTTTGCGTCGGATCGCCGCCGTTCGCGGCATTCGCGCCGTTCGCGGCGCTGGCGCCAGTCGCCGCGCCGCCCGCGCCCAGTTCCGCCGTGGCGGCGAGATCGGCGAGCAAGGCGCTTTCGAGCGCGGCTTCGGCCTGCGCGAGTCCCGGCAGCGGCAAGCTGGTGTTGGTGGCGTTGGCGCCATTCGCGCCTGGGTCGGCTCCGGGATTGGCCCAGACGGGCGCGCGCCCGACCACGGCGGGCGTGGCCTCACCGCCCGAGCGGATGATCGCGTCGAGCGCGAGCGCGACCGCCGACAATTCGGTTTGCGCCGACGCCTGCGGCGTGTTGACGGCCTGCGCGTCGGGCAGCGCCGTGACGCCGCCCGCGAGCGCGGAAACGCCCGCCTGCGCGGTGCCCGCGCTGCCTTGCGCGCCGGTCGGGCCCAGCGCGCCTACGCGGCTCGCGATCAGCGCGGCGGCGCTCGTATCGATTCCGTTCATGCGGAGCGTGGAGCCAGTTCAGAGGCCGGGTTCGGCTCCCGGTCCGGGGCGCCGACGCCGTCAGCCGGTTTCAGGGGACGGTTCCAGATCCGACGGCGGCTGGCGCATGGCGGGCGGCGGGCCGCGGTGGAGATACCCGCCCCGCGCTCGGCCGTGCCGGTCGCCGTGCTCGCGTTTAGCGCGCGCCGTACAGTTCCTGCAGGACCCGCGCGGGCTGCGCGGTGCCGTGAAAGAGCGCCGAGAGGCGCGCCATGCACGGACTCGCGAGATCGCGGATCGCTGCGTCGTCGGCGAGGATCTGCCGGATCAGCTCGTACTTGCGCGCGCGCTCGGTGGTGCTGAGCCGGACGCCGAGATCGGCGTCCTTGAGCGCTTCGACGAGGTGACGGTATTCCTCCTGGAGGCCGATCAGATCGTTCCAGTGTGCGCCGCGTGCCGCGTCGAGCATTTGCCCCGACACCGCCGCGATCGCTTCATAGTGGGCGAAGTAGTCTGCTTTCGAACTCATCTCGTCAATGAGCCGGACGAAGGCCCGGATGCCCGCTGCTGCTGGGCCATCTGTTCCACCGCCGGCGCAATCCCCAACCAGGCTTCCTCGAGCGTTGCCAGCAGGCCATCGACTTCGACCAGCATGGACTCGCTCTGTTGAATATTCGCTTCGAGCAAACGTCGCGTCATGTAACTGTAGAGTGCGTTCAGGCGCTGGGCGATTTCTCCGCCCGCCTCCACGTTCAACGCCAGCTGAAGCCCGCTTTCGACGATCCGGATGGCCTTGCCGATCGCCTCGCCACGCGGCCCCACGTTGCCCTGCTGCAGATGCATGCGGGCTTGCGCAATCGCCTTGCGCGCACCTTCGTACAGGAGCGCGATCAGCTTGTGCGGACTGGCGCCCATAATCCCCGTTTCGACTCCGACGCGTGCATAGGCGTTGGCTCCAGATTGGGCAGGGGAAAACATCGGCGCTTCTCCTTCAAACGTGCGGCTGTGGATACGGTGCGTCCGGGTGCGCCGCCCGTGGGCGCGCGAACCGGGTTCTAGCCGGGTTATCGGAACGTTGAGGGAGAAGCTTTAATGGGCTTACAGTCGGGCGGGACCCGGACAGGGCTCGCGCGCGCCGTCCTAGACCTGAATCTGCATGATGTCGGTGTAGGCCGCGACGAGCTTGTTGCGCACCTGCAGACCGAACTGGAAGCCGATATTGGCCTTCTGCATGTCGACCATGACGTCGTTGAGCGACACGTTGCTCGCCCCCAGCTCGAACGCCTGCGACTCGCCGACGGCCTTTTTCTGGTCGTCGCTGATCTTGTCGAGCGACGCCTTGAGCGCCGCGGCGAACTCGCCGCCGCTCGCCGCACCCGAGCCGCCTTCGGCCGCTGTGGCGCTGCTCGCGGCCTGCGCGGCCATCGCCTGCATCTGCGCTAGCGCCGACGTGAGTGGGTTGACTGGCACCGTCATGTTGACTCCACGATAAAGAGAGTTACGCGGCGGCGGCGGCCCGCGCAACCCCGGTCCGGGTGCGCGGGGCGACGCCCCCGGACCCGGCACGCATACACACGGCACCGAGTCTGCGAGAAATATTAGCAGTCGGACATTTTGAGCAGCCCCGAAACTAGGGGGAAAACCCGGCTCTATTCGCGCAATCGGCTTGCCACGGCTCTCGGATAATCCCTGTCGTGAAAGTCTCTGCCGCGCGCGCGCCGCAGGGACGTGCAAGTCTCCCGGAGAAACCCGTCGCATGGATTCGTCTGCCAACTCTTTGATCAACCCCGACGCCCGCATGGGCCTCGCCACCAGCGGCGCCGCCACAGGCGCCGGTGGCGCGGCATCCGGCGCCGCGGAGGACCTTGGCGGCGGCTTCGCGCAGCGCCTCGGTTCGCTGTCGTCGCTGCGCAGCGTGCGCGGCAATCCGCGCGCGCCGCTCATCGTCGCCGTCGCCGTGCTGATCGCCGTGGTCGCCGGCCTCGTGCTGTGGTCGCGCGCGCCGGACTACAAGGTGCTCTACAGCAACCTGTCCGACCGCGATGGCGGCTCGATCATCACGGCGCTGCAGGCCGCCAACGTGCCCTACAAGCTGTCCGACGGCGGCGGCGCCATTCTGGTGCCGTCCGAGCAGGTCAACGAAATGCGCCTGCGCCTCGCGCAGCAAGGCCTGCCGAAGAACGGTTCGGTCGGCTTCGAACTGATGGACAACCAGAAGTTCGGCATCAGCCAGTTCGCCGAGCAGGTCAATTACCAGCGCGCGCTCGAAGGCGAGCTCGAACAGACCATCCAGTCGATCCAGAGCGTCAAGTCGGCGCGCGTGCATCTGGCGATTCCGAAGCCCTCGGTGTTCGTGCGCGAACGCGAGGCGCCGTCGGCGTCGGTGCTCGTCAACCTGTATCCGGGCCGCGTGCTCGACGAGGGCCAGGTGGCCGCGATCACGCACATGATCTCGTCGGCCGTACCCGACCTGCCGGTGCGCAACGTCACCGTGGTCGACCAGGACGGCAACCTGCTGACGCAAAGCGCCGCCAGCGCGGGCCTCGACGCCTCGCAGCTCAAGTACGTCCGCCAGATCGAGCACGACACCCAGGCGCGCATCGACGCGATCCTCGCGCCGCTGTTCGGCTCGGGCAACGCGCGCTCGCAGGTCAGCGCCGACGTGGACTTCTCGAAGCTCGAACAGACCTCGGAAAACTACGGCCCGAACGCGAACCCGCAGCAGGCCTCGATCCGCAGCCAGCAGCAGAACATCGCCACCGACATGCAGCAGTCGGGTGCGGGCGGCGTGCCGGGCGCGCTCTCGAACCAGCCGCCGCAGCCGGCCTCGGCGCCGATCAACGCGCCCGCGGGCGCGAGCGGCGCGGCCGCCACGACGCCGATCTCGGATCACCGCGACACCACCACGAACTACGAGCTGGACAAGACGGTGCGTCACTTCCAGCAGGCGCCGGGCGACATCAAGCGCCTCTCGGTGGCCGTGATCGTGAACTATCAGCAGAAGGTCGACGCCAAGGGCCACGCCACCATGCAGCCGCTCGACGCGCAGAAGCTCGCGCAGGTCGAACAGCTGGTGAAGGACGCGATGGGCTACGACACGAAGCGCGGCGACTCGGTGAACGTGGTCAACGCCGCCTTCCAGACCGACGTCGATCCGAACGCCAACCTGCCGTGGTGGCGCCAGCCGGACATGATCGCGCTGGCCAAGCAGATCGCGACCTGGCTCGGCATCGGCGCCGTGGCTCTGTTCCTCTACTTCGTGATGGTGAAGCCGGCGCTGCGCCGCGCCTTCCCGCCGCCGGAGCCGCCCGCCGCGGCCGCCCCGGCGCTCGCGGGCGACGCCGAACCGCTGCTGCTCGACGGCCTGCCGCAGGTCGAGAAGATCGAAGGCACGGGCGGCGTGGTCGAGAGCGAAAGCGAGCTGGCCGCCCTCGAATCCGATAAACAGAAGTTCGAACGCAACCTGGAATTCGCGCGCAGCATCGCGCGCCAGGATCCGAAGATTGTCGCAACCGTTGTCAAGAGCTGGGTGAACGATGAGCGCTGAAGGAGCTGTCAAGAGCGCGCTGCTGCTCATGTCGATCGGCGAGGAGGAGGCCTCTCAGGTCTTCAAGTTCCTCGGGCCGCGCGAAGTGCAGAAGATCGGTGCGGCGATGGCCGCGCTGAAGAACGTCAAGCGCGAAGAGATCGACGCCGTGCTGCACGAGTTCGTCAAGGAAGCCGAGCAGCACACGGCGCTCTCGCTCGACTCGAACGACTACATCCGCAACGTGCTGACCAAGGCGCTCGGCGAGGACAAGGCCGGCGCGGTGATCGACCGCATTCTGCAAGGCGGCGACACGAGCGGTATCGAAGGCCTCAAGTGGATGGACTCGGGCTCGGTCGCGGAACTCATCAAGAACGAGCACCCGCAGATCATCGCCACGATTCTGGTTCACCTGGACCGCGATCAGGCGTCCGAAATCGCCTCGTGCTTCACGGAGCGTCTGCGTAACGACGTGCTGCTGCGTATCGCGACGCTCGACGGCATCCAGCCGCAGGCGCTGCGCGAACTCGACGACGTGCTGATGGGCCTGCTGTCGGGCAGCGACAACCTCAAGCGCAGCCCGATGGGCGGCATCCGCACGGCCGCCGAAATCCTGAACTTCATGACGAGCCAGCACGAGGAAGGCGTGATCGAAACGGTCCGCCAGTACGACGCCGAACTCGCCCAGAAGATCATCGACCAGATGTTCGTGTTCGAGAACCTGCTGGATCTCGAAGACCGCGCGATTCAGCTGCTGCTCAAGGAAGTCGAGTCCGAATCGCTCATCATCTCGCTCAAGGGCGCCCCGCCCGCGCTGCGCCAGAAGTTCCTCGCGAACATGTCGCAGCGCGCCGCGGAACTGCTCGCCGAAGACCTGGACGCGCGCGGCCCCGTGCGCGTTTCGGAAGTCGAAGCGCAGCAGCGGCGTATCCTGCAGATCGTGCGCAACCTCGCCGAAGGCGGCCAGATCGTGATCGGCGGCAAGGCAGAAGACGCTTATGTCTGACGAAGCCTCACAACCGTTGCACCGCAATCTCTCGGCGTATCAGCGCTGGGAGATGGCGTGCTTCGATCCGCCTCCCCCGCCCCCGCCTCCGCCCACCCCGGACGAGACGGCGGCGTTCGAGGCGGAGCTGCAGCGCATCCGCGACAACGCGCATCAGGCCGGTCTCACGTCCGGCCACGTCGCGGGCCAGGCGCTCGGCTATCAGGCCGGTTACGACCAGGGCCAGAAGCAGGGTTTCGAACAGGGACTCGGCGAGGCGCGCGCCGTCGCGGCGCAGATTTCGGCGATCGCGCAACGTTTCTCCGACGCGCTCACGACCGCCGAAGCGGGCGTGGCCGAAACGCTCGTCGAGCTGGCGCTCGACATCGCCCAGCAGGTGGTCCGCCAGCACGTGCAGCACGACCCGACGGCGCTGCTCGCCGCGGCGCGCGAAGTGCTCGCGCACGAGCCGCAACTGGCCGGTTCGCCGCAACTGGTGGTGAGCCCGGCCGACCTGCCGGTGGTCGAGGCCTATCTGCTTGAAGATTTGCAGGCGCGCGGCTGGACCGTGCGCACCGACGCCTCGCTCGAACGCGGCGGCTGCCGCGCGCAGGCCGCCACCGGCGAGACGGACGCCGACATCGGCACGCGCTGGGAGCGCGTCGCGGCGGCGCTCGGGAAGGCGCGGCCATGGTGAATTCGTCGCTCCATCAGACCGTCCATCAGGCGATCCACACGGGCGGCCTCACGCCGCTCGAACAGGAACTGGCGCTGGCCTCGTTCGGCCCCGGCGTGCACGACGCCACCCAGGCCGATGGCGTGCGGATCGACGACGACCCCGATTTCACGCTGCCCGATCTGCCGCATTTTCCGGCACCGAATTTTTCGGTCCCGCATTTCGCCGACGACATGGGCGCGGCGGCTGAGCGTCTCGCCGAGCCGCCCGCAGTAACCGCATCAAGCGCACCCACCGCAGCACCCACCGCAGCGGCGGCGGCAGCCCCGGCGATCAAGGCTCCCGAGCCCGAGCCCTACACGCCGCCCGCGAATTTCGACCCGGCCAACCCGCACCACGCGAGCTGGAGAGCGCGCCTGAACAGCGTGCGCGAGCGCAACGCGATCGCCCTGCCGCTGCGCGGCTGCGGCCGCCTCACGCGCGCCGCGGGCCTCGTGCTCGAAGCCGTGGGCCTGCGCCTCGCCGTGGGCGCGGAAGTCGTGATCGAACTGCCGCCGGGCAGCTCGCTGCCGATGGCCGAAGCCGAAGTGGTCGGCTTCTCCGGCGACAAGCTGTTCCTGATGCCGACCACCGAAGTCTCCGGCCTGCTGCCGGGCGCGCGCGTGTGGCCGCTCGAAAGCGCGCCGATCGCCGACCCGATGGCGGGCGCCAAGCGCCTGCCGGTCGGCTGGGGCATGCTGGGCCGCGTGGTTGACGCCTCGGGCAAGCCGCTCGACGGTTTCGGCCCGATCGACACGGAAGCCGACGCGCCGCTCACCGCGCCCGTCATCAACCCGCTGCACCGCGAGCCGATCCACAAGGTGCTCGACGTGGGCGTGCGCGCGATCAACGCGCTGCTGACGGTCGGGCGCGGCCAGCGCATGGGCCTGTTCGCGGGCTCGGGCGTCGGTAAATCGGTGCTGCTCGGCACCATGGCGCGCGCCACCAGCGCGGAAGTCATCGTGATCGGCCTGATCGGCGAGCGCGGCCGCGAAGTGAAGGAATTCATCGAGCAGATCCTCGGTGCGGAAGGTCTCGCGCGCTCTGTCGTGGTGGCCGCGCCCGCGGACGTCTCGCCGCTGCTGCGCATGCAGGCCGCCGCGTACACGACCTCGCTGGCCGAATATTTCCGCGATCAGGGCAAGCACGTGCTGCTGCTGATGGACTCGCTCACGCGTTACGCGATGGCGCAGCGCGAGATCGCGCTGGCGATCGGCGAGCCGCCCGCGACCAAGGGCTATCCGCCCTCGGTGTTCGCCAAGCTGCCCGCGCTCGTCGAGCGCACCGGCAACGGCCCCGAAGGCGGCGGCTCGATCACGGCGTTCTACACCGTGCTCACCGAAGGCGACGACCAGCAGGACCCGATCGCCGACTCGGCGCGCGCGATTCTGGACGGCCACATCGTGCTGTCGCGCGCGCTCGCCGAAGCCGGGCACTATCCGGCCATCGACATCGAGGCCTCGATCAGCCGCGCGATGACCGCGCTGATCGACGACCAGCATCTGAACCAGACGCGTGCGTTCAAGCAGATGCTTTCGCGCTACCAGCGCAACCGCGACCTCATCAACGTGGGCGCGTACGTGAACGGGCGCGACGCCGTGCTCGACCGCGCCATCGCCCTTTATCCGCGCATCGAAGCCTTTCTCCAGCAAGGCTTTCGCGAGAGCGCGACTTACGATCAGAGCGTCGATATGCTTGCTGCGCTCATTGGACAGGGGAATAAGGCATGACCCGGCAAACCGCATTGCAGACGCTGATCGGCCTCGCGCAGGACGATGTCGACGCCGCCACGCAGAAGCTCGGGCGCGTGCAGCGCGAGCGCGTGGAGATCGAGAAGCAGCTGAAGTCGCTGATCGACTACCGCGACGAGTACCATACGCGCTTCACCGAGTCGGCGCGCGCGGGCATGGCGGCGGGCAACGTGCGCAATTTCCAGGCGTTCATCGACACACTCGACGCCGCCATCGAACAGCAGCGCCGCATGCTCGACCAGGCGACGCAGCGCGTCGAGGCGGCCAAGCCCGAATGGCTGCGCACCAAGCAGAAGCTCGGTTCCTACGAGGTGCTGCAATCGCGCCAGGACGCCGTGCAGGCGCGCGTGGAAGCCAAACGCGAGCAGCGCGATTCCGACGAATTCGCCGCCCGCGCGCTGCGCATGCGGGCGTCGCAGCATTCCTGACGCGCCACGCGCGCCAGACCCGCCGTACCCATAATTCGCACAACGATCCACCGCGATCCACACCGTTACGTTATCCGGGGCAGACACGATGTCGCTTCTTTCCGCAGTCAGTTCACTCTTCGGAGCCGTCGACCCCACCTCGAGTGGCGCCGCCTCCGCAGGCAGCCAGGCTGATCAGGCCAGCCAGGGCTTCGCGCAGACGCTCCAGCAGAGCATCGCCGCGCAGACCGCGCTGAACCAGCCCACGGCGCAGCAATACGCGCAGTCGAGCGCGGCGCAGGCGTACAACAACGCCAACGCGTCGAACAACTCGAACGCGTCGCAGAACGCTTCGTCGTCGCAATCGTCGCAGGCGAGCCAGTCGTCGTCCTCGCAATCGTCGCAGTCGTCGCAATCGGCTTCGGGCAGCAGCTCGTCGAGCAGCACGCGCGGCACCTCGAAGACCGACCATCGCGGCGACGACGCCCGCACCAACCAGCAGCAAGCCGATGCCGCGGGCGCCCAGGCCGCCGCGCAGGCGCAGCAAGCCCAGCAGGCCGCGCAGCAGGCGGGCCAGCAGGCACAGGACGACGGCTCCGGCGACGGCTCGGCGCAGGCCACCGACGCGACGCTCGCAAGCATGGCCGCCGCCGCGGCGGGCACGGCCGCGACCGCCGCGGACGGCACCACCGCCACCGCGACCACCGATCCGAAGTCGGTCGGCGACGCGCTCACCGCCGCGCTGCAGAAGCTGCGCAGCGGCGCGGCCACGCTCTCGGCGCATGGCGGCGCGACCGCGCAGGACGCCACCGCGACGGGCCAGGCGATCGCCAACGGCTTCGCGGCGCATCTGGGCGCGCAGGCGAAGGCGAAAGGCCTGAGCACCGCCCTCGACGACAAGACCGCCGCGACCGGCGACGCCAAGACCGCCACGCCGCTCACCGCCGACGCGGCCACGCAGACCGCCGCCACGGCGCTCACGGCAGCGGCCGCCCAGCAGGCCGCGCCGATGCAGCAACCCGCCACGAACGCGGCCACCGACGCGCTCGCGGCCACCCAGGCCGCCGCAGCGGCGGCGGCTCAGGCGCAGGCCACCCAGGCGGCGGCGACCACGACCAATCCGGCGGCAGCCGCCGCGGCTTCGGCCACGCTCGCGCCGCAGGTGGGCACGAGCGACTGGGAAGACGCGCTCAGCCAGAAGGTCGTGTTCCTGTCGAGCGCGCACCAGAGCTCGGCGGAACTCACGCTCAACCCGAAGGATCTCGGCCCGCTGCAAGTGGTGCTGCAAGTCTCGGAGAACCACGCGCACGCCCTTTTCGTCTCGCAGCACCAGCAGGTGCGCGAGGCCGTCGAAGCGGCCCTGCCGAAGCTGCGCGAGCAGATGCAGGAAAACGGCATCGGCCTCGGCAGCGCGAGCGTCAGCGACGGCTTCTCGCGTCAGATGAACCAGCAGGCGCAACAGGACAGCGGCAACGGCTCGGGCAGCGGCTCGCGCTCGTCGCGTTCGGGCGGCAGCAGCCTCGCGTCCGGCAGCAGCGCCGACGACGCGATCGGCAGCACCACCTCGGCGCCCACCACGCGCACGGTCGGCCTGATCGATACGTTCGCCTGAGTGCCATAAAACCCGGCGGCGCGGCCAGAGACCGTCATCGGCGGTCATGCGGGCTCACGCGGGGTCATGCGCGGTTAGAAGCGCTCATCGGCACGGCCAGCGGCGCACGCAGTGCCGCCGGCCGTTTTTTACACGCCGGGCCCGCCGGTCTTTCACGCTTCCACGCTCGATCGCCTCTGATCGAACCCCATCACGCGCCGATCGTCGGGCATCGCTCTCCAACATGATGCGAGCGCGCCCCGGCGCCCGCGATGCCGCGCGCATCGGCGCTTTCGGGCACGCGCGCCGCACCCGCGACAAAACCACGAGATAGCCGGAAATCCCCCGTCTATTCCTCCCTTCGCTGTAAGGCAAAAGCCGGAACAATGCAGGCTGCCGGGATTGATGACGCACGCGGCGCGCGAATTGCGCGAAGCGCCGGACGTTCTCCCGACCCGACGGCCCCACACTCGGCCCCAACACCGCACCACCCAGGCTTACGACCGACATGGCGACCACGACCGCAAAAGATCAAGCTGCGCCCCAGGGCGCGAAACCCGGACCGCTCAAGCGCATCCTCCTCATTGTGATCATCGCGATCCTTGCCGCTGGCGCCGCCGGCGCGGGCGTGTGGTTCTTCATGTCGCGCCATCCGGCCGCCGCCACGGCGAGCGCACCGCCGCCGCCGCCGCTGCCGGTCTACTACGCGCTCGAACCGATGACGGTGAACCTGCAGTCCGACGACGGCGACACGCACTATCTGCGCATCGGCCTCACGCTCAAGCTCGACAGCCAGGCGACCCAGGACGCGCTCGTCTCGCATATGCCGGAAATCCGCAGCCGCGTGCTGCTCGCACTCTCGAACAAGCATCCGTCGGACCTCGCGCCGCTCGACGGCAAGCGCGAACTCGCCACCGAGCTGGCCGCGCTGATCTCGAAGCCCTCCGACCCGCACGGCGAGCCCGCCAAGGTCGAAGACGTGCTGTTCACCGAATTCGTCGTGCAGTAACGCCATGCACAGCGCGCAGATATCCGGGAGCCTCGCATCATGAGCATGGGTGGTCACGACGAGTTCATGTCGCAGGAGGAGGTCGATGCCCTCCTCAAGGGCGTCACCGGCGAAGTCGACAGCGACTCCAGCTCGTCCGAAAAGCAGGGCGTGCGGCCCTACAACATCGCGACGCAGGAACGCATCGTGCGCGGCCGGATGCCCGGCCTCGAAATCATCAACGAGCGTTTCGCGCGGCTGTTGCGCGTGGGTGTATTCAACTTCATGCGCCGCACCGCCGAGATTTCCGTCGGCCCGGTGCGCGTGCAGAAGTACAGCGAGTTCACCCGCAACCTGCCGATCCCGACGAACCTGAACCTCGTGCATGTGAAGCCGCTGCGCGGCACCTCGCTGTTCGTGTTCGACCCGAACCTCGTGTTCTTCGTGGTCGACAACCTGTTCGGCGGCGACGGCCGCTTCCACACGCGTGTGGAAGGCCGCGACTTCACGCAGACCGAGCAGCGCATCATCCAGCGCCTGCTGAACCTCGTCTTCGAGCACTACACGACGGCGTGGAAAAGCGTGCGCCCGCTGAGCTTCGAATACGTGCGCTCGGAAATGCACACGCAGTTCGCCAACGTCGCGACGCCCAACGAGATCGTGATCGTCACGCAGTTCTCGATCGAATTCGGCGCAACGGGCGGCACGCTGCACATCTGCATGCCGTACTCGATGATCGAGCCGATCCGCGACGTGCTCGCCTCGCCGCTGCAAGGCGAAGTGCTCGACGTGGACCGCCGCTGGGTGCGCGTGCTCTCGCAGCAGGTGCAGGCCGCCGAAGTGGAGCTCACCGCCGATCTCGCGCAGGTGCCCATCACGTTCGAGCAGATCCTGAACATGAAGAAGGGCGATGTCCTGCCGGTCAACATTCCCGAGCACATCGTCGCGAAGGTCGACGGCGTGCCGGTGATGGAATGCGGCTACGGAATTTTCAATGGTCAATACGCGTTGCGGGTCCAGAAGATGATCAGCGCAGCCGACACGATGAAGGAAGGTGGATATGAGTGACGTGAACGCCACGCAAGGCGAAGAACCCGTGCTCGAAGCGGGTCAGGAAGCCGCGGCCGATGTGCCGGGTTCGGGCACCGATGAGGCGTCGCTGGACGACTGGGCGGCCGCGATGGCCGAGCAGAACAGCAACGACGTGCCGGCCGCAGCGCCCGCCGCCGTGTTCCAGCCGCTCTCGAAGGTCGACCAGAACTCGACGCGCAACGACATCGACATGATTCTGGACATTCCCGTCCAGATGACCGTCGAACTCGGCCGCACCAAGATCGCGATCCGCAACCTGCTGCAACTCGCGCAAGGTTCGGTCGTGGAACTCGACGGCCTCGCCGGCGAACCGATGGACGTGCTCGTGAACGGCTGCCTGATCGCCCAGGGCGAAGTGGTGGTGGTGAACGACAAGTTCGGTATCCGTCTGACCGACATCATCACGCCGTCCGAACGGATCCGGAAGCTGAATCGATGAAACCGGCCGCCGTGCCCGCAGCGCGCTTCGTTCGCGCGCGCCGGACGTTCCACCTCGCGCTCGCGCTGGCCCTTTCGGGCGCGGCGAGTGCAGCCGGCGCGGCCAACGCCGCCGATCTGCAGGCCGTGAACAAGGCGACGCAGGCGGCGCAGAACGCCTCGAACGCTTCGGCGGTCGTCGCGGGCAGCGCGGTGCCGGCGCTCGGTTTCGGCGCGCTGCTGCAAACGGTGTTCGGACTCGCGCTGGTGATCGCGGTGGTGTTCGGCTGCGCGTGGCTCGCGCGGCGTCTCGGTTTGCAGCACGGCCCGAAGAACGCGCTCGTCAAAACCGTCGGCGGCGCTTCGCTCGGCGGCAAGGAGCGCGTGGCCGTGGTCGAGATCGGCGACACCTGGCTCGTGCTCGGCGCGGCGCCCGGCAGCGTGCGCCTCCTGCACACGATGCCCGCAGGCGAATTGCCCGCCGCGAATGCAGCCCACGCAGCCAATGCAGCCAATGCGGCAGCGGGCGGCCCCGCCCTGCAAGGCAGCTTCGGACAGCGCTTTCGTGACGCGCTGAAACACGAAGCCGGCAAACGTTTCAAGCGTCACGACGGCGGAGCGCAGTAAATGCACGGCCGTACCCTTCACGACGCGCCCTCGTCCTCCCTCATGACTTCCGTAAAGTTCTCGCGCGCGGCGCTGCCCGTCGCGCTCGCATTCGGCGCGGGCGCCGTGGCGCTGATGCTGCCGCATCTGGCGCACGCGCAAGCCGCCGCCGGCCCGCAAGGCCTGCCGGCCTTCACCACGAGCCCCGGCGCCGCCGGCGGAACGACCTACTCGCTGAGCGTGCAGACGATGCTGCTGCTCACGATGCTGACGTTCCTGCCCGCGATGGTGCTGATGATGACGAGCTTCACGCGCATCATCATCGTGCTCTCGCTGCTGCGCCAGGCGCTCGGCACGACCACCACGCCGCCGAACCAGGTGCTCGTGGGCCTCGCGCTGTTCCTGACGCTGTTCGTGATGTCGCCGGTCATCGACAAGGCCTACAACGACGGCTACAAGCCCTTCTCCGCCGGCACGCTGCCGATGGAGGAAGCGGTCACGCGCGGCGTCGCGCCGTTCAAGACCTTCATGCTGCGCCAGACCCGCGAGTCCGATCTCGCGCTGTTCGCGCGCATCGCGCACGCGCCGCCGATGCAGGGCCCCGAGGACGTGCCGCTCACGCTGCTGGTGCCCTCGTTCATCACGAGCGAGCTGAAAACCGGCTTCCAGATCGGCTTCACGGTGTTCATTCCGTTTCTCATCATCGACATGGTGGTGGCGAGCGTGCTGATGTCGATGGGTATGATGATGGTCTCGCCCGCGACGATCTCGCTGCCCTTCAAGCTCATGCTGTTCGTGCTCGTGGACGGCTGGCAACTGCTGATCGGCTCGCTCGCGCAGAGCTTCACCTGAGGACCCGACGATGACGCCCGAAATGGTCATGACGCTCTCGCATCAGGCGATGTACGTCGCCCTGCTGCTGGCCGCGCCGCTGCTGCTCGTCTCGCTCGCCGTGGGTCTGATCGTGAGCCTGTTCCAGGCCGCCACGCAGATCAACGAAAGCACGCTCTCGTTCATTCCGAAGCTCATCGCGATCGCGGTCACGCTGGTGATCGCCGGCCCGTGGATGCTCACCACCATGCTCGACTACATGCGCCACATGTTCACGAGCATTCCGTCGCTCGCGGGCTGAGGCGCGCCCCGCCGGGCGCCGCCGCGCATACTTCACGATGTTCACCGTCACCTACGCGCAGCTCAACGGCTGGCTCACCGCGTTTCTCTGGCCGTTCACGCGCATCCTCGCGCTGATCGCGGTGGCGCCGATCGTGGGCAACCGCTCGGTGCCGATGCGCGTGAAGATCGGCCTCGGCGCCTTCATCACGCTGATCGTCGCGCCCACGCTCGGGCCGATGCCGCAAACCACGGTGTTCTCGGCCGAAGGCGTGTGGATTCTGGTCAACCAGTTCCTGATCGGCATCGCGCTCGGCTTCACGATGCAGATGGTGTTCGCCATCGTGACGGCGGCCGGCGACCTGATGGGTCTCGGCATGGGCCTCGGCTTCGCCTCGTTCTTCGATCCGCAGGCCAACAGCACCACGCCCGCGCTGTCGTCGTGGCTCAACATGATGGCGATGCTCGCGTTCCTCGCCTTCGACGGCCATCTGCAGATGATCGCCGCGCTCATGCAGACCTTCACGAGCGTGCCGATCTCGGCCAACGTGCTGTCCGGCAACGGCTACCGGCTGCTCGCGGAGTGGGGCGCGACGGTGTTCAACGCGGGCCTGCTGCTGTCGCTGCCCGTGGTGGTGGCGCTGCTCATCACCAATCTCTCGCTCGGCATTCTCAACCGCGCCGCGCCGCAGATCGGTATCTTCCAGATCGGCTTTGCGATCACCATGCTCGTCGGCCTGCTGCTGATCATGGCGATGACACCCAACATGATTCCCTACTTCGCGCGCCTGATCGACGGCGGGCTGGAACAGATGGGCCGTGTGGCGGCCGCGCTCAAGCCCGCGGCCTGAATCCGCGCGCCGCACAAAAAACACAAAGAACACAAAAGAAAACGGCGGTGCGCTTCTCGCGCACCGCCGTTTTGCGTTTCCGAACCCGCGTGTCTTATGGGTTGATGTACTGGAACAGCGAGAGATTCTGCGTGGCCGCGAAACTCTTCTGCGAGGCCGACAGCGCGTTCGAGATCTGCTCGTACAGCGAGATCGCCGCGGTCATGTCGGTGTCCGTGAGATCGCTGAGGTTCGACGTCGTCTGCAGCGAGTTGGTCGACGTGACGGCCTGCAGCGCCTTCACTTCCTGCTCGCGGCCGCCCACCGAAGCCTGCGTCGTGATCACGCTCGACAGCGAGTTGCCGATCGAGGTGAGCGCGGTCGTCAGCGCGTTCGTCTGCGTGGCCTTCGCGGCGACGTCGCCGTTGACCGGCGTCTGCAGCGCGGCGATCGCGTTGTCGATGCTGAGGAACATGTCGCTGTTCTGCGGATCCGTCGCTGGCGTGATCGAGAACGAGTCGCCGTTCGCGGGCGTGCCCGTGACCGTCACGTTCATGCCGCTGCCGAGCGCGATCGCCTGGCCGTCCGTGTAGGGCTGGTTCGACGAGAGCGCCGTCGCGGGCGAGGTCGAGTTGTCCATCACCGAATACGTGAGCGAGCCGCTCGCGTCGCTGAACTGGATCGACAGACTGTGATTGTTGGTCGCCTGCGTGGTGTCGGTCACCGTGACGCCGCCGATCACACCCGTGCCCGTGTTCGCCGTGTTGCCGCGCGTCACCGCCGACGAACCGACCGCCGACACGCTCTGGAACACCGACGAACCCGTGTCGCTGACCGCGATCGTGCGCGAACCGGCCACCTGGATCGTGCGCTGGCCGCCGTCGCCGTTGTAGGTCACGCCGCCGCCGCTCTTGTTCGCGAACACCGCCGTGGTGCTCTGGAAGCCCGAGAACAGATAGTTGCCCTGGCCGTCCGTGGTGTTGGCGAGCGTCAGCAGCTGGTTGCGTTCGCCTTGCAGCTGCTGCGCGAGCGCCTGGCGGTCGGAGTCGTTGAGCGAGCCGTTCACCGCCGACTGAAGCTGCTGGTTGATGCTGTGCAGCGTGCTCGTGATGCTCGTCAGCGTGGAGTCTTCGAGCTGCAGCGTCGACAGCGCGGTGGTCTGGTTCGACGCGTACTGCGAGAGCGTCGCGCCCGTGGCCGAGAGCTGCACGGCCTGCGCCGCGCCGAGCGGATTGTCGGCCGGATTCGCGATGGCGATACCGGTCGAAATCTGCTGCTGCACGTTGAGCAACTGGGACTGCTGGTTCTCCATCGTCGACACGCTGGAGCTGTAAATCTGGGAAGTCGCGATACGCATGGCTCAGCGCCTCACTGGAAAATGCCGATCAGGGTCTGGAACAGCGACGCCGCCGTCTGGATCACCTTGCTGTTGGCCTGATAGAGCTGCTGGTACTGCAGCAGGTTGGCCGCTTCTTCGTCGAGGTTCACGCCCTGCACCGACTGCTGCTGCGAGGTGAGCTGCGTGACGAGCGAGGTCTGCGACGTGCTCGACGCCTTCAACTGGCTGGCCGTGTTGCCGATCGAGTTCACGTAGTTCGAGTACGCGTTGGTCAGCGTCTGCGAGTTCGTAAACGACGTGCCCGAGGTCAGGTTCGCGATCGCCAGCGCGTTGCGGCCGTCCTGCGCCGCGCCGGAGTTCTGCGCGATCGTGAAGGTGTCGCCGTTTGCGGGCGCGCCCGTGAGCGTGAAGCTCACGTTGTTCATGTCGGTGCCCGTGCTCGACGCGATCGCGATGGTCGCGCCCGTGGTCGAGTCGTACGGCACCGTGGTCGTGCCCGTCGCGTCGATCGTGTAGGTCGTCGGCGTGCTGGAGCCCGGCACCGTCACCGTGATCGTCGAGTTCGCCGGGAAGCCCGAGAGCGAGCCCGTCGACGAGTCGTAGGTGAGCGTGGTCGGCGTCGAGGAAATCGTGTAGCCCGAGGTCACCGCGCCTTGCGTGACCACGGCCGTGCCGGTGTTCGTGGTGGGCGCCGAGACCAGCACGGGCGAAGCCGCCGCGATCGCCGAGGGATCGCTGGTCGCCACCGCGAAGGTGTCGAGCGCGCCCGCCGTCGGATTGATCGAGTACGAATCGCCGTTCGCCATCGTGCCCGTCATGCTGACGGACACGCCGCCGCCCGTGAGCGGGCTGGTCGTGCTCGGCTGCGTGGTCGACGAACCCACGACCGTGTTGGTCGTGGTGTCGGTCAGCGTCCACGTGCCGCTCGAATACGAAACCGTGAAGTTGTCGGTCGGCGGGCTCGTGGGGTTCGTGAGCGAGGCCGAGACCGTCGCGGTGCCGGTGTTGTTCAGGTTGCCCGTGACGACCGGCGCGCCGACCGTGAAGAGGTCGCCGCCCGCCGCGCCGCCTTGCGTGAGGCCGAGCGCGTTCTGCGCGTTGACCTGCGCGGCGAAGCTGGTCGCGATCGCGCCGAGCTGCGCTTCGGCCGGATCGAGCGTGCCCTGCATGAACGACACGAGGCCGCCGACCGTGCCGCCTTGCAGCGCCGCGCTGGTGAGCGGCTGCGCGGCGGTGGTCGAGCCCGGCAGGCCTTGCCAGGCCACCGTCATCTCGGTCGGATTGGTGCTCGACGGCTGCGTCGTCAGGTTGTAGTTCTGGCCGCTCACCACGAGCGGCTGGCCGTTGCCGAGGAACAGGCTGTAGCCGCTGCTGTTCTGCACGACCTGAACGCCCACGAGCTGCGAAAGATTCGACACCGCGAGGTCGCGCTGGTCGAGCAGCTGGTTCGGCTGCTGGCCCGACGCGCTCGCCGTGGCGATCTGCGTGTTGAGCTGCGCGATCTGCTGCGTGTAGGTGTTGATCTGCGAAACGGCGTTCGTCAGCTGCGTGTTCACGCTCTGGCGCAGCGAGTCGTACTGCTCGCCGGCGGCGTTGATCTGGTCGGCGAGCGACTGCGCGTCGGACAGCGCGGTCTGGCGCGTCGCCGTGCTGTCCGGCGAGTTCGACACGTCCTGCAGACCCGAGAAGAACGACGTGATCGACGATGCGATGCCCGAGGTCGGGCTGCCCACGAGGTTCGACAGCTGGGTGGCGAGCGTGTACGAAGCCGTCAGCGCGCTGTTGGTCGACTGCGCGTTGTTCAGCGACGTCGTGATGTACTGGCTATAGGCGCGCTGCACCGTGGCCGTGTTGACGCCGGCGCCGATGTAGCCGCTGCCCGAATTTTGCCCGTTCGCCTCGGTGAACACCGCCTTTTCCACGTTGTAGCCCGCGGTGGACGAATTGCTGATGTTCTCGCCAGCCGTGGCGATACCGATCTGGGCCGACTGCAAGCCGCTCAGGCCGATCGAGAAAATGTTGGACATGCATGATCCTCATGAACGGCCGTCGTCGGATTGATCGCTCGGGCCGCGTGGGTGAACCCCTTTTATAACGGCAGCGCGAGGCGAAAATTAAGCGTAAGGATCGGGAATTTCGCGCAGAAAACGTTTGCCCGGAACGCTCGCGAAGCGCGCGTGGGCAGGACGATGCGCGAGGCATGCGCGGCGGCGGCGTGCAACAACGTGCGGCAGTCCGAAACGACTGGCGCAAACGTGCTTGCCGTGGATCGCCACGTCGAGCGCAGGCGCCGTCGAGGCGCTCTTTCAGACCTCGTTCGAGGCCCTTTTTAACGGTGTATCCCGATACTGCCGCCGCACTGCCGCGGCGATACGAAGGCGGCGCGCGCGGAGACTCCGGCGCGCCGCCGACGCATCAGGCGCGCTGGAACGCGCGCCGCTTCATCTCAAGTTGCGTGATGTAGCGTTGCAGGCTGTTTTCCGCCGCGCCGGGCAGCGCCTCGAAACGGAAGCCGAGGTGATAGCGGCGGTCGCCGTTCGGCAGATCGACGAAGCGCAGCACGGCCAGCGCCAGATCGACGCGCAGCGTGCCTTGCGAGCGCAGATCGAGCTCCACGTCGCGGATCGTCAGGCCCATCTGGAACTCGGCAGCGCGCGGGTCGGTCGTGCGCAGACCGATGCCGCCGAGCGACAGGTCGTGCACCTCGAACTGGAAGCGCAGGCCGTCCGCCGGCAGCGCGCCGCGGCACAGGCACGGTTCGAGCACGGGCGTATCGACGCGGAAATACTCGCGCCGCTGCACGTAAAAGAGCACCTCGGGGAAGCCGGCTTCGAACGCGGGCCGCCCTTCGAACTCGGTCTCGCGCGGCGCGCCCGTGGAAAACTCGACGCGCACGCCGTCGGGCGAGGCATGGAACTGACATTCCTGCGCCGCCAGCACCTCGCGGTTCTGCTCGGGCAGCGCGCCCCAGTCGAACGTGAAGGTGCGCTCGCGCGTGTTGACGTCGAGGATGCGCGTGACCAGCTGGCCGCCGCGGTATTGCAAGGTGAGGAAATCGCCCCGGTTGGCGAGGTTGCGCAACTGCACCCCGACTTCCAGCGGATTACGCCGGCCAAAGTCGGTGCCTTCGCCCTCGGAGGCTTCCTGTTGATTCGAATGAACGGTATTCATCGGCCTGCCGGAATTTCGTGGACATGCCGGCGCGCGACGGACTGCCCGCTGCGCGCCGTCCGGGCGGTTCTGCCGCCCTTGAATCTTTTCGATCTCGCCTGCATTAGCGGCAGGCTGACGCGGAAATTTAGGGCTTGGCCGTAAAAAAACTGTGTTGCGGCGCACACTTCGCCCGCGCTGACGCGCGGATCGTCGCGCAACGTGCGCGCATCCGGCGCGCTTCGTCGGCGAGGGAACGTTTGCATGACGCCAACGCGCGCCGTTCGGGCAAGACCCGGCAAGTCCCCAAAAAAGCAGGGCGACGTAGGCAAACGCGGCCGCGCGACGCGCGGCGCGTTGCAGTCGATGCGGGCTGAGTACGCCGCCCGCGCGCGCTGTAAAACCGTAAATCGAAGCCGATCGGCGCCGATCAGACCATCTGCTGCATGATCGACAGCAGCTTCTTCGCGTAGTGCGGATCGGTCGCGTAACCGGCGCGCTGCATGCCGTGCGCGAAGCTCTCGGCGCTGTGCGAGCCGTTGATCACCGACGCGTAGCGCGGATTGTTCTTGAGCATGCTCGCGTAATCGGTCATCGCGTCTTCGTACGAGTCGTAGGCGCGGAACTTCTCGGCCACGCGCTGCGGCTTGCCGTGCACGTATTCGGTCGTCATGGTCGTGACGGTCTTGCCGGTCCAGTCCTTGGTCGCCTTGATGCCGAACACGTTGTGGCTCGTGCTGCCGTCCGCCTTCATGATCTCGCGCTTGCCCCAGCCCGACTCCAGCGCGGCCTGGCCGACGATGAAACGCGCCGGAATGCCGGTCGCCGCGCTCGCCTGCTGCGCGCCGGTGGCGAGCTTGTTGACGAAGGCGTCGACCTTGTCGTCGCCGTTGCCACGCATCGCCGGGGTGAGCGCGCTGTTCGCGTCCCAGCCCTGGCCCTTGCCGAGCGCGCCATTGGCGGCGGCGTTGCCGTACGCGCGGCCGAGTGCGTTGAGCATCGCGAGGTTGCCTTCGCTGCCGCTGCCGCCCGCACCCGAGAGACCTTGCATCGCGCCGGCGATGCCGCCCGCGCCGCTCGATCCGCCCGCGCCGTCCATGCCCGCCTGGCCGCCCATGCTGCGCATGAGCTGCTTGATCATCGCGTTCGCGACGCCGACGCCCTTGTTCGACATCTGCTGCGCGAGCTGCTGATCCATCATCGAGGTGAACTGCGCGCCGTCCTTCGAATCGAGCGGGCCGTCGTCGGGCGTCGCGTCGCGCATGCTCTTGAGCATCATCTGCGTGAAGACCGCGTCGAACTGCTTCGCGGCCGCCTTCACGCCCTGCTGCGGCGAGGCGTTCGCGGCGGCGCGCATGGCGTCGAAGCCCTGCACGTCGAGCGCGAAACGGTTGGTCAGGTCGAGGCCGCCGCTGCCGCCGAGTTTCGAGTTATCCATTGTTCACATCCTTAGATAATTTCGAGGTCGGCACGCAATGCGCCCGCCGCCTTCATCGCCTGGAGGATCGACATCAGATCCGCCGGCGTTGCGCCAAGCGCATTGAGCGCCTTCACGACTTCCGCGAGATTCGCGCCCGCCGTGACGAGTTTGAGCGATCCATTGTCCTGCTTGAGCTGGATCTGGGACTGCCGCGCCGCCACGGTCTGGCCGTTCGAGAACGCGCCCGGCTGGCTCACCGCCGTCTGCGTGTTCACGACCACCGAAAGATTGCCGTGCGCCACCGCGCAGCTTTCGAGCGTGACCATCTGGTTCATCACGATCGAGCCGGTGCGCGCGTTGAGGATCACCTTCGCCGCCGGCTGCGCCGGGCGCACGTCGAGATTCTGGATCTGCGCGATGAAACCCACCTGCGAGGCCGGATCGCTCGGGCCGCGCACCTGGATCGTGCGGCCGTCGACCGCTGCCGCCGTGCCGTCGCCGAACAGGTTGTTGACCGCCGCCACGATGCGCTGCGTCGTGTCGTAGTCCATGTCGTTGACTTCCATCTGCAGGATGCCGCCCTGCTGCGCGACCGGCGAGGGCACCGCGCGCTCGACCGTCGCGCCCGCCGAGATGCGGCCGGCCGCGAGCTGGTTCACCTGCACGCGGCTGCCGTTGGCCGACGCGCCCGCGCCGCCCACCGCCACGTTGCCCTGCGCGAGCGCGTAGACCTGGCCGTCCGCGCCCTTGAGCGGCGTGAGCAGCAGCGTGCCGCCGCGAATGCTCTTGGCGTTCGCGAGCGACGACACCGTCACGTCGATCTGCTCGCCGGGGCGCGCGAACGGCGGCAGCGTCGCCGTGACGATCACCGCCGCCACGTTCTTGAGCTGCATGTTGTTCAGCGTCTGCGAGGAGCCCGACGAGCTCGACGTGTTGTTGATCGAGATGCCGAGGTTCGCGAGCATGTTCGCAAGCGTCTGCGTCGTGAACGGCGCCTGGGTGGTCTGGTCACCCGTGCCGTCGAGACCCACCACGAGGCCATAGCCGATCAGCGGGTTGTCGCGCACGCCGGCGAAGGTCACGAGGTCTTTGACGCGCTCGGCGCGCGCGGGCGTCGCGTAGGCGAGCAGCGCGCCGCACGCGAACACGAAACCGGCCGCGACGCCGAAGGCGGCCAGCAGGTCTTTCACGCGCGAGCGGCGCGTGCGTTGGAAACGGATCTTCACCATGGCGCGACATTCAGGAAAAAGCGTTGCAGCCAGCCCATCGTCTCGGCTTCGTCGATCACGCCCTTCGCGGAGTATTCGATCTTCGCGTCGGCGACGTCGGTCGAGAGCACGGAGTTGTCTCCGGCAACAGTGTTCGGATTCACGACGCCCGAGAAGCGCACGTATTCATTGCCCTGGTTGATGAGCATCTGCTTTTCGCCCGACACCACCAGGTTGCCGTTGGGCAGCACGTTCGTGACCGTCACGGTGATCACGCCCGTGAACGTGTTCGAGGCGTTCGCGCCGCCGGTCGCGTCGAACTGGTTCGCGCCCGTGGCCGAGAGGTTCGCGCGCGAGAAGAAGCCCGGCGCGAAGCCCGCGACCGGCACGCTGAAGGCCGTGCTGCCGCCGCGCTTGGTGTTCGCGCCCGAGGACTTCGTCGCGTTGATGTTTTCGGAGATGACGATCGTGAGGATGTCGCCGGTGTTACGCGGACGCTGGTCCTCGAACAACGGACGGCCCACGTAGCCGGGGTTGTAGATCGAGCCCGGCGAGCTGTTGACGGGCGGCGCCGGCGGCAGCGCCGTCATCGGCTGCTGCACGATCGGCTGCCGGTTGGGGATATAGGCGCAGCCCGAGAGCGCAGCGAGCGCGACCGCCGCCACGGCGACGTAAGTCGCCTGACGCCGCGCGCCTGCGCGAAAGTTGAATTGAACGGACTGGCCCATGCTCCTCACCACTTCGATTCCGTGTTGCTGTTGCTACCGTTTGCCTGACTTCGATGCCGCGGTCATCAGACCTGCATCTGGCTCAGCGTCTGCAGCATCTGGTCGGACGTCGTGACCGCCTTGCTGTTGATTTCGTACGCGCGCTGCGTCTCGATCATGTTGACGAGTTCCTGCACGACGTTGACGTTCGACGATTCCACGTAGCCCTGATTGAGCGAGCCCGAGCCGTTCAGGCCCGGCGTGGTGACCGTGGGCGCGCCCGAGGACGCCGTTTCCGACACGAGGTTCTGGCCGTTCGACTGCAGGCCGGTCGGGTTGATGAACATGGCGAGCTGCAGCGAGCCGATGGTCGTCGCGTTGGCCGAGCCCGGCGTCGTGATCGTCACCACGCCGTCGCTGCCGATGGTCAGCGAGGTCGCGTTGGCGGGCACCGTGATCGCCGGCATCACCTGGTAGCCGCTCGACGTCACGAGCTGGCCCTGCGAGTTGGTCTGAAACGAGCCGTCGCGCGTGTACTGCGTCGTGCCGTCGGGCATCTGCACCTGGAAGAAGCCCGCGCCGTTGATCGCCACGTCCTTCGAGTTGCCGGTCTGCTGCAGGTTGCCCTGCGTGTAGAGACGCTCGGTCGCGACCTGCTGCACGCCGGTGCCGACCTGGCTGCCCGAGGGCAGTTCGGTGGTCTGCGTGGAGTTCGCGCCCGGCTGACGCAGCGTCTGGTACATGAGGTCCTCGAACACCGCGCGCGAGCCCTTGAAGCCATTGGTGCTCACGTTCGCGAGGTTGTTCGAGATCACGTCCATCTGCGCCTGCTGGGCGTTCATGCCGGTGGCGGCAATGTAGAGCGATCGGTTCACGGTGTATTTCTCCCGGCGCGGCGTCTGCTATAGAGCACGCAGCCTTTAAATGTCTTAGCTGAAGTTGAGCAGCTGGTTCGCCGACTGCTCGTTCTGGTCGGCGTTCTGCAAGAGCTTCGTCTGCATCTGGAACTGCCGGGCGTTGGTGATCATCGAAACCATCGCGGCCACCGGATTGACGTTGCTGCCTTCGAGCGATTCCGTCGCGATCTGGACCGACTGGTCCGCGTCGGCCGGATTGCCGTCGCCGGTGTGAAACAGACCGTCGTCGCCGCGCGTGAGCGAGCCCGCGGGCGGGTTCACGAACTTGATCTGGTCGATCATGGCGATGGCGCTCGCGGGGCTGCCCGGCGCGATCGCCGAGACCGTGCCGTCCGAGCCGATCGTGACCGCCGAACCCGGCGGCACCGCGATCGGGCCGCCGCCGCCGATCACCTGCAGGTTGTTGGCCGTGACGAGCTGGCCGTTTTCGTCGACGTGCAGGTTGCCCGCGCGCGTGTACGCTTCGTTACCGTCGGCGGTCTGCACGGCGATGAAGCCGTTGCCCTGCACCGCGATATCGAGCGGATTGCCGGTGCGCGAGATCGCACCGGGCGTCATGTCGGAGCCAGGCGTCGCCGAGAGCACGAAGGTGCGCGTGGTCGAGTCGTTGACGGTCGAGCCGTCGCCGAACGACATCGGCACGGAGCGGAAATTCGCGAGCTGCGCGCGAAAGCCCGTGGTCGAGACGTTCGCCAGGTTGTTCGCGACGACGGCTTGCTGCTCGAGCGCCTGGCTCGCGCCCGTCATCGCGGTATAGATCAGTCGGTCCATGATGTGCCCGGTGCGTTAATGGCGTGGCGCGCTTACATCTGCAGCAGCGTCTGGTCGACGGTCTGCTGCGTCTTGATGGTTTGTGCGTTCGCCTGATAGTTGCGCTGTGCCGTGATCAGGTCGACGAGCTGGTTCGTCAGGTCGACGTTCGACGACTCCACCGCGCCGCCCGTGAGCGAGCCGTGGTTCGTGCTGCCCGGCACCGACACCTGCGCGACGCCCGAAGCCGAGGTCGCCGCGAACTGGTTGCCGCCGAGATTCTGCAGGCCGTTCGGGTTGTTGAAGTTCGCGAGCACGATCTGGCCGAGCGTCATCGTCTGGCCGTTCGAGTAGTTGCCCGTGATCGAGCCGTCGGCGCCGATCGAGAAGTTCGACAGCGTGCCGCTCGGGTAGCCGTCCTGGTCCAGATTGTTCACGCCGTTGGCGCTGCCGTACTGCGTCGAGCCGGTGACGTCGAGCGTGATCTTCTGGTTGGTCGCCGAGCCGTCGGTCGGGTTGATCGTCAGCGAGAGCTCGCCGAGCGTGGTCGCGAGGCCCGCGGAGTCGGTCGTGCCCGTCAGGTTGCCCGACGAGTCGTACGTCATCGAGCCGACCAGCGAGGCGTTGCCCGTGGTGCCCGCGTAGACGTCCCACTGGCCGCTCGTCGCGTTCTTCACGAAGTACATGTTGACCTGCTGCTTGCCGCCGAGCGAGTCGTACGCCGTGACCGAGGTCGAGTAGTTGTACGTGTTCGAGTCCGTTTCGGAGAACGGCGTGGCGGTCGGCGTGGTCGACTGCGCGTTCAGGTTGACCTGCGCGGTGATCTTGCTGGTCGTGACCGGCGCGATGTTGGTCGTCGGGACCTGGATCGGCACCGTCTGCGCCGTGTTGACGACGCCCGTGCTGTCGGCTGCGTAGCCCATCAGGTCGTTGCCGGCCGCGTCGACGATGTAGCCGCTCTTGTTGAGCTGGAACACGCCGTTACGCGAGTACGTGATCGTGCCGTTGTTCGACATCTGGAAGAAGCCGTTGCCGTTGATGGCGACGTCGAGCGCCTGGCCGGTCGTGGTGATCGTGCCCTGCGAGAAGTTCTGCTGCACTTCGGAGAGCGCCGCGCCGAGACCGATCTGCGTGTTGACCGAGGTCGCGATGGTGTTCGCGTAGACGTTCGCGAACTGCGCCGTGCTCTGCTTGAAGCCGACCGTGTTGGCGTTGGCGATGTTGTTGCCGATCACGTCGAGGTCGTTCGACGAAGCGGCGAGTCCGCTCAAACCTTGCTGATAGCCCATGAGTTTCTACTCCGCTTTGTCGTTTAAAGAATGCCGGCCACGTTCGAAAGCGCGACCGTCTTGCCGTTGGCGAGCGACAGGCTCGCGGTGCCGTCCTGCTGCTGGATGACGGCCTGGACCTTGCTCGCCACGAGCGCGGTGGCCGTGGCGGCCTGACCGTTGATCGTCGCGCTGGCCGTGACCGTGTAGTCGCCGTCGGCGACCGTGGCGCCCGACGCGTCCGTGCCGTTCCACGTGATCGGCACCGTGCCGGCCGACTGCGCGCCGAGGTCGAGCGTGTTGACGACCTTGCCCGCGGAGTTCGTGATCGTGAGCTTGACGTCCGAAGCCGCCGACGTGAGCTGCACGCCGAGCTGCGGCGCCGAGCCGCTCGACACCGTCGCGGTCGTGCCCGAAGCCAGCACGGTCGAGCCGATCAGCAGCGCGGCCTGGGCGTTCTGGCCCGCCGACAGCTGCGTCGACAGCGACGTCAGCGAGGTGTTCAGGTTCGCGATGCCCGAGACCGTGTTGATCTGGGCGAGCTGCGAGGTCATCTGCGAGCTGTCCATCGGATCGGTCGGATCCTGGTTCTTGAGCTGCGCGACGAGCAGTTGCAGGAAGGTGTTCTGCAGATCGCTGCCGCTGGTGCCGCTCGTGCTGCTCGACGACGACGTCGACGACGTGCCGTTCATGGTGTCGAGCAGGGACTGCGACACGGTGGCGGAGCTGCCGCCGATGGTGGTGCTGCTGGAAGTCAACGCGTTCTCCTCGGATACGCCCGGCTAAACTGGGTAGCGTGTGGTCTGTGGTGTAGTCTCGTGCCGCGTTTCGCCGCGGCCCCGGACGCCTGTTCAGGGGTCTTCTTTACGTGCCCGAATTACGGGGCGCTTCAAGTGCCGCTTCAAGTGCCGCTTCAAGTGCCGATGGTGAGGGTCTTGAGCATCAGCGTCTTCGCGGTGTTCAGCGTCTCGATGTTGGCCTGATACGAGCGCGACGCCGAGATCATGTTCACCATCTCCTGCACCGGGTCCACGTTCGGCATCGTCACGTAGCCTTCCGCGTTGGCGGCGGGATTGTCCGGGTCGTAGCTCTGCTTCATCGGCGTCGGGTCGTCGATCACGCCCGTCACCTTCACGCCGCCCACCTGCTGGCCGGACGCGCTGCGCGCGCCGCCGAGCGGATCGACCGCGAACACCACCTGCTTGGCCTTGTAGGGCTGGCCGTCGGGGCCGGTCGTGCTGTCCGCGTTGGCGAGGTTGGACGCCGTCACGTTCAGGCGCTGCGATTCCGCCGACATGGCGGACCCGGCAACGCTGAAGATATTCATCAGGGATGGCATGGTTTCGGTGACCTCACAAAATGCTGCTGTGTGTTCTTACTTGGCGTGCGGCTGGTGGCTTGCGAGCCCGGGTTACGAGCCCGACTGGATCGCCGAGAGCATCGTCTTGATCTGGCTCGACAGCACGGTCATGCCCGACTCGAAGTGCAGCGCGTTGTCCGCGAACTGCACGCGTTCGGTGTCGAGGTCGACCGTGTTGCCGTCGAGCGCGGGCTGCGTCGGGTTGCGGTACATCACCGCGCTCGAATACGCCTCGGTCGGGCCGCCCGTCGCGACCAGCTTCGCGTTGCCGGGCATATGGCCCGCTTCGGTCGACGCCATCGACATGCCGGTCGTCACGCCCGCGGGCTGCGCCATCACGAGCGGCTGGAAGTTGCCCGCCGCGCCGCCGCCCGACGTGCCCGCTCCAGCCTGGCGCAGCGCGCCGGCGAGCGAGGACGAGAAGTCGACGTCGCGCGCCTGGTAGCCAGGCGTGTCCGCGTTCGCGATGTTCGACGAGATCAGCGCCTGGCGCGTCGCGCGCACATCGAGCGCTTCGCGTCCGAAGGCGAATTCGGCATCGAGTTTGTCCAGCATCGGGCGTTCTCCGTTACACGAAATGAAAGGCTGCGCCGGGCATGCAACACGCATCCGTCCGGTGGATCGGCCGCGCAGGCCTTTTCGCATGGAGAGGAATAGTAGGCGGGTGACGCAAGAACCAATCGGACGAATAGCCGGTAAAGCCCCCCTCTATTCGACGTTAGCGAGCGGGGAGCGACGCCTAGAATGCGATGCGTGTCAATGCAATGGATGGAGAACGACGATGCCGCAGACTGCCCACCCGAACGCGCGACGCGCGACGGCGCACCGGCACGCGCGCGGCCGTTCGCAGCGCCTCGCGGCCGCCACGGCGGCTTTGCTGGGCGCGATGAGTGCGATCAGCGCAATGACCTTCGCGACGGCGGCGCGGGCGCAGAGCGATGCGTCGGCTTCGTCGGGGGCATCCGGCCAGCAGATCTATATCGCCGGTCCCGGCGACCGCGCGGGCTCCGATGCCGCGAAGATGAGCGCGATGCTCGCGCAGCCCGCCAGGGCCGCCGATCCGGCCGCCAACGCGAAGGCTTACGCCGACCGCGCCGCGCTGCTCACGCGCAATAACGCCGGGTCGAGCGCGCAAGCGCGCGCCGAAGCCGAGGCGCAGCAGCCCGGCATGATCACGATTCCCGGCGCGGGCGAGCGCGGCAATGCCGCCGCGCAGAACGACGCGCCCACCATCGTCACGGTCGGCGCATCGGGCGCCGCGAGCACGCCGCAACGCGCGGTCGCGCCCGTGGTCGTGCAGGCCGCGCCGCGCGTCGTGCAGCCGAATGTTCCAGCGGTCAATGCCAACGCAACGAACACCTACGCGAATACCAGCGCGAATACCAACGCAAACACCCGCGCCAACGGCGCGATCATGCGCGCGAGCTACGCGCCGCGCGCCGCCGTCAACGCGAACGGCAACGCCGCCGCGATGAACGCCGCCGCGCAGGCGCAGGCGCAAGCCGCGCAAGTGCCCCCGGGTCAGGAAGACGGCGAGCGCATCCGCGCCACCGCGCTCGCGTTTCTGCAGCAGCAGTCGGCGGGCTTGCCGGGCAAGGTCAACGTGACGGTCGGGACGGTGTTCCCGCGCGGCCTCGCGGCCTGCGCCGCGCTCGAACCGTTCATGCCGCCGGGCGCGCGCATGTGGGGCCGCACGACCGTCGGCGTGCGCTGTGTCGGCGCGAAGCCGTGGACGCTCTACGTGGTCGGCCGCGTCGCGGTCGACGTCACCTATTACGTGGCCGCGCGCCAGATCAACGCCGGCGAGGCGCTGTCCGCCGCCGACTACGTGCCGCGCGACGGCGACCTCGCGAGCCTGCCGCAGACCATCATCACCGATCCCGATCAGGCCAACGGCGCGGTCGCGCTCATGCGCATCACGCAAGGCCTGCCGCTGCGCTCCGACATGCTGCGCAGCGCCTCGTCGGTGGTCATCGGCCAGACGGTCAAGGTGATCGCCGTGGGCACGAATTTCACGATTTCCTCTGAAGGCAGCGTGCTCAACAACGCCGCGCCCGGCCAGATGGTGCGCGTGCGCACGCCCAACGGGCAAATCATCAGCGGCGTCGTCAAGGACGCGTCCACCGTGCAGATCCAGATTTAGGGTCGAAATCGCGATCGGAAAGGTGAAAAACGGGACCTCCGGCCATGTGCGCCAGCACACGTAACAGCATGTAACGTCGGGATATTTGCGCTAAAGTTCGCGCCGCGCCCGCCGTTATCAAAGGCATACGGATCAGGAAGCCCCATCGTGAACATCGACACCTCCAATCGCAACGACGCGCGTCCGCTGCAAGACGGCCTGGCGCGTACCGGCCAAGGCGATACCGCGAGCGCGATTGGCGCCAGCAACACGGCGTCCGCCAGCAGCACGCCGGCCGCGAACACCGCGACGGCAGGCAGCACGCGCGGCGACGCCAACGTGAGCCTTTCCTCGCTTTCCTCGACGCTGCGCTCGGCGCCGTCGAACGATAGCGCCGACATCGACATGGATCACGTCCAGTCGATCAAGGACGCTATCAAGAACGGCACGCTGCAGATCGACACCGGCAAGATCGCCGATGGCATTCTCGACACGGCGCGCGGCCTGATCAAGCAGCCGGCAACGGGCAACTGATCGCCGGCGCCGGCCCGCAACCCGCTTTGACTGGTGGTACCGATGAAAGACGCCCTGCTCGCCACACTGATCGACGAACACGCCGCTGTTGAGGCCTTCGCGTCGCTGCTCGCCTTCGAGGAGAAGGCGCTCACGTCGACCGACGGCATGGACTCGCTGCCGCAGATCGTCGAGCAGAAGACGACGCTGACGCAGCGCCTCGCCGGTCTCGAAAAGGTGCGCGACGCGCAGCTGGCCGGTCTCGGCCTGCCGGGCGGCCGCAAGGGCATCGAGCTGGCCTGCGACGGCGACACGCGTCTCGCGGGCCAATGGGCGCTGCTCAAGGGCTCGACCGAGCGCGCACGCCGCCAGAACCTCACCATCGGCATGATGATCCGCACGCGCATGGAACATAACCGTCGCGCACTCGCGATCCTGCGCGGCGAGACCAATACGGGCGCGTCGATGCTGTACGGCCCCGACGGCAGACTGCCTGCGTTCGGCCTCTGAGCCTGGATGGATTCGCGCGGCACGACGCTGCGCGAAGCGACGAAAAAAGCCGAAGCGGTCTGCTTCGGCTTTTTTGTTTTCGGGCTGCCGTGCGGCGTGCGCTGCGCGCCTTCGCGCCTTCACTCTTTCACGCGCCCGTCATTCACGCGCCCATAAAAAAACCGGAGCGCTTTCGCACTCCGGCTCTTACCTCTCTGAACTACGCCGCCGTCAATTCTCGGTGCCGGCCCAGGACATCTCGCGCAGACGCGTACGCAGACGCGCCACCGCCTGGCTGTGCAGCTGGCACACGCGCGACTCGCTGACTTCCATCACCGCGCCTATCTCGCGCAGGTTCATGCCGCGCTCGTAGTAGAGCGACATGAGCAGCTTCTCGCGCTCGGGCAGACGCTCGATCGCTTCGACCAGCGCGCCGCGCAGGCTGTCGTCGAGCAGCGCCGACAGCGGATCCGAATGATCGACGCAATAGCGGTCGAGGAACGGCTCGTCCTCGGCGGAACGGTCGAAGTCTTCGTAATAGATCAGCTGGCTGCCATGCAGATCCTGGAGCATCGACTGATACTCGTCGAGCGGCATGCTCAGATGGTCGGCGATCTCGGTTTCGCTCGCCGAGCGTCCGAGCCGCTGCTCCACCTGATGCACGGCGCTCTCCACCTCGCGCGAGGTGCGGCGCAGGCTGCGCGGCAGCCAGTCGTTGCTGCGCAGCTCGTCGAGCATCGCGCCGCGAATCCGCTGGCTCGCGTAAGTCTCGAACTGCGCGCCCTGGTCTTCCTTGTAGCGGTTGGCCGCATCCATCAGACCGATCATGCCGGCCTGGATGAGGTCGTCCAGATCCACGCTCGCGGGCATCTTCGCCACGAGCTGCAGACCCAGACGCCTGACCAGCGGCGCGTATTTCGCGAGGACATCGGCCTGCGAAATTTTTCCTTGAGCGTTATACATCATGCTCTCCTGCTTCTCTTTTCCCTTGCTGCACCTGTCGTCCGCCGCACGTCATGCGTGCTGCGGCGCGGGGCGCTGCACGGGCGGGTCCGCCCGCCATCCGGCGTGGGCCGGCGCGGGCGCGGATGGGACGCCTGTGACGGTCGAAACGAATGATTCGGTTGTTTGTGCTGCCTGCGCGCCTGCCGCCTGTGCGCTCGCCAGCGCCGAAACGGCGGCGGCGGCCACGCCGGCGGGCGCGGTCCCGACGATCGGCGCGCGCGCTGCGCCCGCCGTGCCGGTCTGTCCTGCCGATACCGATGCCGACGCATTCGCCGACACCGCAGCGGAAGCCGCCGCCGCGCTCGCGCGCGCCGCCTTGACCTCGGCGTCGGACGACGCCACCGCTTCGGCGAAATCCGCCGCCGTGGTCGAGCGCGCCGACAACGCCGGACGCATCGGCCAGTGCGGCAGCTCGGCGGCCACGTGGCGGAAATCACGCGCGGCGGCCGTCGAGGGGAACGCATCGACGATGCAGCGCGACAGTTGCACCGCGCGCGGCATGTGCGGATCGGCGGCCACGCAACCGGCGTTCTCGAGCGAGACCGTCAGGTAGCGGCTGGCCACGCCCGCGAGGTTGTCGAACGCGGCATGCGCGTCGGTCGCGCTCGCGACATGGTTCGCGAGCACGCGGAACTGGCCGATCGCATGCGCGAAATGCAGCCGCTTCATGCATGCGTAGGCATCGGTGATCGCCTGCGCGGCGACGCGCATGACGATCAGCACGTCGTGCGCATGCATCGCGAGCGGCGAGAGCGCGCCTTCGGCGTCGAGCTCGGCATCGATGAGCACGATGTCGGCCGGACCGGTCAGCACCTTGTTCAGCTGCGCGCTGGTGTACTGCGAGCGGTGCTCGCGCGAGGCGGCCAGCACGCGGAAGCCGAGCGCGTGACGCCCTGCGGCTTCGTCGAGCCCCATCTCGCCGCGCATCACCGCCGCGAAGTTGCCCGCGCCGCGCACGCCGCCGAGCAGCGCGCTGACCGAGCGCTGCCCGAGACATTCGTCGATGACGAGCACGTCCTTGCCATGGCCGGTCAGCGCCGCCGCAAGATTGATCACGGCGGTCGTGCGTCCCGGCGCGCCGGGTCCACCCGTCACCGCGATCACGCGCGAACCTTCGCGCGCAAGCAGGCGCCGCAGGCCCTCGGCCTGATCGATCACGAACTTATCCAAACCGGACCTCGGGTGCTTGCGCGTTCGAACGGTTCGACAGCGCGGAGAGCAATGCAGGAATGTCGTCCTCGTGCGGCACGAACGGCGAGCGGTCGCGCGGCACGCAGAAGGCGCTGCGAATCAGGAAGCGGCGCGTGGCCACGTACAGGTTCTCGGGCACCTTCTGGCCCGTCGAGACGTAATGCACCGGCAGCTTGTAGCGCAGGACCGTGTCGAGCGTGCTGCCGAGGTTGGTCGCCTCGTCGAGCTTGGTGAGAATGCAGCCGGTGAGCGGCGAATTGTCCGGGCCGCTCTGGTAGGCCTGCACGACTTCGTTGAGCGTGTCGCCGTGGTTGGTCGCCGAGAGCAGCAGGAGGCGGCGGACCGGACGGCCCGCGCCGCACAGCATGGCGATCTGGTCGGCCACGGCGCGGTCGCGCTGGCTCATGCCGATCGTGTCGATCAGCACGATGTGCTTGTTCTTGAGTTCGGTGAGCGCGAGTTGCAGATCCGCGCCGTCGCGCACCGCGTGCACGGAAACGCCGAGGATCTTGCCGAAGATGCGCAGCTGCTCGTGGCCGCCGATACGGTAGCTGTCGGTCGTGAGCAGCGCGACCTTGCTGGCGCCGAAGCGCATCACGCAGCGCGCGGCGAGCTTGGCCGTGGTCGTGGTCTTGCCGACGCCCGTCGGGCCCATCAGCGCGAACACGCCGCCGCGCTCCATCAGCGCTTCCTCGTCCTCCAGCACCGGCAGGTTCGATTCGAGCACCGACTGCATCCATTCCATGCCGGCTTCTTCGGTCTCCACGTCCGGCAGGCGCTCGATCATCATCTTGACGAGCTGCGCCGAGAAACCGGCCGCGAACAGCTGCTTGGTGAGCGCGCCCTGCACCGGGCTGCGGCGCTGGCGCTCGCCCCAGAGCAGGCCCGCGAACTGTTCTTCCATCATGCCGCGCATGGAGGCCAGTTCGTTCATCACGGTTTCGTTGACGACCTGCTCGATGCGCGCGCGAATCGCTTCGCTGACGTTCGCCGCCGTGGTCGCGGACTTCGCGCCGTCTTCGTCGGGCCACGGACCGGCGGCGTCGGCGCTCTGGCCGATGCTGCGGGCCGCACGGCGCGCCGCGACGTGAGCCGCCTTGAGCGCCCACTCGGGCTGCGTGGCGTCGACGTCGGCCGGATGCACGGGATCGGCGGTCGTGCCGAAGCCGCGCGCCATCGCGGCGGCGGGCGTCAGACCCGGCGCGCGCGTGTCCTGGCCGTTCTGCTGGTTGGCGATGCGGCGCGCGTGGTCGATCAGCCAGGGATTCGTCTCGGCCATCGTGCGCGGCGCGTTCGATTCGAGGAACGACTGCGGGAACGACTGCGAAACCGCCTGTTCGAGCAGCGACGCGGCATCGCGCGCCGAAGCCTGGCTTGCGGGCGCGGCCTTCAGCGTGCCGAACGGCTGCGTGGCGTGTTGCGATTGCATCGACTGCATGGCCTGCGCGGTCGGCGGCATCGTCGACTGCTGCGCGTGCTGGCCGGCGGCGGCGCGCGACGCGGCGAACGGCTGCGCTGAGCTTTCGGGCGTGTCGTTCGGCGCGGTCTTGGCTTGAATCGATTGGGCGAGCGAGACGCCGGCGTCGTCGCCGTTATCGGCGTCGGCGTGGTCGTCGGCGGCTGCGGCCGTCGGGTCCGCGCCCACTTCCGGGCTCGCGCCGAACACCGACGAAAACACGTCCGGCATGCCGCTCGCGTAGGGATTGCCCGCCGAAGCCGTCGGTGCCGATGAAGTCGACGAAGCCGAAGGCAGCGCCGGACGCGAAGGCTTTTGCGCGAGACCCAGCGCCGCCTGCAACTGCGAGCCTTGCTGCGAACCGCCGAAGGGCAAACCGCCGAACGCCGCGCTCAGGGGCGAGCCAGCCGCAGCCTCGGCGGGCGCGATGGCCGCGAGGTCGCTGTCGGCGAGCGCGACGATCTCGACGCTACCGTCGTCGAGCGTGCGGTTCGACAGCACGACGGCGTCCGCACCGAGCGCTTCGCGCACGAGGCGCAAAGCGTCGCGGCTGTTGCCACCGATGAATTTGCGAATGTTCAAGCTAAGCCCCTGATTGAGGTGAGCGGCCTGGCGCCGCCGGTCGATTGCTGTGGAGCGCTGCGGGCCGCGCGCCGCGCATGCCCTTCTCCGATGTTGGAATTATTTCGAAGGTGAGCCCTTCACGATCGGTGGATCAGGACGGGGAAATGTGGGTAATTCGGGGGATGGGGCGCGCGCACGGTGCCGGGCGGCGGCGCGCGGATCGAACGGCGCATGGCGCGGCAAGGCGTGGGACGCTCGTGGCCTGGGTTGCGCGGCGCGTAGTCGCGGCGCGGCCGTATCGACCAAATAAGCGACTAACCAGTTGACCTATAATCAGGTCGATTGATCGGTGTCACTGGGCGCCGAAGTCGCTTTGTTCGCCGCGCAAGAGGAGTCCGTACGATGGAAAGCATTCTGGCAAGAGCATCGATAGGCATCAGCGAGCTGAAGATGAATCCCATGGCTGCAATCGAGAAAGCCGACGGCCCCGTCGCCATCCTGAACCGCAACAAGCCGGTGGCTTACCTGATCCCCGCGAGCGAGTGGGAGGCCATCTGCGACCGGCTCGAAGACGTCGAGCTGGCCGAACTCGTCCAGTCGCGCAGCGGCGACGAAATCGTGAGCGTCAAACTTGAAGACCTATGACTCGAAGCCCTACGAGCTGAAGTTTTTCAGGTCCGCGCTCAAGGAATGGGAGCATCTCGACGCCACCGTGCGTGAGCAATTCCGCAAGAAACTCGCGGAACGCCTGCGCGCGCCGCACGTGGAATCGGCGCGTCTCGCCGGCCTGCCCGATTGCTACAAGATCAAGCTCGTGGCGTCGGGTTACCGGCTTGTTTATCGCGTGATCGAGGGCGAACTCGTCGTGCTCGTGATTGCCGTCGGCAGGCGCGAGGCGCGCGAAGCGTATCGCAAGGCGCACACGCGTCTGCGCTGAAACACCGCGTCCGAATGCAAAAAAGCCCGCCGGAACCTCCCAGCGGGCTTTCAAAAAATCCACCGCAACTCAGCCTCAGTTCGTGCCCACCACGTTCACCACGCGCACGTTGCGCGTATCCGGCACTTCGGCGTACGAGAGCACCTTGAGCTGCGGCAGGCTGCGGCGCAGGAAGCGCGAGAGCATCGGACGCAGCGCATGCTGCACCAGCAGCACCGGCGAGAGCCCCATCGCCTGCTGACGCTGCATCGCCGCTTCGGTCTGCGTGAGCAGCGTGTGCGCGAGGCCCGGCTCCAGGCCCGGATTCGGGCCCGAGGTCAGCGTCTGCGAGAGCACGCGTTCCAGATTCGCGTCGAGCCCCATCACCTGCATGTCGCCGCTGCCCGGGAACCACTGCTGCGTGATCGCCCGGCCCAGCGAGATGCGCACCGCCGCCGTGAGATCGTGCGCGTCGGACAGGCGCGGCGTGTGCTCCGAAAGCGACTCCATGATCGTGCGCATGTCGCGAATCGGCACGCCTTCTTCGAGCAGGTTTTGCAGCACCTTCTGCAGCGTCGTGACCGACATCACCTTCGGCACGAGGTCGTCGACGAGCGAAGGCGTGTCCTTCTGCACGCGTTCGATCAGCGACTGCACTTCGCGGCGGCCAAGCAGTTCGGCGGCGTGCATCACCACGAGGTGATTCAGGTGGGTCGCCACCACCGTGCTCGAATCGACCACCGTGTAGCCGAACACCTGTGCCTGTTCGCGCATGTTCGAATCGATCCAGATCGCGGGCAGGCCGAACGCCGGATCGGTGGTCGGCATGCCCGGCAGCACCGCGCTCACCTGACCCGGATTGATCGCGAGCCACTGGCCCGGGAACGCCTCGCCGGTGCCCACTTCCACGCCCTTGAGCGCGATGCGGTAGGCGTTCGGACGCAGTTCGAGGTTGTCGCGAATATGGATGACCGGCGGCAAAAAGCCGATTTCCTGCGCGAACTTCTTGCGGATGCTCTTGATGCGCTTGAGCAGTTCGCCGTCGGTGTTGCGGTCGACGAGCGGAATGATGCGATAGCCCACTTCGAGGCCGAGCGTGTCGATGAGCGTGACGTCGTCCCAGCTCGCCTCCGTGTTCTCGACCGGCGCGACGGCGGCCGGCGCGATGTCCGCGAGCACGCTGCTCGCCTTCTTCGCCTCGGCGTTCTTCTTCAGCACGCGGCCGAGCTGGATCGCGCCCGCGCCCAGCAGCAAGAACGCGAAGTGCGGCATGCCGGGAATCAGGCCCATCATCAGGATGATCGAGCCCGTGATCATCAGCACGCGCGGGTTGGTGAACAGCTGGCCCGTGAGCTGCGTGCCGATGTCTTCGTTGGTCGCCACGCGCGAGACGATCACACCCGCGGCCGTCGAGATCACGAGCGACGGAATCTGCGCGACGAGGCCGTCACCGATGGTCAGCAGCGTGTAGGTCTCGCCCGCCGCCGCGAGCGGCATGCCGTGCTGCACCACGCCGACGATCAGGCCGCCGATGATGTTGATCGCCATGATCAGCAGACCGGCGATCGCATCGCCGCGCACGAACTTGCTCGCACCGTCCATCGAGCCGTAGAACTCGGCTTCCTGGGAGATTTCCGTACGGCGCTTGCGGGCGGCTTCTTCGTTGATGAGACCGGCGTTCAGGTCGGCGTCGATCGCCATCTGCTTGCCGGGCATCGCGTCGAGCGTGAAGCGCGCCGACACTTCCGCGATACGGCCCGCGCCCTTCGTGATCACCATAAAGTTGATCACCATCAGGATCACGAACACCACGATACCCACGGCGAAGTTGCCGCCGACGAGGAAGTGGCCGAACGACTCGATCACCTGGCCGGCCGCGCCGGGGCCGGTGTGGCCTTCGAGCAGCACGACGCGCGTCGACGCCACGTTCAGCGACAGGCGCAGCAGCGTGGAGAACAGCAGCACGCTCGGGAACGCCGCGAAATCGAGCGGTTTCATGGTGTACATGCTGACGAGCAGCACCATCACCGAGAGCGCGATGTTGAAGGTGAACAGCAGATCCAGCAGGAACGGCGGCAACGGCAGAATCATCATGCCGAGGATCATGCAGATCAGGATCGGCCCCGCCAGCGCGCGCAGATTCGTGCCTTGCAGCACCTCCGGGCGCCGCGCGAGGAAACCGGTGCGGGCGTTCATTCTGTTGCTCCTTCATTGCCGCCGCGCGCGGTATCGGCGCGGCCTGCGGGGTTCGATGCGGTGGTGTTGCCGTCGCGCGACGCGTCGGTGGCGCCTTCGGGCGAGAGCGCGTCGTCGGCTTCTTCGGCGGCGTCGTCGTCGCTGACGGGGCCCTTGTCGAGGTCCGCCGGCACGTCGAGATCGGTCGGCGCCATCGGCACGTCGCCGCCGTGTTCGCGGAAGCGCTTGAGCTGATAGACCCACGCGAGCACCTGTGCAACCGCGCCGTAGAGCGGGCCGGGAATCTCGCGATTGAGATCGACGTTGTGATAGAGCGCGCGAGCGAGCGGCGGCGCTTCGAGCAGCGGCACGTTGTGCTCGGTCGCCAGTTCGCGGATGCGCGCGGCCACGAGGTTCACGCCCTTGGCGATGACCTTCGGGGCGCGCATCTCGCCGTCGGTGTACTGGATCGCGACCGCGAAGTGGGTCGGGTTGGTGACCACCACGTCGGCCTTCGGAATCTGCGCCATCATGCGGCGGCGCGCCATCGCGCGCTGCTGCTGGCGAATCCGGCCCTTCACGTGCGGATCGCCTTCGTTCTCGCGATGCTCGCGCTTCACTTCTTCCTTCGTCATGCGCAGCTTGCGGTGATACGACCAGAGCTGATACGGCACGTCGATGGCGGCCACCACGAACATGCCCGCGACAGTCGTGCCGCAGCACACGGCGATCAGGTGGAAGGCGTCGGCGAACGCGCGCGGCGCGGGCTGCATCGCGAGGCCGAGAATCTCGTCGCGCCGGTTCCACACGGCCGAACCGCCGATCGCGCCGACCATGATCGTCTTCACGAGCGACATGCCGAGCTGGATCGGGCCGTTGATCGAGAAGATGCGGCCGAGGCCCGAGATCGGGTTCAGCCGGTCGAACTTCATTTCGAGCGACTTGGTGGAAAAGAGCCAGCCGCCGAGCGCCATCGGCGCGAGCAAGGCGGCCACGCCGGTCAGCGCGAGCACCGGGAACAGCGCGTAGAGGCCCTCGCGCGCGGCCACACCGGCGCCGATGAGCATGCGTCTGGTCTCGAATGCGTCGGCGTGGTTGAACGTCAGCGAGCCGCGCAGCATCGCCTGCAGATGCTCGCCGATGGTGCCCGAGAGCATCCAGATGCCGAAGAACCCCGCCGACAGCAGCGCGAACGTAGCCAGCTCCCGCGAACGCGCGACCTGCCCCTCCTCACGCGCCTTTTCGAGGCGCTTGGGAGTGGCTGATTCGGTTTTTTCGAGGTCGCTGTCCTCTGCCACGGATGCTCCGGTCGGCGCCGCACGCGGCCCGCCACCCCAACGGTGACGGCGCACAGCCTTTTTCAGTGAGAGCGATTATTGCCGCGCGGGGCAAGCGGCGATTGACGGAGTAAGGCGGGGAAACCGGGGTATTTCACTGGATGGAAGGCCGGAACCGGCGCGAGGCGGGCCGGATCGGCGCGAGGATGGCGGATTCGTGACGCGCGGATGTCGCGGCGGCGGCGGGAAAATGGCCGCCAAATGGTGAGAAAACGGCGGCCAAACGGCGGGAAAACGATGCAATGAGGGCGCGAACACGGGCGAGCGCCACAGCCGCCCGCGCCCTGCGCCGCCCCGCCAGCGGCGGCGCAGGACGCAGGACGCCAGGCACGCTCAGAACGCGAAGTAAGGCGTCTGCGTGCCGCCCGTGGCGGTCTTGTCGAAGCCGTAATAGACGTAGCGGCCGTAGAAGAACGGCAGGCCGAGGTCGAGGTTCGCGTTCGAGCCGAACTCGCCGCCGAGGTCGTTCGCCACGTAGTTCGTGCCGTTGCCGAGCAGCACCTGCGCGCTCACCACGTTGAAGTTCACGGTGGCCGTCTTGTTGTTGAGATCGGTCAGCGTCGCCGAGAGCGCGAGCGGCGTCGACGGGCAATAGAAAGTGCCGAGATTGCCACCGCACTGCCCGATCGAACTGTCGTTGAAGAACAGCCCGTTCGAACCGGAGTCGAGGAAGGCCGCGAGCGAGCGCCCCTTGTAGCTGCCGACCACGTCGCCCCACTGATCGGTCGCGAAGGTCTGGCTGGCGCTCATCGTGTTGTTCGACTGCGTGCCGATGCCGAACACCAGCGTGCCGGTCGCGCTGGCCTGGCCGTTCAGCGAGACGGGCTGCATCTGCAGGATCACGCCGTTGTTGTCGGTGGCGAAATGCGCGACGGGATTGGCGACCTGCGCGCCCGTGGCGACCGCGACGGTGCTGCAATTGCTGCCGTTCGGGCAGCTGTAGTAGCTGCTCGTGTTGTTGACGTTGGTCGCGCAGCGCGAGCCGCAGTCCCACGGCGCCACGCCGATGCCGATCAGCCCGTTCGCGCCCAGCTCCTGCGGCGAGTTCTGCGCGGCGCCGTAGCTCGCGCAGGCTTGCGGCACGCTGCTCGTGCTGAGGTCGCCGACCACCTGGACCGGGATGTTGCTGGCCGTTTCGCCGCCGATCTTCACGTCGGCGTTGCGCACCGTGCCCCAGGTGTAGCCGTCCGCGAAGGCCGTGCACTCGGCGAGCGTGCCGCCCGAGGCCGTCGTGAGCGGCAGCGCGCCGGTCATCGTGCTGTTGAGCGCGGAAGCGGCGATGCGCAGCCCGTACGACGCCGTATCGACCTGAACATTGCTGATGGTCTGACAGGTGCTCGTGCCCGCCACGCACAGCGTCACGCTGATGGTGGGAATGTTCGGCATGTTGCCGGTGACACCCGCATTCACCGTCACGCCGACGGTATTGGCCGCGCCGACCGCGATCGGCTGCTGCGTGGGGCCGGCGGGCAGTTTCGAGGTGTCGCTGGCGCTGTTGCTGCTCGAACTGCTGTTGTCCGAACCGCCGCCACCGCCGCAGGCCGCGAGGCCCGCACTGAGCGCGAAACACGCCGCCAGCAGGCCGCCGCGCGCGAGGGCCGGACCGGCGCTCAAGGTACGCAGAGCGCGCAGCGCGTCGAGGACGTGCAGTGCGCGGGGAATGAGATTGGAGAAGCCGATGGTGAACACGCGTCGTCTCCCGTTCGTCATTGAATGTCGGAGGCGCTGACGCCCGACGGCAGCGCCTGCGGCAGCCACGCCTCGCCCGAGAACGCGCCCATGTGGCCGCCCGAGTGGACCACGAGGCCGCTGCTGTCGACCGCGCCCGGCCCGCGCACGCCCGCCGCGCGATTGGCCTTCACGCCGGCGACGTATTGCGGGAAGTAGCTGCCGAGCAGCGACGCGAGATCGGGCGGCTGCGGCCCGTTCCACGCGACGCCGAACACCGTGCCCGCCGAGGAAAGGTACTCGCGCACGACGGTGCCGTTGGCGAGCGTGGTTTCGCGCACCGTGTAGGCGGTCGAGCTGGCGCTGGTGGACGTACCGGTGGACGTGCTCGCCGACACACTGGACGAAGCCGCCGCGCTCGCCTGCACGGCCTGGCGCTTCACGGTGGACACCGCCGTGTTCGCGGTGCTGGGCGCGCCGACGGTCGCGCCGGCCGGCGTCGTCATCGGCGCACCGCCGAGCGCGGCGCTGGCCGGCTGGGCGATACCCAGCAGCCCGGCCGCGCAGACGAGCGTGGCCACGGCGCGCTGCAACGCAGCCAATATCGAAGCGGAAAACCGGGGGGAAAGCGGGGAAAAAACCGAAGAAAACAGCGAGACAGGAAGCGAAACAGAAACCGGAGCAGCCCAACCCAATCTGGAACCAGAATCCGCGAAGGAACCGGAAACGGACGGATCAGCAGGCAGGTGCGCGCCGGGCGAACCGGCACGGCGGGTCGCGGCGAACGCGACGGACGAGGCAAGCGGATACAAGGCGGCCCTCCCTCTCTCGGTGGCACGCTCCCGCACACGGCGCCGCGCGCGCCCGGTCGAACAAGCTCAAGCGAGGGCGGCGGCGGAACGGGAAGCGGCTGGCTGCGCTGCCTGACGCCGCCACGGCGTGCGCCGCGGCGGGACAACAGCGTTCACCGTCAAGTATGCCTGTCGACGATGACACCCGACACTCGGCAATTTCGCCAGGTGCGGCGCGGCAAACCCGCGCTCGCCGACCGACGCGGCGTCCCGCCCGCGCCCGCGCCCGGCTGTCCGCCTTAGAACCCGAGACTCGCCAGCAGATCGTCGACCTGAGCCTGATCCTGGACGACGTCGGTCTTGCCTTCCGGGTTGATCTGCGGACCGTTGAGCAGGCCTTCCGGGCTGCCCGTGCTGCTCGCCTGCGCTTGCGCCTCGGCCAGCAGCGCGGCGGTCGCCGCGAACTGCTCGCGCCGCTCGGGCGCGATGTTTTCGACCAGCACCGTCAGCAGCTGCTGCTCGATCACGTAGACCACGTCCATGATCTTCTTGATCACCTGACCGGTCAGATCCTGGAAATCCTGCGCGAGCATGATTTCGAGCAGTTGCTGATTCGTGGCCGTGGTGACTTCCGGCACGCCGTCGAGGAACTGACGCGTGTCGTCCATCAGCGAGCGCACTTCCTCGCGGCCGATCGGCGCGTCGTACCACGTCGCCCAGCGCGACGACAGTTCCTTCGCGTCGGCTTCGACCTTTTCCTGCAGCGGCTTGGCGAGCTCGATGGCCGACAGCACGCGTTCGGCGGCCTGCTCCGTCATGTTGGCGACGTAGCGCAGCCGGTCGCGCGCGTCGGGCACCGCCTCGGCGGCGCGCTCCACGTGCTTGTCGAGACCGAGCTCGCGCATCGAATCGCGCAGCGTGCGCGTCAGCTGGCCGATGCGCGCGAGGATGCGGTCCGTCGCGAGATCGCCCGACTCCGCGGCGCCTTCATGCGCCGCATCAATGGGCTCGTTCACGTCAGCTCCCGGTCTTCGCCATCTTTTCGAGAATCTTGTTGAGCTTCTCGTCGAGCGTCGCCGCCGTGAACGGCTTGACGACGTAGCCGCTCGCGCCCGCCTGGGCTGCGGCAATGATGTTTTCCTTCTTCGACTCGGCCGTCACCATCAGCACCGGCAGGTGCGAGAGCGAGGCGTCGGCGCGGATTTCCTTGAGCATCGCCAGACCGTCGAGGTTCGGCATGTTCCAGTCGGAAATCACGAACTCGTAGTTGCCGCCGCGCAGGCGCGCGAGGCCCGCTGCGCCGTCTTCGGCTTCGTCGACGTTCGCATAGCCCAGTTCCTTGAGCAGGTTGCGGACGATCCGGCGCATCGTCGGAAAGTCGTCCACCACCAGAATCTTCATTCCCTTGTCCATCTCGGTTCCATTCCTCCAGGCTAAAACCTGGGCAATTATCCAGACAAGCGCAGTGCCTATCCAGATAAATTAATCGTGATCGATCGCGCAAGCCTTACAAAGCCCCACGATCTCTCGTAAAAAGTACGCGCCCCGCGAGGCCGGCATATTACACGCGCTGGACGCGATCGCCCATCGAAGCGAGACGCGTCATCACGCGGCGGCTCATGTCGGCGAGCGAAGCGATCTCGTCGGCGGCGCCGAGCGCGATTGCTTCACGCGGCATGCCGAACACGATGCAGCTCGCTTCGTCCTGCGCGAGCGTGAACGCGCCGGCCTTGCGCATTTCCAGCAGGCCTTGCGCGCCGTCGCGGCCCATGCCCGTCAGAATCACGCCGATCGCGTTCTTGCCCGCGTGTTGCGCGGCCGAGCGGAACAGCACATCCACCGACGGACGATGCCGGTTCACCGGCGGGTCGTCGGACAGATGCGCGATGTAGTTCGCACCACTACGCGCGAGCAACAGGTGAGCGTGGCCCGGCGCGATGTAGGCATGCCCGGGCAGCACGCGTTCGCCGTGCTCCGCTTCCTTCACCGTGATGCGGCACAGCCCGTTCAGGCGCTGTGCGAACGACTTCGTGAAACCCGGCGGCATGTGCTGCGCGATCAGCACGGCGGGCGCGTCGGGCGGCAGCGGCTGCAGCACTTCGCGGATCGCTTCGGTGCCGCCCGTCGATGCGCCGACGATGATCAGCTTTTCGGTCGAGACGAGCGGGTTGTTGATCATCGGCGCGGCGGCGGCCGGTGCGTGCGCGGCGCCATGCGCGGCGGCCGGATGACCGGCGGCCGGCGCGGCGGCAGCACGCGCGGGCGCGGCCGGACGCACGCGGGCGCGCGCGGCGGCGCGCACCTTGTCGGCGAGCTTTTCGGCGTAGTCGAGCATGCCGTCGCGGATGCCGACCTTCGGCTTCGTCACGAAATCGACCGCGCCCAGTTCCAGCGCGCGCAGCGTGATTTCATTGCCGCGTTCGGTCAGCGACGAGACCATCACGACCGGCATCGGCCGCAGGCGCATGAGCTTCTCGAGGAAATCGAGACCGTCCATGCGCGGCATTTCCACGTCGAGCGTGAGCACGTCGGGGTTGTGCTGCTTGATCAGCTCGCGCGCCACGAGCGGGTCGGGCGCGGTCGCAACGACGGTCATATCCGGCTGACTGTTGATGATCTCGGTCATCAGGCTGCGGATCAGCGCCGAATCGTCGACGCACAGAACCTTGATTTTTTGCACAGCGTTCACGCCTCCTCTACTGTCCGGGCGTTGTCATGGCCGGGATGCCGCGTGGCCGGGGCCGAGCCCGCGCCGAACAGCTCGACGCGCGGCCGCGCCGGCTGCGGCGTGGATGTTGAAAAGTGGTTGCCGGCCGCGGCGCCGTTCGCGCCAGGCGCGCCCGGGCGCGCCGCGCCGTTGAGTCCGAACAGCTCGACGCGGGCGCGCGCGCGTGCCAGACGCTCGGCGCGCGCTTCGGCCGACTGCTGGGCGAGCGCCTGTTCGCGCTCGGTCACGCTCGTCTCCTGCGACAGGCGCAGCTTCTTGACCATCACCTGGCCGGTGCGTGGCAGGAACGCGACCTTGCGCGGATGCGAGCCCTGCAGATCCTCGGCGACGATGCGGATGCTTTCGGTCGCGAGATAGCGGCGCACGAACGCGGCGTTGCGGTCGCCGATGTTCATCGTCGTCATGCCCGCCAGCACGGCCGCGCCGCCGAACACCTTGGCTTCGAAGCGCTCGCGGCGGCCGCCCGCCTTGATCAATTCGTTGATCAGCACTTCCATCGCGTAGGCGCCATAGCGCATCGCGTCGGAACCGACCGGCGCGGTGCCCGCGTCGGCGCCGTCGTCGGGCAGCATGAAGTGATTCATGCCGCCGATGCCGGCAGTGCGGTCCTGGATGCAGGCCGCCACGCACGAGCCGAGCACGGTGACGAGCACCATGTCTTCGTTCGTCGTGAAGAATTCGTTCGGCAGCAGCTTCACGCCGGGGCGTTGAAAGTGCGCGTCGAAGTAGCGGTTGGTCGCGATCGGCAGACGGGTGCTCATACGCTCGCTCCCAGCGGTTCGGACTTCGCGGGCGTCTTCGCGCCGCTAACCGTGCTCGCGGCGCTCGTCGTACTCGTAGCCGACGGACTCGCGCCGCGTCCGCGCGTGAGTTCGTAGACGGTCTGGCCGCGCAGACGGAAGGCCTGCGTGACGTACGTGAAGTTCTCCGAATGGCCGGCGAACAGCAGGCCGTCCGGCTTCATCAGCGGCTCGAAGCGCGTGAGCACCTGCGCCTGGGTCGGCTTGTCGAAGTAGATCATCACGTTGCGGCAGAAAATCGCGTCGAAGTTCTGGCGCAGGCCGTAGTCCGAATCGGTCAGATTGAGCTGCTCGAACTTGATCATCTGGCGCAGTTCCGGGCGCACCTTCACGAGACCCGCGTGCGAGCCCGTGCCCTTCAGGAAGAAGCGCTTCAGGCGCTCGGGCGTCAGGTGCTTGACCTGATCCCAGGCGTAGACGCCCGCGTCCGCTTTCGCGAGCACCTGGGTGTCCAGATCGGTGGCCAGCACGCGCGCCTCGCGGGCGGCGCGGTCGCCGAGCGCTTCGATCAGCGTCATCGCGATCGAGTACGGCTCCTCGCCCGTCGAGGCCGCCGAGCACCAGACCGAGACCGGCTGCGCGCGGCGCTTCACGAAATCCGCGAGGATCGGGAAGTGATGCGCCTCGCGGAAGAACGCCGTGAGGTTGGTCGTGAGCGCGTTGGTGAACGCTTCCCACTCGCTCGCGTCGTTGCGCTTTTCGAGTTCGTCGAGGTATTCGCGGAAGCTGTCGAGGCCGAGCGCGCGCAGACGCCGCGCGAGACGGCTGTAGGCCATGTCGCGCTTGTGGTCCGAGAGCGAAATGCCCGCGCGGCGATGGATCAGCGCGCGGATGCGCTCGAAATCCGCCGTCGTGAAGTCGAAGTCGCGCGTGGCGCCTTCGCCCGATGCGCCGGATGCGAGACGCGTTGCGTCGCCACGATCGGCCTGGGTGTTGCGTTCGGTGCGGGACCTCATGACCCTGCCCCTACGCGCGCTGCGCGCACTGCCGCGTGTGACTGCGCACTTCCGGCCTCCTGCAATGCCAGCGTAAGCGCGGCGCGCGGTGCGCTCGCTGCCAGGCGGGCAGCGGCGCGGTGCGAATCATGCCGGGGTGTTGCGCTCAGTTGCATTGCCGTTCTCGTCTGCCTATGTCTACTTCTGGTTGTTGCGTGGATGATTGCCGTGCTGCCGGTGCTAATTTTTCGACTGCTTTTTCGACTGCTTTTTTTGCTGCCGTTTGACTGCGTGTTCTACGTGCTCTGCCTGCGTGGCCGTCTTGAGTCGATCAGAACGTCTCCCAATCGGAATCGTCCTTCGCGGAAGCCGCCACGCTGACCGGCGCCGCTTGCGGCTCGGCGCGCACTGCCGCCGGTTTCGCCGCCTTCGCAGCCGGTGCCGAAGCGGCGGGCTTCGACGCCGTCGGCGTCACGCGCTTCGCGGACGCCGCCGCAAACTTCGCATCCGTCTTTGCAGCAACGGCAGGCGCGGCGGAAACTGAAGGCTTTGTTACGTTATGGCTGCGTGCCATGCCGCTTGAAGCAGCATTCGAAGCGCCATTCGAAGCGCCGCGATCGCCGCCATTCGTGCGCCACGTGCCCAGCACGCCTTGCAGATTGCGCGTCTGTTCTTCGAGCGATGCCGCCGCAGCCGCCGCCTCTTCCACGAGCGCCGCGTTCTGCTGCGTGACCGTGTCCATCTGCGTGACCGCGCGATTGACCTGCTCGATGCCGCTCGACTGTTCCTCGGATGCCGCGCTGATCTCACCCATGATGTCGGTCACGCGACGCACGGCCTGAAGGATCTCGTCCATCGTCGTGCCCGCGCGGCCCACCAGTTGCGAGCCGCTTTGCACCTTCTGCGCGGAATCGCTGATGAGTTCCTTGATTTCCTTGGCCGCGCCCGCGCTGCGCTGCGCGAGCGTGCGCACCTCGCCCGCGACCACGGCGAAACCGCGGCCCTGCTCGCCCGCGCGCGCCGCTTCCACGGCCGCGTTGAGCGCGAGAATATTGGTCTGGAACGCGATGCCTTCGATCACGCTGATGATGTCGACGACCTTCGCCGAACTCGCGGCGATGTCCTGCATCGTATGCACCACTTCGCCGACCACCTCGCCGCCGCGCGTCGCGATATCGGACGCGTTCACGGCAAGCTGGCTCGCCTGGCGCGCGTTCTCGGCGTTCTGACGCACGGTGCCGGTGAGCTGCTCCATGCTCGACGCCGTCTCCTGCAGCGACGCGGCCTGCTGCTCGGTGCGCTGCGACAGATCGGTGTTGCCCATCGCGATCTCGCGCGCGCCCACGTCGATCGAACCCGCGCCGTTATGGACGGCGGAGACGAGCGAAACGAGGCTGTCCTGCATGCGCTTGACGCCCGCGAACAGACGCCCGATCTCGTTGTTGCTGTAGACCTCGATGCGTTCGGTGAGATCGCCCTGCGCGATGCGCTCGAAGGCCTGCACCGCGTCTTCGAGCGGCTGCACGATCAGACCGCGCATCGCGAAGCGGATCGCCACCACCAGCACGAGCGCCACGGCAATCGCCACGCCGATCAGCGTGCGCATCAGCGCGATCTGCGAGCGAGCGCCTTCCTCGCGCGCCTGCGCGCCGTCCTGCAGCTGTTGAGCGATCGGCGCCGCCGAGTTGTCGTAGTCGACGAACATCGGGCTGATCTTCGTGTCCGCGATCGCGTGATAGGCCGCCTGATCGTTGGCCCGCAGCGCCGCGAACTCGGGCTGCACGCCGTCGTTGAGCAGCGACGCGCGCTTCGTGTTGAGCGCATCGAGCGCGGCGGCGTCGAGGCCGGTCTTCGGCGCGGACTGGAAAGCCTTCCAGGCGTCGTTCGATTTGCCGAGCAGGAAGTCGGCGCGGTCGATGACCTTCTTCGCCTCGTCGTTCTGACCGGCCGCATAGAGCGAGTTGGCGCGGTCGAGCGAGACGCGCGAGCGCAGCAGATACGACGACGTGTCGTTGAGCGAGCGCATCGCGACGAGATCGCCGCGCGCGATCGTGGCAAGCGAGTCGCTCGCGTTGCCGAGCGCGACGAGCCCGAGCGCGCCGACCAGCACGGTCAGCGCCAGGAGAATGACCCCGACGCCCGTGAGCGTCGTGCGGATCGACCATCTGTGCAACATCGTTTGCTCCTGTCCTGTGCGACGTTCGCGGGCGGCTTCGTCAAGGTGGCGCCGGATTGTGCGGACGCGTCGGGACGATGGCGGTGTGCCGCTCTGACCGGTCTGATGCCGGCGGCTCTCCGCTCTTTCCTCTAACGCGGGCCTTGCGGCCTCACCCCCGAAGCTACCTCGCCTTGTTGCCCTGTCGTGCCTGCTCGTACTGTGCGTGCCTGCGCTGCCGTGCCGATACCGTATGCCGTGTGCTGCGCCGCGTTAAGCGGTGAGCGCCTCGATGAGTTCCATCTCGCGGCTCGTCATGAGCTTCTCGATGTCCATCAGGATCAGCATGCGGCCGTCCACGGTGCCGAGACCCGTGAGGTACTCGGTCGTGAGCGTCGCGCCGAATTCCGGCGCCGGCATGATCTGGTCGGCTTGCAGCGTGAGCACGTCCGACACGCCGTCGACCACCATGCCCACCACGCGATGCGCGACGTTCAGGATGATCACGACGGTCTGGTGGTCGTACTCGACGCGGCCCAGATGAAACTTGATGCGCATATCCACGATCGGCACGATGATGCCGCGCAGATTGATGACGCCCTTGATGAAATCGGGCGCGTTGGCGATGCGCGTGACGCTCTCGTAGCCGCGGATTTCCTGGACCTTGAGAATGTCGATGCCGTACTCTTCCGCGCCCAGCGTGAAGACGAGGAACTCCTGACCGCCTGCGTCGGCCTGTTGCGCGTCGCGGCGGTGCGCGCCAGCGACAGCGCCCTGTGCGCCGCCGCCCTGGATGGATTGGACTTCTGCCACGTTAGCCCCTGAACGGTTGGGAAATGGTTGGTTGATGCGTTCTGTATCGAGCGTGCTTCGAGCGGGCGTCAAGCGCCCGCCCGTTGGGGCGCGCTCAGGCGAATTCCTGGAACGAACCGGCGTTGGCGCTCTTCATGCCAGCGCCCACGCCATGCGACGCGCGCGTTTCGCGGTTCAGCGCGGCCACGTCGACAATCAGCGCGACGCTGCCGTCGCCCAGAATGGTCGCCGCCGAAATGCCGTGCACCTTGCGGTAGTTCGTTTCGAGGTTCTTCACCACGACCTGCTGCTGGCCGACCAGTTCGTCGATCAGCATCGCGAAGCGGCGGCCTTCGGTCTCCATGATGGTGACGATGCCCTGCGTCGGATCCGTGCGCGCGCCATCGACGTTGAAGCACTGGTGCAGCGCGACGAGCGGCAGATATTCGCCGCGCACGCGCACCACGCGGTCGCCGTTGGTGACGGTGTAGATGTCTTCGTGGCGCGGCTGCAGCGACTCCATCACGAAGTTCAGCGGCAGAATGAAGATCTCGTTGCCGACCTTCACCGACATGCCGTCGAGAATCGCCAGCGTGAGCGGCAGGACGATGCGCGTCGTGCTGCCCTTGCCCGCGTGCGAGCTGATCTCCACGTGGCCGCCCATCGCCTGGATGTTTCGCTTGACCACGTCCATGCCCACGCCGCGGCCCGAGACGTCGGTGACCTGTTCGGCCGTCGAGAAGCCCGGCAGGAAGATCAGGTTCCAGACTTCCTCGTCGGTCATCGTGTCGCTGACCGTCATGCCCTGCTTGGCCGCCTTGGCGAGAATCTTGTCGCGGCGCAGGCCCGCGCCGTCGTCGCTCACTTCGATCACGATGTTGCCGCCGTGGTGCGCGGCGGACAGCACGAGCTGGCCGGTCGCGTCCTTGCCCGCGGCGCGGCGCGCTTCCACGGTTTCGATGCCGTGGTCGAGCGAGTTACGCACGAGGTGGGTCAGCGGATCGATGATGCGCTCGATCAGGCTCTTGTCGAGTTCGGTCGCCTGACCGAACGTGACCAGTTCCACTTCCTTGCCGAGCTTCGCGGCGAGGTCGCGCACGAGACGCGGGAAGCGGCTGAACACGTAATCCATCGGCATCATGCGGATCGACATCACCGCTTCCTGCAGATCGCGCGCGTTGCGTTCGAGCTGCGCCATGCCGTTGAAGAGGCGGTCGTGCAGCGCCGGATCGAAGGCGCTGCTGGTTTCCGCCAGCATCGCCTGGGTGATCACAAGCTCGCCCACGAGGTTGATCAGCTGGTCGACCTTTTCCACGCCGACGCGAATCGAGCTGCCTTCCGCCGAAGCGGCGGCGGCCGGACGCGCCTTGCGTTCGTGGTCGGCGTGCGCGGCGGCGGGTGCGGCCGGCGCAGGCGCAGCAACCGGCGCGGCCGGTGCGGCGGCAGGCGCCACTGCCACAGCGGCCGGGGCCGCTTGCGCGACCGGGGCGGCCGCGACAGGCGCGGGTGCGGCCGGCATCGCGGGCGCCGGGGGAATCTCGGCGAGCGGCGCCGGTTCGGCGGGCGCGTCGCTCTGCGGCGCGGAGCCACGGCCGATCGAGATCTGGCTTTCGTCGATCACGAAGCAGCAGACCGCGACGATGTCGTCGGACGGCACGTCGGTTTCGAGCCAGAGCGTGATGTCGCTGCCGGTCTTGAGCTGACCGACGATGCGGCCCAGGTTGCCCAGTTCTTCGGCGAGCAGTTCCTGATCCTTCGCGTCGACACTGCGCAGCGTGATGCGCAGATGCGGGCCTTCGGCGGCGCCGCCTGCTGCACCCGCTGCGGGCGCAGCCGGAGCGGCGGCGGGCGCGGCCGGCGCAGCCTGCATCGCCTCGTCGACGACGTGCTCGGGCGCGCCGTTGCCGGACGCGGCAGCGGCGGTCGCCGACGGCAGGTTCGCCTCGAAGGCGGCGTCGAGATCTTCTTCCGAATCCATCGCCGGTGCGGGTGCGGGCGCCGCCGCAACCGGTGCCGGAGCCGCGACGGGCGCCGGCGCCGCTTCGGCGGCTGCGGGCAAGCCACGGCTTTCCGCGTAGAGACGCTCGAGCTTCGCGCACACGGCCGCTGCGGCCGCCGCGTCGGGCTCGGCGCTCGCGCGGTAGGCGGCGAGCTGGTCGGAGAGCACGTCCTTGGTTTCAAGGAACGTGTCGATCATGTCCTTGCGCAGTACGAGTTCGTTGTTGCGCGCGCGATCGAGCAGCGACTCCAGGATGTGGGTCGTCTCGGTGAGCGCCGTGAAGCCGAACGTCGCCGCGCCACCCTTGATCGAGTGCGCCGCGCGGAAGATTGCCGCCAGATCTTCGGGATCGGGGCGGCCGACGTTCAGGTTCAGGAGAAGCTGCTCCATCTGCGCGAGCAGCTCGTCCGCCTCGTCGAAAAACGTCTGATAGAACTGAGTGATGTCGAGAGTCATTGCTCTTTCACCGCGATTAATGCGTGGGTAGCCGCTGCGTCTGCCGTTGGCAGTGCTGATCGACCGCCGCAGCGCGCCTCATGTCATGTATTCGTTTCACCGAGGGCGCTCGCCAGATCGACGAGCAGCTCCGGGTCCACCGGTTTTTCGATCCAGCCGGTCGCGCCTGCCTCGCGAACGGCTGCCTTGAAGCCTTCATCCGACTCCGTGGTCAAGACGAGGATCGGCGTTTCCTGGTACGACGGGTTGTCGCGCAAGCGCTTGATCAGGTCGAGCCCGCCCATGCGCGGCATGTACAGGTCGGTGAGCACGAGGTCGAAGCGCTGCGCGAGCGCATGCTCGAGACCGTCCTCGCCGTCGTTGGCCACCGTGACCTCGTAACCCGCCGAGCCGAACGCCGCACGCAGGATCTCCCGCATGGACGCCGAATCGTCGATCGCCAGAATATTTCTGATCATCCGTTCCTCGTTCGCGCTTGCCACGCCGCCGTTGTCCCGTTGTTGTTGTTCCGCGCCCTCACGGCGCCTCCGGTTTGGCGGGCAACGCAGGCGCCATCTCGGGAGCAATCGCGGGAGCCACCGCCGGTGCCGGCGGCGCGACCGCGGCCACCGGCGCGCGCCTCGTGGGCGTGGGCGACAGCAGCGGCGGCAGTTTCTGCGGCGCCTGCGCGGCGTCCGCCGGCGATCCGCCCGTCGTGCCCGCCGGACCGCCCGACATCAGCGAGCCTGCAGACAGCGCCTTGCCGGAGCCCGCCGCGTCGTCGGAGAGCGTGGTCGTGGTCGAGTCGTCGCGCATCAGCGCGTCTTCCGACTTCTTGTTCAATACGATGATGCTGATGCGCCGGTTCTCGGGATCGAGCGGATCGGCCTTGTTCAGGTTCTGCGTCGACGCGAGACCCAGCACGCGCAGCACCTTCGCTTCGTCCATACCGCCCGCGATCAGCTCGCGGCGCGACGCGTTCGCGCGGTCCGCCGACAGTTCCCAGTTGCTATAGCCCTTCTCGCCGCCCGCGTACGGCACGGCGTCGGTGTGGCCTTGCACGACGATGCGGTTGGGCACGTCGTTGAGCGTCTTGCCGATCGCCTGCAGGATGTCGCGCATGTACGGCTCGACCACGTCGCGCGCCGTCGCGAACATCGGCCGCTTCTGCGAGTCGACGATCTCGATGCGCAAGCCCTGCAGCGTCGAATCGATGCGGATCTGCTGCTTGAACTGGCGCAGCACCGGATTCGCCTCGATCGCCGCCATCAGCTTCACCTGCAGATCGTGCAGGCGCACCTGTTCCTGGCGTTCGAGCGAGCCTTGCTGCGTCTTCGAGGCCTCGTCGTCGTTGTGCTTGACCGTGCTGCGGTCGGTGCGCGAGCTCATGCCGTCGCTGCGGCGCGTGACGCCGTCGTCCTGCGAGGAGATGTCGCGGCCGCCGCCCTTCACGATCGACGAATCTTCGGCGCTGCGGTCGCCGCCCCAGAGCGTGACCTTGAGCGGCTCGTTGAAGTAGTCGGCAATGCCCTTCAACGTCACCGTCGAGGCCGAGCTGAGCAGCCACATCAGCAGGAAGAACGCCATCATCGCGGTCATGAAGTCCGCGTAGGCCAGCTTCCATGCGCCGCCGTGATGGCCGCCCTTTTTCGGGGCGACGCGCTTCACGACGATGGCGCGATCCTTGTTGTTGCTCATCGGGCCGCCCGCCTTATTTCGCCTTGACGCGGCGCACGTGTTCTTCCAGTTCGGAGAACGACGGGCGCTCGGTCGAGAACAGCACCTTGCGGCCGAATTCCACGGCGATCGCCGGCGCATAGCCGTTCAGGCTCGCGAGGATCGTCACCTTGATGCACTGGAACATCTTGGTCGACTCGGTCACGCGCTGCTCGGCGAGCGAGGCGAGCGGGCCGATCAGACCGTACGAAAGCAGAATGCCGAGGAAGGTGCCGACCAGCGCCTGGGCGATCATCTCGCCGAGCACCGCGGGCGGCTTGTCGGCCGACGCCATGGTGTGCACCACGCCCATCACCGCGGCCACGATACCGAACGCCGGCATCGCGTCGCCCACCTTCGAGAGCGCGTGCGCGGGCGCTTCGCCTTCGGCGTGATGGGTTTCGATTTCCTCGTCCATCAGGCTTTCGATTTCGAAGGCGTTCATGTTGCCGCCCACCATCAGACGCAGGTAGTCGCTCAGGAATTCGACGACGTGCTTGTCGGCCAGGATCTTCGGGTATTGCGTGAAGATCGGGCTTTTCTGCGGATCGTCGATATCCGCTTCGAGCGTGAGCGTCCCTTCCTTACGCGCCTTGGCGAGCAGGACATAGAGCAGCGCGAGCAGCTCCATGTAGACGTCCTTGTTGTATTTCGCGCCCTTGAACAGCGTCGGAAGGACGCCGAGCGTGGCCTTGATCGTCTTGATGCCGTTGCCGAGGATGAACGCGCCGACGCCCGCACCGGCGATCATCAGCACTTCCACGGGCTGCATGAGCGCGCCGAGATGGCCGCCCTCCATCGCATAGCCGCCGAAGACCGACAACAACGTCACGAGTGTTCCCACGATAATCAGCACTGCCGGATCCTCACTGGAAGAATGCGTGGCGAGCCGTCATTGGCCCGCTCCCTTAGTTGGGTTTACGGCACGGGTGCGAAAAACTTTGGGATTGGATGGGAGCGCGGCCCTCGCGCACGCAAACGTTGGAGGGCCGGACCGCCAGCCCGCGTCAGGCGGTGCGGGCGGCTTCGGGCAAGACAGCGGCGAGATGAGCGACGATGACGGGGGATGCGCACAGCGGCAATCTGTCGCCGTTTCCGGGTGCGCGGTGTTTACCCCGAGCATGCGCGCGCCGGGCTCAGGAAGCGTGCGCCGCCACGCTGTTGCGGCGCGTGCGCCCCGCGCGCGAGGGCGGCTGGCACAGCCCGCAGACGAAGCCGCGCTGCGGATCGTGCGCGTGCGCGACGAAGCGGCCGCCGCAGCGCGTGCACGACGTCATCTGCAACAGGCCGGAGGCGAAATAGCGCACCAGCGTCCAGGCGCGCGTGAGGCTCAGCGCAGGCTCCTCTTCGTGCAGGCGCATGTGTTCGAGATAGAGCCGGTAGCTTTTCACGATCGCGCGCACGGTGTCGCAGCGCCCCTGCCCGCTCATGAACAGGAAGGTGTTGTAAAAAAGCGAGGAGTGCACGTTCGGCTGCCACGTCATGAACCAGTCGGTCGAGAACGGCAGCATGCCCTTGGGCGGCGATTCGCCCTTCACTTCCTTGTACAGACGGATCAGGCGGTCGCGCGACAGCGAGGTTTCCGCTTCGAGCATCTGCAGGCGCGCGCCGAGTTCGATCATCTCGATCGCGAGCGCGATCTCCTTGACTTCGAGCACCACGCTGCGCGACGGGCCGCGGGTCGCGCTCTTCGTCGCGCCTTTCTTCGTTGCGGGCTTCGTCGCGCTGTCCGGCTGGATAGCGTTCTGCGTGCCGCTGTGGGTGTCGCTCTCGTCCGCGGAACCGGCCGCGGGATTCAGCAGCGCGCCGGGCGCAGCCTGAGAGACTGCGCCTGCCGCGGCATGCGTCGCCGGTAGTGTCGCCATAGACCCCCGAATGGATCACGCGTGGATCCGTGATGGACGCGGCGCCTGGGGGCCGCGAGGTGAGCCGGGCGGCGGGTCAGTTGACCTGCTCGACGCCCTGGCCGGCCATCAGGATGGCGGAATGGGTTTGCGCGGCCTTGCCCTTGTCGGCGAGCGCGCCGAGGATGGCGTGGTCGTCGAAACGGAAGCGGCACAGCAGTTGATTCGATGCGGCGAGCCGCACCGTCTGCGCGAAGGTCAGATTGGCCAGCACGTCGGCCAGCTGCTCCGAGATGCCCATACGGAACATGCCCGTCGGCCGGTCTTCGCGCAGCAGTCGTTGCGCGAGCAACAGGTACGACAGATTCACTTCCTTGATCTCGCTGAGCATGTCGCTTGGCGTCGTCGCGCTCATGGATACCCCCGAATTCGAAACGTAGCGGCTGGTCAGGCCTGGTGCGGAAACGTTTGCTCGTTCGACGCAGCGCGGACAGCGCAAAAGCGAGGCGAACGGCCCGTTTAGTGGTCGTCCCCGCATTGTGGCTAGGGTGGCCCCAAATGGAAATCGGAAGGATGCCGCGACGCAATGCGAGAAAAACACCGCATGTTGTGTAGGTGTTTTTCTGACAAAGACTAGAAAAGGGAGAGAGGAAGGGCAACTAACGATGTTATTGGCATAACAGCCCGAATCCTCTGGAGATTATAAAAGCGAATTCATTGACGCGTAACAGAGATGTGCACGGTCATTCGCCTTTATTTCACAGGGACGGAACCTATTCATTTATTCGGGCACGCGGATTGCTCAATCGCCGCGCGACGCGCGTCACGCTTTGCAACGCGTCCTTACAGCGGGTGTTTCCCGCTGTAACAACATTAAGTGATTGAAAAACAACTCGTCACGTATCCTCAAATCTTCATAATCGGACTCAGGGATAACCCGAAACCGCAGTGAACCACTGTGTGACCCACCGCAGTGACCGCGTTGTCAGACGCCTTTCACGCGGTCTTTGCCAAGGAGATCAGACCTATGCGAATCGCCCAAATTGCGCCACTTTACGAAGCCGTTCCGCCGAAACTCTACGGCGGCACCGAGCGTGTCGTGTCCTACCTGACCGAAGCGCTCGTCGATCTCGGCCACGACGTGACGCTGTTCGCCAGCGGCGATTCGGTCACCTCGGCCCAGCTCGAATCCGCCTGGCCGCGCGCGCTGCGGCTCGACCCGACCGTGCGCGACGCGCTCGCGCCGCACATCGTGCTGCTCGAACGCGTGCGCCGCATGGCCCACGAGTTCGACGTGCTGCATTTCCACCTCGACTATCTGCCGTTCCCGCTGTTCTCGACGCTCGACACGCCGTTCGTCACGACGCTGCACGGCCGTCTCGACCTGCCCGAACTGCAGCCGGTGTTCGACTCGTTCCCCGAAGCGCCGGTGATTTCCATTTCGGATTCGCAGCGCCAGCCGCTGCATCAGGCGAACTGGCTGAACACGATCTATCACGGCCTGCCGAAGGACCTGCTCACGCCGCGCACCGGCAAGAAGCCCGAGTACCTCGCGTTCCTCGGCCGCATCTGCCCGGAAAAGCGCGTGGACACGGCGATCAAGATCGCCGCGCTGTCCGGCCTGCCGCTGAAAATCGCCGCCAAGGTCGACAAGGTCGACCAGGAATACTTCAAGACCGAGATCGAGCCGCTGCTGTCGCAGGCGCACGTGGAGTTCGTCGGCGAAATCAACGAGGCGCAGAAGCCCGAGTTCCTGTCGGGCGCCAAGGCGCTGCTGTTCCCGATCGACTGGTCGGAGCCGTTCGGCCTCGTGATGATCGAGGCGATGGCCTGCGGCACGCCGGTGGTCGCCTTCAACCGCGGCTCGGTGCCCGAAGTGATCGAGCCGGGCGTGACGGGCTATATCTGCGAGGACGTGCAGGGTGCGGTGGCGGCACTGCAGAACATCGATTCGCTCTCGCGCGAAGCCATTCGCGCGCAATTCGAGCATCGTTTCACTTCGCACATCATGGCCAGTAATTATCTCGAAAGCTATTCGACGCTGATCGAAGCGGCTCGCCGTCCGGTGCTGCGCCGTGTCGCCGCGGGCGGCTAATCAGACTGCATGCCTTTTTCTGGGATAAATGACTGGAAACCAGAAGAAAACGCAAAGTGAATCGTTTGCGCCAGCTGTAATTGCGCAATGCATGAACGATCGGTAGCGCACATTAGCACCGATTTAGCGCATGTCACAAAAAAGAGCCGCATGATCCATGCGGCTCTTTTTATTGGATAAGCAATCTGCAAATGCGAGTGAATGCGCGCGAATGTGAGTGAATGCGAACGTCTGCGCGCTAATGCGGCGCACGAATGCAGACGAGCGCGCCGCGTGGCCGGACGCCCCGACGCTCAGGCGATCAGATAGCGTTCGCGATTCTTGCCGGCGATCCATTTCGGCGGCTTGCCGCGCCCGCTCCACGTGGCGCCGGTCTTGGGGTCCTGATAGCGCGCGGGCAGCGGCGCCTTCTTGGGCGGGCGTCCGCGACGTGCGGCCACGGCAAAGCCGAGGTCCTGCGCCGACAAACCGTATTCCGCGATCTTCTCGCGAATCATGGTGATCACGTCGGAGATTTCGGTGCGCCGCGCCTCGTCGGCCTGTTCCTGGAGACGCGCGATCTGGGCTTTGAGTTCTGAATATTGCGACATTTTTCCTCCCCCCTTCTTTGTCAATGTAACCGACTCGAACGGAGATTAGACGCAATGCAGCGAATTAGCAATCGCTATTAATACTGTTTTATGCCGTTATTCGGATAAATAGCCATTCGGCAGAGGCGATGAAATTCGGAACGCATCCGTCGCAATAATGAGAACAATTACATCAGAATTGACAATCCTTGACACCCACTCTTTACGCGACTGCCTAGAATCTGGCATTTCCTGGAGCCGGTGCATTAAGCGGCCCCATCAAATGACTTATTGAGGCGTCACACAATGCACTTATCCAAACGGCTTTTCGCCGAGATGTTCGGCACGTTCTGGCTCGTACTCGGCGGTTGCGGCAGCGCAGTGCTCGCCGCCAGCTTCGCCGGCCCGGAGCACGGGCTCGGCATCGGCTTCATGGGCGTCGCGCTCGCATTCGGCCTCACCGTCCTGACCATGGCCTACGCCATCGGCCATATCTCGGGCTGCCACCTGAACCCGGCGGTCAGCGTCGGCCTCACGGTCGCGGGCCGCTTCCCGGTGCGTGACCTCGTGCCGTATATCGTCGCGCAAGTCATCGGCGCCATCATCGGCGCGGCGGTGCTCGCGTGCATCGCCACGGGCAAGCCGGGCTTCGACCTCGTCGCGAGCGGCTTCGCCACCAACGGCTACGGCGACCATTCGCCGGGCCACTACACGCTCGTCGCCGCCTTCGTCTGCGAAGTCGTGATGACCGCGTTCTTCCTGTTCGTGATCCTCGGCGCCACCGACAAGCGTGCGCCTGCCGGCTTCGCGCCCATCGCGATCGGCTTCTGCCTCACGCTCATCCACCTGATCTCGATTCCCGTCACCAACACGTCGGTGAACCCGGCGCGCTCGACCGGCCCGGCACTCTTCGTGGGCGGCGAAGCCGTCTCGCAGCTCTGGCTGTTCTGGGTTGCGCCGATCATCGGCGCGGTGATCGCGGGCGTGGTTTATCCGATGATCGCGGGCCGCCGCGAAGCCTGATCGAACACGGCAACAGCAGGTGCGGGCCACGCCCGCATCGCGACGGTCACGGGCGCTGCGGCGCCCGTTTTCGTTGGCTCGGCTAGAATCGGGCGACCCGTTCACCCCGACATCAAGGCGCCCGGCATGACGCATTCACGATATTCGGCGCTGGCGCCTCGCGCGAAACGCCTTCCGATCCCGTTCGCGAAACGTGCTGCGATGTGCGCCGCCCTGGCCGTGGCCACGCTGGTGGGTACGCCTGTGGGTGCGAGCGCCGCACAGGCAAAAGCCAGCCACGATGTCGAAACGCTGATCTTCGTGCGCCATGGCGAGAAGCCCGATGCGGGGCTCGGCCAGCTCAACTGCAAGGGATTGAATCGCGCGCTCGCGCTGCCTGCGGTGATCGCCGCGAAATACGGCAAGCCCGACGCCGTGTTCGCACCCGATCCGGGCGAGCAAAAAGACGACCGCGGCCACGCCTATTACTATGTGCGCCCGCTCGCGACCGTCGAACCAACCGCCATCCAGTTCGGCTTGCCGATTCAAACGCCTTACGGCCATTCGAGCACCGACGCGCTCGAAAAAACGCTGCTCGATCCGACGTGGAACAAGCGCACGGTATTGATCGGCTGGGAGCATCGCGAGATCGAATCGCTCGTGCGCAAGATCGTCACCGAGCACGGCGGCGCGGCGACCGATGTGCCGAAATGGAAGAGTGCCGATTTCGACAGCATCTACGTGGTGCGTATCGACTGGAGCGGGGAGACGCCGCGCGCGAGTTTCGCGCACGACCGCGAAGGTCTCGACGGCCGCGCGGACGACTGTCCGTGCGCGGCGCTGCCTTCGGCGCAATAGGATTTCAGCGAGCCAGGTGAGCGAGCGCCGCGCATTCCACGCGGCGCTTGACCGGCACACAAGCCTCCCGAATCCCTAAAAAATACCGCTTAAAAATACCGCCGGAATTAACGCGCGATTTCGTCTTCGATCGCGAACAGTTTGCGCAGATGATGCGCCACGCCCGCTTCGAAGTTGTTGCCGATGCGCGGCACCTGCGGCAAGCGCGCGATCAGATCGGGATTCGCGTTGTTCATCATGAACGGATGACCCGCCGTTTCGAGCATGTCGATGTCGTTCATGTTGTCGCCGAAAGCAACACAGCGCGCGGCTTCCGCGTTGAGTCGTTCGAGCACGACGCGCAGCGCACGGCCCTTCGACACGCCCGCGACCATCACTTCGAGACAGTCGGGCAGCGAGTAGGTGATATAGAGCGCGTCGCCGAACTCGCGTTCGAGGCTGTGTCTCACATGCGCGAGATCGGCCGGTTCGCCGATATACAACGCCTTCGCGATGCCCGCGCCGCCGAGCGACGCCAGATCGTCCGTGACGTTATACGTAAAGCCCGAATCCTGATGGAAGGCGAGCAGTTCGCGCGCGTCGCGGTCGATGAACCATTCCTTGTCGGTGTAGAGGCTCACGATCACGCGGCCATGCGCGCCCACGGTGTCGGGCGCGACGAGGCGGCGGATCATCGGCTCGGGCAGATTGCTCGCGTGGATCAGCGCGTCGTCGGGCGCATGCACGCGCGCGCCGTTCGAGGTGATCAGATACGCGGGCACGCCCAGCACGCCGCGAATGGCCGCGACGTCGCAGTAATGGCGTCCGGTCGCGATGATGAACTGGATGCCCTGGGCGTCGAGCGTCTGGAGCGTGGCAACCGTGAACGGATCGACCTGATGGTCGGCGTTGAGCAGCGTTCCGTCGAGATCGGTTGCGATGACCTTGTACATGGCAATTCAGTCGATGAGCGGGGAAACCCCGAATGCTAGCACCTTGTGCGAGGCGGCGTGGCAGCGGCGGGGTGAGTCGCACGGCGCTACCCGCGCCGCGCGCTCAAACGGTTTCGACCCGATTCAAATACCTTCAAGCGCGCCCGAGCCGCGCCGCTTCGCGCTGGGCGAGACGCAGCGCGCCGCTCGCGGAATCGGCCAGTGGCGCGCGCAGACGTTTGCGCACGGTTTCCGGCACCCATTCGCGCAAAGGCTGACCGAGCCCACCGGCGAGCGCGACGGGCAGCGACGCCACCGGATCGAGCGCATCGATCAGCCGCGCGACGGCCTCGCCGGCTTCGGCCAGCAGCTTGCGCACGAACGGATGCTCGCGATGCGCGAGCACCACGGGCGCAAGGCTCGCGTAGGCGGTCTGGTTGGCCGCGCACTGCCAGACGATCAAGCTCTCGCGATCGCTCGATTGCGTTTGCGCGAGCAGCGCCTGCGAGAGCGCGTCGGGCTCGACGCGGCCGTCGAGCGACTGCTGCGCCCAGGCGATCGCGCGCAGGCCGAACCACGCGCCGCTCGCTTCGTCGCCGGACGGAAAGCCGAAGCCGCCAGCGATACGGCACACGCCCTGGTCATCGAGCGCCGCCGCGATGCTGCCGGTGCCGAGCGCGACCACCACGCCGGGTTCGCCGCCGTAGGCGCCGAGCAGCGTGGTGTAGACGTCGCTTTCGACCACGAGGCCCGCGACCGGCGGCGCAGTGGCGAGAAACGGCGCGAGCCAGTCGGGATTGTTCACGCCCGCGAGCCCGCAGCCGAGCACGCAGCGCGACCAGTCGAACGCGATGCCGGCCTGCTCGAACGCGCCGCGTGCGCCTTCCTCGATCGCCTGCCAGGCGCGCGCGATGCCGAGGCCGAGCCCCGACGGTCCCGCCGACGCCCGCGCGATCTCCTCGCCCTGAACGTTGCCGAGCGCGACGCGCGTGCCGGTGCCGCCGCCGTCCACGCCGATCAACCAGGTCTCTGTCTGCATAGTGTTTGCCGCGCCGCGCGCGCCGTTGAATGTTGAATCGATGTTTTGCCGAAGTTGGGCCGAAGTTTCGCCGATACATCACGAAACCGCGAAATCCCGCCGTGCCGCAGAGACTAACGGCTTGGCGGCGTTCGCACAATTAGCCGGACGGCCAGGTGGCGCGGCGAGCACGATCCGCTATCCTTGCCTGGCGCAATAGACTAAACAGACCGCAACGCAGATCAAAACGCAGACCACAACGCGCCACGACCGGACATCACCGCACGCGCCACTGGCTAGGAGAACTCAACGTGACACACCGCTGCAACTGGGTGACGAGCGATGCACTCGCGCGCTACCACGACGAAGAGTGGGGCGTGCCTTCGCGCGACGACCAGCACCTCTACGAAATGCTCATTCTCGAAGGCGCGCAGGCAGGGCTGTCGTGGTCGACGATCCTGAACAAGCGCGAAGGCTATCGCCGCGCATTCGCGGGCTTCGACGTCGACAAGGTCGCGCGCTTCACGCCGAAGCACGTCGAAGCGCTCATGCAGGACACCTCGATCGTGCGCAACCGCGCCAAGATCGAAGCGACCATTCTCAATGCGCGCGCCGTGCAGCAGATTCGTGCCGAGCATGGCTCGCTCGCGCAGTTCATCTGGTCATTCGTCGACGACACGCCCATTCAAAACGACCTCGCCTCGTATCGCGACGCGCCCACGTCCACGGAAGTTTCGGACGCGCTCAGCAAGGCGCTCAAGCAGTACGGCTGCAAGTTCATCGGCACGACGATCTGCTATGCGTTCATGCAGGCGGTCGGCATGGTGAACGACCACGAACGCGATTGCAGTTGTCGCGCCGCCTGTGCCGCGCTCGGCGGCGTCAAGCCAAAAGCGAAGGCGAAGACCAAGGCGGCACCCGCGAAATCGCGCGCGCAAGCCGCTACTTGATGCGAGCCGCCTGAACACGTAATCGACGAAAACCGCGCAGAAATGCAAACGGCGGCGCAGCTTCTTTCGAAGCATGCGCCGCCGTCTGGCGGAACGCCGAAGCGCTGAAAAAGCTCTTAGTGGAGCTTCTTCGGCAGCATCTGGCTACGCAGGCGCTTGTGCAGGCGCTTGACTGCAGCAGCCTTCTTGCGCTTACGAACGGCCGTCGGCTTTTCGTACGATTGGCGCTCACGCAGTTCAGCGATCAGGCCGTTCTTTTCGATTGCGCGGCGGAAGCGGCGGATAGCCACTTCAAACGGCTCGTTTTCCTTCAGAAGAATCGTCGTCATGTATTTCCTAACTCAAAACACTTGATATGTTCAAAGGCGCAAACGTCGAATGACGTTTCACGCACCGGCCCTCCGGTCGTTCGCCACACGGGGGCTGAACGAGAGGCAAGGCGGCCACGGAGGCCGGAAAAGAGAAGTAGGGGGTTCACAGCGGAACGCGATCAGGTTGACCTTGCTGCAACACACCTGACCGCCGGTTTGCGGCCGCCAACAGTAACGAACACGGCAACAAAACAGGCAAAGATCTCAATTCACTCTCAATGATATCAGGAAACGATCTTACAGACCACACTTTCTTGATTCTACTCAGTGACTTGCGTGGCAGGCGGCATCCGGCCCGTCCGCCATGTCCGTTAGGACACCTGGATTAACCGCCCAGCGCCGCTCGCGCGGCCGTCAGGCGGTCGTTCGCCGGCAATCGTCTGATCAGGCGCTCGCGTCGTTGAGCGCCTGGATATCCGCCGGGTCGAGTGTCAGGCGCACCGCCGCGACGAGACTTTCGAGTTGTTCGAGCGACGTCGCGCTCGCGATCGGCGCCGTGATGCTCGGACGCGCGATCAGCCACGCGAGCGCCACCGCCGCGAGCGTGCTGCCGTGGCGTTCCGCCACGAAATCGAGCGCCGCGAGAATGCGGATGCCGCGGTGATCCAGATACTTCTCCACGCGCGAGCCGCGCGCGCTCTTGGACAGATCCTCGCGCGAACGGTATTTGCCCGACAGAAAGCCGCTTGCGAGGCTGTAATAGGGCACGACCGCGATCTGCTGGGCCAGCGCGACCGGTTCCAGATCGGCTTCATAGGCGGCGCGGTCGTACAGGTTGTACTCCGGCTGCATGATCTGGTACTTCGGCAGGCCGTGCTTCTGCGCGACCGCGAGCGCTTCCTCGATGCGCGCGCCCGTGTAGTTCGACGCGCCCGCCACGCGAATCTTGCCGGCGTCGATCAGGCGCTGGTATGCGCCCAGCGTTTCTTCGAGCGGCACCTTCTGGTCATCTTCGTGCGAGAAGTACACGTCGATGTAATCGGTCTGCAAGCGGCGCAGCGAATCCTCGACGGCGGCCTCGATGTTCGCGGCCGAGAGGCCCGGACGGCGCGCCGACTTCGCGACCTTGGTGGCGATCACCACCTTGTCGCGCTTGCCGCTGCGCGCGAGCCACTTGCCGATGATCGTCTCCGATTCGCCGCCCTCGTTGCCCGGCACCCAGGCGGAGTAGACGTCGGCGGTATCGATGAAGTTCAGGCCCGCGTCGGTGAAGGCGTCGAGAATCGAGAACGAGGTGGCTTCGTCGGCGGTCCAGCCGAACACGTTGCCGCCGAACATGAGCGGTGCGACCTGCAAGGCGGAAGTGCCGATCCTGCGTTGTTCCATGGTGGCTCCAGATTGTGTAGAGAGCGAACAGCCTGGGACCATCCACACGAAGCGGCCCCAAGACGCAAAAGCATACGCTGCCTTGCGCCAGGGTGCAGTGCCCAGCGGCGCTTCGCTGGATCGCATCGAACATCGGCGCGATGACGCCCGGCGCAATTGCTTGAGCGCGACCGACATATTTTCTGCGCTTGCCGCAGGCGCTCAGACTCTCCGACGCACAGCCGAGCAGCCTTCGCGTCGTCCGTCACATGGCGAAGAAGCTATCCGCAGCGAGCGTCGTCGATGCGACTCGCCATTCACGCCAACAGTCCCGGAGCGTGAGAAGTTCGGTGCACCGGGCATTCCGCACTTCTCACAATCACGTTTCGCGAGTGCGCAACTCGCCCGCATCGCGTCAAAGCGTAGCGGCTGGAACGCTTAGATTGATCATGCGCTGCAGGAATTCCGAACGCTTCGCCTTGAGCGATTCAGTCGGCGCGGGACGGCGACGGTATACGTAAAGGTAGTCGAGCACCGCATTGAAGTCCTTCGCCACGGCGGCTGAACCGCGCCGGTCGCTGGGCCCTTCCGATACCAGATGCACGCGCGGCCCCAAGACAGGAACGTGCGTCGGCATCTGTCGCTCGAATACCGCAAGCAGGAATTCCCAATCCTCATAGGCACGCATGAACGGATCGAATCGGATACCGTCCATCAGCGCTCGCGGAAACGCATAGCAAGAGAGCGGCAACTGATTCTTGGTGAAACTGTCGTCGGTCAGGCGACCGCGCTGGTCGACTGTCTTCTCACTCAGTGTTTCAGTATGCGCGGGCGAACGCCGCTCCTCGACAACCGAACAATTGAAGTAGACCGGCTCTCCTCGTTGCACCGAGGGGTGTGCGTACAACTCCGCCAACGCGCCCGGATGCAGCGCATCGTCGTCGTCAAGGAACAGCACGTAGCGGCCTTTGGCCTGGTCGAGCGCAAGATTGCGACTCTCCGACGGGCCGGCCTTGCCGATACGCCGCATGTAACGATCCGCCTCGCCCAACATCTCCTCGCAAACGACATCCGTTTCGTCGTCGCTCGTATCGGCGACCACCAGTATCTCGAACGGCACCGGCATCGCTTGCGATTTGACCGATTGCAGTGCGCGTCGAAGCAGCTTCGGGCGTTGATGCGTCGGGATGATGATCGAAAAGAACGGCGTTGCGGACGCGGCGCCGTGCATCAACGCAGCCTCACGGCCTTCGTATTTGCGCAGATAAAGATCGTAGCTCTGACGCCAGTCAGCGGAGTCGCAACCGCCCTTGCTCTCGTGAACGACGCTCAATGGCCAGGTGCCCATGCGCAGTCCTTTCAGTTCGGCCTGGCGGCAAAAATCCATGTCGTAGAAATGGAATTTGAACTGCTCATCGAAACGCAATTTGCTGTTCACCAGCGTGTCGCTATCGGCAATCATCAAGAGGCCGTCGAGGAGCTTGCATTCCAGTCCGGACGGACCGAAGTTCAACACGTTCTCGCCCGGGAAACCCTTGCCGTGAGCAACGGTTCCGCTCAGGAATTTGCGTTCTTCCGGGCGCATATCCGGCGTGAAGCACCATGCCGGTTGTCGCGGCACCCGACGTACGTTGCCGGCCAGACCGACCACATCGAAATGGCCAAGCGATTCGCGGATGCGCTCATCCCAAAACACATCGGTAAGCCAGACATCGTCATGAACGAACACGAGTATGGCGGGACTCTTCTTCGCCGCATCGATCGCCGCGTTGTAGATGCTGGACAAACCATGCGCATTATTGTCGAACAACTGGAGTTGTATGTTCGCCTTGTGCTCGTAGAGCTTCAACGAGCGACCCAATGCGGTCTTGTCCGCAAACTGTTGCCCGCTGCAACGGGTGCCGCAAACGAAGCGGATGGGTTTCACCGCCGCGGATACGGCTTGCGTGCCAACGGCCCTGATCGGCGCGGGCGCGATTGCACCACGCGATGCCGCGTCCGGCTGCTTCGGCTCAACGGCCGGGGGGTGGGCGGCGGGCGTGACTGCCACGCCGTCCTCCTCCTGCACCAGCACCTCGAAGTGCTCAGGCTTGAGCCCCTTGCACCAACGCTGCCACATGGTTCGAAATGCTCGCGACGCCGCATGCGAAATCGCGGCTGCGTCGATGAGGACCGACTTCCGGCAGTACTCACGCAGCTCACGCCGCACGACTGCAAGCGCTTCGGGATCGGCAGCGAGTACAGCGCACTTACGCACGAAGTCGTCTTTATCCTCCGCGACGAAAGGCGCCTCGATTCCGAGGTGCGAAAGCCAACCCGTGCTGCTGCGGCTTGCCATCGACCCGCCCGGCAGCGTCATCGTCGGCACGCCCATCCACAGCGCCTGCATGGTCGTGGTCGAATTGCCGAAGGGGAACGTGTCGAGACAGACGTCGATCAGGTTGTGTTGCTGCAAGTAGGTCGTGACGCCACCGCGCTTCAAGAAGCTGACTCGGCTCACGTCGATGCCTTCGCTAACGAATTGCTCGGTCAGCTTGATCATCTGCTCCGGCGCCGTGATCGCGCCGATCAACATGCGCGAATTCGGGACCTCGCGCAGCACGCGCGCCCAGAGCGCGACCACTTTCGGCCCGATCTTGACGATGCGACTGAAACTCCCGAACGTGATGTAGCCGTTTTTCAGTGCCGGCAGTTCGTTGACGTCCGGAGCTTGCGCGTACGGCTTGAACGGCGCGAGCGCAGGCAGAAACACCAGCTTTTCCGAGAACAGGTGCTCGAATTGCGCAAGCGGCGTGACAAACCGGTCCGACAGGTAATAGTCGACAGCATCCAGCCCCGTCGTGGACGGGTTGCCGATCCAGCTCGCCTGGACCGGCGCCGCTTTCTGCGCAAAGGCGACAAGGCGGTTACGGCCGGTATGACCAGACAGGTCGACAAGAATGTCGATCTTGTCGTCGCGAATCTTCTGCACGACGGCTTCGTTGGTCATACCGAATGTTTCGCTCCACGTCTGGGCGTGGGCGCGAACGCGCTCGGTAAAGCTGTCAGTCACCGAGTAATTCGAATAGATGTGCAGCGACAGACTCGTGTCACTCGCCAGATGCTCCAGCACCGACAAGAAGAAGGACGCCACCGGGTGATTGACGAGGTCGCCCGAAACGAAGCCGATGCGCAGGCGCCGCGACGGATCACGATCGTTGGTGTGGCGGTGACGGCGCGCGCTGGGTGACGCCTCGTGACGCGCGGCGAATTCCCTGAACTCTGCGAATGCGCTAGCGGCATCGAGATCGGGCTTGTGCATCAGATAGAACAGCAGGTTGCTGTGGGTCGCAGCCTGCATGGGCCCCAGCTCGAGCGCACGGCGCAATGCGGCCTCGGCCTCGTCGTACAGCCCATGCTTGCCGTATGCACCGGCGAGCGCGTCGAATTCGACCGAGCTATTCGGCGCCAGCTCGACCGCACGGCGAAGATGAACGAGCCCTTCCGCGAACCGGCCGGTCTCCATCAGCGCCGTGCCCAGGTCGCGATGCAACGGCGCGCTCTCGGGGAACTTCTCCAACGCCTCGCGACAGTGCACTTCGGCACGCTGAAACTGACGCAGAACAACGAGCCGATCGGCCTGAACAATCTGAGCGGCGATATGGTTTGGCAGCAGGCGAGCAGCCTGTTCGCCCGCGACCATCGACTCCGCGAAGCCGCCAGTGCGTTGAAGCACGCGCCCAAGTTCGAACCAGCACTCTCCGTGCGAAGGATAGTTCTCCGTCAGACGTCGGGCGACTTTCAGCGCTGCGTCGAACTTCTCGCTATCGAAGAGATTCTGGAACTGGCGCAATTCCTTGACGCTCGCCCGGCGCGTGTCGACCATCGTGGTAGATGTCGCACCGGGTTCTTCGAGTGCCGGCGCGTCATCCTGCGTCGGGGCAGAAGCCGGTTCCGGCGCAGACTCAAGCGCCCCGCTCGCCTGTGCGATACGCCCGAGCAATGTATCGACGGCGTCTTGCGGCAAGCCCTGCTGCCGCGCGAGGTCGAGCGCCATGCGCGCCGCCTCGGTCTGCTGGCTGGCGACCAGCGCGTTGATGTAATAGACCCAGATCTGTCCGTTCTTCGGCACCTGGCCGAGCGCCGCCTCGAAATGCGGCACGGCTTCGGCGGGACGCCCCGTTTGCATGAACAGCACGCCGAGGTGATAGTGCGCGTCGGCGTGATCGCCCGCGATTTGCAGCACGGAGCGATAGAGCGCGGCGGCCGTATCGAATTGCTGCTGGCGATGATGTTCGATCGCGCTCTGCATGGCGAACGCCAGGTCGCGATTGTGCTGCGCGTCGGCCGCAGGCGAGGCCGTGCGATCGGGAGTAAGGAAGGCGGTCATGACAAAAAGGCGCGCATGCGTCGGATAGTCGGAACCGTCAAATTATGAGGCGGGGGCTCGCGCGTCGATGGGCCGAGCTAGCGCCAAAACGGGCGCTAATTTGCCCTCGAAGTGCGTTTCGCGCGGGAAATCCGGCGAAAACGCGCGGAGTCCGAAGGGAATTAGGGAACGCCAGATAGCGGACGGGCGCGGCCCTCCTTTCTGCCGCGCGAAGCGCGCGTGCGGCCTGCTCCCCGGCGGCACGAAAAAAGGCGCTGCGCCAAACGATGGCCGCAAAAAAGCCCGCGCAAGGCGGGCTTCATCAACAACGTGTGCGCCGCGAAGGACGCAGCGAGCAGGAGCGACAGTCGTGTCAGTAACGCGCCATGCTCAGATAGCGCCCCGCATTGCGGCTCGCCTGCATGTTCGCCTGATACTCGCTGCCCAGCGCGACCTGCGCGGCGCGCGCGGCTTCGACGATGCGCGCGTCGATCTCGTGGATCGCCCGCAGCCGCGCCATGACTTCCTGAGACGGCTGCGCGCCGAGCGACGTCAGCAGCGGCGAGCGCTCGTTCGCGAGCTCCGTTGCGCGCTCCCACTCGCCGACGGCGGCCGCCAGCTCGAGGTCCTTCGTCATCGCCCAGATGCGCTCGATCGTGCTTACGTTCTGCATGCTTCGCTCCCTGCCGAGGGTTAGCTCTTGTTGGTGGCCAGCGCACCCGCGCTGTTGGTGCCGCCGAACAGCTGCGTGAGGTACTGCGAGTTGTTGTTCATCGTCGCCATCAGCGTGTCGAGCGCGGAGAACTTCTCCGTGTACATGCTCGTGAGCTGCGCCTGCCACGTGGTGAGCTGCGTCTGCTGGTTCGTCAGGCTCGTCAGGTCGGAGTTGATCGCATCCGTACGGTTCTGGATGATACCGCCCGCCGACGTGTAGGTCGTGATGCTGTCGTCGAGCTGCGCGGCGATGCCGGTCGTCGGATTGAACAGCGAAGCCACGACCGACTGGTTGTTCTTCAGCGCGTCGCTCAGCGTCGTGTCGTCGACGGACAGCGTGCCGTCCGCCTGCAGCGTGATGCCGATGGCCGCCAGCGTCGACTTCGCCGTGCCGCTGCCCACGCCGCTGCCCACGATCTTGGCGAGCTGATTCTGGATCATGTTGACCGTCGAATCGCCGAGCAGCACGCCCTGCGAAGTCGAGGTCGACGAGTACGCCGTCAGCGAGTTCACCGTCGTGACGAGCGTGTTGTAGAGCGTGACGAAATTGTCGATCGCCGCGGATTCCGCGTCGGTATCCTGCGCGATCGTGAGCGTCTGCGTCGTGCCGACGGCCGCCGACGTGAGGTTCACCGTCACGCCGGTCAGCGCCGATTTCACGGCATTCGTGTCGCTCGTCACGCCCACGCCGCCGAGCGTGAAGTAGGCGTTCTGGGCGGCCTGCGTCTGCGTCCAGCCCGAACCGGAAATGGTCGACTGGCTGGGGTTATACGTCTTGCCGCCGCTGTCCGTGGCGGTCAGGTCGCTGGCGCTCGAAATCGATCCGCCGGCGGTGGTCGTCACGGCGAGATTGTTCAGCGCGTCGGCGTTGCCGCTCGAATCGGTATTGGTGTCGTTGACCTTGATGCTGATGCCGTTCGACGCGCCGGTCGAGGACGATTGCAGCACGAGGTGGGCGCCGTCCGAGCCGGTCACCACGGTCGCGATCACGCCAGGATTGTCGCTGGCCGAATTGATCGCCGACGCGATGCCCGAAATCGTGCTGTTCGAGCTGGTCAGGTTGATCGTGCTGGACTTGCCGTTGACGCTCAGCGTCATCGTGGCCGGGCCGGAAGCCAGGCTCGTGGTCGCCGTGTAGCCCGCCGAGGTGAGCACCTGGGTCGTGGCGACCTGCGACACGTTGAGCGAGTACGAGCCCGCGACTGCGCCGGTGGTCGCCGAGGCGGTCACGCCGGTGCCGCTCAGCGTGGTGGAAAACGTACCGAGCGTCGCGCCATCGCTCAGCGGCTCGACGGCTGCCTGCAACGCGGAAAGTGCCGCGGAGAGCGTGCCGTAGGCCGAGATCAGCGTGTTGTCCTGCGTCTGCGTGGCGGCGATGGTCGCAGCCTGGCCAGCAGTTTTCGCATTGACGAGCGCGGTAACGAGCGAGTTGGTGTCCATCGACGAATTCGTCGAGCCGCTGATGATCGACTGGGCGGCTGACTGCACCGTTGCGTTGGCGGCGGCTGTCGTGGTGGCGACGGCACTGGCGATCGCGCTGGTGGTGGATCCGGTTACGGTGGACATGAAAAGGCTCCGTGCGTCGGCAAGGCGGGTTAGCGCGGGTTAGCGTGCTGTAACGTGCGGTTGGAACGGGGTAACGCTAAAAACGACAATCGGGAGGCGAGCCTCCCGACGGGTGCACGACCGGCGCGCGATGAGCCACGCGCCGTGTGCCTGCAGCCGGAAGCGCCTTACTGGAGGAGCTTCAGGATCTGCTGCGGCTGCGAGTTCGCTTGTGCCAGCACCGAGATACCCGCTTGCTGCAGAACCTGCGCCTTGCTCAGGTTCGCGGTTTCCTGTGCGAAGTCCGCGTCCTGGATCGACGACTGTGCGCTCGACAGGTCGGTTGCCTGAGCTTGCTGCGTCGAGCCGATTGCGCTGAAGCGGTTTTGTGCAGCGCCGAGCGTTGCTTGCAGGTTGTTCAGCGTGGTCAGCGCGTTGTCAATCGATTCCATCGCCATGCTTGCGCCGCTCGCCGTGCTGATGTCGATATCCGACACCTTCGACGTCGAGTTCAGGTAGTCGATCTGCGTACCGACTGCATCGTCAGCTGCCGACGTGAAGCCGACGTCCGTCGCTGCTGCCGACATCGCAGCATCGATGTCCGCGGACATATCCGAGCCGGCGACGCCCGTGATAGTCGTGTTGCCGTTGGCGTCCGTCGCGACCGTGCCGCCCGTGAACAGCGCGGTGGCTGCGTCGGTGCCCAGCGCCTGGTTGTTCTGGTCCGTGAGGGTGAAACCGCCGCTGCCGTCCGACAGAACGTTGATCTGCGTGATCGTTGCCGTACCGCCCGTGCCGCCTGCGCCCGTGCTCAGCGCGCCGGCCGAGTCGAGCGACAGGTTCGTGAACGAACCCAGCGTGTTGCCAGCTTGCGGAACGCCCGTGCCCAGGTTGGCCGACGACATGTCTTGCGACAGGTTCAGCGTGATCGACTGACCGACGTTTGCGCCGACCTGGAACGTGACCGTGCCCATCGAGCCGTCGAGCAGGTTCATGCCGTTGTACGTCGTTTGCGACGCAATACGGTTCACTTCCGAGATCTGCTGCGTCACTTCCTTCTGGAGTGCTGCACGATCGTCGTCGGTCATCGAACCGTTAGCTGCTTGCGTAGCCAGCTGGCGGATACGTTGCAGGCTGCTCGTCAGCGAAGCCAGACCGCTCGATGCGGTTTGGACCATCGACGTACCGTCGTTCGAGTTCGACACGCCCTGATTCAGACCGTTGATCTGGGTCTGCATGATGTTCGAGATCGCCAGACCTGCTGCATCGTCTGCCGCGCTGTTGATGCGCTTGCCCGACGAGAGGCGCGTGATCGCCTGCGAAAGTGCGCTACCCGAGCCCGTCAGATTCTGCTGCGAGACGAGCGAGTTGATGTTGGTATTGATTCCAAGCATGGATATTCTCCAGATGGGGCCAGTCAGCCCTGGTAACGGCAGCGGTGCGATGGCCGGCCGCCTTGTTTGTGATAACGACCCGGCCTGGAAAATCTTTAGCGACGCGCCCAATTCCTTACACGATTGATGCGGATATTTCACGCGGACAGGGCGTGGGCCAGTCGCCGCAACAGCCCGTGCACGCTGGGCTGGCGCGGGTTTCGAGCGGGTTCGGCACGGTGGCGCGGCGGAGGCGGAAATACGGCGTCTTTGATCGGCGATTTCGTGTCGCGATGCGTATTGCTTTAATTGCCGCAATAACGTCATGACGTTCCGCGCCGGGCGCGCGGGCCACCTTACGCCTGGCTAACCGACACGCCGCGCAATAGCCGATCGGCAGAATTGAGCCGTGCTATGCGCTCAGATCGAGCCGTCGTCGCGCGCGCGCATCGCTTAATCTGTGCAGCCTCCCCCTGCCGCGATCACTGTGACTGCAACCCGCTCTCCCTCGCTCCCGTCCATCCTGAGCGAAGCCGCGACCCTCGGCCTCAGCCAGCGGTTCGAAGAAGCCCTGGCGCTGCTGGCGCCGCTCGTCGGCGCGGCGACCACGTCCGAGGACGCCCAGCGGATCGATGCGCTCGAACTCGCCGCCGCGTGCGCGATGCGCGCGGGCCAGGCTGCGCAGGCGCACGCGTTCTGGCAGCGCTGCATCGAAGCGAAGCCGGATTGCGCCAACGCGCATCACGGCCTCGGCTTGATCCACGCGGCGCACGGCCGGCCTGCCGAAGCGGAAGCGGCCTGGCGCAAGGCGATCGCGGCGCATCCGCAGTTCGCGCTCGCGCATCACGACCTCGGCAATCTGCTGCGCGAACGCGGTCAGCTCGACGAAGCCGAAGAGGCGTTTCGCCAGGCGCTGCTCGCGCAGCCGCAGTATCCCGAGGCGCTCAACAACCTCGCCGCGCTCTATAAACAGCGCGGCCGCAATCAGGAAGCCGAACTCGCCTGCCGTCTCGCGCTGCAGATGCGCCCGGATTACGTGGAGGCGCTCAACAATCTCGGCTGCGTGCTCGCCGCGCTCAAGCGTGTGCCCGAAGCGGAAAACGCCTACCGCCAGACGCTCGCGCTGCGCCCCGACTTCGCCGAAGCGCACTACAACCTCGGTTGCCTGCTGCACGCGACGGAGCGGCTGGCCGATGCCGAATCCGCCTATCGCGACGCGCTCAGGCTGGCGCCGAACCGCGTCGAAGCGGCCAACAATCTGGGCTGCACGCTGCTCGCGCGCGGACGTCTGCACGATGCGCTCGCCGCGTTTCACCACGCGCTCACGCTGCGTGCCGACATCGCCGAAACGCATTTCAACATCGGCAGCATCATGAAAGAGCTCGGCGAGCTCGAACACGCCGAAACCGCCTATCGCCGCGCGCTCGCGCTGCGCCCGGATTACGGCGATGCAATGTTCCGGCTCGCCATGCTGCTCATCAGCGTGGGACGTTTCGAGGAAGGCTTTCTGCTCTATGAGTGCCGTTACGGCATGCCCGGCTTCGCGCCGCACGCGACGCAGTCGATGCTGCCGTGCGCGCGCTGGCAAGGTGAGCCGCTCGACGGGAAATCGCTGCTCGTCTGGCAGGAGGACGGGCTCGGCGACATGCTGCAGTTCGGCCGTTATCTGCGCATGCTGAAGGCCCTAGGCGCGGCGCGCGTCGAGTTTGCGTGCATGCCGCCGCTGCACGCCTTGTTCGCCGATGCCGATGGCGTCGACGCCGTGCTCAGTCACGAAGCCGCGATCGCGATCGCGCGCGCCGGCGAATTCGATTACTGGATCAGTCCGCTGAGCGCGCCGCTGCGACTCGGCACCACGCCCGACACGATTCCGCCGCCGCTGCGCATCGCGCCGCGTCCGGCACGCGTCGAGCATTGGCGCGCGCGCCTCGACGAACTGGGCGCGGGGCCGCGCATCGGCCTCGTCTGGAAGGGCAACCCGAAACATCACAACGACGCGCATCGCTCGTTGCCGCTGCTCAACGCGCTCTCGCCGCTCTGGAGCCTGCCGGGCGCGAAGTTCGTGAGCCTGCAAAAAGGCGCGGGGGAAGACGAGGCGCTGTCCTTGCCGGCGTTTTTCCCGATCCTGCCGCTCGGCGCGGAGCTTGGCGATTTCACCGACACGGCGGCGCTGATCGCGCAACTCGATCTCGTGATCTGCGTGGATACCTCGACGGCGCATCTCGCGGCGTCGCTGGGCAAACCGTGCTGGGTGCTGCTGCCGTCGCACGACGTCGACTGGCGCTGGATGCATGGCCGCGACGACTCGCCGTGGTATCCGGGGACGGTCCGGCTGTTCAGACGCGGAAGGGATGAGCCGTGGCCCGCCGTCGTGGAGCGCGTGCGCGCGGCGTGCGCCGAGTGGCTGGGCGTGTGAGGCGGGTGTCGTGTTCTGGCGGGCGCGTTTTGGCAGACACAAAACGCGGCGCAAAAAACAAAGGCCCCAGGCTTTCGCCGTAGGGCCTTGCTCGATACCGCGTGATGCTAAATTCTGGCGCGCCCGGCTGGGATCGAACCAGCAACCCCTGCCTTCGGAGGGCAGTACTCTATCCATTGAGCTACGGGCGCGAGACTCGCGCGAACCGGCCAGGTGATGCACTCCGGGCCTATTCGTGCGAAAGCGCTGCCAGCCAGACCGAAAAATACGGGGATAGCAGCGCCGTAGAGACCGAGAGGATACCCGGTTTCGGTGACAACGTCCACCGCGCGCGGGCCGCCGCGATCGCGGCCACGGCGGGTCCCGGACGGTTCCAGCGCGGCCCCAAAGCCGACGCACGACGGACCACAGGCACACGATGCGTTATGATCCGACACCGTTTACACAGCACCTCGCGCGGCACGCGGCAATGCGGTTAAAAATGCGGGTAAACGCCCGCTTAAGCGCCCCCGCGCGCCGCCACCGGGCGCGAAACCTTGCGTCTATAATCGTTCCTGTTTGATCATTCTCAAGGCCATTGCCGTCCTGCTGTACCGCTCACCACAATACCAACGGGAGTCGAGACAAGCATGAGCGAAGCACCCCACGGAGCCCCGATCAAAACGCCCGGCCAGTTGATCGCCGCTGTCATCGCCGGGTTTGCCGTCCCTATCGTCATCATCGTTCTGCTCGCCTATTACGTCGACAACACGACGCGCACCGGCGCGGGCACCGAAGAACTCTCCGCCCAGCAGATCGCCTCGCGCATCGCACCGATCGCGCAGGTCTCGGTCCGCGACGCCAACGCGCCGCGCGTCTACAAGACCGGCGAGCAGGTTTACCAGGCCGTCTGTTCCGCCTGCCATTCGAGCGGCGCGGCGGGCGCGCCGAAGTTCGGCAACGCGGGCGACTGGGCGCCGCGCATCGCGCAGGGCTACGACACGCTCTGGCACACCGCGCTCTCCGGCAAGGGCGCCATGCCGCCGCGCGGCGGCACCAGCCCCGACGACTACAGCGACTACGAAATCGGCCTCGCCGTCGCCTACATGGCGAATCACGGCGGCGCGAACTTCCAGGACCCGCCGAAACCCGCGCCGGGCGCGGCGAACGCCGCCTCGGGTGCGGCGGCAGCCGCTCCGGCCGCATCGGGCGCCGATGCGAACGCCGCGCAGGCTTCCGCCGCCGCAGCCGCCATCGCGGCAATTCCGCAAGCCGCGTCGGGCAATGCAGCCGCCGCAGCCGGCGGCGCCACGCAAAGCGCCGACGCCTCGCAGGCCGGCAAGGCGCTCTACACGCAGGTTTGCCAGGCGTGCCACGCGGCAGGCGTACTCAACGCGCCGAAATTCGGCAACAAGGACGACTGGGCGCCGCGCCTGAAGGAACCGATGGACACCGTCTACAACTATGCGCTCCACGGCAAGGGCGCGATGCCGCCCAAGGGCGGCTCGAACGCCTCGGACGCCGACGTGAAGGCCGCCGTCGATTACATGGTGAGCGCCGCGAAGTAAGCCGACCGCCGCTTACGTACCCACGCGGCAAAAACAAAGGGCCGCATCGAATTTCGATGCGGCCCTTCTCGTTTCCAGTTCACGCCAAACCCGCGCGCGCGAAAAGCGGGAAAAAATCAGCCCTTCTGCAGCAGCGCCTTCAAACTCGCGAGCCGGTCTTTCGGCGACATCGGCGCTTCCTCGGCGGTGGGCGGCGGCGCGTCGTCGAGTCCCATTTCGGGGATGAAGCGCGACGCCTCGCACACCACCGTCTCGCGCGCCCGCTTGCGCTTCTTGCACCAGTTCAGATGCAGGCTGCGCTGCGCGCGCGTGATCGCCACGTACATCAGGCGGCGTTCTTCCTCGATGCGCGAATCGTCGATGACGTCGTCTTCCGAGCCGCCGCGATGCGGCATGATCCCTTCCTCGACGCCCACCAGGAACACGTGCGGATACTCCAGCCCCTTCGACGCATGCACCGTCGACAGGCGCACCGCGTCCGGGTCCTCTTCCTTGCCTTCGAGCATCGACATCAGCGCGACGGTCTGGATCAGGCCCATCAGGTTCTTGCCGGTGTCGGCGAGACCGTCGGTGTTGTCGTAACCGGTCGCCTCGCTGTCTTCGCCAATTTCCTGCTCGGGCTTGGTGCCCTTGCGCTTGAGCCACTCCAGGAATTCGAGCACGTTCTGCCACTTCGACTGCGCCTGGCGCTCGTCGAAGGCGTCGTACAGATACGCCTCGTAGTGGATCGCGTCCATCAGTTCGTCGAGCACGACGGTCGCCGGATCTTTCACCGCGCGCTCGGCCAGACGCTGCATGAAGTCGCAGAACACGCGCATCGGCTCGACCTGGCGCGCGGACAGCCGCGCCTCGATGCCGCCCATGTACACCGCCTCGAACAGCGACACCTTCGCCTGCCCCGCGAACGAGCCGAGCGCTTCGAGCGTGGTGTTGCCCACGCCGCGGCGCGGCGTCGTGATCGCGCGGATGAACGCGGGATCGTCGTCGTGATTGGCGATCAGGCGCAGATACGCGCAGATGTCCTTGATTTCGGCCTTGTCGAAGAACGACTGGCCGCCCGAGAGCACGTACGGAATGCGCTCGCGGCGCAGCACCTGTTCGAAGATGCGCGCCTGGAAATTGCCGCGATACAGAATCGCGTAGTCGCGGAACTGCGCGCGGCGCTCGAACTTGTGCGCCGAGAGGCGGAACACGACCGATTCGGCCTCGTGCTCCTCGTCGTTACAGGGCGTGACGGTGATCGTGTCGCCCATGCCGTGCTCGGACCAGAGCTTCTTCTCGAACAGCTTCGGGTTATTGGCGATCACATTGTTCGCCGCCGTGAGAATGCGCACCGTCGAGCGGTAGTTCTGCTCCAGCTTCACGACGTGCAGCTTCGGATAATCCTTGCCCAGCTGCGCGAGGTTTTCGATGGTCGCGCCGCGCCAGCCGTAGATCGCCTGGTCGTCGTCGCCCACCGCCGTGAACGCCGCGCGCGGGCCCGCCAGCAGCTTGAGCAGCTCGTACTGGCAGGTGTTGGTGTCCTGATACTCGTCGACCAGCAGATAGCGCAGCTTGTTCTGCCAGCGCTCGCGCACCGGCTCGTTCTTCGCGAACAGCTCGGCGGGCAGGCGGATCAGATCGTCGAAATCGACGGCCTGATAAGCGTGCAGCGTCGCCATGTAGTTGCGGTAGACGATGGCGGCCTGGTGCTCGTCCTCGTTCGAGGCCGTGGCCAGCGCTTCCTCGGGCATCACGAGGCCGTTCTTCCAGAGCGAGATGATCGACTGGATCTTGCGGATGAAGCCCTTGTCGGTCGAGCCCACCTGCTCCTGGATCATGGAGAAGCAGTCGTCCGAATCCATGATCGAGAACTGGGGCTTGAGTCCCAGATGCTCGGCTTCCTGACGCAGGATCTGCACGCCCAGCGAGTGGAACGTACAGACGGTCAGCTGGTTGGCCGGCACCTTGCGGCCTTCCTTGCCGGGCGTCGTGAGCGTCTTGCCTTCGAGCAGCTTGCCCACGCGCTCGCGCATTTCGGCGGCGGCCTTGTTGGTGAAGGTGACGGCGGCGATATGGCGCGGCTCGAAGCCTTTCGCTTCGATCAGATGCGCGATCTTCTGCGTAATGACGCGCGTCTTGCCGCTGCCCGCGCCGGCGAGCACGAGACAGGGACCGTCGAGATAGCGTACCGCTTCGTTCTGGGCGGGATTCAGGCCTGCGGACATCGTTGCTGGATTGGAAAAACGGGTGGTACTGCCGGGAGGCGTGCGGCGCAAGACCTGCGCATGATGCAGACGATGCTCATGGCGCGGCGGCCCTTCACGCGAGAGCAGCGATGTTAACACGACGCGGCGTCGCACCGATGTCGCCCCGCTAATGGCGCGACGGCGGGTCCTGTGCCGCCTCGTTCGCGCCCTTGCGGGACGGAACGGCTGGGCGGCGAGGCGCTACGTCGATATGCCCATACGCCGATACGCCGATCCGTCCCCGTTCGCTGCGTGGCGCGCCGCGAGCTGTACGTGCCACCCGAGCGCCACCGCGCGTGCCACAATAACGGGCTCCCGCCACCCGCGGCATCGCTACCCGCCGTGCCGCTCCCACGCTGGAAAGAGGACGCGCTTACATGACAGCACCGCTGCAAATCGGCCTGATGGGCTACGGCTTCGCCGGCCAGACCTTCCATGCACCCGTGATCGCCCATAGCGGCGCGGCGCAACTTGCCGCCATCGCCACGAGCCAGGCCGAGCGCGCGCAAGCCGACTACCCGGACGCCGCGATCGTCCCCGACCTCGACGCGCTGCTCTCGCTCGACGCGATCGAATGCGTCGTGATCGCCACGCCCAACGACACGCATTACGACCTCGCGCGCCGCACGCTGGAGCGCGGCAAGCACGTGCTCGTCGACAAGCCGGTCACGCTGACCGCCGACGAAGCGCGCACGCTCGCGGCGATCGCGCAGCAGCGCGGCCTCGTGTTCGCGCCGTTCCACAACCGCCGCTGGGACGGCGACTTCCTCACCGTGAAGCGGCTGATCGAGAACGGCGAGCTGGGCCGCGTCACGCATTACGAATCGCACTTCGACCGCTTCCGTCCGCAGGTGCGCCAGCGCTGGCGCGAGGACGCCACGCGCGGCGGCGGCCTGCTCTACGACCTCGGGCCGCATCTGATCGACCAGACGCTCGCGCTGTTCGGCGCGCCCGAGTCGGTCACGGCCTTTGTGCACACGCGCCGCGACAACGCCAGCGCGCCCGACTACGCGCACCTCGTGCTGCGCTACGCCGGGCTCGACGCCGTGCTGCATGCGAGCGCGCTGGCCGCGTATGCGCCGCGCTTCGCGATTCACGGCACGCGCGGCAGCTATCTGAAGAACGGGCTCGATACGCAGGAAGATCAGTTGAAGGCGGGCCTGCGCCCCGGCCAGCCCGGTTTCGGCGACGGCAACGAAGCAGGCCGTCTGCATGTCATGGCCGACGACGGCCAGGAGTCCGATCGCGAAGTGCCCAACGCCGCGGGCAATTACGCCGACCTGTACCGCGCGCTCGCTGCCGCGATCCGCGAGGGCAAGCCGTTCCCGGTGAGCCCGCAGGACGCCATCGACGTGATGACGATCGTCGAGCTGGCGATGCAAAGCGCCGAGGAAGGCCGCACGCTCGCTTTCACGCGCGCGGGCTGAATCACAGGCCGAGTCACTGGCCGTACCACAAGCCGAACCCAAAGCTGAATCGCGCGCCGTGTCACCCACGGCCGCGCGGCTTGCAATCCGCCGACGCATCCGAAAGGTCCATACAAACGGTTACAAGTCCGTGCCGCCGCGACGTCATCGCGCGGCGCGCGCGACGCGTTTGCCGACGGACAACGCCGAAAAACAGCGCAACAACACTCCGCAACCTCCGGGTTGCGGGGGACCGGCGCGGTGCGCAAGCCCGCGCCAGGTCGACAACAAGGAGAGTCTCAATGACCCGATTCAACCGTGCCATCCGGCTGGTCTGCGCCACCGCACTCGTTTCGACGCTCGCCGCGTGCGTCGTCAACCAGCAGCCCGCGCCGCGCTCCGGCCCGAATCCGCATGAAGCGGCTGTCGACCGTCTGCACCAGATCGACGGACGCATCGACAACCTCGGCCACCGCATCGACGCGCGCGTGAGCCAGGGCTACTATCCGCCGCCGCAGGGCGCCGCGCTCCATCATCGTCTCGACACGATCCGCGCCGAAGCGCACGACATGGCCACGCAGCACGGTGGCGGCATCTCCGGCGACGAGCAGCACGTGCTCAATCAGGAACTCGATACGGCGGCGCGCGCGATCGGCGAATAAGTCGGCGAATAAGTCCGCGAATAAGTCGGCGAACTCATCGCGATCCCACGGGCCGCCCTGCGCGGCCCGTTTCTTTTGGCGCGGATTCGCGGATCGCGCTCGCGGCGCGCGCGCGGATTTTTCGGGGCCGCATGACGGCGAGCCTTGCGCGACGGCGTTCGGCGCATCGTCCGCGAGCAAGCGCGAGCGGTGTCCGCACGTTCCACACCCGTTCCCCGCCCAAAGCACGCCCCAAGCGCACAGAACGTGGACACAACGCGCCCACAAAGCGCGCCCAATTTTTCCGCATTGACACAGCCCGCCGGCGTCCCGCACAATCGCTGCGCGCGCCGGGAGAGCGCGACGTTCGCGAGTCAGATCCGAACGCCGCCGCCGAAGGGGCAACCCACAAACTCTCAGGCAAAAGGACCGTGCGCGCCGGACCGCTGCTTCGCCTGTTTCGCACCCGCGTGCGAGACGCGCGAGACGGCACTCAGGTCCGCAACTCTGGAGAGCGGCAGTAGAACGGCGGAGGGATCGTAACCCTGGCGTTCAGGCTGCCCACCGAAGGGGCGCGCGTCTTTCCCGACGCAATCTCTCAGGTACCGAGGACAGAGGGGCCATGCAAGAACCGACCACGGGCATCGTGCCTGCGGCGAGTCCTGCATGGCCTTTTTCGTTTTCGCGCGAATTTCGCACGGAAAACCTCGCGACCGCCTGAGGCCTCATGACCGAACTCAAACGCACCCCGCTGAACGACACGCACCGCGCGCTGAACGCCCGCATGGTCGACTTCGGCGGCTGGGACATGCCCGTCAACTACGGCTCGCAGATCGACGAACATCGCGCCGTGCGCACCGACGCCGGCATGTTCGATGTCTCGCACATGTGCGTCGTCGACTTCTCGGGCGCCAAGGCGCGCGACTTCTTCTCGCACGCGCTCGCCAACAACGTCGCCAAGCTGACGACGCCCGGCAAGGCGCTCTACTCCTGCATGCTCAACCCCGAAGGCGGCGTGATCGACGACCTGATCGTCTATTACTTCGCCGAGGACACGTTCCGCACCGTCGTCAACGCGGGCACGGCCGAAAAAGACATCGCCTGGTTCGAGAAGCTCAACGCCGAAGGCGGCTTCGGCCTCACCATCACGCCGCGCCGCGATCTCGCGATCGTCGCCGTGCAAGGTCCGAACGCGCGCGAGAAAATCTGGGCGGTCGCGCCCTCCTCGCGCAGCGCCACCGAAATCCTCAAGCCCTTCAACGCCGCGAAGATCGAAGCCACGCCGTTCGGCGAGCTGATGATCGCGCGCACCGGCTACACGGGCGAGGACGGCTTCGAAGTCGTGCTGCCCGCCGCCGCCGTCTGCGAATTCTGGGACGCGCTGCAACATCAGGGCGTGAAGCCCTGCGGCCTCGGCGCGCGCGACACGCTGCGTCTCGAAGCGGGCATGAACCTCTACGGCCAGGACATGGACGACGCCGTCTCGCCGCTCGACGCGGGCCTCGCCTGGACCGTCGATCTGAAGACGCCGCGCGCGTTCGTCGGCCGCGCCGCGCTCGAAGCGAACGGCACGCGCTCGACCTTCGTCGGCCTGATCCTGCAGAAGGAAAACGGCAAGGCCGGCGGCGTGCTGCGCGCCCACCAGAAAGTGCTGACGCCGCACGGCGACGGCGAGATCACGAGCGGCACCTTCTCGCCGACGATGCAGGAATCGATCGCCTTCGCGCGCGTGCCCGCGGGCGTGCAGCCGGGCGACGTCGTGCAGGTGCAGATCCGTGACAAAGCCCTTCCCGCAAGCGTGGTAAAACTGCCGTTCGTGCGCAACGGCAAGGTGCTGGTCGCCTGATCCGCAAGGATTCCGGCGCGCACGCCCACCCTTTTTCAAGCCATAAAACCGAACCACGCACTGGAGCAACCATGAGCATCCCGGCCGATCTGAAATACACCGAATCGCACGAGTGGATCCGCACCGAAGCCGACGGCACGCTGACCGTCGGCATCACCGATCACGCGCAGGAAGCGCTCGGTGACATCGTCTTCCTCGAACTGCCCGAAGCCGGCCGCGCCGTCACGGCGGGCGACGCCATCGCCGTCATCGAATCGGTCAAGGCCGCCTCGGACATCTACGCGCCGGTGTCGGGCGAGATCGTCGAATCGAACGCCGCGCTCGTCGACGCCCCCGAAGGCGTGAACGGCGCGCCCTACGAATCGTGGCTGTTCAAGATCAAGCCGGCCGCCGACGCCAAGCTCGACGCGCTGATCGACGCCGCCGCCTACGAGAAGGCCATCGGCGCCTAAACCCCGGGACGGCTTTCGTCGAAAGCCCGTCCCAACGCACAGGCGCGGCGGCATCGCGGCACACGCGACGCGCCGCCCGCGCCGGCAGGAAACCTCATGAAGCTCGAACACCCGGATCGTCTGATGAACACCTCGCCCACGGCTCTCTCGCTCGCGGCGCTCGAAGCGCACGACGCCTTCGCCGCCCGCCACATCGGCCCCGACACGGCCGACCAGCAGGCGATGCTCGACGCGCTCGGCTTCGCGTCGCGCGCGGCGCTGATCGACGCGGTGATTCCGGCGAAGATCCGCCGCACCGAAACGCTGCCGCTCGGGCCGTTCTCGCAGCCGCGCTCGGAAGCCGAAGCGCTCGCCGCGCTGCGCGTGCTCGCGGACAAGAACCAGGTGTTCCGCTCGTACATCGGGCAGGGCTATTTCGACACGCACACGCCGGCCGTCATCCTGCGCAACGTGCTCGAAAACCCGGCGTGGTACACGGCCTACACGCCGTACCAGCCGGAAATCTCGCAGGGCCGTCTGGAGGCGCTGCTGAACTATCAGCAGATGATCGTCGACCTGACGGGCCTCGCCATCTCCAACGCATCGCTGCTCGACGAAGGCACCGCCGCCGCCGAAGCGATGACGCTCGTGCAGCGCGTGGGCAAGTCGAAGTCGAACGTGTTCTTCGTCGCCGACGACGTGCTGCCGCAAACGATCGAAGTCGTGCAGACGCGCGCCAAACCGATCGGCATCGAAGTGAAGGTCGGTCCGGCCGCCGAGGCCGCGCAGGCGAACGCCTTCGGCGTGCTGCTGCAATATCCGGGCGTGAACGGCGACGTGCGCGACTACCGCGAACTCGCTCAAGCCGTGCACGCCACGGGCGGCGCGGTGATCGCCGCCGCCGACCTGCTCGCGCTCACGCTGCTCACGCCGCCCGGCGAATGGGGCGCGGACGTGGCTGTGGGCAACTCGCAGCGCTTCGGCGTGCCGATGGGCTTCGGCGGCCCGCACGCCGCCTACCTCGCGGTGAAGGACGACTTCAAGCGCCAGATGCCGGGCCGTCTCGTCGGCGTGACCGTCGACGCGCAGGGCAACCCGGCGCTGCGCCTCGCGCTGCAAACGCGCGAACAGCATATCCGCCGCGAAAAGGCCACCTCGAACGTCTGCACGGCGCAGGCGCTGCTCGCGATCATGGCCAGCATGTACGCGGTCTATCACGGCCCGCAGGGTCTGAAGCGCATCGCGCAGCGCGTGAACCGCGTGGCCGCGATCCTCGCCGCGGGCGCGCAAAAGCTCGGCTACACGCTCGTCAACACGTCGTTCTTCGACACGATCACGTTCGAAGCGGGCGCGCGCACCCAGGCGCTGCAGGACGCGGCACTCGCGCGCGGCATGAACCTGCGCCGCGTGAGCGACACGCGCGTGGGCGTCTCCGTCGACGAAACCACCACGCGCGGCGATCTGGCCGATCTGCTCGCCGTGTTCGCGCAAGCCGCGTTCGCGGGCGAAACGCCGTCGGTCGACGCGCTCGACGCCGAACTCGCCGCCGCCAGCGCCGCAACTTTCCCGGCATCGCTCGCGCGCGAAAGCGCCTACCTCACGCATCCGGTCTTCAACCGTCACCATTCGGAAACGGAAATGCTGCGCTATCTGCGCAGCCTGTCGGACAAGGATCTCGCGCTCGACCGTTCGATGATCCCGCTCGGCTCGTGCACGATGAAGCTCAACGCGACCTCGGAAATGCTGCCGGTCACGTGGCCCGAGTTCGGCCGCATCCACCCGTTCGCGCCCGCCGAGCAAACCGTCGGCTACCGCGAAATGGTCGATCAGCTCGAACAGATGCTCGTGGCCGCGACCGGCTACGCCGCCGTCTCGCTCCAGCCGAACGCCGGCTCGCAGGGCGAGTACGCCGGTCTGCTGATCATCCAGGCGTACCACGCCTCGCGCGGTGAAGCGCACCGCAACGTCTGCCTGATTCCCGCTTCGGCGCACGGCACGAACCCGGCGTCGGCGCAGATGGCCGGCATGCAGGTCGTGGTGGTCGCGTGCGACGCGCAAGGCAACATCGATCTCGCCGACCTCAAGGCCAAGGCCGACCAGCACGCGGCGAAGCTCGCGGCGATCATGATCACCTACCCGTCCACGCACGGCGTGTTCGAGGAAAACGTGCGCGAAGTCTGCGAGATCGTGCACGCGGCGGGCGGCCAGGTCTACGTGGACGGCGCCAACATGAACGCGATGGTCGGTCTCGCGGCGCCGGGCCAGTTCGGCGGCGACGTCTCGCACCTGAACCTGCACAAGACCTTCTGCATTCCGCACGGCGGCGGCGGCCCGGGCGTCGGTCCGGTCGCGGTCGGCGCGCACCTCGCGCAGTTCCTGCCGAACCAGCTTTCGTCGGGCTACAAGCGCTCGACCGATCAGGGCCACGGCATCGGCGCGGTCAGCGCGGCGCCCTACGGCTCGGCCTCGATCCTGCCGATTTCGTGGATGTACATCGCGATGATGGGCGCGGCGAACCTCACCGCCGCCACCGAAACCGCGATCCTCAACGCGAACTACGTGGCGAACAAGCTCGCGCCGCACTTCCCGGTGCTCTACAGCGGCCCCGGCGGCCTCGTCGCGCACGAGTGCATTCTCGACCTGCGCCCGATCAAGGACGCGAGCGGCATCACCGTCGACGACGTCGCCAAGCGCCTGATGGACTACGGCTTCCACGCGCCGACCATGAGCTTCCCGGTGCCGGGCACGCTGATGGTCGAGCCGACCGAGTCGGAGTCGAAGGAGGAGCTGGACCGCTTCATCGACGCGATGATCGCGATCCGCGAGGAAATCCGCGCCGTGGAAGACGGCCGCGCCGACGCGGAAGACAACCCGCTGCGTCACGCGCCGCACACGGCCGCCGTGGTGGTCGCCGACGGCTGGGCGCACGCCTACTCGCGCGAGCAGGCGGCGTATCCGGTTGCGTCGCTGGTCGCGCGCAAGTACTGGCCGCCGGTCGGCCGCGCCGACAACGTCTACGGCGACCGCAACCTGTTCTGCTCGTGCGTGCCGATCGCCGATTACGCCGACGAAACCGCGGGCGAATGACCGTAACAGGCGAGTAACAGTCGGGTCACGAACGAGTCACAGGTGTTGGACACCGCCATGCCGCCGCGCGACCTCCGGTTGACGCGGCGGCGTGCGCGCCGCCCTGCGACCCGCCTCGTGTCTCGCCTTGCGCCCCGACCGACGCCATTACTTTCGTTACATTTGCCGCCGCGAAACTTCGCCAAAACCCGCCAAACCGTTAACATCACACACCTGTCAGCCTTGAACCAGGGAGTCGCGCATGGCGCGGAAGGTGGGAACGGCCTTTGCCGGGCATCCGGCAATCACGCAGGCCACGGGCCGCATGGCGCGCGGCCGCGCGCGCACGCTTGCGGCGGCGTGTCTCGTGAGTGCGGGCCTCGCGGCCTTGAGCGCGGCGCAGCCGGCGCGCGCGGCGATGAACTTCTGCGCGGCGCCCGCCCTGCAGACCAGCGAGCGCACCAATGCGGACCCCGGCGTGAAAGCGCTGGTGGCCGAGGTGCAGGCGCACGTGAACGACGTGCCGCATCCGCTCGCGAAACTGCATACGGAAGGCACGCTGCCGCACGAGGGCATCTACGACCAGAGCGTCGAGGCCGAGAAGGAACTCGACCTGATGCGCAACGCGGCGCTCGCCTGGCGCGCCACCAGCGACGACCGCTTCCTGAAGCTCGTCGACCGCTTCCTGTTCGCGTGGGTCACGACCTATCAGCCGAGCTTCAACCCGATCGACGAAACGCGCTTCGAGGCGCTGATCCTCGCCTACGACATGACCGCGAGCGCGCTGCCGGTGAAAACGCGCAACGCGACCATGCTGTTTCTGAACAAGTTCGCAAACGGCTACATCCAGCAGGTGGATGCGCAGCCGCGCCCGCTCAAGGGCACGTTCGCGAACAACTGGCAGAGCCATCGGGTCAAACTCATTGCGATGACGGCGTTCACGCTCGACAACCGCAAGATGATTGCCACGGCGCAGCGCCTGTTCGTCGAGCATATCGGCGACAACGTCGCGCCCGACGGTTCCACGCTCGATTTCACCGAGCGCGACGCGCTGCACTACGTGACCTACGATTTGCAGCCGCTCGTGACGGCCGCGCTCGCCGCGCGCCGCCACAACCGCAACTGGCTGCCCGAGCGCGCGGCCAACGGCGCGACGCTCGCGGGCGCGCTCGACTGGCTCACGCCGTACGCGCTCGGCGAGAAGACGCACGACGAGTTCGTGCATTCGAGCGTGCCGTTCGACGCCAAGCGCCGCGAGGCCGGTCTGCCCGGCTACACCGGCGCCTGGGACCCGAAGAACGCCGCCGAACTGTTTCACCTCGCTGCGCGGCTCGACGGCCGCTATGCGCCGATCGCCCTGAAACTGGCAGCCACGCCACCCGCGTGGCTTGCCGTCTGCCTGCCGTTGCCGGCGCGCTGATCGCGCGTTTCGGGTTGCAGCGGTGGCGCATGTATTCGATGCCGCGCACCGCACCGCGCTGCATCCCCTGAAACCGACACGATCAAGCAGGAGCAGTACCCATGGCAGTCAGCGTTTTCGATCTTTTCAAAATCGGCATCGGGCCGTCCAGCTCGCACACGGTCGGACCGATGCGCGCGGCCCTGATGTTCGCCGAAGGACTCGAGCGCGACGGGCTGCTCGCGCCCACCGCCTCGGTGAAGGTCGAGCTGTACGGCTCGCTCGGCGCGACCGGCAAGGGCCACGGCACCGACCGCGGCGTCATGCTCGGCCTGATGGGCGACGCGCCCGACACCGTCGACCCCGAGACCATCAACCAGCGTCTCGAAGCCGTGCGCACCTCGCGCCTGCTCGCGCTGCTCGGCCATCACACGATTCCGTTCGTGATGAAGGAGCACATCGCCTTCTATCGCCAGGCGCTGCCCGAGCATCCGAACGGCATGAAGCTGCGCGCGCTCGACGCCAACGGCGCGACGCTGCGCGAAAGCACCTACCTCTCGGTGGGCGGCGGTTTCGTCGTCACGGCGGGCGCGCCGAACACCAAGGTGCTGGCCGCCGCGCAGCAGATGCCGCATGCGTTCACCTCCGGCGCGGAACTGCTCGCGCTGTGTGCGTCGACGGGCAAGAGCATCGCGCAGCTGATGCTCGAAAACGAGCGCATCTGGCATAGCGACGAGGAAATCCGCACCGGTCTGCTGCGCATCTGGGACGTGATGCAGGCCTGCGTGTCGCGCGGCTGCGGCATCAACAATCCCGACGCCGACGGCACGCTGCCCGGCCCGTTCCAGGTCAAGCGCCGCGCGCCGACGCTCTATCGCGCCCTCACCGCGCATCCCGAACGCGCGCTGCAAGACCCGCTCTCGATGATCGACTGGATCAACCTCTACGCGATCGCCGTGAACGAGGAAAACGCCGCGGGCGGCCGCGTCGTCACCGCGCCGACCAACGGCGCGGCCGGCATCATCCCCGCCGTGCTGCACTACTACGTGCGCTTCACGCCGGGCGCGAACGAGCAAGGCGTGATCGACTTCCTGCTCACGGCTGCCGCGATCGGCATTCTCTACAAGCTCAACGCGTCGATCTCGGGCGCGGAAGTCGGCTGCCAGGGCGAAGTGGGCGTGGCCTGCTCGATGGCGGCGGGCGCGCTCGCCGCCGTGCTCGGCGGCACGCCGCTGCAGGTGGAGAACGCCGCCGAAATCGGCATGGAACACAACCTCGGCCTGACCTGCGATCCGGTCGGCGGCATGGTGCAGATTCCCTGCATCGAGCGCAACGCGATGGCCTCGGTGAAGGCCGTGAACGCCGCGCGCATGGCGCTGCGCGGCGACGGCGCGCACTACGTCTCGCTCGATTCGGTCATCAAGACGATGCGCGAAACCGGCGCCGACATGAAGACCAAATACAAGGAAACGTCGCGCGGCGGGCTCGCGGTCAACATCGTCGAATGCTGATGTGAGTGCGTGCGGCTGCTGACGTCACCCGAAGCGACTGGAAGCAACTCGAAACGATCCACCCGATTCACGACAAGAACGAAGGAGATTGCATCGCCATGCAGCAGCCGAACGAACCGAATCGCGCCGATCACGACAACAAGGCGAGCGTGACCGGCGCGCGCCTCGTCGTCGATGCGCTCGTCGCCAATGGCGTCGAGCGCGTGTTTTGCGTGCCCGGCGAGAGCTATCTTGCCGTGCTCGACGCGCTCGCCGACGAGACCACGCGCATCGACACCCTCGTGTGCCGTCACGAAGCCGCCGCCGCCAACATGGCCGAAGCGGTCGGCAAGCTCACGGGCAAGCCGGGCGTGGCGCTCGTCACGCGCGGACCGGGCGCGACGCACGCCTCGATCGGCGTGCACACCGCGTTTCAGGATTCGTCGCCGATGATCCTGCTGATCGGCCAGGTCGCGCGCGAGCAGATGGACCGCGAGGCGTTTCAGGAAATCGACTATCGGCGCATGTTCGGGCAGATGGCGAAGTGGGTCGCGCAGATCGACGACGCGCGCCGCGTGCCCGAATACCTGAGCCACGCCTTTCATGTGGCGATGTCGGGGCGTCCCGGTCCCGTCGTGCTCGCGCTGCCCGAAGACATGCTCAGCGGCGCGATTCCCGCCGCCGAGGCGCAAGCCACGCCGCCCGCCGCGCAGCGCGTGCAGGCCTCGCCGTCGCAGGCGCAGATCGAGCGCGTGCGCGATCTGCTCGCGAACGCGAAGCAGCCGTTCGTGATCGCGGGCGGCCACGGCTGGACGCCGCAGGCCTGCGCCGATCTGCAACGTTTCGTCGAGAACTGGCAATTGCCGGTGGGCCTCGCGTTCCGCTTCCAGGACACGCTCGACAACGATCATCCGAACTACGCGGGCGACGTGGGCCTCGGCGCGAATCCGGCGCTGAGCGCGCGCATTCGCGAAGCCGATGTGCTGCTCGCGCTCGGGCCGCGTCTGGGCGAAGCCACCACGGCGGGCTATGCGCTGCTCGATATTCCGAAGACGAAGCAGACGCTCATTCACGTGCATCAGGGCGCGGAAGAACTCGGGCGCGTCTATGCCGCCGATCTGCCGATCGTCTCCGGTCTCGCGGAGTTCGCCGCGCAACTGGCCGCGCTGCCCGCGCCCGATTCGGTCGCCTGGACCGGCAGCGCGACGCAGGCGCACGATGCGTATCTCGCGTGGCGCGCGCCGCGCCCGATGCCCGGCGACGTGCAACTCGGCGAAGTGATGCAGCAACTGCGCGCGCGCCTGCCCGACGACGCCATCGTCACCAACGGCGCGGGCAACTACGCGACGTGGCTGCATCGGCATTTCGCGTATCGGCACTTCCGCTCGCAGCTCGCGCCCACCAGCGGCGCGATGGGTTACGGCGTGCCCGCGGCCATCGCGGCGAAGTCGCTCTATCCGCAACGCGCCGTCGTCGCGCTCGCGGGCGACGGCTGCTTCATGATGGCCTCGTCCGAACTCGCAACGGCCATGCAATACGGCCTGAACGTGGTGTTCATCGTCGTGAACAACAGCCACTACGGCACGATCCGCATGCATCAGGAGCGCAATTATCCGAACCGCGTGCACGGCACGCAGCTCACGAACCCGGATTTCGCGGCTTTCGCGCAGTCGTTCGGCGCGCACGGCGAAACGGTGACGAGCACGGCGCAGTTTGCGGGCGCGCTCGATCGCGCGTTGAACGCGGGCAAGCCCGCGCTGATCGAGATTCGCGTGACGAAGGAAGCGAGCACGCCCGCCGCCACGCTCGAACAGGTTCGCGAACAGGGGCGCAAGGCGCGGGCGCAGTGAAGCGTCATCAAGTCGTTAGCGATCCTGAATAGCCTCACCTTTCGCGCGAATCACGCACCGGCGCGATCGAAGCCCAAACAAAAAGCCCCGCAGGATTGAAGCCTGCGGGGCTTTTTTACAGTGCCTGACCGCGCAGAGCGGTCAGGGTCAGGCAGCGATTACTTGCCGCCCACGCTTTGCAGCGTCGTCCACTTGCCGTCGACGACCTTGTACAGCGTGATGCCGCCGTTCTTCAGGTCGCCCTTCGCGTCATACGCGAGGTCCGACGACGTGACCGACGGCATGCTCGTCTTCGCGAGGAACGGCAGGTACTTCGCCGGATCCGTCGAGTTGGCCTTCTTCATGGCGTCGAACATGGCCATCGCGCCGTCGTAAGCGTACGGCGAGTACGTCTGGACGTCTTCACCGAAGCGCTTCTTGTACTTCTCGACGTAGTCCTTGCCGCCAGGCATCTGGTCGAGCGGCAGGCCGGCCAGCGAGGCCACCGTACCGTTGGCCGCGTCGCCCGCGATCTTCAGGAACGTCGGCGTGTGGACCATTTCGCCGCCCATCAGCGGCGCCTTGATGCCCAGCGACTTCATCTGCTTGACCATCGGCGCGGCTTGCGAATCGGCGCCGCCGAAGTAGACGAGGTCGGGGTTCATCGCCTTGGCCTTCGTCAGGACCGACTTGAAGTCGACGGCCTTGTCGTTGGTGTATTCACGGTCGATGATGTTGCCGCCCGCTGCCTTCGCAGCCTTTGCGAATTCGTCGGCGAGACCCTGGCCGTAAGCCGTGCGGTCGTCGATCACGACGATCTTCTTCAGGCCCAGGTTCTTCACCGCGAACGCGCCGGCCACCGAGCCTTGCTGCGTGTCCGAGGTCATCATGCGGAACGTGGTCTTGAAGCCTTGCTGCGTGTACTCAGGCGCGGTCGCCATGGCGATCTGCGGGATGCCTGCGTTCGCGTAGATGCGCGAAGCCGGGATCGTCGTGCCCGAGTTGAAGTGGCCGAGCATGCCCTTGATGCCGTCGTCGACGAGCTTCTGCGCGACCGTCGTGCCGGTACGCGGGTCAGCCTGGTCGTCCGCCGAATCCAGCACGAAGTGAACCGGCTTGCCGCCGATCACCGGCTTGGTCGCGTTCATTTCCTCGACGGCCAGCGTGATGCCGTTCTGGAAGTCCTTGCCGTAGTGCGCCTGCGCACCGGTCATCGGGCCCGCGAAACCAATCTTGACGTCTTCCGCCTGCTGCGCCTGCGCGGTCCCCGCCAGCGACAGGGCCGCAACCAGCGCTGCGCCTGCCAGCTGCTTCATCGTGTGTTGCATAGCTTCTCCTTGGTACCAGGTATCAAATGAGCGGCTTCGGCGCGAGCCTTGCCGCTTCCTTGTCTTGAGACGATCGACAGTATGGACTGTGCTTAGCCGATCGTCATCAGATTTGCATTACCGCCTGCGGCTGCGGTATTCACGCTCACCGAGCGTTCCGTGAGCAGGCGTTCGAGCGCGTAATCTTCGTCGCCGTTGGCGAGCGCATGCGCCGCCACGCCTTGCACCGAGACGATCGGACCGCCGCGCTTCGCCACTTCCTTCACGAGACCGAGCAGTTCGTCGCTGTCGCCTTCGAACAGCACGGCGTCGAAGTCGGCATCGGCCGTCTTCTTGATCGCAACGTGCGGCTTCAGCGAGGCGGGCAGCGCGGTCACCAGCGCTTCACCGGCCGCGCCCTGGAACAGCGCGCGGTTGCCCGTCGCCAGCACGACCGCGAGTTGCGCACGCGCGCCGGTCGGCGTCGAGGCCACGCACAGCACCGTGCCGCGCGCCGAAAGCGTGTAGGTGTTGCGCTCGCCCGTCGGGCCAGGCAGCACGGCCGTGGCGCCCGCGAGCACGTATTCCAGATAGCCTTCGCAGCGCGCTGCGAGCGCCGGTTCGCGTTCGGCGATCAGCCAGTCGCGCAGCACCGCGAGATTCGCTTGCGCCGACTGCGGACGCTCGCCGTTCTCGCCTTGCGGCATGTCGACCACCAGCGCCTTCGTGAGCGATTGCGGCAGACCCGCCGGACGCTTGGCCAGCAGACGCGACAGATACAGCGCGCCACCGGCCTTCGGACCCGTGCCCGACAGACCTTCGCCGCCGAACGGCTGCACGCCGACCACCGCGCCGATCACATTGCGGTTCACGTAGATGTTGCCCACATGCGCGCGGCCCACGACGTGCGCGATCGTTTCGTCGATACGCGTGTGGATGCCGAGCGTGAGGCCGTAACCCGTCGCGCGGATCTGTTCGAGCAGCTTGTCGAGCTGGCTGCGGCGATAGCGGATCACGTGCAGCACCGGGCCGAACACTTCGCGCTTGAGTTCGTCGAGGCTGTCGATTTCGATCAGCGTCGGCGGCACGAAGGTGCCTGCGCCGCAGCTGTCGGCCATCGACATCTGCGTGACCTTGCGGCCCTTCTCGCGCATCGTCGCGACGTGCGTGTCGATGCCGCGCTTCGCTTCCACGTCGATCACCGGGCCGACGTCGGCCGAGAGACGATCAGGATTGCCAATCGCCAGTTCCTTCATCGCGCCCGTGAGCATTTCGAGCGTGCGCTCGGCCACGTCGTCTTGCAGACACAGCACGCGCAGCGCCGAGCAGCGCTGGCCCGCCGAGTCGAACGCGCTTTGCAGCACGTCGGCGACCACCTGTTCCGCGAGCGCCGACGAATCGACGATCATCGCGTTCTGGCCGCCCGTTTCGGCGATCAGCGGAATCGGACGGCCATCCGAATCCAGACGTTGCGAGAGCGTCTTGTTGATGAGGCGCGCGACTTCGGTCGAGCCCGTGAACATGACGGCGCGCGTGCGGTGATCGGCGACCAGCGCCGCGCCCACCGTTTCGCCATCGCCCGGCAGCAGTTGCACCGCACCGGCAGGCACGCCCGCTTCGCGCAGGATGCGCACGGCTTGCGCGGCGATCAGCGGCGTTTGTTCGGCGGGCTTCGCGAGCACCGTGTTGCCGGCGGCGAGCGCGGCGGCGACCTGGCCCATGAAGATCGCCAGCGGGAAATTCCACGGGCTGATACAGACGACCGGCCCGAGCGGACGATGCGTGTCGTTCGAGAATTCCTCGCGGATCTGCGTCGAGTAATAGCGCAGGAAGTCGATCGCTTCGCGGATTTCCGCAACGGCGTTCGGCAGCGACTTGCCCGCTTCGCGCACGATCAGGCCCATCAGCGTGTGCATCTGCGCTTCGAGCAGATCGGCGGCGCGCGCGAGGCAGTCGGCGCGCGCATCGACGGGCGTGGCCTGCCAGATCGGCGCGGCGGCCACGGCGTGCGAGAGCGCGGCGCTCACGTGCTCGCTCGTCGCTTCCACCACCGTGCCGACCAGATCGCGATGATCGGCCGGATTGCGCACGTCGCGTGCGGTGCCTTCGGCCTGATCGATATCGGCGAGCATCGGCGCGGCGCGCCACGGATGATGCGCGCTCGCCAGCAGCGCCGACGACAGCGACGCGAGGCGATGTTCGTTCGAGAGATCGAGGCCCATCGAATTCAGACGCTCGGCGCCGAACAGTTCGCGCGGCAGCGGAATCTTCGTGTGCGGCGCGCCCGGCGGCACGACCTTCGCGGCGTCGTCGACGGGGTTCGTCACGAGTTCGGCGACCGGCACGGTTTCATCGGCGATGCGGTTCACGAACGACGTGTTCGCGCCGTTTTCGAGCAGACGGCGCACGAGGTACGCGAGCAGCGTTTCGTGCGTGCCGACCGGCGCGTAGACGCGGCACGGACGGTTCAGCTTGCCCTGCGCGAGCGGGCCCGTGACTTCTTCGTACAGCGGCTCGCCCATGCCGTGCAGGCACTGGAATTCGTACTGGCCGGGATAGTAGTTGTTGCCCGCGAGGTGATAGATCGCCGCGAGCGTGTACGCGTTATGCGTGGCGAACTGCGGATACACCGCGTCGGGCGCGCCGAGCAGCTTCTTCGCGCAGGCGAGGTACGAGACGTCGGTGTAGATCTTGCGCGTGTAGACCGGATAGCCTTCGAGGCCGTCGAGCTGCGCACGCTTGATTTCCGTGTCCCAGTACGCGCCCTTCACGAGGCGCACCATGATGCGGTGACGGCTGCGGCGAGCCAGATCGACGATGTAGTCGATCACGAACGGGCAGCGCTTCTGGTACGCCTGCACCACGAAACCGATACCGTTCCAGCCCGCGAGTTCCGAGTCGAAACAAAGCGCTTCGAGCAGGTCGAGCGAGAGTTCGAGGCGGTCGGCTTCTTCGGCGTCGATATTGAGGCCGATGTCGTAGCGGCGCGCGAGAACCGCGAGCGCACGCACGCGCGGCAGCAGTTCGTTCATCGTGCGTTCCTGCTGCGCGCGCGAGTAGCGCGGATGCAGCGCGGAAAGCTTGATCGAGATGCCCGGGCCTTCGTAGATGCCGCGTCCGCCCGCGGCCTTGCCGATCGCGTGGATCGCCTGCTCATACGAGGCGTAGTAGCGCTGCGCGTCGGCTTCGGTCGTGGCCGCTTCGCCGAGCATGTCGTACGAGTAGCGGAAGCCGCGCGCTTCGAACTTGCGGCTGTTCGCGAGCGCTTCGGAGATGTTTTCGCCGGTGACGAACTGCTCGCCCATCAGGCGCATCGCCATGTCGACGCCCTTGCGGATCAGCGGCTCGCCGCCCTTGCCGATCATGCGCGTGAGCGCCGACGACAGACCCGTTTCGCTATTCGTCGTGACCAGCTTGCCGGTGATCATGAGGCCCCAGGTCGCGGCGTTCACGAACAGCGACGGCGCGTGGCCGACGTGCGATTTCCAGTCGCCCTTGCTGATCTTGTCGCGGATCAGCGCGTCGCGCGTGGCGCGGTCGGGAATGCGCAGCAGCGCTTCGGCGAGGCACATCAGCGCCACGCCCTCCTGGCTCGACAGCGAGAACTCGTGGATCAGGCCTTCGACGCCGCCGCCCGTGCGCTTGGCGCGCAGCGTTTCGACGAGCTTGGTCGCGAGCTTGGTGACGTCGCCGGTGAGATTCGCGGGCAGGCGCGCTTCGCCGATCAGGAACGGCACGCACTCCGGCTCCGGGCGGCGGTACGCGGCCGTGATGGCCGCGCGCAGCACCGACTGCGGTTGCACGTTTTGCGCGAATTCGAGGAAGGGATGCGAGGCGTACTCGTCGGGGCCGTCGGTGGAACCGTCGCCCAGATCGGTGGCGCCGACGTGGCCGTTCAGTTCCGGCGGCAGCTGGCCGTGCTCGATCTTCTCGAGGTAGGCGAAGATGGCCTGCTTGATGAGCCAGTGCGGGGTGCGCTCGAGGCGCGTGGCGGCGTCTTTGAGCCGCGAGCGGAGGAGGTCGTCGACCTTGACGCCAAGGGTGGTGCTAGCCATGTTTCCTTCGTATGCCGGCTGACCCGCACCGGCCAAGACTGAAAAAGTTGGCGAATCGTACCCCTCCAATTAAAAAGGTGCAACCATTCAAAATGTCTGGTTGCACCCCGCGTGAAGCCCCGTGTGGCCTGGGTTTGCGCCGGATGCCCGCCAGTCGTGGCAGTGCGGCTGCACTCGGTATTTTCCCTGGCCCACACTTTCTGGGTAACCCTAATCGTTTCTGTCGCCGTGCCGTTATACAAAGAACAACGGGGAGCCGGACGTTCGAACCGGCGCGAGGACCAAAAAATGGAAAAGTGGCTGGTGGTGGCAGGTGTCTGGAGCATGTGCGCGCTGTGCGCCGTGCTGTTCATTCGTGGCGCGACGTTGTCGGAGACGCGCAAGCTGCGCGTCGCCCGCGCCGATCAGGGAGACGCGTCGGGCGCGGCGAAGCGCTAACGCGCGGACAGCAGGCAACGGGGGTTGCCCGCCAGGCGCGTCAGATATCGAGCGGATCGACTTCGAGATTCCAGCGCAGCACGCCGCGTAGCGCGCGCAGCGCCGGTTGCCACGCGTGCAGCGTCGCCTGCAGGGCCGCGCGCGACTGGCTCTCGATGAGCAACTGCGCGCGGTGCACGTTCATCACCTTGACGATGGTGAGCGGCACGGCGTCGTAGGCCATCACGCGCGAGGCGGCGGGAATCGCCGTGAGCGCGGCGGCCGCTTCGGCGAGAAACGCGAGCGCGGCTTCGAGCGTGCGCCCTTCGGCGCGCAGCAAGGCCTGATAGACGAACGGCGGCAGATGCGCGTCGTGGCGCTCCTTGACCTGCGAATTCGCGAAACCCACGTAATCGTGGCGCGCGAGCGCGTGGTAGATCGCGTGACGCGGATAACGCGTCTGCACCAGCACCTCGCCGGGCAATCCGGCGCGGCCCGCGCGCCCGCTCACCTGCATCAGTTGCGCGAACAGGCGCTCGCTCGCGCGGAAATCGTGCGAGAACAGCGCGTTGTCGGCGTTCAGCACGCCCACCAGCGAAACGCGCTGGAAGTCGTGCCCCTTCGCGACCATCTGCGTGCCCACGAGGATATCGACTTCGCCCGCGTGCACGTCGGAAAAGAGCGCCTGCGCGCTGCCTTTGCGGCGCGTGCTGTCGGCGTCGATGCGCAGCACCCGCGCGCCCGGCACCGCGCTCGCGAGCGCTTCCTCGATGCGTTGCGTGCCGCGTCCCATCGGCGCGATATCGACGTTGCCGCACTCCGGGCACGAATGCGGAATGCGCGCTTCCCAGCCGCAGTGATGGCAGCGCAGCGCCCGTTCGGGCTTGTGCAGCACGACGTAGGCGCTGCAGCGCGGACAGCCCGCGACCCAGCCGCAGGCGTCGCAGGCGAGCGTCGGCGCATAGCCGCGCCGGTTCAGGAAAATCAGGCTCTGCTCGCCGCGTTCCAGGCGCGCCTTCATGGCCGCGACCAGCGGACCGGACAGCCCCTCGAACGAGGCGCGCCCGCGCCGCCGCTCCTCTTCCAGATCGATCAGCTTGACCGTCGGCAGCACGGCGTCGGCCATCGCGCGCCGTGACAGCGTGAGGCGCGTATAGCGGCCCTGATCGGCCTGCCACCAGCTTTCCAGCGACGGCGTGGCCGAGCCCAGCACGACCGGAATGGCGAGCTGCTTGGCGCGCCAGACGGCCAGATCGCGCGCCGAGTAGCGCAGCCCTTCCTGCTGCTTGTAGGCGGGATCGTGCTCCTCATCGACGACGATCATCGCCAGACGCGGCAGCGAAGCCATCACGGCCAGCCGCGTGCCCAGCACGATGCGCGCGCGGCCCGTGTGCGCGGCGAGCCAGTGGCGCGCGCGCTCACCTTCGGCCAGCCCGCTGTGGAGTGTGACGATCGCGCCTTCGGGCAGCACGCCCGCGAAGCGCGTGCGGAACGCCGCCTCGAACTGCGGCGTGAGATTGATTTCGGGGACCAGCACCAGCGCCTGCGCGTCGGGCTCGCGTTCGAGCCGCGCGGCCAGCGCGCGCAGATAGACCTCGGTCTTGCCGCTGCCCGTTACGCCATGCAGCAGAAACGGCGCGAAACCGCTCGAATCGACAATCGCTTCGACGGCTTCCTGCTGCTCGTCGCTGAGCCGATGCGGCGCGATCGTTGCGCGGGCACCGATGTTTCCATTCGTGCTGACGGACGAGATTGCGCCGCCACTCGCACCGTCGCATTCGTCGGTAGATTTTACGGTCGGGATTTGCCCGGATGCGCGCGGCGCGGCGCCGAACTCGACGCACTCGTATTCGACCCAACCCGCATCGCGCCACGAATCGAGCGTTGCGGCGGCCTTCGGATGCAGCGCGCGCGCATCGCCGAGATCGAGTTCGCCCGCAGCCACGAGCGCTTCGGCGAGACGTCGCAGCGCGGCCGCGCGGGCGGGCAGTGCGTCGGGCAAGGCCTCGCGGCCCGCAGGCAGCAGCCGGTAACGCTCCTCGGGCGCCAGCAGACGCGGCCAGCGCGGCGGATCGCGCAACGCCTGCGGCAGCGCCGGCAACGCGACTTCGCCCAGACCGCGCTGGTAATAATCGGCGGCGAATTCCACGAGCGCGAGCCATTGCTGCGACAGCGGCGGGCACGACGCGCAGACCTCGATCACGTCGCGCAGCTTGTTCGCGGGCACCTCGCTGTGAGTGCTCACTTCCACGATGAGGCCCACGGACTCTCGTCGTCCGAACGGCACGCGCACGAGCATACCCGGCCGGGGTTCGGGCCAGCCGTCGGGGTAGCGATAGTCGTAGAGCGCATCCAGCGGATGGTCGAGCGCGACCCGCGCGAAACGCGTGCTCATGCAGCGCCCCCGCGCGCAGCGGCTGCGCTATGTGCGCTGGCGCACCGACGCCCGAACTTAAAGTAAACCTTCACTTTGCGCGCTAAGTTTTGGATTCCGCAGAACAATCGCGCTCCCCGTCGTCGCGCCTGTGGATAACTTTGTTGAGAACTTGATGTCGGCCCGCCGCGCCAGCCATTTTGACGCGCCTATGTGGGAAACCGCACAAAACGCCATGGAGCGGCGAAAGCCTTATCTGTCAAGGGTCTGATTGATTCTTTCGAGCCCGTCCTCGCTCGCTGCGGCAATTTTTCCCTCTTGCGCGCCGCAACGAGACAAGTGTGCATAAGTCAATGCTTGACAGAGCCCGGAGGGCGTCTGGCTGGCCTCTTGAGCCCGGTGTTACCCTGGTGCCCGGAGCCCAGCCCCTGCCCTACGCGCTGCGTTGCAACAAAAACTTCACGCAGACGCAGCGTGCAGCGCGCGGCTATGGCGATGCACTTCGTCGACGAGTTCAGCGACGCTTTCGGGCGGCGTGAACTGCGAAATGCCGTGGCCGAGATTGAAGACGTGACCCGGATGCGCGCCGAAGCTGTCGAGCACCGCGCGCGCCTGTTCGCGGATCGCGGCCGGCGACGCGAACAGCACGTTCGGGTCCAGATTGCCTTGCAGCGCCACGCGGTCGCCCACGCGCTCGCGCGCGCGGCTGAGGTTCACGGTCCAGTCGAGGCCGACCGCGTCGACGCCCGTGTTGGCGATCTCGTCGAGCCACAGCCCGCCGCCCTTCGTGAAGGTGATCACCGGTACGCGTTCGCCGTCGTGCTCGCGCTTGAGCTGCGCGACCACGCGCTGGATGTAAGCAAGCGAGAAGCGCTGATAGATGCCGTCCGCGAGCGCGCCGCCCCACGTGTCGAAGATCATCACGGCCTGCGCGCCCGCTTCGATCTGCGCGTTCAGATACGCGGCCACGGCCTGCGCGTTGACTTCGAGAATGCGCTCCATGAGGTCGGGGCGCGCGTACAGCATCGACTTCACGGTGCGGAAATCGTCCGAGCCGCCGCCTTCGACCATATAGCACGCGAGCGTCCACGGGCTGCCCGAGAATCCGATCAGCGGCACGCGCTGACGGCCCTGGCCGTCGGTGAGCGCGCGGCGGATTTCGCGCACGGCGTCGGTCACATAGCCGAGCGTCTCGCCGATGTCGGGCACGGCGAGCTTCGCCACGTCTTCCTCGGTGCGCACCGGATGCGCGAACTTCGGACCCTCGCCCGCCTGGAACGACAGGCCGAGACCCATCGCATCGGGAATCGTGAGGATGTCCGAGAACAGGATGGCGGCGTCGAGCGGATAGCGTTCGAGCGGCTGCAGCGTGACTTCGGTCGCGTAATCGGGATTCTTCGCGAGGCCGAGGAAACTGCCCGCGCGGCTGCGCGTGGCGTTGTATTCCGGCAGATAACGGCCTGCCTGGCGCATCAGCCAGATCGGCGTGTACTCGGTCGGCTGACGCAGCAATGCGCGCAGGAAGGTGTCGTTCAGAAGGGTGTGGGCCACGTGCGGAGGCGCTTGCGCGCGAGATTCGGAAGCAGACCGCTATTTTACCGGACCGGCGCGTACGGCATGGCGTTGATGGACGGCATAAGCGCAAGACACGGACACCACGAAGGCCCCAAAAGGTCTCGATCAGGCGCTGCGTCGCGCCTGCGGCCATGGAACGGCGACCACTCGCCGCACCACCGGGATGCCGCCGCCGCGCCCGCGCGCTACCAGGTCTGTCCATGCTTAACGCGTGAGGACGCGCGGACTATGATCGACTGCCTTTCCGAATCAATACATCGCATCCAACAAAGGACGAGGAGACACGCAGCATGAAGAAGAACAAGGCGCTCGCCGCCACTGGCGCGCTCATCGCCGCCTTGCTGGCCGCGCTCGCGGGCACGCCGAGCGCATTCGCGCAGTCGAATCCCGGTGCGGCCCCGAGTTCGAATCCGAACGCCGCCGCGCCCTCGCGTCTCGACGACGTGCTCGCGCGCGGCACGCTGCGTGCCTGCACGACCGGCGACTACAAGCCCTACTCGTTCTACAAGCCGGATGGCACGTTCGAAGGCATCGACATCGACATGGCGGAGTCGCTCGCGAAGTCGCTGGGCGTGAAGGCCGAGTTCGTGAAGACCACGTGGTCCAACCTCATGACCGACTTCCTCGCGAAGTGCGACGTCGCGGTGGGCGGCGTCTCGACCACGCTCGAACGTCAGAAGCGCGCGTTCTTCACCGAGGCGTATCAGGTCGACGGCAAGACGCCCATCGTGCGCTGCGACGACGTGAACAAGTATCAGAGCGTCGCGCAGATCGATCAGCCCGGCACGCGCGTGATCGTGAATCCGGGCGGCACGAACGAGCGCTTCGCGAAGCAGTTCTTTCCGCACGCGAACCTCACCGTGTATCCCGACAACGTGACGATCTTCAAGCAGATCCTCGCGGGCAAGGCCGATGTCATGGTGACCGACGCCTCCGAAACGCTCCTGCAGCAAAAGCTCAATCCGGGCCTGTGCTCGGTGCATCCCGACAAGCCATTCCAGTACGGCGAGAAAGCGTGGATGGTGCCGCGCGGCGACGTGGTGTTCCAGCAGTACGTCGATCAATGGCTGCATCTCGCGCGCGCGAGCGGCGAGTATCAGTCGATCTCGGACAAGTGGCTGAAGTGAGCGCCAAGGATCTTGCCGAGGCGTAGACTCACGAGGCGTAGACTCACGATGCATCGACGCGCTCTGCATCGATGCGGCTTGCGTCACTGACGCGGCTCGCACCGCTCGCTCATTCGTTAAACGATATGACGAGTTGCAACGACTCGTTGCACCGCCACATGATCGTCGCGCAAACGATGCGCGCGCGACGATGTGCGGATGCCGCATGCATCCGCCGCGATATGCGCGGCACTCAGGTGACAGAAACGGCGTATCGCCCGCATGGCGGGACTTTCTTCATGCGAAAGGAATTTCGCTCGACGCTAACGTTTGCGCGCGGTCTGACAGCGCCCGAAAATGCCGGTAAAAATGACGGCTCGGAAACGCTCAGGACGGCAAAAAATCCCGCGGAGCCTTATCTGGCGGGCGTTACAACCTGAAACACTTTGTTACCGCGAAGGTTCATTAATTCGCCCACAATGCCTTCAACGGTTTCAACACGGATGTGGCTTGGTGCAAGTGTGAGCGGACACGATACACCAGCCGGTCGGCTTTATGCCGAAGCCCTCCTTAGGGGCATCCTTGCTGGAGCCGTGACCGGCGTCTCGTACGTTTCATCAGCCGGCTCCTCCTTTGGTCTCCTCGCGCTAACCCCGTAGCGTGTGGTTTTTAGCGGGCTCCAGGCCCGCTTTTTTTTCGTCCGCGTTTTCCCTTCCCTCTCGTTTTCCCTCGGTTTTTTCCCGCGTTTTTCCGATCTTTCGACTGTTTGCGCACTTGCATATCCCCGCGATTGATTCGGCATCCAGATTATCTTTTTGCCACACCGACGCGCCGTGAAGCCCAAAAGGAGCGGCAGTCTCGCCGCCCCTTCTTGCCCGCTCACGCCGTCTTCGGCTCGCTGATCTTCAGTTCGGCGATCATCTGTGCGCGCATCACGAACTTCTGCACCTTGCCCGTCACCGTCATCGGCAGTTCGTCGACGAAACGGATGTACTTCGGGATCTTGTAGTGCGCAATCTGCCCCTGGCAGAACGTCTGGATCTCCTCGGCCGTCGCGGCCTCGCCCGGACGCAGCACGATCCACGCGCAGACTTCCTCGCCGTACTTCGCGTCCGGCACGCCGAACACCTGCACGGTCTGCACCTTCGGATGCCGGAACAGGAACTCCTCGATCTCGCGCGGATAGATGTTCTCGCCGCCGCGAATCAGCATGTCCTTCAGGCGGCCCACGATGTTGCAGTAGCCTTCGGCGTCGAGCGTCGCGAGGTCGCCCGTGTGCATCCAGCCGTCGATGATCGATTCCGCCGTCCGGGCCTCATCGCCCCAGTAGCCGCACATCACCGAATAGCCGCGCGTGCACAACTCGCCCGTCTCGCCCACCGGCACGACGTTGCCGAGCGGATCGACGATCTTCACTTCGAGATGCGGCTGGATGCGGCCCACCGTGGTCGTGCGCTTGTCGAGCGGATCGGTGGTCGCGCTCTGGAACGAGACCGGGCTTGTCTCCGTCATGCCGTAGGCGATGGTGATCTCGGCCAGATGCATCTTCGAGACCACGCGCTTCATCGTTTCGATCGGACACGGCGAACCGGCCATGATGCCCGTGCGCAGGCGCGAAAGATCGAACTTCGCGAAGTCCGGGTGATCGAGTTCGGCGATGAACATCGTCGGCACGCCATGCAGCGCCGTGCAGCCTTCCTCGGACACGGCTTCGAGCGTCGCGCGCGGATCGAAAGCCTCGCCGGGGAACACCATGTTCGCGCCGACCGACACGCACGCGAGCACCGCGAGCACCATGCCGAAACAGTGATAAAGCGGCACCGGGATACAGAGCGAATCGTCCTCGCTCAAACGCATGGCCATCGCAATGAAGCGGCCGTTGTTGACGACGTTGCGATGCGTGAGCGTCGCGCCCTTCGGGTTGCCGGTCGTGCCGCTCGTGAACTGGATGTTGATCGGATCGTCGGGCGAGAGCGTGGCGCCCAGCGCGTCGAGCCAGGCGGTGCCGTCGCGCGCGAGCCGCTCGCGGCCCAGTTCGATCAGCTCGCTGAAGTTGAGCATGCCGGGCGACGCGGTGTCGCACATGCGGATCACCGTGCGCAGCGCCGGCAGCCGCTCCGCGTGCAGATCGCTGGGCTGCGCGCTCGCGAGTTCGGGCGCGAGCGTCTGCAGCATCTCCAGATACTTCGAGGTCTTGAAGCTTTCCGCCGCCACGATCGCCTTGCAGCCGACCTTGTTCAGCGCGTATTCGAGCTCCGCGAGCCGGTAAGCCGGATTGATGTTGACGAGCACCGCGCCGAGGCGCGCGGTCGCGAACTGCGTGAGCAGCCATTCGCAGCGATTGGGCGACCAGATGCCCACGCGGTCGCCCTTCTCGATGCCCAGTTCCGCGAGACCTGCCGCCATCACGTCGACTTCGGTCGCGAATTCACGCCAATTCCATCGAATTCCTTGCTCACGAAACACCACGGCGGGCCGCTCGGGGAACCGGCTGACGGTTTCGCGCAGGAAATCACTGATGGTGGCGTCGGAGAGCGGTGTGGCGGTCGTGCCGCGCACGTAGGAAAGACCGTCCTGCGGCGCGATGAGCGCTTCGCGCGCGGCCGCCGCGCGTGCTGCGTCGATTGCCATGGTGGCTGTCTCCTGCGGGAGTCGCGCTCCCGTTGAAATGATTTTGAAATCTATTCTCCACCGCGACGGGCGGCGGCGGCATCAAGTTTTACCCGCAGCGCAGGCTGCCAGGCCCGGGCGCAACGCCGCGCGGCGGCACGCTCGAAGGCATGATTTCGCATTACCTTTCCGTAAACGTCAAGTAGTTTGTTCCCGGCTTGCCGCCCGGCTCGCGGCGACCGGCGCTTCGGTGCGCTTCGGCTCGTTTTTCCGCTGGTGATCTGCGCGCTGCGGGTCGCCTCTCTGGCTTATTCCCGCGCAAGTTTTGGCGCTTTTCCCACGCCGCATTGCGACATCGCGTCACGCTCTCTCAAACGTCTGATGGACTTTAACGACGTTTCGTAATGCAATCGCCGCTGCTTTTCAGACGTCTAACGAAGTTTTGACTTCGGCCTATTAGTTCGTAGTTCTTATCAACTTGATGCGTAGGAAATTTCGCCACCTGGAGTCTCGATGAACACCACCGCTTATTGCCGCCTCATCCTCACGAAGAAAATCTGGGCCGCCGTGCCCGGCTCCGACGCCAACGGTTATTCCGATCCCGCCGACACGATCCAGTACGCGTTCGGCGTTGTGTCGGAAGGCACGCATTTCCGCGACTTCGCGAACGCGGACGGCTCGGTCGACGCGCGCAAACTGACCGGCGGCGTCCTGATCGTGACAGGCGACAACAAGACCTCTCTGGAACTCCCACCCGGGCGCTACTGGCTCTACGAATTCGTGATCGGCCGCGATGCCGACGGCGTCTCGCCGCGCTATTCGCAGCGCGGCGGCTGGGACTTCACGGCGCTCGTCGATGGCGAACGACGCGCGCCGGTCGACGACATCGACGGCGCCGTGCTGTTCGAGGTCGGTGCGCAAACGCGCGAATTGAGCATCGTCGGCATCAACAAATCGGTGTGCGTGCAGATCGACAAGCGCTTGAGCAGCGGCACGGGGCGCACGAACGGCGTGCTGTTCTTCGGCACGAGTTCGTATCTTGGCCTCACGCAGCTGGGCTCGCCGTTTTTCGACGACAAAGCCGTGGTGCGTCTCGGCGTGACGGGCGTGGACGGCACGGTGCGGCTCGACGGCTTCACCTCGGGCAACAACGTCTTCATCCACGAAGTCGTGCCCAAGGCGAGTTACGACGCGGGCGTGCGGCCCGAGAAGATGGACGTGCACCGGCTCGACGGCTCGTTCTGGTACAGCGCGGGATTCCCGGATGCGCACGAAGTCACCCAGGTTGAACTCGACGCGCTGCTCGCCAATCCCAAGTTCACGGCTGCCGGGCGCGCGCTGATCCGCGCGAACCTGCACGTGGGCGACTGGCTGTTCACGAACCAGAACTACTTTGCCGAGCGTCAGGGGCTGATGCGCGTCGAGGTGACGAACAACACCGGCAAGAAGGGCAAGCTGCGGCTGTCGAAGAAAATCTGGGCGGGCGTGCCGGGCTCCGACGCCAACGGCTATTCCGATCCCGCCGATACGATCCAGTACGCGTTCGGCGTCGTGCCGGCGGGCACGCACTACAGCGAGATCGCGCTGGTCGACGGCGCAGTCGACACCAGCAAGCTGATCGGCGGCGTGTTGACGGTGGTCGGCGCGAACACGGTCGAGCTGATGCTCGAACCCGGCCAGTACTGGCTCTACGAGTTTGTGATCGGCCGCGATCCCGACGGCGTTTCGCCGCGCTATTCGCAGCGTGGCGGCTGGGATTACACGGCGCTGCTCGATGGCGTGCGACACGCGCCGGTCGACGATATCGACGGCGCCGTCGCGTTCGAGATCGGCGCGAATGTGGTGGACGTGAACATCGTCGGCATCAACAAATCACTGTGCGTCGAAATCGACAAGCGCATGAGCGCGGGCACCGGCCGCACGAGCGGCGTGCTGTTCTTCGCCACGAGTTCCTACCGCGGTCTCACGCAACTGGGATCCGAAAATTTCGACGGCAACGCGGTTGTGCGTCTCGGCGTCACGGGCGCGGACGGCAAGGTGCGGCTCGACGGCTTCGTCTCAGGCAACAACGTGTTCATTCACGAAGTCGTGCCCAAGGCGAGCTACGACGCGGGCGTGCGGCCCGAGAAAATGGACGTGCATCAGCTCGACGGCTCGTTCTGGTTCAGCGCCGGGTTCCCCGATGCGCACGAAATTACCGCGGAGGAACTGAACGCGTTGCTGAGCAGCCCGAAGTTCACCGAAGCCGGGCGCGCGTTGATCCGCGCGAATATGCACGTCGGCGACTGGCTGTTCACGAACCAGAATTACTTCTATCAGCGCCAGGGCGTGATGCGCGTCGAGGTGACGAACAACAACGGCAAGAAGGGCAAGCTGCGGCTCACGAAGAAGATCTGGGCCGGCGTGCCGGGCGCCGATGCCAACGGCTATTCGAATCCCGACGACACGATTCAGTACGCGTTCGGCGTCGTGCCAGCGGGCACGCATTACGGCGACATCGCGCTGGCCGACGGCGCGGTCGACACGAGCAAGCTCATCGGCGGCGTGCTCACGGTGGTGGGCGCGAACGCTGTCGAATTGCAGCTCGAACCCGGCCAGTACTGGCTCTACGAATTCGTGATCGCGCGCGACGACGACGGCGTCTCGCTGCACTACTTCCAGCGCACCGGCTGGGACTTCACGGCGCTGATCGATGGCGAGCGCCGCGCGCCCGTCGACGACATCGATGGCGCGGTGGCCTTCGAGATCGGCGCGCAAACCTCGCTGGTCGAGGTCGTGGGCATCAACAAATCGCTGAGCGTGCAGATCGAGAAACGCTTCACGCCCGGCGCTCAAGCGAAGGAAAAGGAAGGCATCCTGTTTATCGCCACGAGCTCGTATCGGGGCGTGCTGCCGCTCTCCGACGTCCGCAATAGCGGCAACGGCAATGACCGCGCGATCGTGCGTCTCGGCGTGACGGGTCCGGGCGGCACGGTGCGGTTCGATGGCTTCACGTCGGGCAATAACGTGTTTATCCACGAGATCGTGCCGCAGGACGTCTACGACAACGGCATCATGCCGATCAGCATGAGCGTCTACGGCCTCAACGGCGCGCTGATGTTCACCTCGGAATTCAAGCTTCAGGGTGCGCTGCGTCAGGGCGAGGACTGGCGCGACAACGAGCATCAGCGCCGCATCACCGAAGCCGATCTCGACGCCCTGCTCGCCGAACCCAAGCTCACGCCCGCAGGCCGCGCGCTGATCCTCAAGCACGTGCAGGTCGGCGACTACCTGTTCTCCAATCCGCGCTCGTTGGCGGAGCGCCAGGGCGTGATGCGCGTCGAGGTGCTCAACGACAGCGGACGCGGCTAAGCGTCAGCCAGCGTGCGCGCATAAAAAAGGCTCCCCGGCACAACGGCCGGGGAGCCTTTTCGATTCGGTCGCACGCGCCGCGAAGGCGCGCGCGGGAATCAATGCTGGTGTTGCTTGCGCAGACGCTGGATCGCCGCGAGTTGCGCAACGGCGTAGGCCAGTTCGGCCTGCGCGGTGGCGTACTCGAGGTTCGAGCCGGCGTTCTGCAGCGCCTCTTCAGCGCGCTTGCGCGCTTCGGCGGCCTTCGCTTCGTCGAGATCCTTGCCGCGGATCGCGGTGTCGGCGAGCACCGTCACGGCGCCCGGCTGCACTTCGAGAATGCCGCCTGCAACGAACACGAACTCTTCGTCGCCACTTTCACCGACGATGCGCACCGCACCCGGACGAATCCGCGTGATGAGCGGCGTGTGGCCAGGCAGAATGCCCAGCTCGCCGGCTTCACCCGGAAGCGCGACGAACTTCGCCTGGCCGTCATAGATGCTCTCTTCGGCGCTGACGACGTCTACCTTGATGGTTGCTGCCATATGTGTCGAACTCCTGGGGTCAAGGGGTTGCGGCGGCGAGACCGATCAACGCTGATGGAAACCCGCGCGACAAATCTCGCCTCTTTGCCTGCAACGCGACCCTTACTGGATCTTCTTGGCCTTTTCGAAGGCTTCGTCGATCGTGCCGACCATGTAGAACGCCTGCTCCGGCAGGTGATCGCACTCGCCTTCGACGATCATCTTGAAGCCGCGGATGGTTTCCTTCAGCGGCACGTACTTGCCCGGCGAGCCCGTGAAGACTTCCGCGACGTGGAACGGCTGCGACAGGAAACGCTGGATCTTACGTGCGCGGGCGACGGTCAGCTTGTCTTCCGGCGACAGTTCGTCCATGCCCAGAATTGCGATGATGTCACGCAGTTCCTTGTAGCGCTGGAGCGTCTGCTGCACGCGGCGCGTGATCGAGTAGTGCTCTTCACCGATCACGTTCGGGTCGATCTGGCGCGAGGTCGAGTCGAGCGGGTCGACTGCCGGGTAGATACCCAGCGAGGCGATGTCACGCGACAGCACGACGGTTGCGTCCAGGTGGCCGAAGGTCGTAGCCGGCGACGGGTCGGTCAAGTCGTCCGCAGGGACGTACACGGCCTGAACCGACGTAATCGAGCCCTTCTTGGTCGACGTGATGCGCTCTTGCAGCTTGCCCATTTCTTCAGCCAGCGTCGGCTGATAGCCCACTGCCGACGGCATACGGCCGAGCAGTGCCGACACTTCCGTGCCAGCCAGCGTGAAACGGTAGATGTTGTCGACGAAGAACAGCACGTCGAGGCCTTCGTCACGGAAGTGCTCGGCCATCGTCAGACCGGTCAGCGCGACGCGCAGACGGTTGCCCGGCGGCTCGTTCATCTGGCCGTAGACCAGCGCGACCTTGTCGAGAACGTTCGAGTCCTTCATTTCGTGGTAGAAGTCGTTGCCCTCACGGGTACGCTCGCCCACGCCCGCGAACACGGAGAAACCGCCGTGCTCCTTCGCGATGTTGTTGATGAGCTCCATCATGTTGACGGTCTTGCCCACGCCAGCACCACCGAACAGGCCAACCTTGCCGCCCTTTGCGAACGGGCAGATCAGGTCGATAACCTTGATGCCGGTTTCGAGCAGTTCAGCCGACGGCGACAGATCTTCGAACGCCGGAGCCTTCTGGTGGATCGCGCGCGTCGTTTCGCTGACGATCGGGCCGGCTTCGTCGATCGGACGGCCGAGCACGTCCATGATACGGCCGAGCGTCGGCTTGCCGACCGGCACGCTGATGGGCTTGCCCGTGTTCTTCACCACGGTGCCGCGGCGCAGGCCGTCCGACGCACCCAGACAGATGGTGCGGACAACGCCGTCGCCCAGCTGCTGCTGCACTTCCAGGGTCAGTTCCGACCCGTCGAGAATCAGCGCGTCGTAGATCTTCGGCATGGTCTCGCGCGGGAATTCCACGTCGATCACCGCGCCGATGCACTGTACGATCTTGCCTTCTACCAAAGCAGTTGTACTCATCGATTTTCCTTTAGATACCTGAATTCTTCACTCGCCCACCGGTTCAACACCGGCGCGGTTTCGCAATCGGTTCGCGACTATCAGACGGCTGCTGCGCCGCCGACGATTTCCGAAAGTTCCTTCGTAATCGCGGCCTGGCGGCTCTTGTTGTACGAGAGCTGCAGTTCGTTGATGACCGTCTTCGCGTTGTCCGACGCCGCCTTCATCGCGACCATACGGGCCGACTGCTCCGACGCCATGTTTTCCGCCACGGCCTGATAGACCAGAGCTTCGACATAGCGGACCAGCAGTTCGTCCACGACGGTTTGCGCGTCCGGCTCGTAGATGTAGTCCCACGCCGACTTCGGCGTCGTGCCGTCGTCGTTGCTTTCCAGGCGCTCGGCCGACAGCGGCAGCAGCTGCTCGATCACCGGCTCCTGCTTCATCGTGTTGACGAAGCGCGTGTACGCGAGGTACACCGCCGAAAGCTTGCCTTCCGAGTACTGGTCGAGCTGCACCTTGATCGCGCCGATCAGCTTTTCCAGATGCGGCGTGTCGCCGAGTTGCACGACATTCGAGACGACTTTCGCGCGCAGACGGTTCAGGAAACCGAGGCCCTTGCTGCCGATCGCCGTAGCTTCGATCGACGTGCCGGATGCTTCCAGATCCTTGAACTTCTGCAGCGTCGCGCGCAGCACGTTGGTGTTCATCCCGCCGCACAGACCCTTGTCCGTGGTGACGAGAATCACGCCGGCGACCTTCGCATCGTTGTTTTCCACCATGAACGGGTGGCGATACTCGGGGTTCGCACGGCTCATGTGCGCAGCGATGTCGCGGACCTTGTCGGCATACGGGCGGGCGGCGCGCATGCGCTCCTGGGCACGGCGCATTTTCGACGCCGCGACCATTTCCATCGCCTTGGTGATCTTGCGCGTGTTTTGCACGCTCTTGATCTTGCCGCGAATTTCCTTCATTCCAGCCATTGCTTGCTCCTTGATCGAAGCGGAGCGGGATTCACCGAACCCCGCGCCGCCCCAATGTCCGTTTATCTAGATTGATTCCCGGACGGATCAATATGCGCCGGACTTCTTGAAGTCCTTGAGAACCGCGTGCAGCGCGTTCTCGTCGTCCTTCGACAGGTCCTTCTTGTCCTCGATGCGCGCGACGAGGTCGGCGTGCTTCGACTTCAGGTATTCGCGCAGGCCCTTTTCGAACGGCAGGACGTCCTTGACGTCGATGTCGTCGAGGTAGCCGTTGTTGGCCGAGAACAGCGCAACCGCCAGTTCCCAGACCTGCAGCGGCTGATACTGCGGCTGCTTGAGCAGTTCCGTCACGCGGCGGCCGCGCTCGAGCTGCTTGCGGGTCGCTTCGTCGAGGTCCGAGGCGAACTGGGCGAATGCAGCCAGTTCACGGTACTGCGCGAGGTCGGTACGGATACCGCCCGACAGCTTCTTCACGACCTTGGTCTGAGCCGCACCGCCAACACGCGACACCGACACGCCGGCGTTGATTGCCGGGCGGATGCCTGCGTTGAACAGGTCGGTTTCCAGGAAGATCTGGCCGTCGGTAATCGAGATCACGTTCGTCGGAACGAATGCCGTGACGTCGCCTGCCTGCGTTTCGATGATCGGCAGTGCCGTCAGCGAACCCGTCTTGCCCTTGACTTCGCCGTTCGTGAACTTCTCGACGTAGTCGGCCGACACGCGTGCAGCGCGCTCGAGCAGACGCGAGTGGAGATAGAACACGTCGCCGGGGTAAGCTTCGCGGCCCGGCGGGCGGCGCAGCAGCAGCGAGATCTGGCGATAGGCCCAGGCTTGCTTGGTCAGATCGTCATAAATGATCAGGGCGTCTTGACCGCGATCGCGGAAGTATTCGCCCATCGTGCAGCCGGCGTACGGTGCGAGGTACTGCAGCGCAGCCGATTCCGAAGCCGAGGCCGCCACGACGATCGTGTACTCGATCGCGCCGGTTTCTTCGAGCTTGCGCAGCACGTTCTGGATCGACGACGCCTTCTGGCCGATGGCGACGTAGATACAGATCAGGTCCTTGCCCTTCTGGTTGATGATCGTGTCGACGGCCACTGCGGTCTTGCCGCACTGACGGTCGCCGATGATCAGCTCACGCTGGCCACGGCCGATCGGCACCATTGCGTCGATCGACTTCAGACCGGTTTGCACCGGCTGCGACACGCCTTCACGCCAGATCACGCCCGGAGCGATCTTTTCGATCGCGTCGGTCGCCTTGGCGTTGATCGGGCCCTTGCCGTCGATCGGGTTGCCGAGCGGATCGACCACGCGGCCGATCAGTTCCGGACCAACCGGGACTTCCAGAATGCGGCCCGTCGTCTTGACGATGTCGCCTTCCGAAATGTGTTCGTATTCACCGAGAATCACGGCGCCGACCGAGTCACGCTCGAGGTTCAGCGCGAGACCGAAGGTGTTGCCCGGGAATTCGAGCATTTCGCCTTGCATCACGTCCGACAGGCCGTGGATGCGCACGATGCCGTCGGTCACGGAGATCACGGTGCCCTGGTTGCGAACGTCTGCGCTCGCTTCAAGGCCCTGGATCCGGCTCTTGATCAGCTCGCTGATCTCAGAGGGATTGAGTTGCATTATTCGCTCCTGATGTTCAATTCTGTTGCGTGCCAGCCGCTGCGTTCGGTGTGTTCACCGGGACGCTCAAGCGGTCAGAGCCACCTGCATGCTGGCGAGCCGCGCGCGGACCGAGGTATCGAGCACTTCGTCGCCGACCGTGACGCGCACGCCGCCAATCAGCGACTTGTCGATTTCAACGGTGGGCTTCAGCTTGCATTTGAACTTGCGTTCGAGGCTGGCCACGAGGTCGTTCAACTGGGTGCCTTCGAGCGGGAACGCGCTGACGATCAGCGCGTCGGCCGCACCGGCCTTCGCATTCTTGAGCGCTTCGAACTGTGCATGGATTTCCGGCAGCAGTTCCAGGCGGTGATTCGCGACCAGCATCTGGACGAGGTTCCTGGCCTCGGCCGAATCCTTGAGCGGGGACTTCACCGCCGCGAGCAGCAGCTCGACGACCTGGGCATGGCTTACTTTCGGGCTCGTCGCGACCGACAGCACGTCGGACATGGCCGCAACCTGTGCCAGCTCCGTAACGAGCGTGGACCAGGCGGCGGTGTCACCAGCTTCGGCCACGCCAAACAGGGCTTCTGCGTACGGGCGGGCGATGGTTGCAAGTTCGGCCATGATCAGAGCTCGGCTTTCAGTTGATTCAGCAGTTCGGCGTGCGCCGACTGATCGACTTCGCGCTTCAGGATCTGCTCGGCGCCTTGCACGGCGAGCGCGGCGACTTCAGCGCGCAGAACTTCGCGTGCCTTGACGACTTGCTGGTCCGCGTCGGCCTTCGCTTGCGCGATGATGCGCGCTGCTTCGGCGTGGGCCTGGGCCTTGATTTCTTCAGCGACTGCGAGAGCGCGCTTTTCCGCGTCGGCAATGCGGTTTTGGCCCTCGTTACGGGCCGTAGCGAGTTCCTCGCCCACGCGCTTATGCGCGGCTTCGAGTTCCGCCTTGCCCTTTTCCGCAGCGGCGAGGCCGTCCGCGATCTTCTTCGAGCGCTCGTCGAGGGCGTTGATCAACGGCGGCCACACGAACTTCATCGTGAACCACGCGAGGATCAGGAACACGACCATTTGCGCAAACAGGGTTGCGTTGAGATTCACGGTGTTTCCTTAAACGTTGCTATTCCGGGGAATTGAAACGGCAAGGCGCTCATCGGTTGTGAAACTCGATCAGCGCCTCGTCTCCCGTTCCGCCATGCGCCCTTAACCGTTATAGATCAGGCGCAACCTTCCAGGGAACTTAGCCCGCGAGCTTCGAGAGCAGCGGGTTAGCGAACGCGAACAGCATTGCAACACCCACGCCAATCAGGAACGCTGCATCGATCAGACCAGCCAGCAGGAACATCTTCGTTTGCAGCGGGTTCATCAGTTCAGGCTGACGTGCGCACGCTTCGATGTACTTGCCGCCCATCAGGCCGATACCGATACAGGCGCCGATTGCACCCAGGCCGATGATGATGCCGATACCGATGGCCGTGAAACCCTGGATGTTGGCGATGAAAGCTTGCATGATCACTCCTTTGTGAGATTTTCTGGAACTGGGGATTTAAAACTTAAACTGCAAATCTGGTACGACCGCCGTTTAGTGGCTGTCGTGTGCCTGGCCGATGTACACCAGCGTCAGCATCATGAAAATGAACGCCTGCAGCAGAACGATCAGAATGTGGAAGATCGCCCAGACGCTGCCCGCAATCACGTGGCCGATGAAGCCAAGCACCGTCGAATCCGCGCCGAAGGTCCACAGACTGCCCAGCAGGGCGATCAGCAGGAACAGCAGTTCGCCTGCATACATGTTGCCGAACAACCGCAGGGCGAGCGAAACCGTCTTGGCGACGAATTCGATGATGTTGAGTGCAAGGTTCGGGATCCACAGCAGCGGATGCGAGCCGAACGGAGCCGACAGCAGCTCGTGAACGAAGCCGCCGGGGCCCTTGATCTTGAGGTTGTAATAGATCATCAGCACGAACACGCCGAGCGCGATGCCGAACGTGCCGTTGAGGTCGGCGGTCGGGACGATGCGCTGGTGCGGGAGTGCTTCGGACAGACCCAGCCAGCCGATCACGCGGCCCGGCAGGTCGACGGGGATGAAGTCGAGGCAGTTCATCAGCGCCACCCAGACGAAGACCGTCAGGGCCAGAGGAGCGATGAATTTGCGGTTGCCGTGAATGATGGACTTCGACTGGTCTTCGACCATTTCGACCAGCATTTCGATGGCGCACTGGAAGCGGCCCGGCACGCCGGACGTAGCCTTACGCGCGGCGACAAACAGCAGCAGGATGGTGGCGAGGCCGCACAGGATCGACCAGAACAGCGTGTCGATGTTCCAGACGTGGAAATCGACGATCGACGTCTGATGCGAGGTGGAAAAATTCTGCAAGTGGTGCGCAATGTACTCGGACGGATCCAGAGCGCGCGTTCCTTCGCTGGCTGCCATATCGTTAAAACCACCCAAATTGTCGAAAATCGTTTCCGGCCGTTCCCGCACCTACCAGTTTGCGGGAACGCACCGCCGCGGATCGTGTCTTATCTGCTCCGCATGGGCCAGCTGATCTTCGCCTCCATCGCCTCTACGCCCGCAGGCGGCGCGATGTTGGCGGGATTCAGCGCCACGCGAGCGCGATCCAGTATGTCTTCAGTGCGATCAGGTACGTGATGAGCAGCGGAATCCACTGCACGTCGCGATACCAGAACGCGATGGCGACGAACATCGCAATCGTCGCCCCCATCTTGAATGCTTCACCGAGCATCCAGTTCATTACGGTGCCGGCGCCGCTCAACTGCTTGAGGCGGGCCGCGAACAACGCTCCGGGCACCCAGCAGATCGCTCCACCCAGCAACGCGGAGAGCGGCACACTGCTCGGCGCAGCCGCAACCGGTGGCTTATAAAACAGCCACCACAACAACGTAGCAACCAGGGACAAAACCACTTGCGCCGCCACGACGCGAAACGGCGTGACGCGCGATGGGCGACTCACCTGTGCGCCGAACAGCTGCTCGGCCTCAATCCGGGTGAGCGGAACGATGTCGTTGTTATCTTGCTGATCGGCGTCCAACTGGTCCCAGCGTTCGTTGTGATCGCCACGCGAACCTGCGGCTCCTGCCTTATCCGTCCCTGCATCCTGCCCCCGGCGGGATGCTTCGCTCGCGCTACGCGGACCATCGGGCCCTTCATGCGCCTGCGGCGCTTCGTCTGGCCTCTGACCCACCATCGCGTTATTCCGGATATTTGCCTTTCGCGCGTTTTATTACAACGTGCTTACAGCATCGCCAACCAAATAAATCCGGGCGATTGTAAGCGATAGTTGCAGCCAATTCAAGACTTTAGCCCGCTCAATAACACCCGTGAAATGCTACTTCATCATGCGGAAAACGCGCCATTACCCGCGGGGTAACGGAAAATGTAAGGGAGCGTTCGACACACGGTTTGCACTCAGGAGAGCCAGGCAAAACGGGGCGCGATTTTACCTTGTAACGACGCTCATGTCGCTGATCTGTTTCATTTCTGTCAGAAAAAATACAACAGCAGGCCGCCGCAAATTGTCGCAGCGAACCAGAACGGGATCGCGATGAGGTGGAACGGCAGCCAGACGCCGCGCTCGCCCGACAGACGCACGGCGATCAGGTTCGCGAGCGAGCCGATCGCGAGACCGAAGCCGCCGACGCTCACGCCGAATGCCAGCGCGCGCCAGTCGTGCGTGAAGCCCGCGAGCACGATGGCCGCCGGCACGTTGCTGATGGCCTGAGAGAGCACGGCGCCGGCCAGATAGGCGCGTAGCGGCGTCTGCAGCGCGAGGCCTTCCAGCGCGTGATGGATCCACGGCAGCGCCGCCGCGCTGCGCAGGACGATGAACATCAGCACGAAGATCAGCAGCAGCAGCCAGTCGATCTTCAGCACGATGCGCGCGCGCCAGATCAGGAAACCGGCGGCGACGCCCGCGAGGGCGATGCCGGCGCGATGCGCGTCGGCGAGCAGCACGAACGCCACGAAGAGGACGGCCGCGACACCGGCCAGCGCGCGATCGACGCCATGCGCCTCGGCGTCGCGGCTCAGATCGAGCGTTTTTGGCCTGAAAAGAAACGCGGCCAGCGCGAACAACATCGCCATCAGCACCGCGCACAGCGGCGCCAGTGCGGCGACGAAGCGACCAAATGCCGCACCACTCAATTGCCAGAGAAACAGGTTTTGCGGATTGCCGAGCGGCGTCAGGATGGAGCCCGCGTTCACGGCGAGCGCGATGACGATCACGAGCCGCTTCAGGGGCAATGGCGTCAATTTGTGCAGCGACAACACCAGCGGCACGACGACGAACAGCGCGACGTCGTTGGTCACGACCGTCGACAGGGCCGCCGCCAGACCGATCAGCAGAAACGCCAGCGCGCGCTCGGAGCGGATGCGATGCACGAGTTTGTGCGCAACCCAGGTCAGGAATCCTGAATATTCGATGGCCTTCGTGAGGATGAGCAGGCCCGCGAGCGTCATCACCGTTTGCCAGTCGACGAGCGCGGGCAGCGTGCTCCACGCGCGCGGCGCGAAAACCTGCAGCAGCACGAGCGCGGCGACGAGTATCGTCAGCACCGGCTCGCCCGCCGCGAACGCGCCGACCCGGCGCAGCAGACTCAGGGGGCCGCGTTGCGCGGCGTCAGGCTCCCGCACCTTAGGCGCGAACGTGCGTCAAACGGCGGCTTCGCCGCGCAAACGCAGCAAAATGCCGTCAAGTGCATCGAGATCGCCGAAGTCGACGCTAAGCTGACCGCGACCGCGACGGCCGAGCTTGATCTTCACCGTGGCGGACAACAAGTCCGACAGTTCTTCTTCGAGGCGGCGCGTGTCGCGGCCGCCGTCGTGCGCAGCCTTCGCCTTCACCGCGGGTGCGGCCTTGGTCGTCGCCGAAACGAGCTTCTCGGTTTCACGCACCGACATGCGCTTGTTGACCACCTGGTTCGCAAGCGTGATCTGCGTGGCGGCATCGACCGCGAGCAGCGCGCGCGCATGACCCATGTCCAGGTCGCCCGCGAGCAACATGGTCTGCACCGGCGCAGCGAGGTTCAGCAAACGCAGCAGATTCGACACGGCGCTGCGCGAGCGCCCCACCGACTCCGCCGCCTGTTCGTGCGTGAAACTGAACTCGTCGAGCAGACGCTGGATGCCCTGCGCCTCTTCGAGCGGATTCAGGTCTTCGCGCTGGATGTTCTCGATCAGCGCCATCGCGGCGGCGGCTTGATCGGGCACGTCCTTCACGAGCACCGGCACCTCGGTCAGCCCGGCGATATGCGCCGCGCGAAAACGTCGCTCACCCGCGATGATTTCGTAGCGATCCGCGCTAACCGGACGCACGAGAATCGGCTGCATCAAACCCTGCGCGCGAATGCTCGCGGCCAGTTCCTGCAGCGCGCCCTCGTCCATACGCGTACGCGGCTGATACTTGCCCGCCTGCATCTGCGTGAGCGGCAGCGTGTTGGGCGCGCCCTCGATCTTCACCGCCTCGGTGATGTCCGCGCTGCCGCCGAGCAGCGCTTCCAGTCCTCGACCCAGCCCCTTCTTCCGTGCTACTGCGTTCATCGTGCTTCTCCAGTCTGCGTCAGAGTGCGCGTACGCGCTCGATCATTTCCGCGCCGAATTGCACATAGGCCTGCGCGCCGCGCGACGCGCGATCGAACACCACGCCCGGCAAACCGTAGCTGGGCGCCTCCGCAAGCCGCACATTGCGCGGGATCACGGCGTCGAACACCTTGTCGCCAAAGTGCTCCTTGAGTTGCTCGGAAACCTGCTGCTGCAGCGTGATGCGCGGATCGAACATCACGCGCAAAAGCCCGATCACCTTCAGGTCGCGATTCATGTTCGCGTGCACCTGCTTGATGGTGTTCACGAGATCCGACAGACCTTCGAGCGCGAAGTACTCGCACTGCATCGGGATCACGACGCCATGCGCCGCGCACAAGCCATTGAGCGTGAGCAGCGAGAGCGCCGGCGGGCAGTCGATCAGCACGAAGTCGTATTGATCGTCCACCTGCGCCAGCGCGTTCTTCAGGCGTCGCTCGCGCTGTTCCACGGAGACCAGCTCCACTTCGGCGCCGGCGAGTTCGCGGTTGGCCGGCAGCACGTCGTAGCCCACCTGCTCCGGGCTCGTACGCGCCTGCGGCACGGTAATGCCGTCGACCAGCACTTCATAGACGGTGTACTCGCACGCCGCCTTGTCGATGCCGCTGCCCATCGTGGCATTGCCTTGCGGGTCGAGGTCGATGAGAAGGACACGTTGTCCCTGCGATGCGAGGCTCGCGGCGAGATTGACCGTTGTCGTCGTCTTGCCGACGCCGCCCTTCTGGTTCGCAACGCAGAAGATTTTTGCCATCTTTTGGGTGTCCCTTTACTGCCTTAAAAAGTTTGCTTACGTTATAGCGCGCTCAACACTGCCGCACTACTCGGCCGATCGGCCAACGAACTTGCCTGCGCGATAACTCAAGCCGCGCTCAGGCTGCCGCAACCGGTTCGACGGTGACTTCCGTCAGGTGCCGTTCGGCGTCGAGCATCGGCACGGCGAGGCGAATCGTCTGGACTGCCGTCGCGCCTTCCGGCAAGCGTTCGATCTCGCCTTCGGGACGCACACCCTTCATCGCCCAGATCGCGCCGCCGTCCGCAACGAGGTGACGGGCCAGTGTAACGAAATCGGCCAGTTCCGCGAATGCCCGCGAGACGATCAGATCGAATTTTTTCGGAACTTCGACACCAGGTCGCAGCGATTCGACTCGTCCGGTCACCACCGAGAGATTCGCGAGGCCGAGTTCAGCCTTCGCCTGCGACTGAAACGCCGACTTCTTCTGCACGATGTCGTTCAGCGTGACCTGCCAGTCGGGACGCACGATCGCGAGCACGATGCCCGGCAAACCGCCGCCCGAACCCACATCGAGCACCGCGGCGTTTTCACGTGAAGGCAGATGCGGCACGATCGAAAGCGAATCGAGGATGTGCTGGATCAGCATCTGGCGCGGGTCGCGAATCGCCGTCAGGTTGTAGACGGCGTTCCACTTCACGAGCAAGGCGACGTAGTCCAGCAGTTTTTCGTGCTGCCGCTCGCTCAATTCGATGGAGAGCGCTTGAGCGCCCTCTTTCAGCATCTGCGCGAGTGCGCCGCGATCGGCGATCCCGGGTTGACGTGCGCGGCCGCTCATTGAGCCACCGGCGTCGTGTCGTTACCCGAATCGGCGGGCTTCTGGCGGCGACGGCCGAGGCCACGCTTGAGATGCACCATCAGCAGCGAAATCGCGGCGGGCGTGATGCCCGAGATACGCGAGGCCTGACCGATGGTTTCCGGGCGGAACTGATTGAGCTTCTGGCGTGCTTCGAACGACAGGCCGCGCACTTCTGCGTAATCGATGCCTTCGGGCAGACGCGTGTTCTCGTGCGTGCCGTTGCGCTCGATCTCGTCGGCCTGACGATCGATATAGCCCTGATATTTGACGCCGATCTCGATCTGCTCCTTGATCTGCGCGAGCAGGACCTCGTCGTCGGCAAGCGGCACTTCGGGGCCGCATGCGCCGCCGCGCAGGCCGCACACACCGTCGTAGCTCACACCCGGACGGCGCAGCAAGTCCGCGAGATTGTATTCGTGGTCAATGGGCTTGCCGAGCAAAGCGGTCGCCTCTTCCGCGCCCAGCGTCTTGGGGTTCACCCACGTCGACTTCAGGCGTTCGGTTTCACGTGAAACAGCGTCGCGTTTGCGGCTGAATGCATCCCAGCGCGCGTCCTCAACGACACCGAGTTCGCGGCCGATTTCGGTCAGGCGCATATCGGCGTTGTCTTCGCGCAGGCTCAGGCGATACTCCGCGCGGCTCGTGAACATGCGATACGGCTCCGACACGCCACGCGTCACCAGATCGTCGACCAGCACGCCGAGGTAAGCCTGATCACGGCGCGGGCACCATGCGTCCTTGCCTTGCACCTGTAGACCGGCGTTGATACCCGCGAGCAAGCCTTGCGCCGCAGCTTCTTCGTAGCCGGTCGTGCCGTTGATCTGACCCGCAAAAAACAGGCCGTTGATGACCTTCGTTTCAAGCGATGCCTTCAGCCCGCGCGGGTCGAAATAGTCGTATTCGATCGCATAGCCAGGCCGCAGGATGTGCGCGTGCTCGAGGCCACGCATCGAGTGCACCAACTCAAGCTGGACGTCGAACGGCAGGCTCGTCGAGATCCCGTTCGGATAGAACTCGTTCGTCGTCAGGCCTTCCGGCTCCAGATAGATCTGGTGCGACTCCTTCGACGCAAAGCGATGAATCTTGTCTTCGATCGACGGACAGTAGCGCGGCCCCACCCCTTCGATCACGCCCGTGTACATCGGCGAACGGTCGAGACCGCCGCGAATGATGTCGTGCGTGCGCTCGTTGGTATGCGTGACCCAGCACGGGATCTGCTTCGGATGCTGCTCCGCGCGGCCAAGGAACGAGAAGACTGGCACCGGATCGAGGTCGCCCGGCTGCTCCTCGAGCACCGAAAAATCGATCGTGCGGCCGTCGATACGCGGCGGCGTGCCAGTCTTGAGGCGGCCCTGCGGCAGCTTCAACTCCTTCAGGCGCGCCGACAACGTCACCGCAGCGGGATCGCCAGCGCGGCCGCCCGTGTAGTTGTTGAGGCCCACGTGAATCTTGCCGTCGAGGAACGTACCGGCCGTCAGCACCACAGCGCGTGCGCGGAAGCGCAGGCCGACCTGCGTCACGGCGCCAACTACTCGGTCGCCTTCGACCATCAGGTCTTCCACGGCCTGCTGGAACAGCCACAGATTCGGCTGATTCTCCAGGCGATGGCGGATCGCGGCCTTGTACAGAATGCGGTCAGCCTGGGCACGCGTCGCACGCACAGCGGGACCCTTCGACGAGTTGAGGATACGGAACTGAATGCCGCCCTCGTCCGTCGCAGCGGCCATCGCGCCGCCGAGTGCATCGACTTCCTTGACCAGATGGCCTTTGCCAATGCCGCCGATCGACGGATTGCAGCTCATCTGACCGAGCGTCTCGATGTTGTGCGTGAGCAGGAGCGTCTTTACGCCCATGCGGGCAGCGGCAAGCGCGGCCTCAGTGCCGGCGTGACCGCCGCCGACGACAATTACGTCAAATTCTGTTGGAAAAAGCATGGCGGGACCTCACGCACGGACAAATTGACCGCGTGAGCCTTCTCAGAAAAAGTGGTATGCGCGAATTATAACGGTTTCAGGTTTTGGGCCGTTCACGCCCGAATTTCGTTCCACGCTTTAGCGAAAAAAAGCGGCGTGTTTCACGTGAAACACGCCGCTCAGCTCTGCAGAAACTGACGAGATCAGACGGGTTTCTTGGCCAAGCCCAGATACGTTTCGATCACTCGCGGGTTCTGCGCCAGTTCGCTCGCCGGCCCTTCGAGCGCCAAATCACCGGTCTCCAGCACATAGCCATAGTCAGAGATTTGCAGAGCCGCGCGTGCATTCTGCTCGATCAGCAGCGTGGCAACGCCCGTCTGCCGCAGCGCGCTGATGATATGGAAGATCTCCTTCACGATGAGCGGCGCGAGTCCAAGGCTGGGTTCATCGAGCATCAGCAGATCTGGCTTGCCCATCAGCGCGCGGCCGACGGCCAACATCTGCCGCTCGCCACCCGACAACGTGCCCGCCGCCTGCGCGCGTCGCTCCTTCAAGCGCGGAAACAGCTGAAAAACGTGATCGAGCTGATCGAGGAAGTTGCGCTCCCCTGCCCGCTTGCGCCGATACGCGCCAAGCACGAGGTTGTCCTCGACCGTCATCGAGGCGAATAGCTCGCGCTTTTCGGGCACGAGGCACATGCCGCGCGCGACACGACGCTCGATCGGCAGCGCGCCGATTTCCTCGCCGAGGTAGGCAATCCGGCCGCTCGCATGTCCGGTCTGGGGCAACGCGCCCATGATGGCGTTCAAGAGCGTCGACTTGCCCGCGCCGTTCGGGCCGATCACCGAGACGATTTGCCCTGCGCCTACCTTGATGGCGGCCTGATGCAGCGCCTCGATCTTGCCGTAGCGCACCGCGAGGTTGGAGACTTCGAGTACGGGCGTCGCCATCATTCCACCCCGCCCAGATAGGCTTCGAGCACGGCCGGATCCTTCTGCACGTCTTCCGGCAAGCCCTCGGCAATGCGTGTGCCGAACTCCATCACGACCAGCCGGTCGGTGAGATTCATCACGAAATCCATGTCGTGTTCAACCAGCAGCACGCTCATCCCCTCTTCCCTCAGCTTGCGCAGCAACGCGGCCAGCTGCTGTTTCTCCTGATAACGCAGCCCCGCCGCCGGCTCGTCGAGCAACAGCAAGGTCGGATCGCAGCACAGCGCGCGCGCGATTTCCAGAATCCGCTGTTGACCGAGCGCGAGACTGCCCGCCTCGTCGTACATATGCTGCTCCAGGCCCACGCGGCGCAATTGCTTCGCCGCCTCGCTCATCAGCCGCCCCTCCTCCACCGCGTTGAGCTTCACCACGCTGCGCAGCACGCCCGAGTGGCCGCGCAGATGCGCGCCGATCGCGACGTTCTCCAGCACCGTCATCGTCGGCAGCAGCTTGACGTGCTGGAACGTGCGGCCGATGCCGCGCGCGACGATTTCACGTGAAGTCAGCCGGTCGATGCGCTCGCCGCGGAACGTGATGGCGCCGCTCGTCGGTTGCAGCACGCCGGTGACAAGGTTGAAGGTGGTCGATTTCCCGGCGCCGTTCGGGCCGATCAAACCGATGATCTGCCCCGCTTTCACCTCGAAACTCACGTCGTTGACGGCGACCAGCCCGCCGAACTGCTTGCGCGCCTTGTCGACGGTGAGCAGCATCTCGCCCGCCTCGGGCTTGCTGCGTTGCGGCAAAGGCTCGGCATTCGCGGGCACGTGCGCCTGCGGTCCGCGCGGGAAGAAGCGCGCCACGAACGGCCAGACCCCGCGCCGCGCATATTGCAGCAGCAGCACCATCAGAATGCCGAACACGATGATCTCGAAGTTGCCGTTCTCGCCGAGCAGCTTGGGCAGCAGCGTCTGCAGCCAGTCTTGCAGCACCGTCAGGATCGCCGCGCCCAGCACCGCGCCCCAAACGTGCGCGACGCCGCCCACAACGGCCATGAACAGATACTCGATGCCGTGATTCAGGCCGAACGGCGTCGGGTTCACGGCGCGCTGCAAATGCGCGTACAGGAAGCCCGAGACGGCCGCCAGAACCGCCGCGTAGACGAAGATCACCACGCGCATCCAGGCCGTGTTCACGCCCATCGCCTCGGCCATCAGGCCGCCGCCGCGCAGCGCGCGAATCGCCCGGCCGGTGCGGCTGTTGAGCAGGTTCTGCACCGACACGACCGACGCCAGCACCACCACCCAAATCAGGTAGTAGATATGCCGCCCGGACTCCAGCGCGACGCCGAACACGTTGAGCACGGGAATGCCGTTGATGCCGTCGTACTTGCCGAGCATGTCCAGATTGCCGAACAGGAAGAACAGCGCAAGCCCCCAGGCGATCGTGCCGAGCGGCAGGAAGTGGCCCGACAGACGCATCGTCACGAGGCCCAGCACGAGCGCGACGAGCGCCGTGATCAGCACGCCGACGATCAGCGCGAGCCACGGCGAGACGCCGTACTGCGTCGTCAGATACGCGGTCGCGTAGGCGCCGAGCCCGACGAACGCGGCCTGCCCGAAGCTCGTCATGCCGCCGATACCGGTGAGCAGCACAAGCCCGATCGCCACGATCGAATAGAGGCCGATGTAGTTGAGCAGCGTGATCCAGTATTCGGGCACGCGCACCCCGCCCGGCAGCACCGGCAGCGCGAACATCACCACGAGGAACAGCCAGAAGAAGCGGTTATGCAAAACGAGTCGTTTCATCGCGTCACTCCTCTTCCTCTTCGGCGTGCGGCGTGGACAGACTGCGCCACAGCAGCACCGGGATGATCAGCGTGAACACAATCACTTCCTTGTACGCGCTCGCCCAGAACGACGAATACGACTCCAGCAGGCCCACGAGCACGGAGCCCGCCGCAGCCAGCGGATAGCTAACCAGACCGCCGATGATCGCGCCCACGAAGCCCTTGAGGCCGATCAGGAAGCCCGAGTCGTAGTAGATCGTCGTCAGCGGCGCGACGAGCACGCCGCAGAGCGCGCCGAGCCCCGCAGCCAGCGTGAACGCGAGCCGCCCGGCCTGGGTCGTGCCGATGCCGACGAGGCGCGCGCCCAGCCGGTTCACCGAGGTTGCGCGCAGCGCCTTGCCGGAGATCGTGCGGTCGAAATAGAAGTACAGCGCGACGATCAGCACGGCCGCCGTGCCGACCACCCAGAGGCTCTGCCCCGAGATCGACAGCGCGCCGAGGTTGAACGTGGCGTCCGAGAACGCGCTCGTGCGCGAGCCTTCGGCGCCGAACATCACGAGGCCGAGGCCGACCATCGCGAAATGCACGGCCACGGCCACGATCAGCAGCAGCAGCGTGGTGGCTTCGGCGATCGGCTCATAGGCAAGCCGATAGACGAACGGCCCCATCGGCACCACGATGGCGAGCGTCAGTGCGATCTGCGCGAGCATCGGCAAGGACTGCCCCGCCACGCCGCGCGTCAGCGCGTAGAGCGCGATGGGAAACAGCAGATACTTGCCCGCGAGCGTGACCAGCGTGCGCGGCGCATGCTTGCGGCGCTCGGCGTGGCGCACGAGCCCCGCCGTCTCGACGACGAAACAGGCGGCGCCCAGCGCGACCAGCAGCCAGCACGTCGCCGGAAATTTCTGCGATTGCAGTGCGGCGAGCGTCAGAGCGCCGTAGGAAACGAATTCGCCCTGCGGAATGAAGATGACCCGCGTGACGGAAAACACCAGCACCAGCGCGAGCGCGAGCAGCGCGTAAATCGCCCCGGTGGTGATGCCGTCCTGCGCGAGGATTGCGGCAATCGATAAATCCATACCCTTCCAACCTCTCTTTCTGGAACGCGTGAAACTCGGACCGTCGGCGGTAGCGTCGGGAAACGGCGATGCGGGACAGTGTGGGGAAAGCACGCGGCGCGGCCGCGCCGGATCGGTGTGCGCCACCGGCTGGATTCCGGCGAGCGCGACGCAGCCATTGTCGGTGGCCGAAATGAAGCGGCAACGGCAGCGCGCAACGTGAAATGCCGCGCGCGTTTCACGTGACACCGCGCGCGCGGCGCGGCGTCACGCGTCGAGCGCGCTTACTCGCCCTGCAGCTTCCACTTGCCGTTGACGACCTCCACGATCACGCGGGCGCGGTCGTCGAGACCGTTGTGATCGGTGGCCGTGGTGTTCATGATGCCGTGCGAGACCGGCAGATCCTTGATGTTCTCGAGCGCGTCGCGCAGCGAGACACGGAACGCCTCGGTGCCCGGCTGCGCCGACTTGAGCGCGACCGGAATCGCGCGCTGGAGCATCTGGCCCGCGTCCCAGGCGTGGCCGCCGAAGGTCGCGACCGAACCCGCGCCATAGGCCTTCTCGTAGGCGGCCTTATAGGCGAGCGCCGACTTCTTGACCGGATTCGAGTCGGGCAGCTGATCGGCGACGAGAATCGGACCAGCGGGCAGCAACTCACCCTCGCAGTCCTTGCCGCAGACGCGCAGGAAGTCGTTATTGGCGACGCCGTGCGTCTGATAAATCTTGCCCTTGTAGCCGCGATCCTTCAGCGTGGTCGCCGGCAGCGCCGACGGCGTGCCCGAGCCCGCGATCAGCACCGCGTCGGGGTTCGCCGACATCAGCTTGAGCGCCTGCCCCGTCACCGACGAATCCGTGCGGTTATAGCGCTCGCTCGCGACGATCTTGACGTTGTGCTTCGCCGCCGCCGCGCTGAACTCCTTGAACCAGCTGTCGCCGTAGGCATCCGTGAAACCGATGAAGCCCACCGTCTTCACGCCGTGCTTCTCCATATAGCCCGCGATCGCGTCGGCCATCAGGCTGTCGTTCTGCGGCGGCTTGAAGGCCCACTTGCGCTTGTCGTCCACCGGCTGCACGATCGCCGCCGACGCCGCGAGCGAGATCATCGGCGTCTTGCCCTGCGCGACGACGTCGAGCATCGCGAGCGAGTTCGGCGTCACCGACGAACCGATGATCGCGTCCACGTGATCCTCGTCGATCAGCTTGTGCGTGTTCTGCACGGCCTTGCTCGTGTCCGAGGCGTCGTCGAGCACGATGTACTGCACGCTCTTGCCGCCGATCTCCTTGGGTAGCAGCGCAATCGTGTTCTTCTCGGGAATGCCGAGCGACGCCGCCGGCCCCGTCGCCGACAGCGTCACGCCGATCTTCACTTGCGCGACGGCCACACCGGTCACGCTCATCCATGCCGCTGCGAGTCCGGCATGGAGGGCTCTCGTGGACCACTTCTTCATCGCCAACTTCGTTTTCATTGCGCGTCTCCAAACGCTTTGTCTGCGTGTCGATTTATATTCCGGCGCCGCGCCGCGTGTTCGGTTGGCTAACGCCGGCCTTCGAGTGTAGTAATCGGGATCGCGCGTGTGATGCATGGTTTTCCCTGCCCGCGCGTCCGCTTTATCGACTGCTCCCTGCCCTGCTCCTTGCCACGTTTCACATCGATGCAACTGCGCCCGAAAGCCGTTGCAGCGGCAACAAAAAAGGCACGTCGATTGAGCGTGCCTTTTTTGTCGAGTAGCGAATGTCGCGTGGTTTCCCGTGAAACTCAATCGCCGGCCAGCTTCCACTTGCCGCCGACGATCTGCACCATCACGCGCGCCCGCTGATCGAGGCCCGCGTGATCGGTTGCGCTCATGTTGAAGATGCCGTGCGCGCCCGCGACGTCGTGCGAGTCTTCGAGCGCTTTGCGCAACGCCTCGCGGAACGCCTTCGTGCCCGGTTGCCCCGCCTTCAGCGCGACAGGAATCGCGTGCTGCAGGAGCAAGCCCGCGTCCCACGCGTGACCGCCGAACGTCGAGATCGAGCCCGCGCCATAGGCCTTTTCGTAGGCGCTCTTATAGGCCAGCGCCGACTGCTTGACCGGATTCGAATCGGGCAACTGATCGGCGACCAGCAGCGGACCGGCGGGCAGCCAGGTGCCCTCGCAGTCCTTGCCGCACACGCGCAGGAAGTCGTTGTTGGCGACGCCGTGCGTCTGGTAGTACTTGCCCGCGTAGCCGCGCTCCTTGAGTGCCTTCTGCGGCAGCGCGGCCGGCGTGCCCGCGCCCGCGATCAGCACGGCGTCGGGATGCTGCGAGATCATCTTGAGCACCTGCCCCGTGACCGAGGCATCGTTGCGCGCGAAGCGCTCGTTCGCGACGATCTTGATGCCCTGCTTCGCCGCCGCCGCGCCGAACTCCTTGTACCAGCTCTCGCCATACGCATCCGAGAAGCCGATGAAGGCCACGGACTTCACGCCATGAGCGGCCATGTGCTGCGCGATCGCGCCGGCCATCAACTGATCGTTCTGCGGCGTCTTCAAGACCCACGCGCGCTTCGCATCCATCGGCTCGACGATCGAGGCGGCGGCGGCCATCGAGATCATCGGCGTGGCAGTTTCGGCGGCGACGTCGATCATGGCGAGCGAGTTGGGCACGACCGTGGAACCGATCAGCGCATCGACGTGATCCTCGCTCGTGAGCTTGCGCGCGTTCTTCACGGCCTGGGTGGAATCCGTCGCGTCGTCGAGCACGAGGTAATCGATTTTCTGGCCCCCAATCTCCTTGGGCAGCAGCGCGACGGTGTTCTTCTCGGGAATGCCCAGCGAAGCCGCCGGGCCCGTGGCCGACAAGGTCACGCCAATTTTCACCTCTGCGTGCGCGGCGCCCGCCGTGGCGGCCAGCATTCCGGTCGCGACGCATGCCGCGTTCATCCAACGCCAAACCGACTGCATCTCCACTCCTTCGATCATCGTTTTCTTTATTGCCCCGGATTTTGAGGCGATTTCCGGGTTCGAATCAGGCAGTGCTGCCGCCAGAACCAGCATGGCGGGATTAATCGCCGCGGTCCCACGCGGGCCGCTTCGGCGATTAATGCTGACCGCATGGTCGGCGAATGGCGAGTGTAACGGAGTGCCGTTTGGCGCGGCAAGCGCTTTCCATCGGCTTACAACGCCAACGCAACACACCTGAAAAGGGCGCCGAAATGCGTAACGCGCGCGGCCTTGTGCGGCGGGCGTTCGACGCTTTTCTCGCGCTATTTGCGTAAATCAGATTGGGGAAAATTCAGAGGCGCGCACGCTGAATAAAGCACGAACAAAGGCGCGAAGAAAAACAACAAGGCGGGGATAAAAACAGCAATGCGAACGCATTGCTTGAGGACGGTGAAAATCGAAAGAGAATATAAAAAGCGCTGTTGGATTCCCATCCAACAGCGCTTCCTTGTCCGGGCACTTTGTGCCTCAGTTGTCTCCTCGTTCTCCACCTGCAAATTCGGTGCATCAGAACTAGGTGAAACTTTAAACTTCGGCCCCCTGGCTGCCAACTAGCATTTACCCTAGTGGTGCAGTGCGGCACCGAATTGGGGCGCACCGTCACAGCTTTGTCGCACGGGAGGCGCGGTTTGCAAGGCTTGAGCAGCCTGCGTTTCAGCGTCTGAGCGAGGCTTGGAGCATACCACTGCGGCGTCCCCTCGCCTACTGCATTCGACGCCTTCGTGCAGGCCGCCATCCACACAGTAATTCACGCCGCATTCAGGCTCTCAGCGGCCGCACGCGCGCCACGATCTCGCCCACGATGCCGCGTCGGAAGGCCAGCACGCAGGCGATGAAAATGAGCCCCGTGACGATCGTTGCGGACTCACCCAACGAGCGAAACCATTCGACGCCGGTCACCTGTGCGAGCGCTGTGCCGATATCGCCCAGCCGATCCTCCAGCGCGACAATCAGCGCCGCGCCCAGCAGCGGTCCGAACAGCGTCCCCATGCCGCCCACGAGCGTCATCAGGACCACGAGGCCGGACATGGTCCAGTAGGCGTCGCCGAGCGTTTCGAAGCCGAGCACGAGCACCTTGAGCGAACCGGCCAGCCCCGCGAGCCCCGCCGAGAGCACGAACGCGAGCAGCTTGAAGCGGTCGGTGTCGTAGCCGAGCGAAATGGCGCGCGGCTCGTTCTCCTTGATCGCCACCAGCACCTGCCCGAACGGCGAATGCACGATGCGCACGATCAGCGCGAACGCCAGCACCATCACCACGAGCACGACGTAGTAGAGCGTGAGATCGGAATCGAGCGGCAGCACGCCGAACAGCTTGCCGCGCGGCACGCCCTGCAAGCCGTCCTCGCCATGCGTGAACGGCGCCTGCAGGAACACGAAGTAGACCATCTGCGCGAGCGCGAGCGTGACCATCGCGAAGTAGATGCCCTGGCGGCGGATCGCGAAAATGCCGACGATCACGCCGAGCAGCGTCGCCACCGCCGTACCCGCCGCCACGCCCAGTTCAGGCGTGAAGCCGAGCGACTGGATCGCGTAGCCCGTGGTGTAGCCCGCGCTCGCGAGGAACATCGCGTGGCCGAACGACAGCAGCCCCGTATAGCCGATCAGCAGATTGAACGCGGCGGCGAACAGCGCGAAGCACAGCACCTTCATCACGAACAGCGGATACGCGCCCGCGAACGGCGCGACGATCAACCCGATCAGCAACAGCCCATAAAGCGCTTTTCTTTGCATCATCGTTCCTTGCCGAAGAGGCCTGCGGGGCGGATCAGCAGCACGATCGCCATGATCACGAACACCACGGTCGCGGAGGCCTCGGGCCAGAACACGCGCGTGAAGCCCTCGATCACACCGAGCAGCAAGCCCGTGAGGATCGAGCCCATGATCGAGCCCATGCCGCCGATCACGACCACGGCGAACACGGTGATGATCATCGGCTGCCCCATCAGCGGCGACACCTGAATGACGGGCGCGGCGAGCACGCCCGCGAAGGCCGCGAGCGCCACGCCGAAGCCATAGGTCAGCGTGATCATCAGCGGCACGTTGATGCCGAACGCCTCGACGAGTTTCGGGTTTTCGGTGCCCGCGCGCAGATACGCGCCCAGCCGCGTTTTCTCGATGACGAACCACGTCGCGAAGCACACGGCGAGCGACGCCACCACGACCCACGCGCGATAGTTCGGCAGATACATGAAGCCGAGATTGGTCGCGCCCGCGAGCAGATTGGGCACGTCGTAAGGCTGACCCGACGCGCCATAGATCGAGCGGAACACGCCTTCGACCACCAGCGTCAAGCCGAAAGTCAGCAGGAGTCCGTACAAATGATCGAGCCGATACAGCCAGCGCAGCATCGAGCGTTCGATCACCATGCCGAACAGGCCCACCACGATGGGCGCGATCACAATCATCGCCCAGTACGGCAGGTTGAAATACGCGAGCCCCATCCACGTGAGCATCGCGCCCAACATGAACAACGCGCCGTGCGCGAAGTTGATCACGTTGAGCATGCCGAAGATCACCGCGAGGCCCAGGCTCAGGATCGCGTAGAACGATCCGTTCACGAGCCCGAGCAGCAACTGGCTCAGCATGGCCGGCAGCGGAATGCCAAAGATCGTCATGAAAGCCGCCATCTCCTCAAGATCGCATTCATGCGGCGCGCGGCGCGGCGGCCCTCATCCATCGGGACCGCCGCGCCGCGTACCGCTCAAGCTCCAGCGTCGCCGCGCTTACTTCCAGAGCGCGCAGCGGCTTTCCTGCTTCGTCGTGTAGGCCTGTTCGCCCGGAATCGTCTGCACGATCTTGTAGTAGTCCCACGGCTTCTTCGATTCGGACGGCTTCTTCACCTCGACCAGATACATGTCGTGGATCAGCACGCCGTCCTGGCGGATATAGCCGCCCTTCGTGTAGAAGTCGTCGATCTTGGTCTTCTTCAGTTGCGCCATGACCTTGTCGGCGTCGGTCGAGCCGACGGCCTGCACCGCCTTCAGGTAGTTCGTCACGGCCGAGTAATCGGCGGCCTGAAGCTCGGACGGCATCTTCTTCGTCTGGTCGAAATAGCGCTGCGCCCACTTGCGCGTCGCGTCGTTCTGATCCCAGTACCAGCCGGTCGTCAGCACGAGGCCCTGCGTGGTTTCGAGTCCGAGGCTGTGCACGTCGGGCAGGAACATCAGCAGCGCCGCGATCTTCATCGTCTTGGTGATGCCGAATTCCTTCGACGCCTTGATCGCATTGACCGTGTCGCCGCCCGCGTTCGCGAGACCGAGGATCTGCGCTTTCGACGACTGCGCCTGCAGCAGGAACGACGAGAAATCCGAGGCCGACAGCGGATGCCGCACTTCGCCGAGCACCTGGCCGCCGTTCGCCTTCACGACGTCGGCGGTGTTCTTCTCCAGCGACTTGCCGAACGCGTAGTCGGCGGTCAGGAAGAACCACGTCTTGCCGCCCTGCTTGAGCACCGCGAGGCCCGTGCCCTTCGCGAGCGCGACCGTGTCGTAGCCGTAGTGGACCGTGTACGGCGTGCACTGCTCGTTGGTCAGCGCATCGGTGCCCGCGCCCGTGTTGAAGTAGACGCGCTTCTTCTCCTGCGCGACCTGATTCATCGCGAGCGCGGTGGCCGAGTTCGTGCCGCCGAGCAGCATGTCGAGCCCGTCGCGGTCCATCCATTCGCGCGCCTTCGACGCCGCGATATCGGCCTTGTTCTGGTGATCCGCGTACATGATCTGGATCGGCTTGCCGTTCACCTTGCCGCCGAAGTCGGCGATCGCCATCTTGATCGCCGTGAGGCCGCCCTGGCCGTCGTCGTCTGCATAGAGGCCCGACATGTCGGTGATGAAGCCGATCTTCACCGCGTCGTCGGCAGCGTGCGCGCTACCTGCGCCGAGCGCCGCTGCGGCCACCGTGGCGGTAAAGAGCGCCGCGAGCCGCGCGAACGGGGTCTTCTTCATTGCAGTCTCCTTCGTTGGTTACGTGTTATTCAGCGCTGCGGATCAGACAAGACAAACGCATCACGCGGCGCGTTCGACGAGCGCGCGCGAGGCGGATCGAAACGGTCAGACTCCCAACAGGTCGTGCAGCACGGGCATCTTGCCCTCAAGCTCGGCGACGCCGAAACGCTCGACGATGCGCCCGTGCTCCATCACATAGAAGCGGTCCGCGAGCGGCGCCGCGAAACGGAAGTTCTGCTCCACCATCACGATGGTGTAGCCGCGCGATTTCAGCGTGACGATCATGCGCGCGAGCGTCTGCACGATCACCGGCGCGAGGCCTTCGGAAATCTCGTCGAGCAACAGCAGGTTCGCGCCCGTGCGCAGGATGCGCGCGACCGCGAGCATCTGCTGCTCGCCGCCCGAGAGCCGCGTGCCCTGGCTATGGCGGCGCTCCGCGAGATTGGGGAACATCGTGTAGATCTCGTCGAGCGACATGCCCTGCGCGCCGCTGTTCGTACCGTTTTTCACACCAATGGCGGGCGGCAGCAGCAGGTTCTCCTCGCACGACAGGCTCGCGAAGATGCCGCGCTCCTCGGGGCAATAGCCGACGCCGCAGTGCGCGATGCGATAGGTCGGCATGTTGATGGTCTCGCGCCCGCCGATACGGATCGAGCCCGTGCGCCGCCCCGTGAGGCCCATGATGGCGCGCAGCGTGGTCGTGCGCCCCGCGCCGTTGCGGCCGAGCAGCGTGACGACCTCGCCGCGCGCGACGTTCAGATCGACGCCATGCAGGATGTGCGATTCGCCGTACCACGTCTGCAAGCCCGTGATGTCGAGCGCGCTCTCGCCCGGCGGCGCGGCGAGGCTCTCGTCCTGGCCGCGTTGTTCGGTCACGGTGCTCATGCGTGCGCCCCCGCGAGCGCGGCGTCGGCGCTGCCCATATAGGCTTCGGCGACGAGCGGATTCTTCGACACTTCCGCGTAGCTGCCCTCGGCCAGCACCTCGCCGCGCTGAAGCACGGTGATGGTGTCGGAGATGCCCGCAATCACGTTCATGTTGTGCTCGACCATCAGGATCGTGCGCCCTGCCGAGACCTTCTTGATGAGCGCGGTCACGCGGTCCACGTCTTCGTGACCCATGCCTTGCGTGGGTTCGTCGAGCAGCATCAACTCGGGTTCCATCGCGAGCGTGGTCGCGATTTCGAGCGCGCGTTTGCGGCCGTAGGCGAGTTCGACCGTGGGCACATCGGCGAAATCGGTGAGGCCCACTTGCGTGAGCAGATCCATCGCGCGGTCGTTGAGTTCGGCGAGCGTGCGCTCGCTTTTCCAGAAGTGATACGCGCTGCCGAGCGAACGCTGCAAGCCGATGCGCACGTTCTGCAGCGCCGTCAAATGCGGAAACACCGCCGAAATCTGGAACGAGCGGATGATGCCGCGCCGCGCGATCTGCGCGGGCCGCTCATGCGTGATGTCGATGCCGTTGAAGACGATGCGCCCCGCGCTCGGCACGAGAAATTTGGTGAGCAGATTGAAGCAGGTGGTCTTGCCCGCGCCGTTCGGTCCGATCAGCGCATGGATGGAGCCGCGGCACACGCGCAGGTTCACGCCATTCACGGCCGTGAAGCCCTTGAACTGTTTCGTGAGGCCGCGCGTTTCCAGAATCGTGTCGCCGAGAATCATGTCCCCTTCCACGTGAAGTAAGGCGTAACACTTCAGATTGCGGGGCCTGTGTACGGCTCGTGTTTCGCGCGCCATGTTGCGGCGCGCGCTGCCCGCTGTCGTTATCCACTGTTGTCTGTGAGCGCCATTGTCTCGCCAATGATGCACCGCAATCATTGGGATTTGCACTTACTGGAGAATGGCGATGTACACCAATCGAACGCACGCGATTTCGCGTCAAATAGGCGCGCGTTGGCAGCGTGATGCGCGCACGTTAGACGCATCACGCTTTGATGCCGGACGTGCAAAAACACGCACGCCGCGTGAGCGGCGCACGTCCTGGATAGTGATCCGAAACGTTTTTTCCGACCTCGCGCGCGGCAGTTAAGCACGCGCTGAAGTCGGTGTTTCGAATCTCGCTTCGAGCCCTGCTTTAAACCCTGTTACAACGCCTTTTTCAACCAGCCGCAACCGGCGCGCGCGTATCGGTTCGCAGCATCGAACTCGCGCCCGCGCGACGGTCTTCGCGCACCATGTCCGCGGCGCGCTCGGCGATCATCAGCGTCGGCGAATTCGTATTGCCCGACGTGATGAACGGCATCACCGACGCATCGGCCACACGCAAGCCCTCTACGCCGCGCACGCGCAAACGCGCGTCGACGACGGCGTCGTCATCGTCGGCGCGGCCCATGCGGCAGGTGCCCACCGGATGAAAAATCGTCGTGCCGATATTGCCCGCCGCCTCGCGCAATTCGGCCTCGCTCTGAAACGCGAGCCCCGGCAGGATCTCGTGCGGCTGATAGTGCGCGAGCGCCGGCGACGCCGCGATGCGCCGCGTGAGCCGCAACGCGTTCGCGGCCACGCACAAGTCGTGTTCCGTCGAGAGATAGTTCGGCGCGATCACGGGCGCAATCGACGGGTCCGCCGACGCCGCGTGAATGCTGCCGCGCGACGTGGGCCGCAGATTGCACACCGAAGCCGTGAACGCATTGAAGCGATGCAGCGGCTCGCCGAAGCGATCGAGCGACAAAGGCTGCACGTGATACTGCAAATCGGGGCGCGTGAGTCCCGGATCGCTGACGTCCGACTTCGCGAACACGCCGAGTTGCGACGGCGCCATCGACATCGGTCCGCTTTGCATCAGCGCGTATTCCATGCCGATCATCAGCTTGCCCCACCAGTGCGCCGACGCCGTGTTGAGCGTACGCACGCCGTTCACGCGATACGCCATACGCAGTTGCAGATGGTCCTGGAGATTCTCACCGACGCCGCGCAGATCCTGCACGACACCCACGCCCAGTTGCGCGAGCCGCGCCGCCTGGCCGACGCCCGAGCGTTCGAGCAGTTGCGGCGAATTCACCGCGCCCGAACACAGAATCACTTCGCAGCGCGCCCGCGCGAAGTACGGCACATCGCCGCGATATTCCACGCCCACGCAGCGCTTGCCCTCGAAGATCACGCGTTCGGTGAGCCCGCCCGTGACCACCGTGAGATTGGGCCGCTTCATCGCCGCACGCAGGAAGGCCTTCGATGCATTCCAGCGCACGCCGCGCTTCTGGTTCACGTCGAAGTAACCGACGCCTTCGTTGTTGCCGCGATTGAAATCGCTCGTCGCCGGAATGCCCTGCTCCTGCGCGGCCTGCGAAAAGGTTTCGAGAATCTTCCATTTGAGGCGCTGTTTTTCGACGCGCCATTCGCCGCCCGCGCCGTGAAATTCGCCCGCGCCGCCGTGATAATCCTCGCTGCGTTTGAACACGGGCAGCACGGCGTCCCACGACCAGCCCGAGTCGCCGGTCTCGCGCGCCCAGCCGTCGTAATCCTCGCGCTGGCCGCGCATATAGATCATGCCGTTGATCGACGACGAGCCGCCGAGCACGCGCCCGCGCGGATACGACAGTGCGCGTCCGTTGAGCCCTTTTTCCTCGACGGTTTTATAGAGCCAGTCCGTGCGCGGATTGCCGATGCAGTGCAGATAGCCGACCGGAATGTGAATCCAGTGATAGTCGTCCTTGCCGCCCGCCTCGATCAGCAGCACGGAAACATCCGCGTCCTGCGAGAGCCGGTTGGCGAGCACGCAGCCCGCCGTGCCCGCGCCGACGATCACGTAATCGAACTCGCCTTCTTGCCGGCGCGCCGTCGACGTTGCGCCCGGCGTTTCGCTCAATGCCACCATGACCGCCTCACTTCGCCACGGGCATGGTGAATTCCGCGCCCTTCGCGATGCTGTCCGGCCAGCGCTGCATGATGCTCTTGTAGCGCGTGTAGAAGCGCACGCCCTCTTCGCCGTAAGCGTGATGATCGCCGAACAGCGAACGCTTCCAGCCGCCGAACGAATGCCAGGCCATTGGCACCGGAATCGGCACGTTGATGCCCACCATGCCCACCTTGATCTGCCGCGAGAACGCGCGCGCCACGCCGCCGTCCGACGTGAAGCATGACACGCCGTTCGCGAACTCATGCCCATTGATCAGCTCGACCGCGCTCGCGAAATCGGGCACGCGCACCACGCTCAACACCGGCCCGAAAATCTCCTCGCGATAGATCGACATATCGGTTTTGACGTCGTCGAACAGCGTGCCGCCGAGGAAGAAACCGCTCTCGCGTCCGGGCACTTCGTGACCGCGTCCGTCCACCACGAGCTTCGCGCCCGCGGCCACGCCGGCATCGATATAGCCCTGCACTTTCGCGCGATGCGCGGCGGTCACGAGCGGCCCCATTTCCGAGGCCTCGTTCATGCCGTCGCCGATGTTGAGCGCTTTCACGCGCGGCGTGAGACGCTCGATCAGTTCGTCGGCGATATGGCCCACGGCCACCGCCACCGAAATCGCCATGCAGCGCTCGCCCGCCGATCCATAGGCCGCGCCGATCAGCGCATCGACGGCCTGATCGAGATCGGCGTCGGGCATCACGACGAGATGATTCTTCGCGCCGCCGAGCGCCTGCACGCGCTTGCCGTGTTTCGTGCCTTCCGTGTAGATGTATTCCGCGATCGGCGTGGAGCCGACGAACGACAGCGCGGCGATGTCGGGATGCGCGAGCAGCGCGTCGACGGCCACCTTGTCGCCGTGCACGACGTTGAACACGCCGTCGGGCAAACCCGCTTCGTGCAGCAGTTCGGCGAGCCGCAGCGACGCCGACGGATCGCGTTCCGAGGGCTTGAGCACGAAGGTGTTGCCGCACGCGATCGCGATCGGGAACATCCAGCACGGCACCATCATCGGAAAGTTGAACGGCGTGACGCCCGCGACCACGCCGAGCGGCTGGCGCAGATTCCAGTTGTCGATGCCGCCGCCGATCTGGTCGGTGAAATCGGTCTTCAGCAGATTGGGAATGCCGCACGCGAACTCGACGATCTCGATGCCGCGCATCACCTCGCCTTTCGCGTCGGAGAACACCTTGCCGTGTTCGCGCGTGACGAGTTCGGCCAGTTCGTCGTGATGCTGGTCGAGCAGATCCTTGAACTTGAAGAGAATGCGCGCGCGCTTGATGGGCGCCATTTCGCTCCACGCGGGAAACGCGGCGTGCGCGGCGGCCACGGCCGCGTCGACTTCGGCGACGCTCGCGAGCGGCACGCGCGCGGCGACCGCGCCGGTGGCCGGATTGAAGACGTCGGCGTAACGCCCGCTCGTCGCGTCGAGCGGCTTGCCGTTCACGTAGTGCGTCAAGGTGGCGGGCGTGCTGACGCCGGCCTCGCTTCGATGTGTCTCGCCCATGTGTGCCTCTTCGGTGGAGGTTGTTGTATGCGCACCGTGAATACGCTTCGCCCACGGCCGCTTTGGATTCAGACATTCAGCGTAATCGCGCGAGGCCGCGCCGATCCAATGATTAATCCTCAACAGCGATATAAGGCGAGTTAATATCAGTGGATGGACCTGACCTTGTTGCGGGCATTCGTGACGGTCGCGCGCGAGGGCAACCTCACGCGCGCGGCGACGCATCTGCATCTCACGCAGCCCGCGGTGAGCCTGCAGATCAAGCATCTGCAGGAGACGCTGGGCGTGACGCTGTTCACGCGCACGTCGCACGGCCTCGCCTTGACGCGCGATGGTCAGGCGCTGCTGCCGCATGCCGAACGCGCGCTCAACGCGGCCAGCGACGTGCAGCGCGCCGCTGCTGCATTGCGGCATGAGGTGCGCGGGCGGCTGCGTATCGGCACCATTCTCGATCCCGCGTTCCTGCGCCTCGGCGGCTTTCTGCGGCAACTCGTGGAAACCTGGCCGCAGATCGAAACGGCGCTGCGCCATGGCATGTCGGGCTGGGTGCTCGATCAGGTGCGCGCGCGCGAACTCGACGTGGGCTATTACATCGGCCAACCTGCCTCGCAATCCGCTTCACAATCCGCTGCCGATACCGACACCTTCCACACACTCACGCTCACGCACTTTCAGTACCGCGTGCTCGCGCCCGCGGGCTGGAAGGAGCGCGTGAAGGACGCGCGCGACTGGCGTGCGCTCGCCGCGTTGCCGTGGATCTGGACGCCGCCCGCGTCGGCGCATAACCGGCTGCTCTCGGGCCTGTTCGAAGCCGCGCAGGCGAAGCCGGTCAAGGTCGCGGAAGTGGATCAGGAACCGTCGATGCTCGATCTCGTGAAATCGGGCGTGGGCCTCACGCTCGCGCGCGACGCGACCGCCATCGCCGAAGCGCATGCGCACGGGCTGACCATCGTCGAAGGCGTGACGGTGCCGACCGAACTCACCTTCATCACGCTCGCCGCGCGCCGCGACGAACCGGTAATCGCGGCCGCGCTCAAGTCGATCGAAACGCAGTGGGGTTTGTAGGCGCGATATGAGCCGCGCTCATGACGAGCACGCGCTTTGCGGCCGCCCGTTGGTCAGACGAATCGGATAAATCGATCGAAGGCGCATCGAACACGCATCGACGCGTGCCGACTTGAGCGGATGTAACAGCGCGGTCACGCAAGTTTTGCTAGATTCGACATTCGCTCCGCGTTTTTGCACGCGACGCGGCGCGCTCCGAGCCTCGCCCATTGTTCCCTCGTTCCACAGGAGCTTGCATGGCCCGCAACATCGAAATCAAAGCCCGCGCCCGTCAGTTCGACGCCCTGCGCGAGCGCGCCGCCCAGCTCGCCACCGATGCGCCGCTGATCTTTCGCCAGCAGGACTTCTTCTACGACGTGCCGCGCGGCCGCCTGAAGCTGCGCCAGTTCGACGACGGCACGCCGCCCGAGCTGATCTTCTACCAGCGCGACGACCGCGACGGCCCGAAGGCCTCGTATTACACGCGCAGCCCCGTCACGAACGCCGAAGCCATGCACTCGCTGCTGGCGACGGCGCTGACCACGCGCGGCATCGTCTCGAAGGAGCGCCACGTGTATCTCGCGGGCCGCACGCGCATTCATCTGGACCGCGTGGACGGTCTCGGCGATTTCGTCGAGCTGGAAGTGGTGCTCGCGCCCGACGACGACGAGCAAGGCGGCGAAGCCGAAGCGCACGCCGTGTTCAAGCAGCTTGGCGTGGACGAGAGCGACCTCGTGGCCGTGGCCTACGTCGATCTGCTCAATACGCCCGCGCAGGCGGCCTGACGCGCCTGCAAACGCGCCCACAAGCGCGCCTGAAAGCGCGCCTGGAAGCGGCGCCTCGCGCGCCCTTGAAGACGCACTTCAAGGCGCCGCCGCGCCCGGCTCCAGGTGCCCGAGCGGCAGCGGCCCATTGCGCTTGAACGTGGTGAGCACGATGTTCGAGCGCACGCTGTCCACGCCGGGCACGCGCATCAGCTTCTTCATCACGAACGACGACAGCGCGTTCAGATCCGGCGCCACGATCCGCAGCAGATAATCGGCGTCGCCCACCACCGCGTGGCATTCGAGCACTTCCGGCAGCACGTCGATCTGCTGCTGGAACTGCTCGATGATCGAATCCCCGTGATGCTTGAGCTTCAGGCTCGTGAACGCCGTCACGCCGAGCCCGAGCTTCTCGGGCCGCAGCACGACGCGATAGCCGTCGATCACGCCCGACGCCTCCAGCCGCTGCAAACGCCGGCCGATCTGCGACGGCGACAGCGGCACCTGCTCGCCCAGTTGCTGATGCGTGGCGCGGCCGAAGCGCTGCAAAACGTCGAGAAGCGCGAGATCGAAGTGATCGAGTTCCAGCATGAATGAATCCTGCATTGATTGACTGATTGATGCAGGATTATTGCATATCAAGACGAAACAACACCGATATTGCGCGCATGCCGCGCGGGCTCCGCTCTACACTGGTGCTTCAGCAAGCGCATTGAAAGGAGCATCACGCATGGCCGCCGCCGCTACCGCGAAACTGCAGGAGCAGTTCGACGCGGGCCTGGAAACCCGCCCCGATTTCACCATCGACCAGCCGCTCGAACGTTACGGCGCGGTCGATCACGCGGTGTGGGACCAGCTTTATCGGCGGCAAATGGCGCTCCTTGAGGGCCACGCTTCCGAGGCCTTCATCGAAGGTGCGCGGCGCATCGGCCTGAACGTCGCGCACGTGCCGTCGTTCGACGCCGTCAGCGAGCGCCTGATGGCCGCCACGGGCTGGCGCATCGTCGCCGTGCCGGGCCTCGTGCCCGACCGCATCTTCTTCGAGCATCTCGCGAACCGCCGCTTTCCCGTCACATGGTGGATGCGCCGCCCCGATCAGCTCGATTATCTGCAGGAACCCGACTGCTTCCACGATCTGTTCGGCCACGTGCCGCTGCTGACCGACCCCGTTTTCGCCGATGCGATCCACGCCTACGGACGCGCCGCGCTGACCGTCGAGGACCGCGCGCTGCCGCTGCTCGCGCGCCTCTACTGGTACACGGTCGAATTCGGCCTGATGCGCGACGCGAGCGCGCCGCACGGCGTGAAGATCTACGGCGCGGGTATCGTCTCCAGCAAGGGCGAATCGCTCTACAGTGTGGAAAGCGCCGCGCCCAACCGGCTCGGCTTCGATCTCGACCGCGTGCTGCGCACGCGCTATCGCATCGACACGTTCCAGAAGACGTATTTCGTGATCGACTCGTTCGCGCAGCTATTCGACGCGTTGGGCGCGGGCATTGCGGCACGTCTGGGCGATCCCGCCGCGCTGATCGCCACCGAACCGCACGCGGCCGGCGACGTGCTGCACAGCGACACGATCTACACGCGCGGCACGCGCGAAGGCTGGCTCGCCGACGGCGACGTCTGAGTGTGCAGCGCCGCATGACGCGCGGCGCGCCCTGCCATCGAACTCCGCCTGCCCGCCGCGCGCTGCCGGGCTCGCAGGCACGCGCCGCGCATCCGTGAAAAAATGGACCGGCGCAATCTCGCACAACCCAGTCGCACAACCCAGCTCAACAGGTGCCACGATGATCAACCGACTTACATCCGACGAGCGCGCCACGCAACTCGCCGAACTGCACGGCTGGCATGCCGTCGCGGGCCGCGATGCGATCCAGCGTCAATTCCGCTTCGCCGATTTCAACGAGGCCTTCGGCTTCATGACGCGCGTGGCGATCAAGGCGCAGGAAATGAATCACCATCCCGAATGGTTCAACGTCTATAACCGCGTCGAAATCACGCTCTCGACGCACGAAGCCGACGGACTCACCGAACGCGATGTCGCGCTCGCTCGTTTCATCGATTCGATTTCGCCGGGACCGCTCGCTGTTTAAACGCGCCTTTAATTACGGCGCGAAATACGCCTTGAAGCACGCCTTGAAGCACGCGATCGCCGCGCGCGGCACAGCGTGTTCGATACGAATGCGCGAATCGCAGGTAAACGCATTGCGTGTATCGCGCGTTAGGTAGAGGTGAGCATGGCGCGCAACAGGCAAAACCGCTGCAATGAAAGCATAATGCAGGGAATCAGGCGTCCAAACCTTCAGCTTTGAAGGCCATTCTTGAGGGACACGTAAGACTCCCAGGCAGCACGTGCAACGGGGTCTAAACGTTCCGGTGAGAAGACGTTCTGACGCTGTACAATCAGCAGCGCATACGGCCTGGAGAGCGCGCTTGCCTCCTTGCACAACGCGAGTTCGTCGCCGCTCGATGGCGAACGGTTGCGCCAGAAGTTGATTGCGGCTTCGAGTTCGGTGATCGAAATATCGGACATGGGGTCGTGACCGTGCAACCGTCGCACGCAGTGCCGCTCAATCGCTGTGCTTTCGAACCAAGCGGCGCTTTGCGAACTGCGTGCCTGAACGCTAAACCCATTGTACTTGAGCGAAATCCATGCGACTCCTTCTGATCGAAGACGACCGCCCCATCGCACGCGGTATCCAGTCCAGCCTCGAACAAGCCGGCTTCACGGTCGACATGGTCCACGACGGCATCTTCGCCGAACAGGCACTCACGCAGAATCGCCATGAGCTCGTGATCCTCGATCTGGGCTTGCCCGGCATCGACGGCATGACGCTGCTGTCGCGTTTCCGTCAAAGCAACCGTCACACGCCGGTGATCGTCCTCACCGCGCGCGACGAGCTGAACGACCGCGTGCAAGGCCTCAATTCGGGCGCCGACGACTACATGCTCAAGCCGTTCGAGCCTGCCGAACTCGAAGCGCGTATTCGCGCCGTGATGCGCCGCAGCGGCCCGCACGGCGACGTGCCGCGTCCTGAAGTGTCGCTCGGCGGCGTGCGCCTGTCGGGCGTCGACCGCCGCATCTTCAACGACGACAAGCCGCTCGAACTCTCGCCGCGCGAATTCGCCGTGCTCGAAATGCTGCTGCTGCGTCACGGCCGCGTCGTGAGCAAGGCGCAACTGCAGGATCACCTCACGCACTTCGGCGGCGATCTCGGCGACACCGCGATCGAAGTCTACGTGCACCGAGTGCGCAAGAAACTCGAAAACTGCCGTGTCGAGATCGTCACGGTGCGCGGTTTCGGCTATCTGCTGCAGGAAATCCGCCAGGCCGCCTGAGGCCGATCCACGAAAAACGCGGCGCCGCACTCTGCATGCGCCGCGTTTTTTTCGCCGCAAAATCGGCAGGTCTCCTGATTGTTTCGGCCAGTGCCTCGCGCCTCGTTCGCGCGCCCGGCATGGCCCGGCTCATGCCCAGAAAATGGGCGCACCGGTCCAACTCTGCCGCTTGTCTGCGCACCCGCGTAAAATGGTCCGGGACCGCCCGGCGCGCCCACGCGCCGCGCCTGTGAGCCCTCCCTTTTCGCCCGAATCGATCATGTCCCTTCCGGCCGCAACGAGCCTGCGGCGTACGCTGCTGCGGCGCCTCGCCGCCCCACTTTCGCTGCTCGCGTTGATGAGCGGCCTGATCGCCTATTGGCTGGCGTGGCAGTACACGCAGCACGTGGTCGACCGCTCGCTCGCCGACCTCGCCACGGCCATCTCCAAACAGATCCAGATCGCCGGCCCCGAAGCGCCCGTGACGGTGCCGCCGCTCGCGCAGGCGATGTTCTCCGATCCGGTCGAGCACCTCGTCTACCGCATCAGCAACGGCGAAACCGAAATCGCCGGCGACCACGATCTGCCGCTGCAAGGCACGAACGTGCGCCGCATGCACTACGCCTACGTGTTCGAGACCCTGTATCACGGCGTGAGCGTGCGCGTGGCGCAGGTGCGCGTGGAACAGCCCACCGGCAATCCGATCGTGGTCGAAGTCGGCCAGCCCGTGCATCATCGCTTCCGCATCGCGGCCGAGTTTCTCGTCGCGATCATGATGCCGCTGTTGCTGCTGCTGCTCGCGGGCTGGGTGATTGTGTGGCGCGTGGTGAATCAGCAGCTCAACCCGCTGACCGATCTCGCCGATTCGCTGAACCGTCAGACCCACACCTCGCTCGAACCGGTCGACGAAACCTTCGTGCCCGTCGAGATCCGTCCGCTCACGGGTGCGCTGAACGCGCTGCTCGGCCGACTGAAGACCGCGCTCGAAGGCCAGCGCAAATTCATCGCCGACGCCGCGCATCAGTTGCGCACGCCGCTCACCGCCGTGAAGCTGCACGCCGAACAGGCCGTCAACGCGCGCGAGCCGCAAAAGGTCAACGATGCCGTGCGCGAACTGCGTGCCGCCGCCGACCGCGCGGTGCGCCTATCGAATCAGCTGCTTTCGCTCGCACGCGCGGAGCCGGGTGAACAGGCCGCGCGTTTCGTCGATATCGACATGGCCGCGCTCGCGTTCGAAACGGGCGCCGAGTGGGTGCCGCGCGCGCTCGCGAGCCACGTCGATCTGGGCTTCCAGCGTCTCGACGATCCCGAGAACGGCACGCCGCTGATGGTGCGCGGCAATCCCGTGCTGCTGCACGAAGTGATCGCCAATCTGCTCGACAACGCGCTCAAGTATCTGCCGCCCGCGCGCGCCGATGGCGGCCGCATCACGGTCACCGTGTCGCAGACGCTCGCCGAAGGTTTGCCGATGGCCGAAATCATCGTCGAGGACAATGGCCGCGGCGTGCCGCTCGCGCAGCAAGCCGATCTGTTCAAGCGCTTCTTCCGCGGCGACGGTCAGAGCGAGAGCGGCGTCGATAGCGGCGCGGGCCTCGGTCTCGCGATCGTGCACGACATCATGGCGCTGCATCGCGGCAGCGTGCATTACGAAGATGCGCCCGAAGGCGGCGCGCGTTTCATCGTGCGCGTGCCGCTCGTGAACCGTCGCATCGCGATCGCGAGCGGCGATCACGCGCAGCGTCCGGCCGCCGCACAGACGACGGAGCAAACGACACCGCAAACGCCGGAGCAAACGGCGCTGCAAACCGCGCTGCCAACGAGCGCTCCCGCCGCGAGCGCGGACACACCGGCGTCCACGAACAAGCCCGCGCACGACGCGCCGATCGATCTCTAAGCCGTCAAAGCGCATCGCAAACAACAAGGGCCGCAAACGCGGCCCTTGTTCATTTCAGTCGTCAGTCGTGAAGCGAACGCGCAGGAAGACATGCCCGCCGCGTCGCGACTTCTCGATCACTTCTTTTTCTTGCCCTTCGACTTCTTGCCGCCCTTCTCTTCCTCGGGCGGCGCGAGCATCGTGCCGCGGCACTTGCGCGCGCCGCAGCGGCATTCGTATTCGCGCTTGAGCTTCTTCGTCTGCTTCGCGTCGATCACGAGACCGTAGTCGTAGAACAGTTCTTCGCCGCCGTCGATTTCACGCAGCGCGTGAATGTAGACGTGGCCGTCGATCTCTTCGGCTTCGCAGTTCGGCGCGCACGAATGATTGATCCAGCGCGCGCTGTTGCCCTTCACCTTGCCGTCGATCACGTCGCCGTCATCGAGTGCGAAATAGAAGGTGTGATTCGGTTCGTCGGGATTGTGCGGATGACGGCGCAGCGCCTCTTTCCACGAAATGCGCTCGCCCTTGTATTCGATCAGACGTTCGCCAGCCGCGATCGGACCAACCGCAAATACGCCCTTGCCGTGTACGCCCGACTGGCGCACGACGATCCTGCGTACACTCATTGAATGAATCCTTGTGAAGTACTGGGGAGACGTTTCCCGCTCGCGGCATTCGCTGCCCGGTGCGTGCGTCCTGCGTGAAAGCGCGCGTGCAATGCGAGGCGCTGCGTTACGTTGCCTTGCCCCCGCGATGCATTGCGTGCTTCCACGTGAATGCGGCGCCTTGTCGGCGCCGCGCTCGTGAACGCGCAGGCATCGGTCTCGAACCACGAGTCGAAGCGCGAAGCGCGTCACATCTGGAATCGTACACGTTCGCGGCGCCTTCGTTCAACCCGTACGCCGCATAGAGACTCAACGTTGACCGAGCGTCGTCTCGCCGAACAGATGTTTCTGGTCGCGCGGCTGCGAGCGCCAGTACTGCGGCGGCGCGCTCACCGTCGCGCCGAGTTGTGCCGCCGCGTGCCACGGCCAGCGCGGATCGTAGAGCATCGCGCGCGCCATCGCGATCATGTCGGCTTCGCCATCTTCGACGATCTGGTTCGCCTGCAACGGGTCGGTGATGAGACCCACGGCCATCGTGTTGATGCCGGTCTCCTGCTTCACCTTGCGCGCGAACGGCACCTGATAACCGGGTTCGAGCGGAATCTTCTGCAGCGGCGACACACCGCCCGTCGACACGTCGATCCAGTCGCAGCCGCGCGCCTTGAGCGCCTGCGCGAACACGACGGTCTCTTCCGGCGTCCAGCCGCCTTCGACCCAATCGGTCGCCGACACGCGCACGCCAACCGGACGATCGTCGGGAAACACGGCGCGCACCGCGTCGAAAACTTCGAGCGGAAAGCGCATGCGGTTTTCGAGCGAGCCGCCGTATTCGTCGGTGCGCTGATTCGCGATCGGCGAGAGGAACTGATGCAGCAGATAGCCGTGCGCCGCATGCACTTCGAGCGCGTCGATACCCAGACGTGCGGCGCGGCGCGCGGTCGCCACGAACGCTTCCTTCACGCGCATCAGGCCCGCGACGTCGAGCGCGAGCGGCGGCGTTTCGTCGGCCTTGTGCGGCAGCGCCGAGGGCGCGTGCGGCAGCCATCCACCATCGGCGACCGAGATCAGCTGGCCGCCTTCCCAGGGCACGTGACTCGATGCCTTGCGGCCCGCGTGCGAGATCTGCATGGCGATGCGGATCGGCGAATGACGGCGGATCGCGGCGATCACCGGTTCGAGCGCGGCTTCGGTGGCGTCGTCCCAGAGACCGAGATCGGCGGGCGTGATGCGGCCGGTCGGCTCGACGGCGGTGGCTTCGATGCACAACATGCCCGCGCCCGAGAGCGCGAGATGGCCGAGGTGGATCATGTGCCAGTCGGTTGCCTCGCCGCGTTCGGCGGAGTACTGACACATCGGCGACACGACGATGCGGTTCGCGAGCGTCACGCCACGCAGCGCGAACGGTGTAAAGAGCTTGCTCATGGGGATGGCGCGGGGATGGCGCGGATGAAGATGAGAAGCGTCCGAGAATAGCACGCGGCTTTTTTCGGTGCTGGCGACGGCGGAACGCGCGCCTAAGCCGTCCCGCGCACGGCGGCTTGCGCGAATACGGCGGCGTTCGATGCAAGAGTCGAGGGAATGCGCGAGGGAACGCGCGCAGGAGTTCGCGAAGGATTGCGCGCGGGTTTAAGGCTGCTTCGCGGCGGCGAGCTTGTCGACGGCGTCGAGCCACTCATGCAGCATGCGGCTCGCTTGCGCTTCGAGTCGCGGCGCGTGCTGCGCCGTCTGCGCGCGCAGCGCATTGACGTCGACGCCTGCCGATGCGATTTCGGCGGCATGGCCGATCAGCCAGGGCTCGAACCGGTCGGCGCGCACTTCGGGATGGCATTGCAGGCCGAGCACATGCTCGCCCCACGCGAATGCCTGGTTCTCGCACAGCGGCGTGGACGCGAGACGCGTCGCGCCTTGCGGCAGGTCGAAGGTGTCGCCGTGCCAGTGCAGCATCGAGGTTGCGCCACCATCGAGATGACGCAGCGGCGAAGCACGGCCGGCGTCGGTGAGCGTGAGCGGCGTCCAGCCGATTTCCTGCTGACCCGAAGCGTAGACGCGCGCGCCGAGCACACGCGCGATCAGCTGCGCGCCGAGGCAGATGCCGAGCGTCGGCAAACCGGCGGCGATGCGCTTTTCGATCAGCGCGGCAAGGGGAGTAAGCGTGGGATAGCGTGCGTCGTCGCACGCATTGATCGGACCGCCGAGTATCACCATCAGCGACGGCGAAACGGGATTGAGCGCGGCCACGCGCGCGAAGCCGACATCGACGTAGCGCACGGGACGCCCGCGGTCGCCGAATACGCGCTCGAAGCTGCCGAGGTCTTCGAAATAGACGTGACGTACGGCCAAAACCTCGCGATTCATCGACAAATCCCTGGGTCAGCTACACAATCCGGCGCGCGGCGCACCACGTTGCCGTGGCGCGAATGCCGGGGACACACAGACGCCACGCCCTGGCGCATGAGCGCACCGGCGCGCAAGTGCACAAACGCGGCGTAACAAGGTCAACGGGGACAGGCAGAAAACGCGCAAGGCCGAAGCCAGGCGCCGATCGCGGACGCGCCATGCGGCCGCCGCGCGATCGAGGCGGCCGGCACGGTCGAGTCCGCACCCGCCACGGGCCGCCCTCGCTCGGGCGGCCATCCGGCATCAAGCCGCGAAGATCTTCCAGTTTTTCTTCTGGGTCGTCGCGTCGGCCTGTTCGTACACCGAGCAATCGAGACGCAGATCGGTGTCCGCCATGTCGATGTTCAGTGCCGTGCAGTGATGCGGCGTCTTCTTCGGGTTCTTGCTCGGCTCGAAGTGCGAGCAGGAGAGGCACATGCGGTGCTGCGGCATCGTGTCCTGGGCTTCGAGCACGTAGACCGTCTTCAGCAGCGTGCGATAAAGCGCCGACTGCTCTTCGGCCTTCAGGCCGCCGACCGCCTTCGAGAGGAAGTCCGGCCATTGCGCGGCCTTCTTCGCGGCCGTGCGGCCACGCGAGGTCAAGCGCACCGCGAGTGCGCGGCCGTCGTCGAGCGCGCGGCGCTTTTCGACGAGACCCTTGGTTTCGAGCGTGCTCACCGCGTCGCTGGTGGTCGCGGCGGTCAGTGCCGTCTCGCGTGCGATCTCGCCGAGGCGCATCGGCCCCTTACGCTGCATCAGCAGCACGAGAATTTCGCCCTGGGTCGGCGTGAGTCCTGCGCCTTCGGCCCAGTCCCACGCCTGGCTCCGCATTGCCGTGCTAAGTCGCAGCAGGCTATGGGTCACCCGCCCGGCTGCCTGCTCTCCGTATACGCCTTCGCTCATAGTCTTTCGCTGGTTATAGGCAGCTTGCGCTGCATCGTCAGCCGTCGATCGTGCCGACGGCCTTGTGGGAACTTTGCGTTCGATCCCGAGGAATCGAGCGCACCATCTCAAAAATTTCCTGCTTCGCATGCGCCGGAATCACACCGCGCCACATCGCACACAGTCATTCTTTCTTACCGATCGCTCTCCCAGGCATCCTTCATATCCCCGGTCCTGCGCGGCAAACCGACATTCTATGCGAGAGTGGCGAATCGCACAGCTAACTTATCCAACGCGAATTGTGGATAACCCGTTGGTAACTGCGCCAATACTATGTGAGTGGATTCTTGATAACGCGCAATACCTCTGAAATGAAGGCTTCGTTAGCCAGAATTTCGAGGCGGTAAGGAACCGTCATTCACCTGACCACACCCGGTTTTCCCTGACTTTTCCCCGAGTTTTCCATCGTGCAGGCCGTTGAGTTTTCAGGCATTTTCCACGTTACCCACAGGCTTCGCCCGCGCACGTCAACTACTATCGGCCATTCAGCGGCAAAGATCAAAAAAAAGTAAGAACCCCCTGGTATCTTGCAACGGCCAAAAAAATTTTTTACGACGTCTAACGCAATGCCGATCGGTATGCGAAAAGGCATGTAAAGCGGCATCTGAAGCGGCATGTGACGCGGTATGCGAAGCGCCCTCCGAGGGCATGCGAATACCCGAATCGCGCCACGTCCGCCCGGAAAGCACGAGGGCAGCCCGTGGGCTGCCCTCTTTTTACGCGATTACGCGACTGGTGGCGCCGGCGTCAGCGCCCCGGCATCAAGCGCGCCAGCGCAGACACTGCTGCCGCACGGCCTCGTGCAAGGACTTTTCGTCGGCGACCACGCTGCGCAGCCAGGTCGCGTCGTTGCTCTGCGCCCGCGCGATCGTGCCGATCTCGGTCAGCGCGCGCATCGAGCCCAGCGCCTCGCCGTGCGGCGCGATGGTCTCCAGCGTCGCGAGGATGTCCTCGGAGATGGTGCGGCGCTCGCCCGTCTGCGGATCGACGCAGGTGCCGCCCAGCCCGAACCGGCACGCCTGGAAGCGGTTGAACGTATAGACGAGGTAATCGTCCTCGAGCGGCTGGATCGGCCGGTCGGTCAGCAGATGGCGCGCGAGCGTCTGAATGTAGCAGGCAATCGCCGCCGCGCGCTCGACCGACAGCGGCGTATCCATCACGCGGACCTCGATCGTGCCGAAACCGGGCTTCGGGCGAATGTCCCAGTAGAAGTCTTTCATGCTGTTGACGACGCCCGTGTGGACCATCTTCGAGAAGTACTCCTTGAACTCCTCCCAGCTCAGCACGAACGGCGCGCGGCCCGACAGTGGAAACGCGAACACGGAATTCAGGCGTGCCGAGTGAAATCCGGTATCGACGCCCTGCACATACGGCGACGAGGCCGACAACGCGATGAAATGCGGGATATAGCGCGACAGCGAATGCAGCAGGAATAGCGCGCTGTCCGCGTCGGGGCAGCCGATGTGCACGTGCTGGCCGAACACCGTGAACTGCTTCGCGAGATATCCGTAGAGCTCCGAAAGGTATTGAAAGCGCGGCGTATCGACGATGCGGCGGTCGCTCCATTGCTGGAACGCGTGCGTGCCGCCGCCGCACAGGCCGACGTTCAGCCGGTCGGCGGCCGTGACCAGCACGTCGCGGATGCGGCGCAGGTCGGCGACCGCCTGCTCGTGCGTCGTGCAGATGCCGGTCGACAGCTCGATCATGCTTTCGGTGATTTCGGGCGTGATATTGCCCGGAATCTCCTGATCCTTGATGAGGCGCATGAGGTCGCTGCCCGCTTTGGTCAGATCGTAATCATGCGTGTTGACGATCTGCATTTCGAGCTCGACGCCGAAGGTGAACGGCTTCGAATCGACAAAAGTTTCCAGTGACATGACGTCCTCTCTTTCGGCCACGCCGCACGCCACGCGTCTCGCCTCTCGTTCGACGAATCGTTAGCGAATCGTTGAGCGAATCGTCCGGCGAGGCGCGCGCGGCGGCGGGCAGTGTTACGGTGCGGCGGCCGGTCCGCGCCTCGGGCGAGGCGGCGGCGGCGCCGGGGTCATTGTTCGCCGCGTTCGCCGACGAGCGCGAGCGCGCGGTAGACGAGCCACGGCCCGACCAGCTGCAACGCGACGATCGCGCACATCATGATCGCGCGCAGGCGCGGATCGAACGACGGATACAGATCGTAGGTGTCCTCGACAAGCAGCAGCGCGAGCGCCGACATGGGCGTGAGCGCCACGCCGAGCGCCACGCCCTGCTTCCATTCGAGCCCGCTCGGCCGCGCAAAGATCAGCACACCGATCATTTTGCCGACGAAACGCGCGACGATCAGGCCCGCCGCGGCCGCGCCGCCCACGAGAATGTCGTGCCATTCGAAGGTGGTCATCGTCAGCACGAACAGGATCACGGTGAGCAGCCAGCCGGCCGTGCCGAAATGCTGCGGCCACAGCTGCGGGCGCAGTTCGAGATTCTTCACGATGATGCCGGCGGCCAGCAGGCTCAGGATCGTCGACAGCTTGAGCAGGTGCGCGACCGCGATCGCGAGCAGCACGAGGCCGAACAGCGCGACGAACGAATGCTCGTCCTGCGGGCTCAGGCGCCGGTAGAACAAGGTGCAGGCGCGCGCGAGCACGTACGCGACCACGATCGAGCCGATCAGCAGATAGAGCGGCTGGATGATCGTGGCGAACACGTTGCCGTAGATTTCCTGATGCAGCCAGCTCGACGCGAGCTTCTCGATCACCACGGCGTACATGCTGTTGAGCGCCGTGAGCGTGAGCAGGCGCTGCGTGACCTGGCCTTCGGCGCGCAGTTCGGTTTTCAGCTGGATCACCATCGCGGGCGACGTCGCCATGGCGATCGACGCCACCACGATCGCGACCATCGCGGGCACCGAAAGGAACAGCAGCACGACGAGCACGAGCACGAACGTGAGCGACGCTTCCGCGAGACTCGACAGAATGATCCAGGGATTACGGCGGATCCAGCGCAGGTCGAGGCGGCTGCCGAGTTCGAACAGCAGCAGGCCGAGCGCGACGTCGAGCAGCGGCCGCGCGGCCATGGCGGTATCGACGTCGATCACGCCGAAACCCGCCGCGCCCGCGATCAGGCCAATGACCGCATAGCCCGAAATGCGCGGCAGCCGCCAGGCGCGGTAGCAGAGTTCGCCGCACAAACCGGCGGCCAGCAGCGCGAGACCTGCCCAGAAAATGCCGTCTGGCTGCAAGGGCCAGTCGGGAAAGAACGAAAACGCCGACTTCATCGTGGTGGTTTCTCCTTTGGCAGAAGACAAACCGGCTATCCGACGTCGAGATGCACAACGCATCCGCTGGTGCTGCCTGCGCCCGTCGCGCAGGTCCAGCGTGTGGCACGGGCGGCCAGGCAGACAGGCAAGCCGCGTGCCGCTCTCGCATGACCCGGCGGCAGCCATGCGCGACGTATCCCGGGCGAGTTTCGCGCCCACGTCATCATGCCCGGCGGCACCGACTCCTGCACGGGGCGCGCAGGCGCGCAGCCAGACAAGGCAGCGGCCAGGGACGACGAACGACGACGGGAAACTCAGCACCGGTGCCGCTTGCGCGGCGAACAGCCGGTACGGGCGCATTCGTGTGGAAGTCAGCGCCCGCTGTTGGATGGACCGGACGCTGCCAGTACGTCTGAACTCAGATTCAGGCCGGGCGACATCCGTTCCGTGGAAAGCGTCGGCCGTCTTGCGCGGCGTGCAACGCGGAAAAGAACGGCGATTGTGCCATAGCTTTTTTGCAATTGTCCCCGCCCGGCGGCAAACGACCACGAAGCCGGTAATTGCGTCCGTAATCGCCGAGCTTTCACGATGATAAGGAAAAAATGACCGTCGCGGCCGGAACGGGTGCAGACGGCGCGCGAGCGCCGCTGGTGTTGGGCTCGTCCGATAGCGATGGCGTTAGCCTCGGGTTTACGGTTTACCGTATGTATACGTAGTAACAGTTAACAAAGGCGGCGATTTCCTGTGGATAACCCCTGTATACCTATGTGAATCATCGGCTTGGCGTTCGCACAACCGCATGCAAAGCTTGTGCGGGGGTATGGGGCAGCGAAGAACAACTTTTTTGGGTCTCGAAAAAGCCGCCGAGTTACCCCGTTTACGTCCACATCGTGTCCCTGCCGAACTTGCCCACAATCCGCGCGCTTATCCACAGCCCGGCGTGGATAACTGTATTGGTCGCCTCAACAGTAGGCAGCCCGCTGTGTTGGCGGCGATCAGAGCGCGCGCAGACGCAGGGCGCGCTGGAGAAAGCGTGCCGGATCGAGATGTTCGACCAGCTCGCGTTCGATCGGCCACGGTTCGCCTTCGAGCTGCGACGCGATCAGCTCCGCGCCCAACGCGGCCCAGACGAGTCCGCGCGAACCGAATGCAAACGCGCCGTACAGTCCCGGCGTGCGCGGCAGATCGAGCGGCCAGGCGCCCGAGAGACGTTGCGCGTCGTGGCGGGCGGCCTGTTCGTCGCCGAGCTGGCCGATCATCGGCAGGCGGTCGCTGGTCACGCAGCGCAACGCCACGCGGCCGCGCCGTTCCTGATCGTCCGACGATGCGTCGCGCAAGGCGTCGAGCGCGGGCAGCATCTGCGCGACGCGCTCGATGTTTTCCGTGTGACCGCCCGCGCGCAGTGTCGTATCGGTATCGTCGACTTCGTAGGTGGCGCCTACGAGCGTGACGTCGTCGGGCAGCGGCACCGCGTAGCCGTCGCCGATCACGGGCACGCGCAAGGACGCCAGCGGGCTCGCGTCGAGCAGCGTGAGCTGGCCGCGCACGTTGCGCGTGGGCGCGAAGTCGAGCGCGGCGGCGCGCGAGGCGTCGTGCGCGTTGGCGAAGATCACGACGCCCGCCTGCGCGACGAGTGCGCCCGCATCGTCATAGACGCGCCAGCTTCCTGCTTTTTCCGCGCTGACTTCGTCGCGCTCGTCGCGCTCGATGCGAGCGACGGCCACGCCGTAGCGCACGTCGATTTGCGCGCCGGGCAGCGCGCGCGCGGCGGCGATCTGCGCGCGGCACAGCGAAGCCGGATCGATCGCGCCGCCGAGCGGATAGAACCAGCCGCCCTGCGCGAGCGAGGTGCCCGCAATGGCTTCGGCTTCTTCGCGCGACACGCCGCGCACGAATTCATCGGAATAACCAAACGATTCGAGCGCTGCGGCCACGGCCTGCGCTTCGTCGTCGGTGGCCAGATGCAACAGGCCCGCGTGCGTACGCGACGGCGCGTGACCGGCCGCATCGAGCGCGGCCCAGCGCTGCAGCGCGTAGAAAAAGCCTGCGCGCGTGATGCGCGAGGCGCTGCTGTCGTCGCGCGAAATCAGCGGATGGAACACGCCGGCGGGATTGCCCGACGCCTCGCGCGCGGGCTCGGCATGACGCTCGATCAGCGTGACGCGCCAGCCGCGAGCCGCGAGCCGTTCGACCAGCGCGCTGCCCGCGAGGCCCGCGCCGATCACCACCGCATGACGTTCGTCGAGCGCGACCGGCAATGGCGGCTCGTGACGGCGCACGCGCCAGCGCGGCGCGAAGCGGCCCGTCAGCATCGTCCATTTGTCGCCGAAGCCGGTTTCCTTGTGGTATTCGAAGCCGCTTTGCTGAAGCGCGCGTTTGACGTCGCCCGCGCTGCTCCAGGTCGCGAACGTGCAGTCCTCGCCTGCAACGCGCGCGAGCGCCTTGAAGATCGGCGGCGACCACAGTTCGGGATTTTTCGCGGGCGCGAAACCGTCGAGATAGATCGCGTCGGCGCGTAGCCAGAGTTTGGGCAGCACCTCCAGCGCGTCGCCGAACGCGAGCGTAAGCGTCACGCGGCCGCCCTCGAATTCGAGCCGGTGCGTGCCGGGCACGAGCATGGGCCAGGCGTCGGCGAGTGCATGCGCGAGATCTGCGAGATCCGCGCGCGCGGTGCGTTCGACCACCGCTGCCAGCGCGATGCGCAGATCGTCGCGCGAAAACGGGTGCATTTCCGTCGAAACGAAGTGCAGCCGCTCGCAACGCGCGGGATCGGCGCGCCACGCGGCCCACGTCGCGAGGAAGTTCACGCCCATGCCGAAGCCCGTTTCCAGCACGGTGAAGACGCGCTTGTTTTGCCAGCGTCCGGGCAAATGATTGCCGCGCAGGAACACATATTCGGATTGTTCGAGCGCGCCGGACGGGCTGTGATAGACGTCGCCGTAACGCGGCGAGAACGGGGTGCCGTCGTCGCGGAAGGCGAGCGTGGCGGGAATCAGAGTGGCGGTCATGACTTACGCGAAGGCTGGCAGCGAGGGCAATCGTGAAGATCGGGAGGTGCCGGGCGCGGCGACGATGCGGGCAAATGCGCGAGGTGAGGCCGCAAACGCCCGCCCGCTCTGGGTTTGCGGGCGCAAAACGTTGGCTCGGCGCAACGCGGCATGCAGCAAAAACACGTCTGCGCAGGGTGTTCGCCGTGCTGCGCGCATCAAAAGCGCACGGCGATGCGAAAAAACCCGCGCTTACCCCTCGAAATCTACGAAACCCTTGTCGTTATTGGGTTTGCGCTGCGCTATCATAGCAAGCGCCGCCCAGGGAAGCGGCAGCACGGACGTCGCGGGTCGAGCCATACGCTTGCCACCGCACGCAAATCCCCGGGGTGCTCCGGGTCCGTCGCTGCTCGACGGCGCGGCACGCGACCGTATAATCGGCGCGTTCGCGCTGTTCGTGTCAACCTAAACACAGAAAGGAACATCTCAATGAATAAACAGGAACTGATCGACGCCGTCGCCGCACAGACGGGCGCTAGCAAGGCACAAACCGGCGAAACGCTGGACACGCTCCTCGAAGTGGTCAAGAAGGCTGTGTCGAAAGGCGACGCGGTTCAGCTGATCGGCTTCGGCAGCTTCGGCTCGGGCAAGCGCGCTGCGCGCACCGGCCGTAACCCGAAGACGGGCGAAACCATCAAGATTCCGGCTGCCAAGACCGTCAAGTTCACGGCTGGCAAGGCGTTCAAGGACGCCGTCAACAAGCGTTAAGGCATTACCGCTTTAAGTTGACACCCGCCCCTGGCGGGTTTTTTTTCGCCTGAATTTCGGCTGAAAAGACAACGGCGCCGCGTCGAATCGAGTTCGACGCGGCGCCGTTTTTCATTGTCGACGTAGCGCTGATTGAGCGCGTTCAAGCGCTTTCCGACGCGCTCAATGACGGTGAACGATCTCGTCTTCGTGGTCGTGATCGTGTTCGTCGTCGTCGAAATCCCAGTCGGGGAACGGGTCGTCGTAGCCTTGCCAGGCGTCGGGGCCGGCGGCGTATTCGGCGTCGGTCAGCAGGCACGCGTCGAGCTTGGCCTGCCACGCGGCGCGGTCGAGATCCACGCCGATCAGCACCAGTTCCTGACGACGGTCGCCGATGCTCGTGTCGTTGGCATCGCCGTGCCAGTCGGCGGCGATTTCCGCTTCGATACCGGCGTCCTGCGGCCATTCCTCGCGCGGCAGCGCGGCCCACCAGGTGCCCGCCGGGCCGTGACGGCACACGCCGCCCGCCTGCGACAGCGAGCCGGTGATGTCGTTGCGCGTGGCGAGCCAGAAGAAGCCCTTCGAGCGCAGCACGCCCGGCCATTCCTGGTTCAGCAGCGCCCACAGACGCGCGGGATGGAACGGCCGGCGCGCACGATAAACGAAGCTGCCGATGCCGTAGGCGTCGGTCTGATCGTGGTGCGCGTGGCCGCAATCGGGATCGCCGCACGCGCTGTGGTCGTGATCGTGAGCGTGGTCATGCGCGTGGCCGTGATCATGATCGTGACCGTGCTCGTGCCGATGTTCGCGCAGCGACGCCTGCCAGCCCGGCGCGCTCGCCGCGTCGTCGAAATCGAAGCGGCCCGTGTTCAGCACGAGATCGAGCGGCACGTCGCCGAAGCGGCTCACCACCTGCACGGCGCGCGGATTGATCTGCTTGAGAATCTGCTGAAGGCGCGCCAGGTCCTCGGCGCTCACGAGATCGGCCTTGTTCAGCACCAGCACGTCGCAGAATTCCACCTGCTCGATCAGCAATTCGACGATCGTGCGGTCGTCGCCCTCGCCCACCGTCACGCCGCGTTCGGCCAGCGGGTCGGCGCTCGCGTAGTCGCGCAGGAAGTTGAAGGCGTCGACGACCGTGACCATCGTGTCGAGGTGCGCGAAATCGGAGAGCGCGTGGCCGTCTTCATCGGCGAACGCGAAGCTCTCGGCGACCGGCAAGGGCTCGGCGACGCCGGTCGATTCGATCAGTATGGCGTCGAAGCGCTGGCCCGCCTGGGCCGGATCGGCGAGGCGGCGGATCTCGGTCAGCAGGTCGCCGCGCAGCGTGCAGCAGATGCAGCCGTTCGACAACTCGACGAGCCGTTCCTCGACGTGCGCGAGCGCGGAGGCGTCGCGCACCAGCGCGGCGTCGATGTTGACGGCGGCCAGATCGTTGACGATCACGGCCACGCGCAGGCCGGCGCGATTGGCGAGGACATGGTTGAGCAGCGTGGTTTTGCCCGCGCCCAGAAACCCGGAGAGCACGGTGACGGGCAGTGGCGGCTGGTTCATCGCAGTGAGCAGTAAGAGAAGACGGGAAGAAGCGGGCCGCGCGCGGCGGCGCGGCGCAAGCCTCAATTGTGCACCATGCGCGCGGGCGGCGCTGCGGGCGTGCGGCGTGACGAGGGAGACTGTGATCGGGGCCGGATGAGCCGGCCGGCGAATGTGCGGACTCGCGCGGACGCGGCGCCCGTCAGGGCATCAGCTTCCACTTGCGCAGAATCGCGGCGATCTGCTGCGCATATTGATCGCGCAGCGTGGGCGTTTCCGAGTGATACGCGCCCACCGCAGCCCAGGTATTGCCGTATTTGTTCATCTTCTGGCGCAGATGCCAGGCCGCGATATAGACGTTCTTGCACGGCTCCATCAGCGTGCTTTGCGAAATGCCGTATTGGGCGAGCGCCGGCAAATGGATCGAGTTGATCTGCATGACGCCGTAATCGACCGATCCGTTCGCATTCCTGTGCAGTGCGTCGGGCGTGTTGTGCGATTCCTGCCAGGCGATCGCGCGCAGGATCAGCGGATTCACCTTCTGGTAGCGCGCCGCCTCGTCGAAGCAATCGGCGCGCGCGGCCGTGCTCGCGCAGGCGAGCGCAAGGGCGAGAGCGGCGATCGTGGCGGACGCAACCTTATTCATTCTGACGCCGGACTAGGGCCGAAGAGGACATGGCAAGCGGCAATTTCCTGCATGAAGCGGGAAGAACGCGCTCGCGAATCTGGGGAAAACCCGTGTCTTCGGCTCATTTTCGAGCTTGCGGACCGCCCGTATCATACCGGCAGCCGATAACGCGTCAAGCCAACCGGACGGCGTACGCAGGCCTAAGCGGGCCGGTTCAGCACAAAGTCTTCACAGCCGGCGCGCCCGATGCTTACAAAATCCTTCAAAAAGCTTCTTCTTTAGAAGAAATCCCCGGGTGGGCTTTCTTTGTGACAAATTCGACATGAAAAGCTGCTACTGTTCCTCCTTTTGGTGTGCATCGGTTGCCGGGGAGAGGAGCGCCGGCAGTTCGAGTCGGGTCGATCGAAGGGGTCTGCGGTTCGTTTCGTGCGCGTTTTGCGCGTGCGGTCAGCGGCGCGCGGCTAGCGCAACGCGCGAACCATCCGTCCGGGCACGATGCACACGTTGAGCACGATAAGCACGACTAGCCGGCGGCGTCCGCTGCCGGCTTCGATATGACATCCATGAGAAGAAATCGTATGGCTTTGCGTCGCCTCGCCACGGCGCTGCTCGTGAGCGGGCTCATTTCGGCGCAGCTCGCGCATGCCCAGGTCACGCTCAACTTCGTCAACGCCGACATCGATCAGGTAGCGAAGGCGATCGGCGCGGCCACGGGCAAAACGATCATCGTCGATCCCCGCGTGAAGGGGCAGCTCAATCTCGTTTCCGAGAACACCGTACCCGAGGATCAGGCGCTCAAGACGCTGCAATCGGCGCTGCGCATGCAGGGCTTCGCGCTGGTGCAGGACCACGGCGTGCTCAAGGTCGTGCCGGAAGCCGACGCCAAGCTGCAAGGCGTGCCCACCTATGTGGGCAACGCGCCCGCCGCGCGCGGCGATCAGGTTATCACGCAGGTGTTCCAGCTCAAGAACGAGTCGGCGAACAATCTGCTGCCGGTGCTGCGCCCGCTCATCTCGCCGAACAACACGATCGCCGCCTATCCGGGCAACAACGCGCTCGTCGTGACCGATTACGCGGACAACGTGCGCCGCATTGCTGCGATCATCGCCGGTGTGGATACGGCCGCGGGCCAGCAGGTGCAGGTGGTGCCGCTGCGCAACGCCAACGCCATCGACATCGCGCCCACGCTGCAAAAGATGCTCGATCCGGGCGCGATCGGCGGCTCCGATCCCACGCTCAAGGTCACGGTGCTCGCCGACGCGCGCACCAATTCCATCATGTTGCGCGCCTCGAACGCCGCGCGCCTCGCCGCGGCGAAGCAGCTCGCGCAGCAGCTCGACGCGCCCACGAGCATGCCGGGCAACATGCACGTCGTGTCGCTGCGCAACGCCGACGCCGTGACGCTCGCGAAGACGCTGCGCGGCATGCTGGGCAAGGGCGGCAACGATTCGTCGTCGTCGGGCAGCGGCGCGAATTCGTTCAACCAGAACGGCAATAGCGGCGGCGCAGGCGGCAGCAACAGCAACTCCACCGGCATGTCGGGCAGCCCGCCGCTGCCCAGCTCGCTGGGCGGCAGCAGCGCGTCGAGCAATCCGATGTCGGGCGGCTCGTCGTCGGGCGGCAACAGCGACTTCCTCGGCGACAACAGCAAGGACAAGGGCGACGACAACTCGGGCGGCGGCATGATCCAGGCCGACGCCGCGACGAACTCGCTGATCATCACGGCGCCCGACGCGGTGTACCGCAACCTGCGCGCCGTGATCGACCAGCTCGACGCGCGCCGCGCGCAGGTCTATATCGAAGCGCTGATCGTCGAGCTGAATTCGAACACCAACGCCAACCTGGGCATCCAGTGGCAGATCGGCACGGGCAACGTGCTGGCCGGCACCAATCTCGCCACGGGCGGCGGCAACAGCATCATCAACCTCACGGCGGACGCCGTGACGAGCGGCAGCCTCGTGAGCTCGCTGGGCAATCTCCAGCAAGGCCTGAACGTGGGCTGGATCCACAATCTGTTCGGCGTGCAGGGTCTCGGCGCGCTGCTCCAGGCGCTGTCGCAGTCGAGCGACGCGAACGTGCTCTCGACGCCTAACCTCATCACGCTCGACAACCAGGAAGCGAAGATCGTCGTCGGGACCAACGTGCCGATCCAGACGGGTTCGTATTCGAACCTCACGAGCGGTTCGACGAGTTCGGCGTTCAACACTTACGACCGCGTCGACGTGGGCCTGACGCTGCACATCAAGCCGCAGATCACCGAAGGCGGCATTCTGAAGCTGCAGCTCTACACGGAAGATTCGGCGATTGTGAACGGCACGACCAACGCGTCGACGAATCCGGCCGGTCCCGAATTCACCAAGCGCTCGATCCAGTCGACCGTGCTCGCCGACAACGGCGAAATCATCGTGCTCGGCGGCCTGATGCAGGACAACTACCAGGTCAGCAACAGCAAGGTGCCGCTGCTCGGCGACATTCCGTGGATCGGCCAGCTGTTCCGCTCGGAGAACAAGACGCGCGCGAAGACCAATCTGATGGTGTTCCTGCGTCCGGTGATCATCAGCGATCGCAGCACGGCGCAGGCGGTGACGTCGAATCGCTACGACTACATCCAGGGCGTGTCGGGCGCGTACAAGTCCGACAACAATCTGATCAAGGATAAGGACGATCCGGTCGTGCCGCCGATGCCTGTCGGCCCGGCTGAAGGCGGTTCGGCGCTGAACCTGTTCGACCTCGACAAGATGCGCCGCGAGCAGGCCGTGCACACGATTCAGGGCGCGCAGCCCGCGAACGCCACGCAGATGCAGCCCGCCGTGCCGGTGCAGACGATTCCGGTGCAGACCGTGCCTGTGCAAACGTCGCCCGTGCAGCAGCAACAGCCGCTCACGAGCCCGACGCAGGTGCAGCCTTGAGCAAGCCGGATACGCCTCAGGAGGCGGCGTCAGCGGCAGCGCGCGAGGCGCCCTCGCCGCTCGCC